>NZ_JBJEGE010000001.1:0-4666 GCF_051874775.1 Candidatus Avelusimicrobium sp.
CCAGAACAAGATGTTTAAAAGAAATTTTTTCGCTTGGCTTGGCGTTTTTCCTTTTCATACAAGCGGGAGATTTCCGCTTCTACGTCTGCGGGCGGAACATTGCCCGTTTGCAGAGCCTTTTGGTGAAAGTCCGCTTCGTTAAATTTCTTTCCCAGTTTTTTGCGGAATTTTTCACGCGCATTTTGCCAAATTTCCAATCCTTCCTGCCGGCTGACGGCTTCTCCTGCGCGGGAGGCCAAATCTTTGAGCATTTGCTCGGCCTCGGCTTGTTCCAAGCCGTTCTCCTGCGTTAAATAATTAAGCGCATCCGTATAAGAAAAACGTTTAGTTTGCAGTTTTGCATCCGTTTCGGCAGCCAGTGCGCGGCGGTATCCGTCCCACGCATAGTAAAGCAGTTCATCGTCAGTGACGATATAGTTTTGTTCTTTTGCTATCAATGCACCGTATTCTTTCCAACCGTTTGCGGTAGTGGAAGCAGGGTAAGATTTTCTCCAAACGGACCAATTTTTGCCCATCTCCTCTTGATAGTATCCGCCCGGTACTAATTGTTTTGCGGTCAGCAGTTTAAGAACGGGTGTGTTAAAATCGCGTTTTAACTGTTCTTCTTTTGCCAGATTATTACCTGCGGGCAGGCGCAGTAAAAATTGCGGGGCAGCTCCAAGGTATGCCGGCCGGAATACAAAAGCGTGCGTATAGGCGTAGTAGCGGGGCGCTTGGCGCACATTAAACACGGTTTGTTTGGCAGAAAAGATATTTTTTTGAGCCAGTTCCGCTGACAGCGCAGCAACCTGACTTTGAAGTGCGCTCACCGCGTTTTCGTCCATTTTGGCGGGAGCGGTTCTTTTTGCTACGGCGTAAAAATCCTGTGCATTTCTCAACACGGGTTTGCCTTTTTTTGCTTTTTTCTTTTTTGTCTTCTTTTTCGGTACAGTCTGCGGCACGTCATTGGAATCTTCCAAAAGTGTAATTTCTTCTTCCGCATCCGTTTGGGTTAAAAACAATTCCAGTGCAGCCGATAAGTTTCGGCGGGCCGTTTTGGTGTTGTTCTCCAATTTTTTAACCAATTTGGCGGTGGAGATGTTTATTTGGTATTCGTCCGAAAGCAGTTGGGCATAGGATTCTTCCCCCAAACGGAAATCCTGCCCGTCCTCGTTTTGGGACAGTTTTTTGAATAAATCAAACATTCTTCTTACAGAGCGTTTGGCTTCGCGCGCGGTAGTACGGGCTTGATCGGTGGAAAAATCGTCAGGAGCATTTTGCATTAAATACTCTGCCAGTTCATCAAAAGAAAGATAAGCGTAGTATGCTTTTTCCATTGCGAGCTGCGCCAAGAAAGCCGAAGGCTGGGAAAGATTTTTTTCGGCTTGATCCGCCGTATTTGCCAGTGCGGTTATCCGCGCGGAAAGATCAGCTCGTTTTTTTGCGGGAGAGAGAGAATCGTTTAAATAAACATCGTACACCGCATCAAACGCTTCAGTGTAATATAAGGGATTATTTTTGCTTTGCTCGGTGCGGCGGATATCATTATTTAAGGCATTTTGTAACAGTCGAAAATCGACTTTTTTTGATTCCGACAGATTTTTTACGTTTACATCTTTCAATTTTTCCCGCACATTCTGTAGTGCGCGCAGGGCGTGGAGCTGCGTTTCGGCGGAGCGGTCGTTTAATTGCGCGGCGGCGGAACCGTAGCCTAATCGGGCGGCGCGTTCGGGCAGATAGTTTTGCAGCACAGCGGCATAACGGTTGGAAACGTCAATCAGCGTGTTTTCTTCTAAAAGGGAGTCTATATTTTCAAAGTCAAAGGCTTCCTGTGCGCGTGCGGGGATAAAAGCAAAAATACACAAATAAGCGGCTAAAAGCAACGGCAGGGTTTTGTTTGTCATTTGAGTTCCTATAGTAAGTGGGATACTCGTATTGTATTTGTTTGGATGGTGGCTTGTCAACCGTCATTTGACGCGCTTGCTGCTGTAGTAAAAAATTGATAAAATAAAAATATCTTCTTTAAACAATGTGCTTTTTGGGGCGTTTACCTGCCCTGCTTTTTTTGCTATAATCTAATTAATCCATTTCGGGCCATTAGCTCAGTTGGTAGAGCAGACGCCTCTTAAGCGTAAGGTCGTGAGTTCGAGCCTCACATGGCCCATTTTTAGTTTTTCTATAAATTTAAGAAATACAAATGAGGACGGATGGCGGAACTGGTAGACGCGTACGCCTTAGGAGCGTATGGAGCAATCCGTGAGGGTTCAAGTCCCTCTCCGTCCAAAGAATTTCGGCGAGGCCGAATAAAAAGAGGAGTGTACAGAATGTCCATTTTCAAAACCGCTCAGGCGGGGGAAGTAAAAACCAAGCAACTCGGCAAAGAAGGCTGCCGCGTTACGCTGTCCGTTGAGGCCGCCCCCGAACTGGTAACCAAATGTTTCCAAAACGCTGCCGTGCAGGTGCAGTCCCGCGCGCAGATGCAGGGTTTCCGCTCCGGTAAAGTACCGCTCGATTTAGTTAAACAGAATTTCGGCGGACACATCAAAGAACGCGCACTTGACTTGACGGTAAAAGCCGCTATTAACGGCGCCGTGGCTGAGGCGAAGCTTGATCCGGTTGCAGTGCCCGTTCTCACCAAAGCCGATTTTGCCAATTTTAACGATGGAAAAGCGTTTTCATTTGAAATTGCGGTAGACGTCGCTCCAGAATTTGATGTGTGCGATTACAAAGGCATTGAAATTGCTAAAAAACCCGAAACCGCTACGGACGAAGAAGTAATGGAAAACATTAACCGCGTGTTGGATGCCAATGCCCGCTTAGAAAGCGCGCCCGAAGGTGCAGTAATCGATGATAAATGCTTTGCTGTCATTCACTACACCGGCAAACGCAACGGTGTGGACGATTATAAGTTAAGTGCCGACAGCGAACTGGTGGAAATGGCTGCCCCGCAAACGACGGCCGGATTAGCCGAAGGCATCAAAGGATTGAAAAAAGGCGATGTGAAAGATATCGAAACCAAAGAAGGCAACGATACGATTTCTTTTCACGTAACAGTGGATGATATTAAAAACAAAGTCGTTCCTGCGCTTGACGATAATTTTGCCAAAGATATGGGTTTTGAAACTCTGGATGCGCTGAAAGCCAAAGTGAAAGAAAGCCTTGACGCAGAAGCCAAACAGGCCGCTAACCGCGATGAAATCGCCCAGATTGAAAACCACCTCGTCAAAATGAACAATTTTGAACTCCCTCAAAGCTTGGTGGAAGAATACACGGAATCTTCCTTGAATAATTTTGTGCGCAGTATGACGCAGCTTAAACCCGAACAGCTGACCGATGAGCAGCGCAAAAGCTTCGAAGAACGTATCCGCCCCACCGTGGAAAAAGATTTGCGCATTGGATACATTGTGCACGCCGTAGCCAAGAAAGAAAACTTGGAGGCTGCGGAAGCTGACTGGCAGGCGGAGTTGGATAAGAGTCTTTCCTCCAACGCCAAGAACAAAGAAGACGAAAAGAAAATCAAAGCTTTCTTTAATGAACGCAAAGCCCATATTTTGGCTACGCTTACGGAACGTAAAGTGTTTGATTTCTTTAAATCTCAGGCCAAATATAAATAAGATAATCCGAGTTGTCCCGAGTGTTTCCTTGACGCTTGGGGCGAAGTATCGGCGGGCGGGCCGTTTTCAAGTTGTAAGAAACGCCCCTGACAAACAGTTTTAACTTCAGAGCGGACTTGCTGGTCCGCTCTTTTTGTCTTTTCTTGTCATCACGGAAGCGCTCCCGCTCTCATTCCGCAACAACTTGCCGCGTCATTCCGGAAGGTTGTAATCCGAAATCTGTTGTTTCGTAACAACGAAATTCCCTATGTTGTTCCTTTCTAACTAAAAGCTACCGTCTATTACGAAACTCCGGCCGGGCTGGAATGCCTGCCCCCTGCAAGGGGGTTGACCCGTTTTTTTTTTTTGATACGATAGGGTAATCCACAGAGGTTTCTGCGAGGGTTCTCCCGATTGGGGTTTGTTCGCTTAAAATCGGTAGAATCTGTGCAGAAACATCGCAGGATGACTTTTTTGAAAGGAGGAACGAATATGAAAGGGTTTACATTAATTGAACTGTTAGTCGTTGTCCTAATTATCGGCATTTTATCATCGGTAGCCTTGCCGCAGTATACGCGTGCGGTAAAAAAAGCGCGTCTAACTGAGGCGTGGACGACATTGGGGGCTATTGATAAAGCTATCCAAATAAAAAAAATGGAAGAAGGCGACAGTCGTCAGTTTACATTTGATGAACTGGATATTTCTTTTATAGATCAAAACGGACAACCTGCTACGGGGAACTACTTGGCTACAAAGTATTTTGGTTATGAGCTTATCTATAACTGGGATTCCACAAACCAAGGCAACCGTATCCGCGCCAACACACAACTCCCGTTTGGTTCAACAGACGAAGAATATATGTTTTTAACCGTAAAGGACGGAAAACGGTATTGCTCCGGCGGGAACTCCAATGAAACGGGCTGCAAAAAATATGCCGGCCTTTCCAAAACCAGCGAAACGCGGTATTGTATGAGCGGAAACACTTGTTTTACGGAGTAAAAAATCAGATAAATACGCCCCGAGTAAAATCGGGGCGTTCTTTTCTATACATTCCGCTCGCAAGAACTCCGGGCGTAAGCCCGAGAGGTGGAGCG
>NZ_JBJEGE010000002.1:0-78964 GCF_051874775.1 Candidatus Avelusimicrobium sp.
TCTTTTTCTTTCGAAAAGAAGCAAAAGTTTACCTTACTTTTTGTATCGACAAAAAAGTAAGCAAAAAACTCGCAGGCCGTACCCATAAAATCCAGTTTCGTACGGCGCATTTTACAACTCGCCTGCGGCTCGGACAAATAAAATGCTTTCTCTGTACGAAACGGATTGTATATACAGGTTAAGGCCTGCAAAACAACCACGGCAACAGCAGAACACTTTTTATAAACAGGACAAAGGGCGGGTAAAATACAACCATACAGTATTCTCTTTACCCCGCACGGACAGGCGTTAATTTGCTACACTTGTTTATATGAAAAAATTTTCTCTTTTACTTGCCGCGCTCTGCCTCTGCGCGTGCACCAAATACCAAACCGTTACCATTACGCTGCCGGACGGTTTTACCGTTAAAGCCCGTGTAGCCGATACCCCTGAAAAAAAAGAAAAAGGGTTGATGTTCGTCAAACACCTGCCTGAAAATGAGGGAATGCTTTTTGTATCCGATGAGGACGAACTCCAGCAATTTTGGATGAAAAATACGCTGATTAATTTGGATATGGTATTTATTTTGGCGGATAAAACCGTTTTCTCCGTCGCAGAGGATGTAGAACACACCTATACCTATACGCCTGATTATGACATTCCCCGCGTCACAGGCTTGGGACAGTATGTGCTAGAACTGCCCGCCAAAACGGCCGCCAAACACGGGGTAAAAGAAGGCGCAAAACTTGCGTTTTCGCTGCCGGAGAAAAAATGAAAAAAACGGCTTTGGCTTTTCTTCTTGGCTTCTGTTTCTTGTCCGCACACGCGGAGCAGGACCCGTGGACCGCGCTTAATCAAGAAGCCAAACGTCATTTAATTAATCTCATCAATATCGATACCTCTCTTCCGGAACCGGATGAAATATCCGCAGCACGTTATCTATATAAAGAACTGAACAAACACCAAATAGACTGGGATATTTTTATCCCCAACAAAGGGCGCGCCAATCTGATGGCCCGCATAAAAGGGAGTGATCCGTCAAAAAAACCGCTTTTGCTTATTTCGCATTTGGATACAGCTCCCGCTGCTGAAGGCTGGAGCTATCCGCCTTTCAAAGCCACCGTTGAAAACGGCAATATCTACGGCTTGGGTGCAACGGACGCCAAAAATTATACCGCGGCTTACCTTGCATTATTCACGTGGCTAAAAGACCAAGAAATTTTCCCCCAGCGCGACATCATTTTCTTGGCGACCTCCGGCGAAGAATCCGGTAGTGAAACGGGGATTTTATGGCTCGGCGGCGAACATTGGGACAAAATCAATGCGGGATTTGCGCTGAACGAGGGCGGCGGAATTATCAAAAATAAAGGCGGCACCGATATTATCTTTGCCGAAGCATCCACCAAAATGTATATGAACGTCAAAGTAACTGCTTACGGGACGGGGGTACACTCCTCTATGCCGGTAAACGACAACGCCGTCTACTTGCTTTCACAGGCGCTCGCCAAAATTGCCGCCTACGATCCTCCCGCTAAAATCACGTCCACCGCGCGTGCCTTTTTCAAAGCCATCGCCCCATTACAAGACGAGGACGGCCGCACTACCATTAATTTTCTGCTTTCCGGATCCCCGCAAAATCAAGACTCTGCCGCCGAAATTATGGCGCTAGACCCGTTCTTCCGTTCACAATTAAAAGATACTTTAAACCCTACTATTCTCTCCGCCAGTAAAGATACAGGCTCCACAGGCGGAGAAGCCAGCGCCGTCATCAATGTGCGGCTGCTGCCGGAATCGGATCCGGACGAATTTTTCGAGAATCTCAAAAAACTGTTTGAAGGAAACGAAAACATCAGTCTGGAAATTCTGGAACGCCCCCAGACGCCTTTTCCCGCGCCGATGGACGGCACGGATGAATTGTTTGCGTCCATTTCTAAAACGGCGGGCAAATTGCTGCCCAATGCCATTACAGTACCGGGGATGAGTCCTGCTTCTGGCGACAACGAGTTTTTACGCAAAAAAGGCGTTATTACCTACGGATTGGGGCCGGATATGGATCCGCTGGCCGACAACACCGCCCACACACCGGATGAATTTATCAGCGAACAAGATTTTTTCAACCAGCTCCGGTTTATTTCCGGAATCGTATTTGATTTTGCCTACGGCAAAGACTTACTTCCGCTTACGCCACTAAACACACTTCCCACAAACGATACGGCCACAAACTAACCGACAATTTCCTACAAGCCGCAGATAAAATGCGGCTTTTTTTGCTAAAAACGCTGTAGAGTAAGGGGGTACAAGTGGTATAATATGAATAGGAACCGCCATCCCCCTCAAATTTAATCTGGTTCCGCATATTGTATGATTAAACAAGGAAAATGCTTTTTCACGTCTGAGTCCGTCTCAAAAGGACATCCGGACAAAGTCTGCGACCAAATTTCCGACGCTATTTTGGACGAAATTTTAAAGAAAGACAAAACCGCCCGTGTAGCCTGCGAAACGTATATTACGCGCGGATTGGTAGTCATCGGCGGGGAAATTACCACCCGTACGTGGGTAGATGTAGAACAAATTGCGCGCGATGTTATCAAAAATATCGGTTATAATGACGCCAAATACGGTTTTAACTATAAAACCTGCGCGGTAGTCAATGTCATCGGCAAGCAATCGCCCGACATCAGCCAAGGCGTAGACGTAGGCGGCGCGGGAGACCAAGGCCTTATGGTGGGATACGCCGTAAACGAAACCAAAGAATTTATGCCGCTTTCGCTCGTTTTATCCCACGAAATTTTGAAAAATCTGGAAAAAGCGCGCACCTCGGGAAGGCTGCCCTATCTGGGGCCCGACGCAAAAAGTCAGGTAACCGTGGAATATCAAGACGGCAAACCCATCCGCGTGGACACGGTAGTCATTTCCACCCAACACACCGAAGAAATTTTGGACAAATCCGGCAATAAAATTACCGAAAAATCCAAAAAAGAGATAGAAGCGGCGGCTATTTCGCCCGCTATCCAAAAATGGATAGATAAAAATACCAAAATCTACATCAACCCCACGGGTAAATTCGTGATCGGCGGCCCGCAGTCCGACACCGGTCTGACCGGACGCAAAATCATCGTAGACACCTACGGCGGACGCTGCCCGCACGGCGGCGGAGCGTTTTCCGGCAAGGATCCGACGAAAGTGGACCGATCTGCTGCGTATATGGCGCGCTATATTGCCAAAAACCTCGTGGCGGCAAAACTGGCGCACGAATGCACCGTGCAAATCGCGTACGCTATCGGGCGCGAAGAGCCCGTCGGATTCTATGTAGATACCGACGGAACAGGCGTATTGCCGGATGAAAAACTGGCACAAATCGCCCGCAAGCTTTTCCCGCTTACGCCGCGCGGTATCATTGAGCACTTTAAATTAAGGAGTCCCATCTATTGCCCCACGGCGGCCTACGGCCATTTCGGCCGCGAAGAATTCGCTTGGGAAAAAACGGATAAAGTAAACGCGCTCCAAAAAGCCGCAAAATAATATCTCCCCGAAGGGCAGCCGCCCTTCGGGATTTTTTGAACAACACGAGGAACAAACCTATGAAATCCCGCGTACAACTTGCCAAAAACCGCCACAAAAACGGTTATAACTGTGCACAAGCCGTTGCCTGCACCTATTGCGACCTCTTGGATATGGACGAAAAAACAGCCTTTCGCGCCGCGGAAGCCTACGGGCTTGGTATCGCCAAGCGGTACGAAATGTGCGGTTCCGTTTGCGCGATGATGATGCTGGCCGGACTCAAAAACAGCGACGGCAATATGCAGGCCCCCGCCACCAAATTTTCCACCTTTGATTTGGGCGGCCATATGATTAAACAGTTTGAAAACTGGAACACCACTTCCTGCTGCGCTCTTCTGCGCGGAACGGACGGCAAAACCGACCGTCTGCGTTCCTGCCGCGGCTGCGTGGCCGATTGCGCGCGCATTGTGGAGGACCAACTGTTCCCGGGGCTTTTTGACCCGTACGAAGATCGTTCACCGGAGGAAGAATAATGAAAATTTGTATGATTGTAACAGACGGATTTGAAGAAATCGAAGCCGTTGGCACCTACGCCATCTTGCGCCGCGGCGGCCTTACCGTAGACGTCTACTCGCTGTTGGATAAAGACGCCACGGGCCGCTTCGGGCTGACGGTTACGAATCTGCGGCCGTTTTCGCAATTCAATGCAGAAGAATACGGCGCACTCGTTATCCCGGGTGGGCCGGAATACAAAGCGCTGGAAGCCAGCCAAGACGTACAGGCGATTATCAAACAGTTTATAGACGCGGGCAAACTGGTAGCCGCCATTTGCGCCGGCCCGACGATTTTAGGCCGCGCCGGCTATCTAAAAGGCAAAAAATACACGTGTTTTACCGCGATGAACGAGGATTTCGGCGGCGAATATCAGGACGGTTACGCCGTGCGAGACGGGAACCTCATTACCGGCAAAAGCGCGGCGGCTACGATTGATTTCGGATTTTTGATTTTGGAAGCGGCGGCCGGCAAAGAAACTGCGGACCAAACGAAAAAAGAAATCTATTATAAATAAGCCACAAAGCAAAAACTCACAAAAATAACTATCCCCCGATCTATATATCGGGGGATTTATTCTCATCTAAAACTAATCTGTATAGCAACTTCCGCCGTTTAATCGTCCGGTAATACAAGCATCTGATTTTCCCATACCTATTTTTTTGCAAACTGCGCCGGATTTATTGTCCTCACATTGGCGATGGCCATTACAATATCGTAAAACATAGGTATCATTGGAATTTCTCCGAGTTGCGCTGGGGGCATATGTACTGTCTCCGCACCCGGCATCGTGAACATAATACGACCAATTTTTTGTATTAAACTCGCTTCCAGAAGAAACAACTTGTCCATTTTCATCAGTAAACGACAAATCCAACTCCGCCCAAGAGTTTGCTCCGTTTGGATTTCCTCCCATTATATAGACAGAATTAGCCGCATAAATAGATTTTAACGTGGACCACGCTTCCGTCGCACGGCTTTTTTCCACCGCTTTCGTGTACTGCGGCAGCGCTACCGACGATAAGATACCAATGATAAGTACAACAACCAACAATTCTATCAGCGTAAAACCTTTGTTACTGGATCCTGAAATAAATTCAGGATAACGGCTAAACATAAAACCTTTCATTTTATTTTCCTCCATTTAAAAAGGTCATTCTGAGTCGCTTCTGCTCAGGATCTACCGATTTTAACGCAATAAACCACAACCGAAAGAGCCCACGCAAAAAACCTACGGAATAACCCTATCATATCAAAAAAAAAAAACGGGTCAAGACCCAGAGGCAGGGGCTCCCTTCTTGTCCGCACTCTTACGATTCGTTGAACCACACTATTTTAGAAATGCCGCTTAACAAAAGACCCCCCGCCGTTAATACGGCGGGGGGTTCAAAAAAAGCAATCAAATTAATGGGTATACGCTTTGAGATAGGTATACTCGAAATTCTTTTCTTCTTGGGCAATCCCTTCCAACGCTTTCCCCACCAACTCCAACGCGCGCACACAATAAGCCCGATAGCGCGACCAGTTCTCTACCGGATGGGCGTTAATATATTCCGTAGTATATATCGGGTTTACGTTATATGTTGAAGGAAGCGCTACAAAAACCGCATATTGCGCAGCGCGCATTTCCTCAACACTCAGCTCAACGGGTTCAGAAATTTCCTGCCCTTGTTCCCTCATCTTGGCTTCTTTGGCATTTACCATTGCCTGCGGAATCCAGGCGCTTAACGCTTCACCCAAGTAGGCCGGATCAAAATCATGTTTTTCCATAACGGCTACAGCCGGTCCCAGCAATTTCTCAATTTCAGCTTGCCGCGCCTTAACAGCTTCAGCCTCAGCTTTTGCACGTGTCCCTGTTACATTATTCTGTTTTTGTGCTTCTGCAGCTTGGCGGGATACTTTATTCGTTAATTCTTTTTGTGTCTGTGCCTCGCCGTGTACACCAAAGGCCAAACAAACAGCCGATAAAACGAATATGCCTGCATACTTGCCGATTTTCATAAAATCTCCTTTTCTACCGAATATATTTATATTTAATCCTTTACACAGTGCTAAAACAAGGGTCAAAAGACCCATTTTTTATTGGGTACGGACCTAAACGCAATCTGTATCAAAACCGAAAGGAAAGCGACGCTTCCGCTCCCAACCCGTAATAAGCGTAGTTAGCAGCAAGGCTAAGATCCAAATAAGACGGCAGTTTAAAATTAAATCCGGCAGTAGCACGTGCGGTGGCCGTATGTTCGCGCTCTCCTACCAAAAACCCATCCAAATCTGCACGGTTAATATTGAGCGTCGTATAATCCACCCCGCCGCCGATATAGGGAACAAAATATTTAAATTTCATCGACAGCACTAAACTTGCATTATAATGCGATGCGGAAAAATCACGCGCACTTGCGCTGTGGGCCGCCACCACAAGCATCGGTTGAAATGAGCCCAACATTTCATTCGGGCGAGTAATCCCCCATCTTAAGCCCCCGCCGGCAATCGTCAAGCCTTGGTAACTGCTGGCACGGATAAATCCATCAATGCGAAACGGCATCCCAATATCGGCCTGCAGCCAAGGATAAAACACTTCCCCCACTTCGTCTCTGTTACCCAAAGCGGTTTTCTGTCTTTCGGCAAAAGTATCCCCGTTGGCTTCACTCATTTTAAAAACCATACTCCCGCGCGGACCGATTTGAAATCCGCCCCAACCCAAAATACGGCCCGTAGTATAGGTGCCTGATCCAATCAGGCCGCCCAAGTCTTTGGTAAAAGCACGGACGTTTTGCCGCGTAACATTTGAACCGAAATCATCCCACACGTTCCGTGCCGATGCGCCGCACGTACATAAAACGCAAACGGCAAACGCCAAAAGCAAGTGTTGAATCTTCATTGTAACCTCTCTAAAACAAATAAAATCAATTAAAAACGAGTTCATCTCCTTCACGCACACGGCCTTTTAAAGTGCCGCCCGCCAGTTCCAGCGTACGACGCGAACCGCGCACAAAACGGCCGAAACGCCACGGCTTCATATTTTCTTTCACATATAAAACCGTCCCGTTTTTATCTACAAAAACGGCGTCAATATCAAAACGCATAAAACACGTGTGAATTTGCGGGCACGGATCCAATAAAAGCCCGTTTCCGGCTGCCAAATGCTTACGGAACATCAACCCTTTTAAACGCGTAAAATACGTATTAGCCAGTTCCACTTCAGCGACTAAGATTTCACCGGTACGTTTTAATGTACACTTCATAAAGGGTATTCCTCTTGGGCACGGAATTCATCTGCCAACGCCGCCAACGCTCGTTCCGTACGGACGAGCAAGATTTTGTCTAAAAATTGGACTTCATCCGGCGGCTTTATCCCGTATCCGTTCTTATTCTGAAAAATTAAAAACGTAATCAGCCAACGTCCGTCAACCGATACGTCCGCAATCCACATTCCGCCGCTCGTTTTGGCGGCGCGAAAGTCTTCTATTTTTATTTCACCGGCGCCAGCGTCCTGCACGCAAGACTCCGAACAGTTTTTTACAACATCAAGTGTTTCCCTTGTTAAAACGCGGATGTTAGCATACTTACCGCGGGTAAGCGGAAGCAACACTTTATCCGCCGCTCGAACAACGCCTGATACTTCAAAAAATGAACCGTACGAAACGGTTAGGGCGCGCAAGTTCCACGAACAGCCAAACACTGCAGCCAATACAAAAAACGCGCGCCCCCAAAAACGCATTACGCAGCCACGCGTTCTACGTAGCTGCCGTTGCGGGTATCTACGAGCACTACGTCGCCTTCATTGATAAAAAGCGGCACTTTAATCACGGCACCGGTTTCCAGTGTCGCTTCTTTGGTAGTGTTGGCTACGGTGTTGCCTTTCACCCCCGGAACGGTAGACGCAATTTTCAAGGGAACTTTAATAGGCAGTTCCACATTAAAGAGACTATCGTTGATATAGATACCGGTAGCCTCCATATTGTCTTTTAAGTATTTGGTCAAATCACCTAGTTTTGTGGTTTCTACTTCCACTTGATCGTAGGTTTCGGAGTTCATAAACGTAGCCATATTACCGGCAGTATACAAATACGTAAACGGACGTTTTTCCACTTCCACCTCTTTAAATTTATCCTCGGGACGGTAGGCGGTTTCAATCATCGAACCGGTGTTAATATTACGCAGTTTCACGCGTACTACCGCGCGAGCTTGGCTTTTACGGTGGTGCTGAAATTCAATAATTTCCACCAACTGGCCGTTTTCGTCTTCAAAAATAAGTCCTTCGCGAAATTGAGTTGTGCTTAACATAAGTTATACCTCGTTATGGGGCCGGAGCCCGAATCTATTTATGCGTCAATTTTTTAGAGCCTGTTTTCGTAACCAGAAAACTGTCCTCTAGACGGACACCCCATTTATTTTCAAAATAAATGCCGGGCTCCACCGTTACTACGTAATTTTCTTCCAATACGTCCGGCGCGCCGGAGCGCAAAATAGGCCGGTCGTGTTCCACAAGGCCGATAGCGTGGCCCGTGGTATGGAAAAATTCTTTGCCATATCCCGCGGCTTCAATCACTTGACGGCAAGCCGCGTCCACTTCGCCCGCAGTTATACCGGCGCGCAAAGCTTTTACACCTGCCGTACGGGCTTTGTTCACAATATTCCAAATTTTTTTATATTCGGCGGGTTCGTTTTTGCCGTGCCACCAACTGCGCGTCATATCAGACGTATACCCCTCGTAAAAACAACCAAAATCCATCAGCACGGCCTCGCTTGCTTTTAATTTACGTTTTTTAGAAGGCGTATGGTGAGCATCAGCGGTATTCTCGCCGAAACAAACGATATTAAACGGAATGGAATCCGCTCCGCGTTTGCACATAGCCACCGCCATCAGCACGCGCACGTCCTCCTCCGTCATTCCCGTTTTAATTTGCGGTTTTACTTCTTCAAACGCTTCAGCCGCAATTTTACACGCTTTTTTAAGCCGTGCGAGTTCGTCATCGTATTTTTGCAAACGCATCTGGCTGATTAAACCGTCCGCATGGGAAAAACCTTCTTTTGCCAGTTTGCTTCCCGTCTCAAAATCAACAAGTGCCGGATCAAACGATACACCTTTTAAACCCAACTTTTTAATCTTGGCAATCGCCCCTTCCAGCATTGTGCCGTATGGAACATCCTCTGTTTTCAAAAATGCGGCAACGGGCGTCATTTTGCTGACAATCAGCTTTTTCGTAATACAATATGCTTTAGCGGGAGTCATCAAAAAAACGGCTTCTCCCTCGGATAATTCTATACCGGACAAATACCGTTGTTCCAATGGGGAAACGGTTAAATATCCGTCCAAACCCGCGGCTTTTAATACGCGGCGGAAATTCTTCATACGCACGGAGGCCAAATCTTTAATCGCCACAATTATTTCCTTGTTAAAATTTTAGCACCGGTTTTGGAAGTAAACATCGTATCTTCTAAACGTACGCCATACTTTTGGGGCAGATAAATGCCGGGTTCCACTGTTACGACATTTCCCTCTTGCAACACAGACTGGGCGGTCTGGCTGTTATAGGGGTTTTCGTGAATTTCAATCCCTACGCCGTGGCCGGTACGGTGCGTAAAAAATGCGCCGTATCCCGCCTCCGCAATCACGTTACGTGCAGCCGCGTCCACGTCTTTATTGGCAACGCCCGCTTTAACGGCTTTTATACCCGCTTTACGCGCTTTATCCACAATGTTCCAAATCTTCCTATATTCGGCGGGTTCGTTGTTGCCGTGCCACCAGCTGCGGGTAATGTCAGAACAATAGCCTTTGTAGATACAGCCGAAATCAATGAGCACCGCATCATTTGCTTTTAACTTCCGGTTGCCCGTTTCGTGGTGCGGATTAGCGGAATTTTCGCCAAAGCAAACAATCGTTGAAAACGATGGGTTGGATGCGCCTTTCGCGCGCATAAACCGTTCCAGTTCGGCAGCCAGTTCACTTTCCGTCATTCCGGTTTTCACGCGGGGCTTAACGTATTCATACGCAAGGTAAGCAATACGGTTGGATTCGCGCATCAGTTTCAATTCCGCCGCGTCTTTGGTTTCACGCAGTTTGGAAATAAACATACCCACCTCTATACAGCCGGCGGCGCACATCATCTTCCCGTTTTGGTACGATTCTTTTGCCGCGTCGAACCCAACGCGTTTCAACCCCAATTCTTTGGCTTTCGCCAAAGCCGCCGCCGTACGCGTTTCACTTCCGACAACTTTTATTTGGGGAGCGAATTTTCCGAACGGCTGAATATACAATTCGCGCGTAAAACACACTACTGCCTTTCCGGTTACCAACAGAACCGTCTCCTCCGGATAAAAAAAGAAATTCGTTAAATACAGCTGGTCCAAATTATTGGTAACAATAAGACCGTCCAGCTTATTTTTGTGCATCATCTTGCGCAAAGCCGACAAGCGCGAGGACGCACCGTTCTTTTCTGTCATAATATACTCCAGTTAAAACTTCATATACACTTATATGATATCAATTTTAAATCTACCCCACAATCACAATTGCCAAAGTTTCCGCACGCGTAGAAACGATAAGACGTTAAAACTGCGCCAAAATTTAATATAATAACCAAATATGGCACACCGCCTCTTTTTAAAAACGGTTTTGGCTTGTTTACTGCTCTGCGGCGCCCTAACAGCGCAGGGTGGAACTTTCACATCTTCCGACGGGGCATTCACGTTGGATATGCCTTCGGGTTGGGCCGCGGTTACCAACCCGCCCGCAAACAGCGTGCTTTCCATTCAAAAAAAATCTTCCCGCTTGGACGTTAAGACCACGGACTGCACCACCGAAACGTGTATAGAAGAAAAAATAAACGCAGACTTAATTGACGTCAAACGCAAAAAAATGCAGGTGGTGGGCAATACATATACGGGCGAAGAAATCAGGCGCATTGAATTTTCCACAGGCGAGCCCTTTTTCTACATCAATTTCTTTACGCCGAAAAATGATTTTGGCGCAGGCTATTTTTTAATTAACGGCAAAGCGTATTCCATTTTGGCCAAAGATTTATCGTACGCGGAAACGGATTTAATTTTTTCGTTTATTTCTCCCAGCAAAACCAAAGGAGAAACTCTCGCGCTGGAAATGGCGGTTAACGATCCGCGCGCATATGATATTACCGCACTGCCCACGGTAGAAGAAGAAACTTTGAACGCCCCCGCGGAAGCGGTCTCCTTCCCCGAACAATCCGCTAAACCTGTAAAGAAGACACCACGTCCGAATGTATTAACAAAGCTCAAAAAACAGCTTTCACATATGAAAGCCAACACGCTTCTATCTGCCAATATGCCGCCATACGTACGGCAAATGAGGCACGGATTTGACGCACTTGTGGCGCTTATTTTCTTATACGCTTGTTTGCAGGCAGCCGCATTGGGCGTCCGCGTGTTTATCCGCCGCACACCGCCCGAGGCGCCGGTAAACCCCAACTCTTTATACCCCATCCGTTTTGCGCGGCTGTACGGTACGCCTTCTTTAATTTTCCGCGCCAGAGATAACCAAGGCAACATCCTTACGTCGCTCTCCTTACGGTGGGACAGCGTGTTCTTATTTGGCGGATTGCTGTTGATACTGGTAACGTTTCTTACGCTGGCCGCCGCCGGCCTCTGCGAAAACGCTAACCTTCTGCCCGTGGGTGCATTTGTGTACAATACCGTCTACTCCGCTTGCTCGCTGGCAATTCCGCTGGGATTACTGGTATTTTTCTGCGGGATTGTATGGTCCCAGCTTGTGCTTCGGGAAATTACATTGTTTGACCGCAAAGGTCAAAAAGCAGCGGTAGTGTTACAAAAAGGATTCGGACTGACACAAGAAAAATACGAAATTTATTTTGCCCGTTCTAAAGACGTGTTAACCGTTGCGCGCAAGCGTTTTTCCGTATGCCGCCGCTGGGAACTGTTTGATCGGGAAGGACACCTGCTCGCAAACGTAACAGAAACCTCGGCCGTCCGTGCTGTTTTGCGTAAACTTTGCGGACACCTGTGGGGGCTGCTGCGGGCTGACTACCGAATTTTAGGGCAAATGGATTCCTCCGGTACCATTCAAAACGCACATCAAGCGTTTGACAAATTCACGTGCACCTTGGACAAACCCCAAGCCTTAAATGCACGCGATATGCTGGCGCTGTCGCTGCTTATCAACATCCGAGATCGGGACAAATGGTACCCTTGGTTTAACTAATTTGAACGCTTGCCGCCCCGAACGTAATGGGGCGGTTTTTTTGATTAAATTTTGATATTTTATATATATGCGGTATTTTTTATTATTTATTTATATTTGCGCTACTCTATCCGTCTCCGCACAAACAGTACAGGAGTATGTTTCCGCCCGCTTACAGCATCCCATTTTAAACGGCGCCTTGTGGGGAGGAGCGGCCGCTTATACGGATACGCCGGATACGGAAATTTTTTCCGTTAACGCAGGGACCCGTCTAACGCCTGCCTCCGCGCTTAAACTGCTGACCACCGCCGCCGCACTGGAAACTTTTGGGCCAGACTACCGCTTTCAAACTAAACTGTTTGCCGAGACCCTGCCGGACGAAAACGGCATACTCCGCGGCAACCTCTACCTTCAGGGAGGAGGCGACCCAACGCTGGGTTCCTCACGGGTACAGGGTGCAGAAACGTGGCAAACTATCGTGAAAAAATGGACGCAAGCCGTCAAAGATGCCGGCATTACCCGCGTGGAAGGAAATCTTGTGGCAGACGTTTCTCTGTTCGAAGGCCCGTCCGTCGCCCCTAAAGTAAATTGGGAAAATATCGGCAATTATTACGCCGCTCCGGCCAGTCCGCTCTCTTTTAACGACAATTTGTTTAAAATTCATTTTTCTCCTCAATTTCGCCACGGGCAGCCGGCAGAAATTTCCGCCACCGACCCTAAAATCCCCGCACTGACGCTGACCAGCTTTGTAACCACCGACGGAAAAAATAAAAAAGATAATGCCTACGTTTACGGTGCACCGCGTCAAAACGAATTGGAAATTTACGGCACCATTCCCACCAATTTAACAGGTTTTACGATTTCCGCCGCAATGCCGGATCCGGCATTTTTTGCCGCCCATGCACTTAAAGAAGAAATGCAACAACAAGGGATTCGCCTTACGGGTGAAATCAAAACCACACGCACCGCGCCCGATTACACGCCAATGGCGTTATTACACACATATCAGTCGCCCAAACTCAAAGATATTATAATCATCGTAAACAAACGCAGTTTTAATTTGTACGCGGATATGCTCCTGCGGCAGCTGGCCGTATATGCCGGCAAAAAAGGAAGCATCAAAAACGGATTAGAGGAATTAAACACATTTTTACGAAAAAATAAATTAGCAGCAGCACAAGACACTGTCATCTATGACGGAAGCGGACTTGCGCGGGATAATTTAGTCACGCCGCGCACGCTGCTGCGTACGCTTGCGTTTATGACTACAAGCCCCAACTTTACTCATTATTATAATTCTCTCGCTACACCGGATGACCGCGGCGATTTACTTCTGTTAAGACGTTTCTTAAAACCCCACAAAGCCGTCAACCGCGTACGCGTAAAAGGCGGCACGATTGACGGCGTAAAAACCGCCGCCGGATATGCAACAGATAAAAACGGAAAACAAATTGCGTTTGTATTAATGGCCAACAATTTAGCCGATAAAGACGAAGCGATTTTACGTATTCACGAAGATATCATCAAAAAACTATTGAAATTGCCGGAAGAATAATTTTGGCACAAAAAATTCCGGAGCCTAAAGCTCCGGAATTTTAAATCATTCTGCCGTAACCACAATGGTTTTCCACTTTCCGCGCAAGAACCGCCACCACATCAGTACCGCTGTTACTCCGGCGTAAAACGTCAGCCAGCTCCATACCCAAAATACGGACAAGTGCAATTTGTAAACGATGTACCACGTGCCCGGAATTAACATTCCCCACGCGCAAAACAACATTACGTACATATAGAATTTGGTATCGCCCGCTCCGCGGATGGCTTCGCCGAAAATCAAGTAAGTCGCGTCAAAAATAACAAAGAAACTCACCAGTTTGATCAGCGGATACGTTTTGGCCGCAATCGCCGCCGCATCTGCCGACAAAGGCGGAATAAACAGATTTACGAAAAAGGGCGCTCCGAAAAAAAACGATAATCCGATGCCAAACGCATACACATAACCGATTTTACACGCATTTTTTACTACACGCACACTTAAATCGGGCCGTTTGATTCCTTGGTATTTACTGACTAAAATTTGGATACCTATTCCCAACCCCAAAATAACCGTAAATACCACCGGTTGCATTGACATTACAACATTGCTTGCCTGCAGAGAAATCGTATCAATATTACCCACCATAAACGTAAACAGCGTAAAAGACAAAATATCCATCAAAAAACCAAATCCGTTAGGAAGCCCAAAACGCAAAAGGCGCGAAAACACCGGCTTATAAAAACCTGCCAGCTTACTGATTTTATACTCCTTACGCGTTTTACGCGCAAAAATCAGCGTGCCGAACATTGCCGTTATGGTGCCTTGGCTGATAATTGTTCCCCACGCCGCCCCCGCAATACCCATTTCGGGAAAACCAAGTTTGCCGAAAATCATCACATAATCAAGTCCGATGTTTATCAAATTGCCGATGAGCGTCGTCCACATTGGGATTTTGGTTTGGCCGCGCCCGCTGAAAAAACTGGCCAGTGCATTATTGATTACCGCAATTCCGCCAAATAAATTCAAAATGCCAAAGTATTTAAGTTCCAATACGCGAACTTGTATATCGTGCCCGAACGCATTAATCAGCGCAAAACCCACAGGCGTCAGGCCCGCCAAAAGAAGCGAAGAAATCACCGCCAAAAATACGCCCTGCCACAGAGACACCGTAACCGACGCATATTTTTTCTTTGCGTAGTACTGCGAAATAAACACGCTTGTATAACTGGCCAGCCCCATAAATATAGACCCGAACGTCATCGCCAGTACACCGGCAGGAACGCACGCGGCCAAAGCATCGTGTGAATGCCACGCCAAAAACATCCGGTCCGCAAACTGCATTACCACCTGCGATGCCATTAACACGATTAACGGATACGCCAAATGCCATAACTCCCCCAAGGAAGCTTGGGCATACTTTTTACTCATCTCCGGCATTCTCCTGCTACAAAACCGCACATAAGGACAGAAAAAAGGCCCGAGGAAAACCCTCGGGCTTTTTAAAGTCTTTCCAAAAATTAAAGTTTGACGACTTTAACGGCTTTCGGGCCTTTTTCGGATTCTACGACTTCGAATTCAACTTCTTGACCTTCGGCCAAGGTTTTGAAACCGTCGCCCTGAATTTCCTGATAGTGAACAAAGAGATCTTTAGAACCGTCTTCGGGGGTTACAAATCCGTAACCTTTCTGGTCATTAAACCACTTAACTTTTCCTTTAGGCATTTTACAAATACTTCCTTTTATGAATTATCAGATACTTAAACTTAATAAGTATCTATAGTTATTGTAGCATAAATCCAAAAAAATAACACAAATTATTATTATTTTCTGCGGGGAAAGTTTAAAAAATTTATAATTGTTTTATGAAAATAATGGAAACCGTCCCCAACGTATCCGAAGGGCGCGACGAAAAAATCATAAAACGCATTGCCGACGCCGCAAGGAGCGCTTCATCTGCACGGCTCTTGCATATTGATGCTAACGCAGACGCCAACCGCACCGTGTTTACGCTGGCAGGCAATCCGGACGATATACGCCAAAGCGCGTTTGCGCTTATCCAAGCGGCAATCGAAAATATTGATATGCGTACGCACGCGGGCGCACATCCGCGCCTTGGAGCAGTGGACGTCTGCCCGTTTATCCCCGTCAAAAATATGACGCTTAAAGAAGCCGCTCTCCAAGCGGAAAAACTGGCGCGGGAAGCGGCGCACAAACTCAATCTTCCCGTCTATCTGTACGAAGCAAACGCGCAAACGCCACAGCGCAAGAATTTATCGTTTATCCGCCAAGGCGAATACGAAAGCCTGCCCCAAAAACTGAAAGAACTGTCGCCCGATTTCGGTCCGCGGGAATTTTCTGCGGGCATACAAAAAACGGGCGCAACGGTTATCGGTGCGCGGAATTTTTTAATTGCGTTTAACGTGTCTTTAAACACCACAGAGGTAACCGCCGCCAAACAAATTGCGTCCGTCCTGCGCGAAAAAAACGGTGGCCTGCCCGCGGTTAAGGCCATCGGCTGGTATATGAAAGACTACTGCTGCACGCAAGTATCGTTTAATTTAACCGATTACCGAAAGACGGGCCTTGCGCAAGCGTTTGAAGCGTGTAAAAAAGAAGCCGCACGGCGCGGACTCTTGGTAACGGGGAGCGAACTCATCGGCCTTGCGCCGGAAGAAGCGTTTTTAAATGCGGGCCGCTTTTACGCGCCCGCGCAGGCGGACACCACGGTATTGTTGGAAACCGCCGTACGCGAACTCAAGCTAAACGAAATCCGCCCTTTCAACGTCAAAGAGCGGATTTTGGAATACAACTTGAGAGGTTAACTTTTACAAAGAAATCCGATATAAGGGCAACCCCGCCGCCGTGCCGATTTCCACTCCGCCCAGAGAAACACACAAAAACCGTCCTAACGCCAAATCATTTCCAATAATTTGACAGTATGCCGTTTGCTGCCCCAAATCCCCCAAGTAACGGTAATAATTTATATGAAGTAACGCGCTGCTTCCCCCCGCACGCCAGCCGCCCGCCTCTCTGCTTTCCTAAACGATACGCCCGCACACAGAGGAATTGCCGGCGTTTTTTTCGCACCCTGCAGGGAGCGAAAGCGTTAAATCATCCATATTCTCCGTATACGTTCCGTTTTCTAAGAAATACAACTGTTGCGCGCGCCAAAGCGCATTTGTTTGCGCCACCAATTCCGCCGCACGCGTTTTGACTACCGCACGCTGATATTGCGGCAACGCCACGGCGGACAAAATACCGATGATAAGCACAACCACCAACAGTTCGATCAGCGTAAAACCTTTAATCGTATGGTCATACTGAACTTGTTTCAGTATCCAAGCGGAAGATTTTCTTTTATTAATGGCTGGATCCTGAAATAAATTCAGGATGACGGCACTAAAACCTTTCATATGCGTTTTCTCCTGTCAAAAAAGTTATCCTGATGAGTCTGGCGGCCTGCAGGGTCTCAGAATCTACCGCTTTTAACGAAATAAACCATAAAAGGGAGATCCCGAGCAGAAACTTCTCGGAATGACTTATGTTATCAAAAAAAAAAACAAATCAAGGCCTTCAAAAAAGCCTTGATTTGTTTAGCTTGTTTCCAAAACTTACGATAATAATTTATTTAATTGCACATAATTTTGTGGTGAAATTTGCTCGGCGCGCACGGTCGGAGATAAATTTAATTTAGCAATAGAATCCGCCACTACATCCTTTGGGTATCCACAAAGCGTCAGTGAATTAAACACCGTTTTTCGTTTATGCGCAAAAGCGGATAAAACCAGCTTCTTAAATTTTTGCCATTCTTCTTCCGATATAAAAACAGGTTCTTTTAATCTTTCAAAAGCAAGCACCGCGCTTTCCACTTTCGGCGGCGGACTGAAACACCCGCGGCCCGCTTTACAAATCGGACTGATTCGCGCGCGCAGTTGGCTGAACACGGAAAGCGGCCCGTAAAATTCTTCCCCTGCTTGGGCGCGGATACGCTGCGCCTGTTCTTTTTGGAACATAAACACCGCTGAGAAAAAGAACGGATAAGCAAGCACTTTATCCAAAATATCCGCCGCGTCTATATACGGCAAATTGCTGACAAATTCCGTCGGCCCGTGCGGCAAAAGAGATAAATTAAATTCCAAAAAATTGTGCCGCTCTATTTTGATACCCGCTTCTGCAGGTACATGCGTTTGCAGGTAGGAAACCATTTGCGGATCTATTTCCACAACTGTAAAATTTTTTTGTCCGCGCGCAATAAGCTGCTGTGTCAATGCTCCTTTTCCGGGGCCGATTTCCACCAAGTTTTCCACCCGCAGCAACAGTACCGCATCCACAATTTGGTTGATGACATTCCGGTCAATTAAAAAATGCTGTCCGTATTTTTGCATAAAATCCTTTTGGGACGTTCTAAAACAACACAACAAAAAACTGCCGCTACTCCTCCAACACTTTTAAGTTGCGCAAGGCCGTTTTATTGGCGGGATCCGCTTCCACCGCGCGGCGATAGTAGTTCTGGGCCGCTTCGTCCTCCCCCGCCACTACGGCGGCCGTACCCAAACCAAGCCAGCCGAGCGGATCCGCCGCCGATCGCACGGCTTCTTCAAAAGAATGTTGCGCCGCCGCAGCGTCCCCGCGCGCCAGGCCGGCAAGGCCCGTCAAAAGCGCGCAGATATTGCCGGCGGGACAGGAATAATCTTGTAATTCCTCCGCTGCGTCATCTACAAATTTAAGCCACGTTTTACCCATTACCCAAAGCCCCATATCGTTCCCCACAATGCGCGGATCGTACACGGCCTTAGGCGGAGCCCCGTCGTTTTGCGTCAGCGAGCGCGGCGACGCAAAATCCGCCGTGCGGCCCTGAAGCGACAAACTGACGTTATATTTCCCCTCTTCCCGCGCCACCGCCTGACGAACGCCGGAGATAAACTCCGCTATTTGGTTTTCGCGCGTTTGCACGTCGGCGGCGGGGAGCGTAAACCTCCGCTTAAACGCCCGCGGAACAACAGAAGCTCCGAATGCGTTATCGGCCCGCAGCCGTTCATACGCCCGTTCAAATGTGTTTTGGGCAGATAAATCCCCCTCGGAAACGGGCTCATATTCCAAAGACACTTCCACATTAACCGCTTTCGCCGCAGAGACATTAGACAAACTATTTTGAAATTTTTCAATTTGTTTTTCAAACGACTGCGCACTGCGTCCACTTGCGCGGTAAACCGCGTTTAATGCAAGCCCTTCCTGCTTAAAACGCGAAATGGAAAACGCTTCCTCCAACGTCCGGCGCGCTTTATCTTCCTGCCCCTGCCGCACCAATAAAAAAGCGTAACGCAGGCGGGCCACATAATCGCCGGATTTGGTTTTTACGGCTTTTTTGTAGTATTTTAACGCGTCCTCCGTGCGGCCCAGTTTTTCGTACAAAGCCCCCAAACTAAGCTGTGCGTCCTCGTAAGACGGGAATAATTTTAACGCTTTTTTAAATGAAGTTTCCGCCTGCCCGTCGCGCCCCAGAGCCTCGTAAAGCGTACCTAACTGGTAGTGATACAACGGCTCGCGCGGCGCGAGGTCCGCCGCACGGCGGAAATGCTCCAAGGCTTTATCCAAATGATTTTGTACGGCGTATGTGGAGCCTAAATTCATATGGGTATCGGCCTTGTTCGGATCCAATTTATTAGCGGTTAAAAAGTATTCCTGCGCCTGCGCAACATCGCCTTTCCAGCCGTACGCAATCCCCAATAACTGGTACGCCATAGCGGTATCGGGCGACAGGCGAAGGGCCTCGTTGTACTCCGTTATGGCTTCATCCACCTTGCCTTCCCAATACAAGGACGCGCCAAACAACAGGTGCGCCATAGGGTCTTTGGCGTTCTTAACTACAGCTTTGGCAAAACTGTTGGAAGCTTCCCGATAGCGCGCCTGAGCCATTTCGCCCATACCGCGGCGCATATCGGAGGCGGATTGGTCCCGCATAATTTGATCCCAAACGGTTTGGGAGTAATCGGTTTTGAGTTCCTGTTTACGGAAAGAAAACGGGAAAAACGCCCGCGCGGGCACGGGCCCCGCAATCACCAGGACGGCACACAGCAAAAAGGAATTGATCCGTTTAACGAGCATACGTATATGATAGAAAAAAGGGAAGAACGGGGCAAATGAAAAAGGGGGTTAGGAAGGGATTATCCCGTAGGGGCGTAGTAGGAAATTCCGCTGTTATTAATTAAGTCATCCCCGAGTGATTTTGTCGGGATCTGACTCCGCTAAAAAAAGCATCCCCGAGAGGAAAACTCCTCTCGGGGATAGATTGAGACTTTACGGCGCATACTTAGATTCTTCATACGCTTGGCCACACAGACCAGCACGGCCATTCTCAGGTTTCTCTCGGGCGCCCTCTTCACATAACACTTGAATATATTTTAACGCATCCGCTATACTCATTGTCTCTTGTCCATATTCACAAGACTCGTTGATCTTCAACAGACTCTGATAGGCCTTATGATACTGTTGTCTGTTCACATCATCAATCGTCTTATTGGTGCTTCCATCTAACGTACCTGCTGCTACACGAGTAAACAGAGGCTGATCTCCCTTTTTAGCCAATGCCTGCAACGGAAAGTCCTTCCAGATGCCTTCCTTTAATACATTGATATAGGGATCTCTATCGAAACCATTTAAATTCCGATCTCTATACTCCGCTTCATTCCAGTTATAAAGGCCATAGTGGTAGCCAGACATATCGGTGGTACCCTTATATTTGTAAACTTTTCCACCTGCGCAACCGTAGAAACGATCATCTCTATATTTTGTCCCTTCAGACTCACTCTCCTTCCGATAGAAATTCGTAGGGTAGAACGAAGAGTCGTAGCCAATAAAGGCCAAAAAGGAACCCAATGCATTTGTCCGTTTAGTAACCTGCGGATCTCTAGACTGACTGGCAATCGCCTTACCTACCGCACAAACCGTATCTTTCGGCACATTGTTTTTCCCTACGGCTTGCATAATGCGCATAGCATCTACCACTTGAGCCACCATCGCGCCATTCTCACCAATCTGTTGTGCATCATAGGCGTTCATTTCAGTCTCTTTTGCCTGACCATTATAACTATTAATAGCCTGTGTCAAGAAATCGACAGTGCTTTGATCCATATAAATCGTCGTGTTCGACATATCCCGAATCTCACACCTCTTCCACGGAGCACCTGCATTTTCGGAACTCGGATTAGAACGCGCCTGCTCCGACAAGACCTGATCCGGCATTTTAGTAAAGTCGGTATAGAAACTTACTTTAGTGCGCGGAGTCGGGGGAGTAGCACCCGTACAAGGGGGATCGTTCGGATTCGTCATAGATTTAACCCAGACGTTGTTACGGCACGTTTGTTGCCAGTGGCAGCCTTTCGGATCATCCGGCAAATTTTGCACTGTTCCGTCTTTACATACACAGTCGGGGTTCGTTTTGGTCCATTCGGTCCAATATCCATTCGGGCAAGTGCGCACTTCATCACAACCATTGTCGGGATTTTGTCTCGTTTCACGCGCTCCTTTATCGCAGTCTGTCCGGGGTTCCGGCTCAATACTAACAACTTCGCCTTCGTCGCCGTACACACAGGTGGCAGACGATACTACAATACCGGGCAAGTCTTTAGCGTTCACGCCACCTGCCTTCTCATTCCAAGTTCGTCCGCAAGCGCCGTCGGCAATCGTTCTGCCGAAGCTCCACGGTGTTTCAGCATTCCAGCACTGGCGGATTTCCCACGTTACCGCGGCGGATTTGGTGGCATCACCCGCATCTCCCATAGCGTTGAGGACAGCTTGGGCACCTTTTCCGGAAGCCGCGATATTGTATTTGGCGGCAATTTCTCTGCCGCCGTTTTTCGCTAATACTTCTTCCGGAACATAATCTTGCGTATTGTCAATCGTCTGGACAAAGTAGCCTTTCGGAGCATCGTTGGCATTTAAACGGTTTTCCACTCTGTACGTTACGCGGAACATTTTCTGCACGTCCTTCGCTGACGCAGCTTTGGCTGCACTTTTACCCACATTGGGGAAGCTTAAAAACGCCGCCGGATTTCCCAACGTTTTCAGATCACCGAAATCTACGCCAGCCGTCGCCGTATCGTGGCAGGAAACAAATGCCAGAGGATACGCACAGCGCGCGCCCGTTTCCCAACTTTTGCCGCGTTTGCCGCCTTTCACGGACATTAATACAGAGCTCTCTTGGTTGACTGCATTTCCAACTCTTAACCCACCATCACTTAGTTTGTCCAAGAACTCCTTATATGTCAATTCGTGCGTATAACCGTTCTTATCAACTAAACCCGTCATCGGGTCGTAGTCTGCTATTTGTTTCCCGTCCCTGGATATGGCTGGATTAGGGGTCGGATTTACTGTACCATTGTCGTTTTTTACTTTTTTATTTTTTACCGCAACGCTTTCAATAAACAGCGGAATAAAAGCTTTTTGATTCATCAGCTGCCCTGTAGCCTCCGGATTGACGGAGAAAGTGGCACCCTTGCCTATATACCCGACATGCAGCAACTCGTAGCGGTCATTATCTGAACCCTTGACATATTCCTTCCAATCAGCGCTGCGTACACCCACAATATAATGGTACAGGGAATATTTGCCGCTGTACGAGGCGGTATAATGACCGTCTTTGTAGAAGGTATTGCAGTCGCCTAATTCCGCTAAACCTTCGGAGGCTTTACGCGCTTTGCGGGCGGCAAAAACGCCATTACTCAAACAATCTAAGCGTTGCGAAATAGGTCCTAAAGAAGTCTTATTCTTTTTAGCCTCAACCCATTTCGTAGTACACCCTACCTCAGGATGAGCAATTACCCAGCCTTTACAAGCGTTAGGATTAAATTCCACATTGGGAGCGGCTCCTTTGAATTTTTCTTCGTTCATACCACAACATTCGGCACCACCACCCACACCCGCGGGCGCACCAAACATCTTGCCCATAGACCAGTCATCGGTACCTGTAATCACACAGGACAATAAACCATCAGCCAGTTTTTGCGCAAGCCCTGTGGCGAAATCAATCCAACCCCATTTGTAGTTGAATTTTTTCTCCCATTCCATTTGGGAGCGTTGTTTCATCATATCCCACCACCAAGGCTCTTTACCGTTAAAGGCAAAGTTGCGCTCCAACTTACCGTTTCCGCCGCCAGGGCCGCCCATCTCTCCGCTAAGAATACCGCCAATTTTACCGGGTTCAATAGCTCTCATCTGCGCGTCCCGCAGGGCCTGCACCGCATTGGCTTTGGACATAGCGTCTTTGGAGCGTCTGGCTTCTGCCGCCGCACCTTGACCAAAATACGATCGGGAAGGTTTGCCTACCGCCTGCAACGGTTGCAAGGAAACCGGCTTGGGGGAAGATTTAGGTGCATCCGCTTGCACTTTATTAGCGGCCTGCTTTAAACCGCCGCCCCACATTCCAACACCCAATTTTCCACCGCCACGAGAGGTTAACCCCGCACTACGAAGCGGATTGATATTGGTTTTTTTAAAAGCGGCGCGCGTAGCGGGCGCGGCTTGTTTGCGATATCGGGTGATGTTCGTTTCGTTACGTTCGCTCGTCCGATTGCTGGAGCTGCCGTAATCATCATCAAAACCGCTTCTTTCCAAATCGCTTCTGTACGGAAGGTCGTCCGAAGTTTCTACCGGCTCGCCGCCAAAGCCCTTGATTAAAGACAGCGAATCACGGCCGGAAAGCTGCGCAATCTGGTTTTCGGGGTCGCCCGTCAGCGTATCAAAACCGGAACGGGTGGGATCAAACTCCGTTCCTTCCAAACCAGGGGTAACCATAGAAGGCTCTTCTCCTGCGCTGCCGGAGTATTTATACAAGAACGGCAACAACAAAAGAGCTGCAATGGCCGCAATAAAGAACGGCGCATCCCTTTTGGTTCTCTCAAAAAGAGTTTTTTTAGGTTTCCCGTCGCTCCCAATTTTGGAAGAAATACGGTTAGCGAAAGATTTCGAAGCGGCAGGTTTGCTGTTCTTGATCTTATCGCTAAAAGTAAAGCTGTCCTTTTTGCCCTCGTTTCCAACCGGAGCCAAAGGAACAACTTTTTTATCCTTTTTTTCTTCAGGCATAAGAGCCTCCTGTTAATTTTTTAAAACTGCAAAAGTGAGGGTTGGCCCCTCACCGCCCGAGCAGACTTTTTACAAAGTCTCCCGTTTTATACTGTAACCATAATAAAAAGTCGTTGTTCGAAGATGGTCCCCCACTCCGTAACAACTTGAGCAAACATACCTCTATTCTTATTATACAATTAAATTTCGTTTTTTCAAGGGGGAATTTTGCACTTTCTACGTTAATCCACATTCCCCACCCAAAACGTGCTGTCCTTCATATTAAGTTCGGAAAAGAAATCGCTAGCGTCAGGGTTTCTGGGCTTACCGTCTTCCGTACTGATGTTAAACGTTTCGCCCACCAATTCACCGATAGCATCTTGGGAAAAACCTTTCACGTCTTCCGCTTTTATATTCTCTACTTTTTCACGACACGCGGCTTGCGCGGATGCGGTGGACAACGCATTACATTTGTTTTCTTCTTCCTTACAGTAGGATGAAAAATCAGTAAACAAATCATCCAACTTATATGTGGTGCATTTACCTTCATTCATAGAAATACGGCACTTGCTTCCTAGATTTTTTCCATAGGACGTATTTACTTGTTCACAAAGACTTCTGATTCCGTTCAAACGGTTAGGATATCCGCTCCCCGAAACAGCACCGCAAGTAGCGGGAAAAGAACCTTTAATTCCTTTAATTTGTTCGCGCGCTTGCTCTTTTAAACTACTCACTTTATCACCTACGTCCTGTATTGCCTGCTGACATTCTTTATCCAGTTCCAAATATTTTTGGACACTTCCCATATCGGCCACCACGTCATCGGAGTTAATCCCCACGCCCGAAAAGCCCGACGCGGAAAATACGGACTTTGGCATTTCCATATTGTCAAAACTGGCGGATGCCAACGTTTTTTTCAAAATGAGATTAGGTGTACGACGAGCCGCCTTACCATACAGCCACGCGTGGTACATATCCCGATGGGCGCGGCTTTGGCCCAATTCCTGCACCCCGCCAAAACCGGTAAGAGTACCGCCTTTATCGATATTCTTGACGATATTAGCAAGGCCGGAATCCGAGCGGGTGGCTTTATCCACCAAGCGGCCCATCCAATCATCAGAAACGGCTCCGGTGATATTCGGGTTAGCAATTTTTTTAAGCGCACCAACGGAATCATATCCGTGCGTTTTATCCCGCACGATGGCGGAAACGTCCGCCCCAAAAAACACCTCTCCAGTTTTAGCCGCATCAGCCCGCGTAGTGGCGGATACTGTTGTATTGCCGATTTTAATATCCGAAGGTCTTTGATCTTCCCCTGTATCCGCCGCAGAATAAGACACTTTCAGCGCGTCTTGCGCTTGGCCTTTGCGCGCGAGTGAATCATTAACGGCACGCAGATTAATCAGTTTATTTTGCGCAGGCGCAGAAAAAGAAGCCCAAAAGCCCCCGCCTTCGCCAAACACGGATACGGCATCCGGATCCGGCAGTTCCCCGCGCAAAATTTTTTGATGTTCATTCCACGAAAAAAGCGCCCGTAAGAGCGAAATTTTTTGGGTTTCATCCGGCGTATATCCCATTGCATACGCCAAATTGCGCAGGAACGGGATTTTGCCCACCGGCACAAATCCGCCGATAAACAGCAAAACTAAAAAGAACACAAGAACCACCCACGCTTTTTTGGATCGAAAAGCGCTTTTGGTTTCCTCCCACACGGCAGTGAAAAACGGTTGTTTTTCCTGCTGTTCATTTTTGGTTTCGTTTTGGTTTTGCATAAGGGATTCGACAGAACTTGGAGGAGCCGCGCTAAACGGCTCCTCCTTACAAAATTACTTATTTACTGGCAGCTTCACCTATAACCTGTTGCGCTACTTGACTAGCTCCGGCAACTCCAGCTAGTTTTAAGGCTTTTGTTGCCTGTAGTTGAAACTTAGCAATCTCAGTAGAGGAAAGAGCGCCTTGCATCGCCTTTATCCCTAAAGCTGTCAATCCAGCAATAGCCCCAACAGAAACAAGCAACGACAATATGGGCATAAACCCACCACCATACTTGGAAAGGTAACTAGAGGCAAAACCAAGCACGGTGGCCGCATAAGCTGCCGTTACCCCTATAGCGACCCAGCCCAAAGTCATATGTAACTTACCTTTAGCTATCTGTTGAAGACCCATCGCTTTCAGTCCCGAACAGTAAGGCATCTGGCTCATAGAAAGCAACAATTGGCCCTGCCATATTTCCAGACGGCCTTTAAAAATTAACCCACCGGCAAAGGACATTGTTACCAATGTAGCGGCAATTAACGCAAGAGTCATCCACAGCAAACGCGTACGGGCTTTGCTTCTCTCCTTAGAGTTATCCTCTTGCTTTTGTCCCCAATCGCCAAGTGCTTTTAAGTTACGCGATTCCGGCGCAGCAAAATCAGCCGAACCCGTGGTCGTCGTATCAGCCCCGCCGTCAATACTCATCCCTGCGCTGGTAGCGGTGTTGGCCAAAAAAGGACGGGCTCCCGCCACCGTGCCGCGGTTACGGTCTTTGGCGACATCGGCCGACATCTTAGAAATTTTCTTCAAATCATCTTTTTCGTTTACACGGCGGCCACTACGTCCGAAATTAGCATTTCGTCCACCCGCCAAAAAGGTAGAACCGCTGCCCCGTCCACCCAACGAAGTCTCATAAGAGGAAACCACATTGGAACCACTAGGCATCGCACCGGAAAAATTGTAACCTTCCGAACCTGAGGCACGAGAAGAACCTGCGTTTCGTCCGCCTGAGGTACCGCCGGATACCATTCCACCCGTAGAACCAAACGTCGCGTTAAAAGAATTTCCCGACGCACGGGCCATAGAGGCCGCAGCCAATCGTCCACCCGAATTGCTGCTGGAAGCGGAGGCCGCAGCAGGAGTAGCCGCCGATCCCTGCAGAACAGAAACGGAAGGAACTCCCGATGGAGAAGATCCCATAGTTCCTGTTTCCCCACCTGCAGGAATTTCCTTCAAATCCACGCCGCCGGTACCTAAACCGTCCGAAGAGGAAATACGCGCGGCTGACCCGATACCGGAAGCGGAAAATTTAGCTTCCAAATTATCCGCAGCCGTCAAGCCGAAATCATTTTTAGACGTATATCCTTCCAATCGTTCGCGGTCGGCTCCCACGGCAACACCCTTTCCTCCTGCACGGTTTTGGATATTCATAGAGGTTAACATCCCGTCTGCTCGGCGGTTTAAACCATCATAAGCTGAGGATGAAGCCGCAACGGACGACAAAGCACGCAGTGGAATGTCGTTATCCAAAATTTGGTCGGTCTTAAAAGCTCCGTAAGTGGCCATCATACCCACCCCAGCAATAGTAAGCACTTGGGGCGCGCCTATAACAAGCTTGCCTGACTTGTTCTTTAAAAAATTCAGGATTTTCATAATACTCTCCTATTCTTTTACGCCGTCCACCGCATTCTTAACACGGTTCTGAGGCTGTTGCTGCCCCTCAAACGATTGGCGGTATCTGGCCGCACGGCGTGCACGCTCTTCTTTTAGCTGCTGCTCTTCCTGCAGGGCCTGAAAGCGGGCGTTTATCTGGCGGCCTTCAATAAAAATTGCCACTCCCCAACCGAGCCACAAGGCTATCAAGGCAAAAGCAATTATTCTAGGAATACAATTACGCTTATTCCAAGGTTCTATAATAATATTTCCTATTTGCATATTAACCTCTATAAACTATGCCGCTGCGGCCCCAAATCCTAAGAACTTCCCAACAGCCTTATAGGCAGATTTAAAAGCACTGGACCAGAAGAACGAAGCCCAAACGCCGCCAATTAACAGAGGAGTCACAATGTAAACAGCGGTTGTTATACCTTCACCGCCCCAAGTTTTTGCAAATTTGATAGCTTTTGCTAATGCAACGAGTAAAATGGCAGTTGCTGCAGCCGCCACAATTAGCGCAACTAGCGGCACGCCAAAAATTTTAATATGTTTCAAAGAAGGAATTGCAAGCATTGCCCCTATCGCCGTCAGAATAGAACTCCATAACCAAGTCTTTAAATTACTTCTGTCTTGGTCGCGTTTCATAGCATCACTATCAATACCTGCCCCCCAGCTCTTAATACCGCGCAGATTAGTGTCATAATCGCTCTCAAAATCTTTAGATCCCTGTCCCTGCCCCGTAGTCACGTTATCAGTAGAAATTATCATCCCACCAGAAACTTTAGTACTCGCTAAAAAGGCGCGAGCCCCTTCCACGGCAGAACGGTTTCTGTTTTTCGCGGCATCAGCGGAACGACGGCGAATAAACTCTAAATCATTAGCCTCTTTGGTGCTGCGGCCTTTTCTTACCGAAGCATTTCGGCTTTCGCCCAGACCATCGCTGCCAAAAGAAGCGCGTCCGCGAATGCGGGCCCCTTCCATCATCCCCGCCGCTTGCGCCCGGGCGGAAGCCATCACATCGCCGGCCTGTGCTAAAGCGTCCACCGACGAAATATTTTTACCCGCATTTTTGCCGCTGTCCTGCACGGAAAAAGAGGAATTGAAAGAGTTGCCAGATGAGCCGCCGGTTGCGGAAGAAGAACCCCAATTTTTAGAAGCGCTGGCCAAAGCAGGCAGCCCTTTCTGAGCCTCCCCGCCAGACGCAGCCGCTTGAGATTGCTGTTGGGCTTGCTGCTGCGCTCTGGAAATCATATCCGTAACGCCCGCCATATTCTGCGTCATAGCGGCCATAGGGTTATTTTTTAAATCTAATTCATTGGCCATATTCGCCCCTGTGCCTAACCCTTCCGTTCCGCCCATTTGATAGGCTTGGGTAGGTGCAGCAGCCGCGGCGGAATAATCCGGAGCATATTCAGCCATTTCCACTTCAGCTTGACGCGCCATTTCTTGCTGTTCCAAGCGTTTAAATGTGTTGGTAGAAATCTGCACAGAGGATGAGGATTCCCCTCCCCCCGCATACGAACCGCCCGCGTAAGAGCCCGTATTCGCCCCCGCCACATACACCACTTCACCAGGGTTATAAACCGCCGGAGTAAATGTATTATTCGTTTCCGCGGGGGAACCTAAATACTGCCAAGCGGCAACACCCGCTACGCCAACGACAGCAGAGAGCCCTACCGTCTGCATAGCGGAAAGAGCCATCTTTCCAGCCCTGCACCTTATCCATTTAAAGATATTCATAAATTCCTCCTAAAATCCTTATTTTTTCCCCATACAACGATCAAAACAAGCCGCCTGATCTTCATAACCTTGACACGCACTAATACACTCCGCACGGCTGGAAGTAGATTGTGAAGAAGTTGACTGAGAAGAACGGCTATTTCTCTTTACAGGGGCTGCAGTTACCCCACCGTTTGATCCCCCATTTACCGCTCCACTAAACGCCTGCGTGATTACGCTGCCTTGTGTGGCCCAAAAATTATTGTCATAGCTCTCTGCCCGTCGCTTAGTATACACCTCGTGTGCTTCCGGATACTGTTCCCAAGCTTTTTTAACATCACTCCGCCAATCTTTATAGGATGTGGGCGGTTCCATGCCGGAAGGGACAGAACCCCCGTTAGACGTCAAACTCGTATATTTTGCTGAACTCTCGCCATAAGCCAAATCATAGGCATCGCTAATTGTCATTTGTTTCAAATCTTTCCCAGCTAAAGCCCCCCCGTCTTTGAACGCATCAGGAAACTTGTCCCGTAAATCTGCCTGAAACTTATCAGCGGACATCCCGTCAATAGCCTTATTTCCAGCGCGGTTTGCTTGCAAATTTGCCAAGCTGTCCATCGCATAATTAAGGCCGATCTGCACGCCGGCATTTAACAAGTTCTGCCCCAACTGTTCCCAAAAACTAGTTTCATTGTTCAAATTATTTAAGAAATTCTTTTTATCATCGCCCCCTTTATTGGCCGCATCTGAAACGGCTTGATCCAAATTACTCAAATCCGCTGAAGAAACTGGAGCGTTGGTATCTAAATTCAGTCCGCTTGCCTTACTCATATCCACACCGGAATCAGTAAACGCTTCACTTCCTTTAATCCCACCACCCATCAATGCACGTTTAGCGTTGGCATTGCGGTTATCTTTAAGCCCCGCAGCCGCACGACTGGACCGCGCAAATTGCGAAAGTGCTTTCTGCGCATCCGCATTTTTTAATTGGTACTGGATTTCCGATCCTTTCTCTTGGCTTTTATAAGGAGAAAAATCCCCCCTGGGAGCGCCGAAAGTACTGCTCACGCCGCTGCCACCCGCGCGGCCCATACTGGCCGAACCGAGCGACCCTACCTGCGTGGGCGATCCGCCGCCCGCACCGCCGCCACGGCCGGAATAGCCGCGGGAGGTATACCCCCCTGAAGAATACGCGGAATCCGAATCTGCGCTTTCCTCTGACGCCTCCTCCTCGGCATCCGCTTCTTGGCGTGCTTCCTTTTCTTCTTGGCTGTAAAGCATCGCGGCGCCGTTATTTTGCATATCCGGATACTTGGAAGCCAATAGATATTCTTCCGCTTCGTCATTTACAAAGGGCATCTGCGCCAAATCATACCCGCGGGTATTAAATCCGTCAAAAGAAGTATCTTCCGCATCTCCCAAAAAAGAAGCCAGCGTAATCAGCGCAATTATACAAACCACCACCACAGCTCCCCACGTGTAAGCTTGTTTTTTGTCCATTGTATTTATTTTTTGAAATACATTGCCCGGCTTTAACTTAAACATAAAAACCCCTTTACATAATAATATAAATAACTCTCGTTGACCCATACCCGCAGGTATACTCAAACAAAGAGTTTTTAGCTTACTTCTTTAGTATAGGCAGAAAATACGCATTTGTCAAGACGTTTTAACCCAATTTACATCAAAACGCCAAAACCGCACACAGCCTATTTGTCTTCAGGACGCATATACGGCATCGGACGGTCGTTATGGCCCACATATTTAATAATATTCACTTCACCGCCAGTCTCACACAGAAAAGCATACCCCTTCAAACACTTATCGTCGATTTCGCACACCTTGTCTTTATTATACTTACACAAAAAAGGAATACGCGGCGGCTTCGTGCGCGCGGTAATGGTAATTTTTACCCACGTACCTGAAACATTGACATCCATCTTTAAGCTATTTAAGCTTAAAAATTTCTTTATACCCGGGTTATCAAAACCCAAATAATTTTCCACTTTTTTTTGAATATCTTTTATCAAAAAGCGCCTGTCCCACGTGTTTGCATAATAATCCGTTTGGTGGGATTGCAGCTGAAAACGACGGGCCGCATAGTATCCGGCAATTTCCAATTTTTGGTTTAAAATCAAAAGTCCAAAAATTTTGATAACAAACAGAATGAAAATTACAAAAAGTGGAAACAGCAGTACGGTTTCTGTAGTCGCCTGTCCTTTTCGGGAGTAAAAAAAACACATTAATTTGTTCATCATCATGGTTCCAGCTTGATACCGTATTTCGGTAACGGATGTGGCCATACGCAATTATTGTCCGAACGGGGGCAAATTAACTGCACGCGGGTACGGACATACGGTTTATATTTTTGCTCTAAATTAATATTAAAATGGTTTCTGGGTAATTTAAAAGATTGTTTTAATAGAACGCCGCGCGATAAAGTGCGCAGTTTACCTAAGGAGGCCGGATTCAAATAGGCAAATTGATAGAGTCCCTCTCCATCTAAAAGCTCCCGAGCAGACAATTCTACAGGAAAGGCCCCTCCGTGGTGGTCTTCTTTAGTCGTGGCTTCCGAAAGGAAGAATTTTATTTTTTCCAATTCAAACGGAGTAGTAGACAAAGACATAAACTGCCGCAGTTGCGCCGCACTCTGACGCGCACACTCAGAACGCTTACAATCGTTGACATTTAAATAATATGCTTCGCGAAACATAACCGCATTTTTACTCAATTCTTGATAAACGTACGTTTGCGATTTATAAATAGACCCAACACGAGCATACGTTGTCAAATAATTGACCAAAGCCGGTATGCCCACGCCTTCCCCTGGGAAATAATAGTTTTTGACCAAAGCCTGACTGACAAGGGGAACAACCTCGCTTGGAACCGCCGGCTTCTCTTTCATCCAATCTTTACGCGAAAGATTCGATAACTCCCCCTCATAATAGTTCACACCCCAATCCGTTGACTCCGCCGGAGGCGGATTATTAATACCCGTTTCATAATCCGGCCCAATAGAAGGTACTCCGCCGCCTTTATAAAAAATATCAAACACGCTGATTTGGGTACCATCGTGTTCTTTTTGGTTTAATTTCTGATTGGCTTCCTGCTTCATTACGCGGTACGGAAGCGGGCCGTTTACCATTGCTACCGCATTTAAATATGTACTGGCGGAGGACATTTGGGAATACGCCGCGTTATCCAAAGCAAATTGCTGACGGATCTTGGTCATGGATACCTTGGCGGTTTCAAACAACAAATAGATTACCAGCACGAAAATAGGCGCCAAAAGAACCGAAGGCAGCAAAATTTGCGCCTTACGGTCTTGTAATTTCCAAATACACCGGCGGAGTATTTTCATATCAGCTGGTCAACAACATTCCAATAAAGGAAAAGAAAAAACGCACAATATGCGTGTTAAACGCGGTTAAAAAGGCTGCCAGAACAACAACTATCGTCGCGAGCATAAGCACATACTCGATAGTTGCCTGTCCTTTCTGTTGAACCAAAAACACTTTATGCGGCCTTTTTAAACACATTGAAAATTATTCCTATTCTTCGTCGGAAATTACCGTCCCTTCCGACGAAATCAGCCCTTTTTCAATGGCTTTTACCACCGCTTCCGTACGGCTGGAAACACCCAATTTATGAAAAGCACTGTTCAAATGGTTTTTAATCGTTTTGACGCTGCAATTAAGTTCTTTAGCAAGTTCTTTATTACTCAGCCCTTTACCCAAGTAGTCCATTACCTTAATTTCGGTTTTGGTCAGCGTGGCTTGGGTAGGCATTCCGCCGTCGCCCATTCTGCGAAGCCCGTGTAAGAGCTTACCCATTAATTGCTGCGGAATCATCAACCCTTCGGTTGTAAATGTTTTAATGGAATTAACGAGTTCCACCGCCGGAAGCATTTTGGACAAGTAACCATTGGCCCCCGCTTGAATGGCGTCCAGAACGTGGGCTTCGTCCTCAAAACTGGAAAGCATCAGCACATTGACTTCGGGGCAGGAGGAACGGATTTGGCGGGTGGCATTAATACCATCCATTTTGGGCAGCTTAATATCCATCAACACTACGTCAGGCTTAAGCTTTTTGGCCTTGGCTACTGCCTCCAAGCCGTCAGCAGCTTCGCCAACGACTTCAATCCACTTTTCTCCGGTCAGTACGTCTTTAATCCCTTCCCGAAACAGCGTTTGGTCATCCGCAATCAGCACCGTCACTTTTTTCTTTTTATTCATTGAGTATACTCCCATAACGTTGTTAAATCTTAAGCATTGGCAATCGGCAGCGTAAAGTTAAACGACGCCCCTTTGCCGAGTCCGTCACTTTGCGCCCAAATGCGCCCGTCGTGGTTGGCCACAATATCCTTGGCAATAGACAACCCAAGTCCTAAGCGCCCTACGCGGTCCTTCGCTCCCACTTGAATAAAACTCGTAAACAAGTTGGGCGCCTGTTCGGGTTCAATACCATCTCCTGAATCCACTACCGACACTTTAGCATTTTTTTCATCTATTTTGCTAACAACAATTCCAATCGTTCCATTATCCGGCGTGTGACGCACAGCATTTTCAAGCAAATTGGAAATTACCTGACGAATTCGTTTTTCGTCCGCAAACACCGGCACCGCACCGCAGCTTTCAAACGTAACAAGAATGTTACGCTTGGCAGCTTTGGCTTTAAAAATTTCGGCCGTTTTCTTTAAACTTTCCGTCAGTTCAAAATGGTTTTTCTCAATACGGAGTTTGCCTTTTTCAATGGCGGCCCAGTCCACCAAGTCTTTAATCAAATGTTCAATTTGTGCAACGGATTCATCCATAAACATCATTTTTTTCTGTTGGTCATTATCAGGCGTCATTTTCTTTTTCAACATATCAAAGCTCATTTTAAGCGTCATCAGCGAGTTGGATAAGTCGTGCGACACAATGGAAAAAAATTTGGATTTCATATTGTTTAACCGGTCCAAATCTTCATTACGCGTTTTGAGCTGGGCAAGCAGCGCTTTGTTGCTTTCTTCCAAGAAATACTTGTCAAGTGCGCGGTTGATACTGCGTTTTAAATAATCAAAATCCACGGGTTTGATTAAAAAGTCGTAGACGGATTCTTGGAGCGCTTCCATAATGGCGTTAATGGACGCGTAAGCCGTAATCATAATAATTTGCGAATCTTGATTGAACGCGCGAATCTTGCGGATAAGCTCCAACCCCGTATCATCGGGCAAGTTATAATCCATCAGAATCACATTAAAAAACTCGCTGGAGCAAAGCTCCAAACATTCGGCAGAGCTTCCCGCTTGATAAACTTTATACCCCTCAATTTCGAGCAAATCCACCAGTGTTTCGCGCAGATTATTATCGTCATCTACGACCAAAATTTTAATTTGTTTCTCCATAATTGGTATCTCCGGGTTTTCTGTAAATTTTCAGATAAATTTGAAAGCAAGTTCCTTTTCCGATTTCACTTTTAATAAAGAGTTTTCCTTGATGACGCGCAATGGCCTTGCCCACTACGGCTAAACCAAGCCCTGTCCCACGCGCCTTGGTGGTAAAAAACGGCGCAAACATTTTACGGCGGACTTCCTCGGAAATCCCGTGCCCCGTATCCGACACAAAAATACACACCAGCCGGTGCCCAATACGGGTACCCACCGTCAGCGTACCGGATCCCTGCATTGCTTCCACCGCATTAGCAATCACGTTACGGAATGCCTGTTTGATTTCTTCCGCATCCACCTTAATCCGTACACTCTCTTGTTCAATTTCATCCCGCACAGTAATACCTGCGGGCACAGGCTGTGAAAGCAGAATTTCGCGCAAATAACTGTTCAAATCAATCGTACTCAACATCAGCTCGCGCGTACGCGCATAACCCAGTACCTCGCTGATGATACTGTTAGCCTGTTTAATTTCAGCCTCAATAATACCGAATTGCTTAGCCGCCTTGGGGGTGGGAGAAGGCACCAATACTTTTAATAAACGTGTGGCATTGCTGATTACCGCCAGCGGATTGCGGATTTCGTGGCTGATAATGGAAGCCATTTGGCCAATGGCAGCCAACCGTTCGGTTTTTACCAGTTCGCTGCTCGCTGCTTTTAATTCACGCGTACGTTCTTCTACGCGTTTTTCGAGCTCTTGATTCACGCGCGAAAGTTCACGCTGCGCGCTTAAAAGCTCCATACGGCGCGCCCGCAATCCCTCTGACATTTGCACCACCGCCTGTGCCAATTCTCCAATTTCGTTATTGGGAAATTCCAAGTCAGACTTTTTAATCACCACATCCTCTTCATCCCGCAGCCGCACGGAGGCCTTGCGGAGCCGCTCCAACGGACGCGTAATGGGAACAATAACCAAATAACTCACTCCCAACACAAAAAGAAGCATTCCCAGCACAACAAACATCACATCCCAAGAAGGGTAAAACGTACTCTGTAAAAACAGCTGCGAAGCTAAATTAGCCGGCTGATCCACATATACTTTCCAACCTGCCAAGTCTAGCGCCGCCGAAGCCACCAGAATTTTTTTACCGTCGGAAAGTTTTACTTCGCCGCTAGTTTTTTCCCCCAGTTGTGCTTCAATTCTGCGCACTTTCTGCATCAGTTCCGGCGGCACGTTACGGGCCAGCCCGTTGGGAGCGCCGTTATACGAAATAATTTCCCCGTTAGACGTAACAAGCATCGCTTCCATATCCAAAGGATACGCCTGCGACAAGGCAATTCCCATCTCCCTCAAATCCAGTTCAGCCACCAAAACCCCCCGCACCTTTTGGTCATACAAATGTTCCAGCACGGGAAAGGCCAACAACAAAAACAAATCATTCGGACCCAAACGGTATACGTTTCCGATATAATCTTTGCCTTGTTTCACACAAGTATCCAAAATATCGGCTAAAACTTTTTGGTACTCAAAAGACGCGGCTGACGTACCGGAAGAAAATACTTTTTTACCGGATGTGTCCAAGGCCGCTAAGTAAAAAATAGACGGATTGCGTCGGCGCAAATAATCCAAATCGGGTTGGTTTAAAAAATCGTGTCCGCCCAAATCAGTATGCAAGTCAGTAAATACGGAAAAAAGCCGAGAAGTATGGGAGATGTGAAGTAAAGCCGACGTAGCCAAACGGCGGGCAACGGTTTCTTGTTTTTGCAGAATCTCGTTTTTTAAAATAAGGCTGTCTACGCGCATTACGTGAAACCCGATAATACAGGTCAACACTGCCGAAATAAGAATCAGCACAAAAACCGCTTTAAAGAATAATCCGCGAAATCTTCTTATTTGCATACACCGCTCTTTTCTTTCCGCCTAACAAAACACCCGTACCTTACGGAGAAGCACTCCGGCCGACACGAAAACAATCCGCACGCGCGAGGCTGCTTATAGAGGATTTTTAACGGAAAGACGCTATTTCGTCCGTCCGCTAAAAAGTCTCCTTCTTTGGAAAACGGGGGCCAGAAGAATTCCAGCCCCCGCCTTCTGCCAAAATTGTTTTATTAGCAGCTGCCTGCGGGAGCAGCGGCCTCTGCTTTAGAAGCATTGGGATTTAAAAAACCAAAGCCGTCAATTTTGGAAGCAGAGCCAAAATCCAACTGGACTTGACCTTCCCACAAGAAAGTAGGTGAAGCATTCACGCCGTACTCCTTACTGTATTTGGCTTCTTCTTTTAAAAGTTCTAAACCTTCAGTATCAAATTTTTTCATAATTTTTTTAGGATTGATGCCCGCCTGTTCCATTGCTTTATCCCAGCGGCTGGAACGGTAATCTTTATTACGGATTTCCAAGTATTTCCAGAATTTGGAAGGATAGTACTTGGCGATCAACAGCTGGCGGACGTTTTCTTCCCATTCGCCGGATCCGTGCAAACTGTTAAAACCTCTTTCGTCGGAATAATCCACGATATAGCGCACGCGGACTTCTTTATCTTTTGGGAAGTTACCAGCTTTTTGGGCTTCCACAACTAAGTTTTCAGCCATTGCACCGTACGGGCATTGGGACATAACAAAAATTTCCATCACGTTCGGTTTAGCTGTTTTGCTGCTGTACACACCGCTACGGGTTTGTCGGGGCAAAATAATAAAGTCATCATTTTCCTGCGCATAACCATATTCCAAGTGTTTTTCCAGTTTAGCGCGAACGTCTTTATTCTTTTTAATCAAATAAAGCGGTAAAAAACTGTAATCCAAGTTGGCAAGCTTCGGGTCCGCCGCCGCATCTTTATAGGACACGTTGGTAACAGACGGAGTCATATCCAAAAATTGGGCGATACCGGCAGTAAGCTGCGGATCTTCTTTTCCAGCAGAGTAAACGTCGGACTCAACGATTACGAATTCAGCCTTCGCCTTAGCAGGCGTTTTGGCCGCTTTTTTAGCGGGAGCGGCAAAAGCCATACCCGCTACGGCTGCACAAAGCACTACGGAAACTATTTTTTTCATTTGTTTTTCCCCTTATTTATCTTCTAATTCAACCCGTACGCCGCGGATGCCCACCGCGCACAGCAAGTTGTACGCCAGCAAGAAAAACACCGACGACACCAAAACGAGCAGCGTGCCTTGAATAGCGCGCATCACAAGCCCCATTACGTAAGCCATATTAATCGAGGCTTCCGGATTAAACACTTCCATAAACGCGCTGACCAACATTACCACAAAAACGGCCAACGGAAATACGGAAAACAGCAACGACGAAATACCGATTTTTTTAATTTCTACTTTCATATAATCTCCTAAATTTGCCGCCTTTATTTTTTGGAGTCTGATTCAGGCTCCAACACCAATACGATGCGGTTCTTGCCTGCGTCATCCGGCAACTGTACGGCTTTCACCAAAAATTGCACATCTTTATTAATCACGGAGCTACGCAGCACCTTGGTGGGATTTTCGAGTGCTTCGCCCACCACTTGGATAATTTCCTGCTGACGTCCGTCAAAAATATCCAACAAGTGCACCACATCTTTTCCTGGAACTTTAAGCTCAAAATTAGTATATAAGATGTTATTATTTTCGTCAATTACCATTGCGCGGGAACCTTTGGGCACGGTAACGGCCAAAATGGTTTTCCACCATTTTTGCTCTTTTTCAAGCGACATCAGCTCCACATTCTCCAACCCTTTTATGTCCTCGCGGATTTTGGACAAAAGAGATTTAATGGAATCAGCCACATCGCCAATTTCATCTTTACGCTCATTATACGAAAGAGACAAATTATTAAGTGATACGGCTTCAATGCTGTCTTTAAGCGCTTGCAAAGGACGCAAGATTTTAAGAAGCAGGAACAAATACAATACCCCGCCGATCAGCACCACCATAATAAACGCGCCAAACACATAACGCACCATAGAGGAGTGAATCAGCTTCTTGGCGTTTGCGCGCGAAACGGTTACATTTACCACACCGGCAACCATATTGTCTTTCGCCAACAACGGAATAGCCATATCATAGGAGTTGCCGTCCTGCGTCAAAATGGCACGGGGCAAACGATCCCGAATTGCCTGTACGACGGCATTAGTTTCAAAACCGACGGAATTATTATAATCCGTGTACGGCATACGCAAAAACTTGGTGTTTTCGTGCCATCGGATGGAACCGTCATAGTTTAAATAGATAAGGCTGGAAATACGGTCGTCGTTGCGGGCCATACCTTTCATAATTTCGGCTTCCACGAACGGCGCTTCGCCTTTGGGGCGGGCCGCCAAGCCCTGTACTAAAGACGGGGCGCGGAAACGCACCATTTCCACCATTTCGTTTTGGAGTTTTTTATCAAACACGAATTTGAACAAATTGTAATAGAACAGGCCGCCGATAACGGAGGCGTATACCGTTACCAAAACAAACCATAAAATCCATTTAGATGTCAGTTTCATTTCGTTTTAACCTCGTTATTTCATCAACTCTTCCACTTTACGGAGCCCCAAATCGGCGTCGCTGTTGCCAGGGTCAAGCTGTTTGGCCACAATCCACGCGGCGCGGGCCCGTTCGTAATCGTCTTGGTTAAAAGCGTCCAACCCTTCAATATATTTTGCGCGGGAAGCGGCACTGGCTTCCGCCGACACACGGCTTGTGGTGCCGCCCAAGGTAGGCAGCGTTTCGTTCGGATCAAGCGGGTTTCCGGAAGCAGACATACCGCCGGAAGCGGTACCTTTCCCGTTCGGGCTCAAAGGACCGCCGTTAAACCCCGGGATAGGATTTTCTTCGACTGTCACCGTTTCAAGCGGGTCATCGTCTTCCATATCGTCGCCGTTTTGGGCTGCTTCGGCTTTTTTAGCAGCTTCCTCCGCCTGTTGTTTGGCCTCTTGGGCCTTCTGTTCAGCCTCAATAGCCTGTTCTTTCTGTATGCGCAGGTGATTTTCTTTCGCATTACGGGCGCGTTTAATTAGTCCGTCCATCGAAGCGGAATCCGCTCCCCATTTCTTAGCGTTCGTCCAGTATGAAATAGCTTGGTCAAAGCGGCTGGCATTATACGATTTGTTTCCCGCATTGTAATATCCAGCGGCAATTTCGTTTTTTAACTGGGACATATATTTCTGTACGCGCGGATCACCGGGCTGGATTTTCGTAATGCGTTCAAACACGGCATACGATTCCACATACTGGCCTTTGTTATAAAAATCCAAAGCCTGTTTCATCGATTCTTCCACCTGCTGTTTACGCAGTTTGTTTTCTGTTTCCGCAATTTTGGAAACCAATTTAGAATCTTCCTTACGCATTAAAAGGGAATTGTACCACGCGTCAAGCGCGGCCTGATAATCACCTTTTTCGTAAGCCACGTCTCCGCGGCGGGCGTATTCTTTGGCGATATCATAATCAATTTTGCGTTTCCACGCAGCTGCTTTGGAGTTAGAGGGCTGAATGGTTAAAATTTCATTTAATTTATCATTCGCTTCCACCAAGCGTCCGCTATCGTATAAGCGGATAGTTTCTTGAAATTTGGCTTCTATTACCTGCGCCTCGGAAATCGTGCCGTACGTTCCCATATGCTGAGCTTGTTTGGCCAACGTTTGGGCCTGCTTAAAATTGGGATCGATGCTGAGAATGGTTTGAGCCATTTCCTGCGCGCGCTGATAGTCGCCGTGTTTATAGAGGATGTAAGCATTCTCGTACACCATACGCAACGTATAGTTTTGGATACGTTGTTTTTCCAGTTGAACGGTGGACAAATACTGTTTCTTTTCTTCCACGTCGTTTAAGGTACCCATAGAAATTTTGCTTAAGTCCAGCAGCATTCCCTCTTCTTTACCGTGCTGGCGGGTGGGAACCTCACCGCGAAATGCGGCTGCGCCTAAAAAGGACGGAGCCAATGATAAAACTAACGCCCAAATATAATATTTTTTCATACACTATCCTCTAAAATCCCATACCGCCGTTGACAAGACCCATCACCATCGGCGCTAAAATTAAAATAAAAATCGTCGGAAAGATGAACATAAAAAGCGGAAACAACATCTTTGTGGATGCCTGCGCCGCCAATTTTTCCGCTCGAGACAAACGGCGCGAACGCAAATCTGACGAAAAATTGCGCAGCAAATCCACCAAGCTGGTACCCAACTCGTCCGACTGAATAATCAGCCCTACCAAAGAACGCACTTCTTGCACCCCCGTGCGGGCGGAAAACCGCTCTAATGCTTCACGGCGGGAGTAACCCAACTTAATTTCGTTAATCGTTTTTTCTAATTCTTCTTCCAAAATCGTTTTCTCTTTCGCGATTTTGATGATTCTTTCAAAAGCGGTTAAATAATCCAAACCGGATTCAATAATTAAGGCTGCCAAGTCCACCGTGGTAGAGAAGTTGCCTAAAATTTCCGCCTGACGCTGCTGGATTTTGCTTTTAAGCAGCACATCCGGCACATAAAAACAAAGCGGAACAAGTATTACCGGCCAAATCGACTGGAAAAGAAGCATCATTGCCGCCGGAATTGCCATCGACGCGATAATTTTAGTATATAAAATATCGACGGGCTGCGGCTTGTCCGGACTGCCCAAAAGCATATGCATTTCTTCCAAACTGGACTCTAAATGAAAAGTATGCAGACAGAAAACGGCCACGCGGTCCAAAAATTTTTCTTCCGGTTTTAAGCGCGAGAAACTGGAAGTAGACTTAAAACGGCGAACGTCTACGTCCATTAAATTATCTTTTTTCTCTTTAGGGGCAAAAAGACCAAACACGGTCAAAAACACCGCGAACATACCCACAGACAACAGAACTTTAAGCCCTAATGTAAATACCAAGCTGTCCATTATACCCGCACCTCACCCATTTTCTTAAGCACTTTCATACCGATGCCAATCCAAATGATGCAGAATAAGAATACAAAAATCCCCACCGGACTCGTATAGAAGCCAATCATTTGGGAAGGGTTGAAAATAAACATAACGAGCATCATTACAAACGGCATAATACTGACAACAATGGACTGGATTTTTTGCTGTGCCGTCATCGCCTGTAATTTTTCTTCCAACTTACTTTCTTCGCGGATATTTTCCACCAAACGCGAGAAAATTACCGTTAAGTTACCGCCCACCTGACGCTGAATGATAATTGCCTTAATAATATAAGCAAGCATACGGCTGTCTACGCGGTCGGTCAAACCGTCCAAGGCTTTCTCAAACGGTGTACCCAACTGATAGTTTTTAACCACCAGCCCAAATTCGTCAGCGATAGGCGGAAGCATATCTTTGGACACCAGTTCAAATCCTTGCACAATATCCATACCCGAACGCAACGAGTTGGAAAGCAAAATCAGCGAGTCCATTAACTGCGCATTCACGCGTTTGCCGCGGCTTTTTTTCAGCGCATCCAACACCGCCGCCGGCATACGGATACTGATCACCCCGCCCGCAAACAACACAAGTAAAAAGACGAACACCCCGCCAAACCCGCCTACCATTATTCCCAGCAAAAGCCCCATCACGGAAAAAACGCCAATAGTACCAAATACAATGTATTTAATATCAATGGTAACAAACTGACGGTTAAAATCTTCCGCCCAAACAAGGCTTTTCTCTTTATACTCCGCCATTAAACGTAAAATATTTTCACGGCGGTTTTCCAGTAAAAGATAGACAGCAAAACCCGCCAACGCTGACCCCAATAGCAGCATAAACAGACTGTACGCACGGTCTGCACGGGTAGTGGCAAAAATTTTCGGATCCGGCGGATTAGCAGGAATGGCAGAACCCATAAACTGGGAAAATAAGTGATTAGACAAAATAACCACAGCCATCACGGATTTACGGTATTTGTCCTCCCTTTGGGAAACGGGACTGGAAAAGGATTCAATCGTACTGAAAAACTCGTTATTAATCAGCTCAAACGTAGAAAGCATAGAACGCGCACGTCCGTCCATACTGTCTTTCATAATAAGAAGCTGGTTATTGCGCAGCAAATCTTTGTTCAGACGGTCCAAGGTAGCCACCAAACGGATACGGTCTGATACAAACCCGCGGGAAAGCTGGTCAAGCACCAACGGAATATTCGGGTCCAACGACTTATCGGCCCGTTCCAAGAAGAAATATACGTTTGAAAACGCCTGCCGCCACAAATCCACTTCACTGTAGGTTCCTTCGCCGGGAACATATACTACTTTGGTATTTTCCATACGCGGGAGTTCTTTGTCAAACCACTCCGGCATCGCAATCTTACGCGGCTTACCACCGCTGCACTCGGCGGGGAGTTCGTATGTTTTTTCGGAAGTGGACTTTTTGACGTCAAAAAATTCCGCCAGAATACGCATTTTCTCCATAGAACAATGGATTTTTGTACGGTCTTTGGTACTGAGCGAACGGGCCTGCGCGTCCGCCGGCGTAAACAGCGGCGCAATGCACAGTAACACACTCCATATCCAAACGTACATTTTTTTCATCATATATAAAACCCTTCCGTTAAATTTACGGCAACCCATTATGCCTGCGGCGGAGCCGGAGGAATACTTCCTTGCGGGGATTGCGACGTTTTAGGTACAGCCGGAGCCTGTGGAGGCAGCGTACGCTGTGCAGACGGTGCATTTTGTACCTCTGCCGATTTTTCCGGAGCGGACGGCGCCGCGGGCGCTGTGACAGATGCCGGAGCGCTTGGTGCGACAGGCTGTGCTGCCGCTGCGGCGGGAGCTGTCGGCACATTCCGTACAGGCGCACTCTGTGCGGCCTTGGATTGCATAGAAACCACCAGTTTTCTGATGGCTTCGCGGTCCGGATCACCATTTTCATCCAACGGAACCGCATTTTTACGGAAAACATCTTCTGCTACCGGCTGGCCTTTAGCGGCAAACTCTTCATAAAACGTAGGCAAATTGCCTGTAGGAGCGAATAGCCCCTGTACTTTGCCGTTTTCGTCCACACCCGTCTGCACATAGCGGAACAAATCTGTGGACTGGATTTCGCCGTCTTTCTGTCCGTGCATTTCAGTAATATAAGTTACCTTTCTGGAACCGTCTGAAAAACGGGAGAGCTGCACAATCATATTGACAGCGGAAGAAATCATTTCGCGGATAGCGAAAATCGGTAAATCGGCACCCGTCTGCATACACATTGCTTCCAAACGGGATAAACCGTCGCGCGGAGTGTTGGCGTGAATGGTGGTCAGCGAACCTTCGTGACCGGTGTTCATTGCCTGTAACATATCAAGCGCTTCGCCGCCGCGGCACTCCCCGACCACAATACGGTCGGGACGCATACGCAAGCAGTTTTTTACCAAATCCTGAATGGTAACGGCACCTTTTCCTTCCACGTTTGGCGGACGGCTTTCCAAAGACACCCAGTGCGGCTGCTGGAGACGCAACTCTGCAGTATCTTCCACGGTAATAATACGTTCATCGTTGGAAATATAACCGGAAATCGCGTTTAAGAACGTGGTTTTACCTGTACCCGTACCCCCGCAAACAATAATATTTTTGCGGATTTTCACACATTTTTTAATAAACTCCATACATTCCGGACTAATCGTACCAAAGCGGTAATAATCTTCCGGACCAAACGGCTTGGATGAGAATCGGCGGATGGTAAGCGTCGGCCCCGATACGGCCAAAGGTGCAATAATGGCGTTTACACGGGAGCCGTCTTTCAAACGTGCGTCTACCAGCGGCACGGATTCGTCAATACGGCGGCCCAGCGGCGCCACAATACGTTTAATGACCTGCACTACCTGTTCGTTATTTCTAAATTTGTATTTGGTTAAGGTTAACTTACCTTTTTGTTCGATAAAAATCTTATCAAAGGCGTTAACCATAATTTCGGTAACGGCCGAATCGCGCATCAGCACTTCCAACGGACCCAAACCTAAAATTTCGTCGAGCAGTTCCGAAGTAAAACGCGTGCGCTGGTCGCGCGAGAACTGAAGGTTAGGCTGCTTCTGTAAAATATCGTCTACAATAGCGGCCACGCGTTTTCGGGTCTGTTCGCTGGCGGAGCTTTCTTCGCTAATAACGATATGTTCGATTTCCAAGGTATGCACAACCTCTTTGTGCACTTTTTGTTTCAAATCGTCCCAAAAAGACAACTTGGCGCTGTTGGTTTCTTCGCCCTCGTTGGCAATGTGGCTTTGCGCGGAACCGGCCCCCTTACCGTCGTCAAACAATACGGGTGACCAAATTTCTTTGGATGCTTGGGCAAATTCTTCATCCGATACCGAAGCTACCCAGTCTTTAGGAGCCGGTTTCAAATCGCGAATTTTGGCCAAAACAAGGCGAAGGCCTTTTACCCATTCAGACTGTGGGTTCGTGACAATTTCCACCTCGCGGCGGTTAGATGTCGCCATAACATCAGCATCCCACGGCAGAAATACATCCACTTCGCGTCCCAGATGGGAATAGAATCGTTCCATTTCTTCGTAAGGAATGGATCCGGGCATATCGTATCCGTTACAAATCACACTGACGCGGTCCATCGGATAGCGTTGTTCTTTATAATCATTAAACAATTGGACGGTGGAGTTAATATGCGTGCGAGTGGCATTGGAAACCCAAAACATTTTGTCGGCAATATCAAACGCAAATGCCTGCATCGGGAAAGAAGAATCTACATCCAAAAAGATATCAAACGTCTGTGCCAAACGGGACAAAATGGGAATTAGAATTTTTGGGCTGATAGAGGCCGCCTGCGCACGCGTATTACCCAGAGGAAGCAAACCTACCCCCCACTGAGACATAGAAATCTTTCCGCGCAAAAGACCACCAACTACAGCAATGGATGTATTACCCAACACTTTTAACAAATCCGCCACGCTGACGGGTTTGGCAATATCCAAATAAAAGCTGTGTTCCTGACGTGCAAGCGGATCGAGCGGCACAATAAGTACCGGACGTTTTTGAATACCCGCCCAGCCTAAAGCCAAGTTCAGTACCAGCGTTGTGCGCCCTGCGCCTTCTTTCGGACCGGCGAATGCAATAATTTTTGCGTCGGATTGTTGGGATTCAAACTCTTCTGCCATAAAATGTTTACTCTACGATTTCGACTGTAATGAACAGGAAGAGCGAACGCTGCTCTTCGGTCACGTCTTTACTCTTAAACAACAAGCCGATAAGCGGCAAACGGCCTAAGAACGGCACGCGGTCTTCGGACACGTTGCGCGCGCTGCTTTTCAGCCCGCCAATGACCAAAGTTTCGCCGCTATTGATTTCCACGTGAGTTTCCACATCACGGTTAGTAAAAGACGGCGCAGTCGCCGTACCGATAACTACGGTTCTGGAATAGTCCACCGTAGATACGGACAGCTGAACTTGCAAATCGATAATGTTATTGCGTTCCGGAATAATCGTCGGAAGCACGTTAAGCAAAATACCGTATTCTTCCAACTGGGAACCAACGCCTTGGTTATTTACAATCGGTATTGGAATTTTACCGCCGACCGTAATTTTCGCACTGTTACCGGAAGAAGTAACAATCTTGGGGTTGGACAAAACCTGCGCGCGGCCTTCCGTTTCCATCAATCGCAAACGTGTGGTAACGGCTGTTTTGCGTTCAAACTCGCCCAAAGACAGAATCCCGGGAATAGTGGCTTCTTCAAAATCAAACAACTGGTTCCAAGAAAACCCTTTTACGCTTTGCATCGTACCGCTGATTTCCACTACATCGGCGCTGACGGCAACCAAGCGCGTTTTTTTGGCGTGCAAATCAGCCGGTGCTAACAGCCCGAGCAGCAATACCGCAAGTGACAACTTCGTAATGAATTTTGTATTGGTCATAATTTATTCCGTTGTTAATTGTTAAATAATTTATCGAATGTAGCAATTTCCATCAAATAGTTGGTTACATCGCCGTGAGAACGCAAGATGACGGAAATCTCGCCCTCGGCTTGGGCAAGCGCTAAATATTGCGCATCGCGCGGAGACAGCGAAAGCGAAAGCACAGAATTATCCGAATATGCAGCAGCATCCTCTTCTTTGTTTTTCATTGCCGCGGCGGTACGGGCATCAAGCCCTTGACCTAAGTCGGATCCTACGCCCAACACTTTTACGTTCTGCAGTAGCGTCACGGCCACTTTTTGGCGCGAACCGTTTTTCATCGTTGCTTCAAAGGTCAAAAGCACATCGACGTTGTCATCGGGTTTAATCATACTGGCGGTAGTAATGGGTACACTGATAACATAACCTCTCATCTGCACCGGAATTTTGCTAGACAAGCCGGCCTCGGGAGACAGCGAGGTTATGGCGTACTTAGAAATCTGGTTGCCTTTGGGAATCTGAATGCGCGCCACAGCATTTTCAATGGCTTTAAAGTCAGCGGCGGTAGAATACGTAAACGCGTCTTTCTGCAAATACGCGGCCGGTATCGGAACAGTTTTAAGAACATCGCGTTTAATCACTTCGCGTTCTTTAATGTCACGCACGGGTACAAATACTTGTTGGATATTTTTGGAAGCGTTCAGCTTCTTCTCCGCGCTACTGACAATCATCGCATATACGATGGCCGCTAAAAGTGCCACTACAAACGGCAGGAAAATTCCTTTTTTCATTTTGTCTCCTTAAACAACTGTTAAATTAACAATTCAAATCTATTTGGTATCCGAACTCAGATACAGTTTTTCAATCGGCATCCGCGCAACAGCTTTAATTTTGCGTATACCTTCCCGACGGGGTTCGCTAGCCAAAATAAAACTAGTGCCGGGAAACGCCAAACGGACGGGATACGTAACCGTAACGATTACATCCTCGTGGCGGTGTTTTTTATACATCGGGTCCGTACCTGTTGTTTCTACTTTTATGGTAACACCTATGCTGCCCGCCTTACTGCCAAACACTTTCTGCTTGGCTTGGTTGATCTTTTGCGTCATTACCGTCCGGTCCGGCCGGCCGCTAGGTTTTTTAACCGATACCAGCGAGGCAATACGCGCAAATTCATAGGAAGCGTGGTTGGCAATAAGCGTGTGATAAGCAATATTGCCGTATTCAAGCACGAAGAAAATCATCAGCATAAATACCGGCAAAATCAACATCAGTTCTGCGGTTACCTGCCCGCCACACTTCCTAAAAAACTTCATATCAATTAATATTCAGCGGAAGAATTCATACCGCCTAAGATTTTGCCTTTGACGTTTTCAAAAAGTTCAGGCATAAACTTTTTGATAAGCGCTCCGGCCAAACCCGCCACGCCCACGACTACTACGAGCATCAATACGTATTCAATCGTGTTCTGGCCTTCTTTTTTCTTCAGACAGTCAAAAGCTTTCTCTCTCAAACCGTCCATTTTGTTTTGCAAAGCAACGATAAACTTCATACTCCGTCCTCCTAATTTTAAAAAATTAACTTCCGGTATCATATTCCGACAAAATCACTTTTGCACCTTGGTCAAACTGCTGAGGAACCAAGTGTGAATAAAGCACATAAAAGGAGATAATCGCCGTAAAAAGACCTGCCGCCGTTACAATATATTCCACCGCGGTTTGCCCTCTTTTATTAAACAACATCTCCTTTATCTTCATATGTTAAAACTGGATAGACACCGCAATCTGCTGCGACGTACCCAACGCCCCAAACGGCGTTACCGCATAATCCAAAGATGCACCGTAACCAAAGAGTTCGGAGCTGTATAGCCCAAACCCAAACGAAACTTTGGAGGTTTCATCCAATCCTACATCTTTTACCCACGACTCATCGCTGATCCCTGTATTTTCGCGCGAATAATAACCTACGCGCAAATCAAAGCGGGCCACCTGCAAAAGGTCCTCAGGGATATGGACTTCCAACCCCACGCCGTAGCGGTAATCGTCGTCGCGGTATTTAATATATTCGCCGGAAACCGTAAAATAGCGGGTGTTGATATCCGCACCCAAGCGAAGGCCGCGCGGCATTTCTTCTTTATCGCCAATGTTAACAAGCGCACCGCCCAATCCCAGCCAGTTGACGAGACGCAATTTTGCCCCCACGTCAAAACCGACGTTATCATAGTTATTATATCCTTCGCCGTTGTACAAGCGTTCCGTAATATATTTGGCCGTACCGCCGATTTGGAGTTTCTGGCTGAAAAATCCGCGCGCCAAAGACAGGCTGCCCACAAAGTTACGCACTGGCACGCCCGCCGTGGGATTTTGATTACCCCATTTATCGCGGAAGTCAAAATCGTCCATATCCATATAGTTAAATGTCACACCGACGATAGTTTTCCCAATCGGCTGCAAATACGCCAGCGTGCGGGCCTTATACCCCTGCAAATAGTCCAAATACGCAAACTGGAGTTCGCGCGTGGTGGCAGACGCCGCACCGGCGGGGTTCCAAAACAACGCTTCCGGTCCGTCAGCAATGGATACATACGCATTACCCAAAGCCTGCGCTCTGGGGGAACCGGCGTCAATCTTTAAGAACGCACTCGCACTCGTACCGGCGCGTTCGTTAATAGCAAACGCCTGAACGGTGCTTAAAGCAACTGTTAAACAAGCAGCTAAAACTTTTATTCTTATATTCATAAATTGGCTTCTCTGTTTTATTATACGGCTTTCTACAAATATTCGGCAAAACTTCACTCTGTTTACTTCCAGCACAGCAAATGGGATTCTTGCGCTAAGACTGTCTTCTCTTCCGAATTTTACACAAACATACGGGAAAAATTCCCGCATACCTGCGTCTTTCAATGTCCAGCGTACTCCGAGTCCATCTTAATATAAGGGGGAGAGGACAACTCTCCCCTTTATTTTCCTACGGTACTAAAACTTTTACCACTTTCTGGCAGTGTTCGCGACCATTTTGGGCTTTAAAATCCACCAGTCCAAAATACACGCCGCGGGCCACTTTACGACCGTGTTGGTTCGTCCTGTCCCACCGGCATCGCAAGGCAGCGTTACGGATATTCGGGAAATTCGCCAACCCCGCTTCATCCAATTTAGTAGAACCAGCCGGTATATTATCCGGATTAAACGTTAACGTATCTCCCATCGTTACCGTATAATTGTTCGCATCCACACACGTATAACCGCCGTCGCGTACCAAGTCGCCCGCCAAGTTAAAGAACTTAATAGATACCGTACCGGGCACCGGCATTTTGGTAATTTCCAACGTGCCCTTAGAAGCATCTTTCAGCGGGTTCGGATAGAAGAATACCGTTTTTTCCCAGTCTTCGCACACAAAGCGTCCGTCACCGATAGCTACCGTCGCTTTGTGCAGGTTCTGATACTCATATGTATCTGCTACTTTATGAATATCCCACTTAGTCTGGTCGGTGCTGCTATTGTCGCTGCCCAAAATTTCACCCGTGATACTGTCAATATCGGACGAATTGAGAGCTGTTACAAAACGGAAAGGATACGTTCCGTCCGGCACTTCCTGCTGGGCATAGTCGCGTCCATCCCACGATTCTTCTATTGATGTGGTAGCAGGACGGATACCAACAAGTGCGCGCACCAATACTTCGTGAATATCCTGTACTTCTTTACCCGTCGTCGGATTACGCAGCGTACCTTTTTGGTAATCGAAAATCGTGGTACCGGGTTTAAAGATTTGGATAGCCACTTTCATCGGCACCGAAATCTGATAACCGATTTTCATATCCGTGTTACGTTGGGAAAGAGCATACCCGTCTGCTTCCAAGAGGTCAAACACTTTTAACAGGTCGGCATTCAACGTTATACTCTTCACCGTTTCCTGATACAGACCCGGATCCGGATAGTTTTTGGCCGTCAATCGAATTTCATATACCGCCGATTTTACGTAGAAGCCGTTATTGTCCGTTCCGTCCCAGTAAATCTTCCGCGTGACGTTCGGGTCAAAATTACTCGTGTTCATTATCGTCATCGTCGACAGGAATTTACACACGTCTCCCGCTTTGTTCTGTTTCAAATCTTGGTGGACGGTGGGGTCCGGGTTACAGACGTTCGGCTCAAGTGCCACGATGGCTACTTCCACGGTGGCCGCGCGGGACACCGCAAAGTTGATTTCGTACGGCGGGATGAAAATCGGGCCGGACGACACGTTAAAGAGCTGCGGAGAGTTCGGGTATACCACCGTGGAACCGTCTAAGAAATACACCGGCCCGCGCGTTACGTTCACTTTGCTGACGGGTTTATCCGTAGCGTACAAGTAATCTTGCTGGACTACTTCCGCCGCCGTTTTGAACGGTGCGCCAACCAAGTATTTTGTAGCAGGCGTCACGCCGGCGATATCTTCCGTACCGTTGGCATAATACCGGTCAAACGGTTCGTCGGAGCGCGCCGAGATGAAGAACGGATATTGCCCGTCCGGAACCATTTCGTACGGACATTGTTTCAAATCAGTCGCCTCTTTACACGCGCCGGGCTCTTTTGTGGACGTCGGATTATAGAAATACAACGCGTCCCATTCTTCCGTTACCGTCATCCCGTCACCTACACGCGTAGAGGAGCGGTCAAACGTTTTGACAGGCTGCAAACGTACATCCACCACGCCCGAGGCCGCTATCGTCGCATTGTCGGGGTAGTTGGTAAAAGAGGTATCGTTCACATAAATACATTTCGGGTTTTTGGCAGGGTCAATATGACCATCTGTCAAGTAAGCAGAATCCGTCCTCTTATCGCAAATACGCGGAGGCCACGCCGCAGCAGTATTAGCAGTAATGTTTACCGTTTCGCGCAACAATGTTACTTTATACTGCAATTCATTAGCAATCGTAGAACCCGCCACATAATTTGGATTTTCAATCGCGGTAATCGTATCGCGCGTATACGGATTGGCGGAACCCGTTAATTTGGTTGTGGTACCGAAAGCCACATTCGTGAGTGTAGCAGTCGTACCACCACTAAGAGGAATTGCAACGGAAGCCAACGAACTTGTAAATGCAGACCCCGTATAAGAAGCTGTTACAACAGCGTCCCCATAATCCCCCGTTGTATTATTATACGCAGGAATGACCACATCCTTATTATAGATGTTTACTTGCACATTCATCGCTTTGGACAAGTGATACGAAATCGTTGCTTTTGCTTCGCTGTCCCCATATACATCCGTCGTGCTTACGTCCACCACACGGTACATATCTACAGGGAACACCGCCGACGCGCGGTTTGTTACCGCAGGGAACATCGCGTCTTTCGTTTCCACTACAAACATATACGTCCCGGGAGTGACCATACGGCCCGCATCATCACGTCCGTCCCACGACAAGGTATTTAACTGCTGCGCCACCTGTGTCACGCCTTCTTCCGGCGTTAAGTATTTTACCACTACGCCCGCCGTGTTTTCTACTTTGGCAACAGCCGTCGCTTCGCGCACTACCGAGTATTTAAAGATGAAGGGATCCAAACCGTAAGCCGTCGGGCTTGATCCAATCGTCGAATAGCTGACAGGCTGAATGGTAATGTCCACCATTCCGCGTTCGATCGCTATCATACCCGTATTATATTTGAGCGTTTTTACACCCGTAAAACATTGGTTGTTGATTTCTTTATCGAGACCGCCGGCAGGCTGCCCTGATGCTTGCGTGCCACAAACTCCCCCCGGATAAAATACGGGCGTTCCGTTAACACCAGAAGCAGCATTTAAATACTTGCCGTTATACGGGATCTCCGCCCATAAAACGTATACATAATTGCCGTCCGGCATAGGTGCACCGTTGGCAAAGGTTTCAGTACATACGCCATTATTAAGGGGGTGAGCAGTACTGCCACATAATTCACCGTCGGACATTTTTTCGTTATAGGCATAGGTGCGGGCACAACCCGCTTCTTGATTACACAATCCGTCCCAGCGGGAGGTAAAATTCATACGCCCCGTACGATCCTCTACAGAGCTGTAGACTAACGAACCGCCCACAGGCGTCGGAGCCTTACCCGTAGATTCAGAAGAATCCGTTAATATCGCACCAGAATTATTTTTCTCAAAAGAGGTACCGGGTGTGTAGATATTCCAATAAATCTTGGCAGGCTCCGTGGGTACATAGCTGATAGACGCATACCCCGTAGACTGTTTATTCAATCCCGTCACCTGTATATCCGTTAACCGCAACGGATCCAACGAAAGCTGTCTTGTAACTGCGCGCGAAAAGTCCACCCCAGGCCACTCATCTTGCGACTTGGCCTGCAACGACACTACATAGTTGCCCGCAGGAAGCAGCATTCCGTTATCGTTGCGTCCGTCCCACGAGTCAAACTCCGTAATCTGTACGTCTTTTTCTACCCCTTTCAAACCTTCGCCCAAGCGCGGCTGCCAATCCACCAACGTGCGGACTAAACCTTGCAGATCATCATCTCCAACGTTAATTGTTCCGTTATTTTCATCACCATACTTAATATTATCGCCGTTGGACGCGTCAAAAATGGCAATGCGCACGTCCGCATCTTTACTCAAGCGGTACGCATACGTATAAGGTTGGGCGGACACGGCCGTAATATTACCCACCACGGACGGCGTACTGCGCACCGTATGGATATTGGTTACATCCACCTGTATGGGGATTTGGTTCATACCCGGATAAGCAATAATGGAGTTAAATTCAATTTTGTCAGTAATAATATTATCACCAGTGGTATCTGTAGCTACAGTTGCGCGGAACGCATATTGCCCGTTAGATTTACCAAATTCTCCCGCAATTTCGTATGAACCGTCCCATGCGGCACAGAAAGGAATAGCTTCATTTCCATTTGATTTGATTCCATCCCCGTTAAACACAGCATAGTTACAAACCTTATTTGGACACGTACACTCACTACCTACTGTACCATACTTCGAGCCATCAGAAAATTTATAACAGTCCGCGCCAACACTTTCCGATCCAATACTGTAATATTGGGCAGCATTACACGTGTTACCCTCCGTACTACTTCCGGGGCATTTATACGAACCACATTTGGCCTCTTCTGGATTAGGATATAAATCAATAGTACGAATAGCGGGAGTCTCTTCAGGGTTTTCCACGTTTTTGTTGTTATAGTATTTTACAATATCAAACTTAACTTGCTGCAGCGGAAATGCAATGGAATAAGTACTACCCCCTATCGGTTTATTAGTGCAGTATACATTCATACACAACGCTAAGCAGTGGTTGGGATAAGACGTTTTATTATTAACATTAGCAATAGAAGAATACGGCTGATCGTATTCAATCAACGCCGAAGACACCCACGGATCCGTAGTGTTAGAGTTACCAGGAGGATTAGGCATATACACAAAACTACGGTTATCCAAAGAATTGGAGTCTACATCAATAGCATAGCCGGAAGCTGTAGAATTATAACCAACAATTTCATAATTATCGTAAAAAGTTTGAAGCACTGCACCCGCCTTAGGTTTATACTTGCCACTAGCAGTATCAAGTTCGCAGTCCTCTATTTTGTAATATTGATTTTTCACATAAAAACGGTCATACAAGCTATAATTTTTATCGCTTATCCTAGAATTTGCCGATTCGGGAGAATCAGTTTTTTTGGAAACTAAGCGAACTTGAAAGTCCCCATCTGTTCTAATTTCTCCCACATTCATAGCAGTTCCCTTAGAAGCACATTCACCGAAAAGCATCCCTTCCATCACCGACGTAGTGGAATAAAAACCAGGCTGAGAAGAAGCCGTTTTTAAGTTCAAAAAAGACGGAGTATTGGCTAAAGAATAATCACAATATACATTTTGTACACTTGCGCCGGAAGACATTTCCCTATAAAACACGCCAGCATATCTTACCTCAGCCGTTTGTGCAAAAAGCGACGCACTTGCCGTAAAAAACAACAGGGCTAAAACGGCGCAAAGCACCGCTTTACCCGAAAAAACCCGGAGTAAACTTTTAAGTTTGTTCATTGTATATGTATCCATTTGGGGAATATGTCCCGTCGTAAAATTAAGTTTTACAAAGCTGTGGCGCACCTAAAAACACGCGCAAAACGGCGCGTTAAAATTACACGCCGATACAGTACCTTTAAATTTTTGCAACTTTTGCGCTACTTGTCAACTGTTTTTTGGATTTTCGATCGTCTGATTTATTTATGGAGTGATTTCTCAGAAGTCTTATATAAAAAGTGATCCCGTAAAGTTTCTATACGGGATCTATTACCTAGAGAACAATAGCTTTCAGATTAAAACCCTCTAGAATGACTACCGGCATAGACTTAAGAACGGTATTTTACTTATAACTCATTTATTTTTCCAATCGGGAAGAATCATCCGCCAAGGATTTTTCTAAAGGTTCCGCCGAATTTTCCGTCCCTGCTTCCACGGCAGCTTCCGCTTGTTCGGCTACTTCGCGATATACCGCAAACGAACCGCGCCCGTTCTGCTTAACCACATACAACGCTTTATCCGCTTTTTCTAACAACATCTCCGGCGTTTCGCCGTCCATTGGGAAAGAGGATATTCCTTGGCTAATACTTAAATGCACAGCTTTGCCATCGGTATATCGTTCGGGCAGCATAATGGAGTGGATACGGTCTTTTAAACGCTTGGCGATAATTTTGGCTTCTTCGCCGTTAGTACGCGGAAGCATAATAATCATTTCGTCCCCGCCAAAGCGGCAGGGCACGTCCGTCTGGCGCAAACCGGTGCGGATTACGCGGCTGACCTCTTTCAGCGCCCAGTCGCCGATTTGGTGGCCGTAGCCGTCGTTAATCTGTTTGAACCAGTCAATATCCATAATAATTAAGGAAAGCGTTAAATCAAACCGTTTGGAACGGTAAATCTCTTCGGCAAATTTTTCATTGAAATAACGGCGTACGGGCAGCTTAGTCAGCTCGTCGTAATTGGAAAGCTCCTGCACGCGTTCAAACAGGCGGGCATTATCAATCGTCAGTGCCATCTGCGTGGCAAACTGTTGGAGTGAAATAAAATCCAAATATCCGATTTTGCGGCGGGATAACAAATTGTCAAACGTCAAAAAACCTACTTTGTTCCGCTGCACTTTAAGCGGAATATATACCACGCTGCGCACAGAACGATAAGTGGCTGAAGAATCAAATACCTCTTTTAAAATGTGTGTTTCCCCCCCGCCCAAGTTTTTCCCGTCCTCTTGGGTTACCTTGCCGGAAACATCTACCCCCAGCACGGATTTGATTTCACTGCCGTCCGCGTCCGTCAGATACAGCCGCACGCGGTCAAAACGAAAATACTTTTGCACACCTTTTAAAATCAGTTCAAGACCGTCGTTAAGACGCAGAGAGGACGCAAAAATGGTGGATAAATCGTTAAGTGCCGTAGACACACGCAAACGCTGGTTTTTAGCCTGATCAATCTCCGTATTACGCAAATTATGGGAGATTTCAAGCCCCAAATCTTTAATCAAATCAATTTCCGCGTTAGTAAACACGCGGCTTTTGCGAAAGCGTTCTAAACGCAGCACACCCACTTTTTCCTGCATATAAGAATGAACTTCCCCCGATTTAAGCTCCAGACTGGGCCGCTGCCATTTTACCAATACATACAAAGCTGGATAACTTAAATCGGTCGTTTCGGCAATACCGGTTTGCAGCAGCTGGCGCAAAAAGACGGGTTCATTCAGAACAGAAATATCCTCCTGCATATCCATACAGTATTCTTTTTTGCACATCATTTTTAAAGACAGCAGCGCACGCTCCTGCTGCCAGTCGAAAAAGTATACGCGGTCCAACTTAAACAAATTGCGCAGCGCAGGCAACGCACATTCCAACAGCGACCGTTTGTTTTGGAAAGACTGATTCAATTGTTTATGGAATTTATAAAGCGTATAGGATTTTCGGTCAAGCATTGGTTATCCCTCGTAAATGGACAGCAGGTATTCAACTTCCTTCGCGGCCAGGTCCAGTTCGCGGTCCAAAGAAGCCTGCGTAAAACGGTTCTCCACAATCTGCGTAGCGCAGACGGCCAAAATGCGTTTGAGAATTTCCATAATCGTGCCCATTATCGTAATATTCGGCAGTGTGCGCGCGGAGGATAAAATTCCCGTATAGGTTTGAAGCCGCTGCGACGACGAAAAAATAAATTGTTCAAACGCACCTTCAAACGCCGGAAAAGCTTCCACCATTCCCGCATAACGCAGTTGGATATCGGGCCGCGCACAGAATTTAATAAATTTTAACGCATCTTTTTTGTGCTCACTGCGCACATTGACAAACAAATTCATACCGGATAAATACGCGTGGCTTGTCTCCCCCGTAGCGGGCACAGGCAGCGTGCGCACCCGCAGGCCGCGGCGTACGTTAAATGTATTGATGCCCTGCTTGCGGGAAATCATCATACTGGCTTTTCCGGACGCCAGCGTGCCCAGCGAACCGCGTTCGCGCAAAATAGGCATATAATTTTTAAGGGCCAGCGTTACGTAATCGTGAATACCTTCTTTAAAAATTTTCGTTCCCACTAAGGTTTGGCTCCGGTTGTCAGACAACAGCCCCCCGCCGCGGCTCCACACGCACGGAAGCGCGTTGCGCATAGACAGGGATCCGCGCCAGTCACTATTTTGCATTGGGTAATAACCGGCCACATCACTGAATGTTTCGCGCAGGGCTTCACATACGTTTAACAAGCCCTGCCAAGTGGCCAAGTCCTGCTCGGGATGTGCGGTGACAAGTTTTAAATGGTCGGCACGGTAGTGCAGCGCACTTAAATCAAACCACCAAGGATAAGAGTAGATATCTTTCGTACCGGGTTGGTAACAATGGGCTTTCAACGGCAGCAAACATTCGGACAGGGATAACCCCGGGTCCAATTCCGACAAATTGGCCGCCACCCCTTCGCGCACCAAAAGCGCAGTCCAATAATGCGGGATTTGAATAACATCCGGTATTTCTTCTTCGTGCGTCGGGTTTTTAATGGTAAACATCCGCCGCCAAAGCACGTTTCGCGTAAAAATGCGTATGGTCAAATCTACGGAAGGATATGCTTCTTTGAAAAGCGAAACAAGCGTATTATACTGCTCTCTGCTCTTGGCACCCGCATCGGGCATAGCCCACAAAATCATTTCAAGTCCTCACTATTCCCAGTTGCGCACTTTCATATTGGGATCGATATTAATATTCTTTTTAACCGGCTTGCCCGTTTTTTCGGCGTGTTCCAGTTTTTTATAGGCGGCCAAGGCAATCATAGCGGCATTATCCGACGACAGTTTCCTATCCACAAAGTGCGTCTCTACGCCCATCTCTTTGGCTTTCTCCGTCATCCGCTCGCGCAGAAGCGCATTGGCTGCCACACCGCCCCCAACTGCCACGTGTTTAACCTTATATTTCTTAGCGGCCAATAAGGTTTTGGTAACAAGCGTTTCCACCATTGCTTCTTCAAAACTGGCGCATACGTCGGGAATGCTGAAATCTTTATGGTCGCGCAAATAATAACTGACGGCCGTTTTAATACCGCTGAACGAAAATTCCCACGTCCCGGGCAACAACGGACGCGGAAACGCAATAGCCTCGCGCCGGCCGCTTAACGCCTGTTTGGACACTTGCGGTCCCCCCGGGTACGGCAGACCCAAGAGCTTGGCCACTTTATCAAAGGCTTCTCCAGCGGCGTCGTCGCGCGTGCGGCCCAAAATTTTATAGTTGCCGTAGCCTTTTACGTACCACAACTCCGTATGTCCTCCCGAAACGACTAAAGCCACCAGAGGGAACGACAAACGCGCCTTCGCTTCGGTTCCTTCAAACTCACAAGCGAAGATGTGCCCCTCCAAGTGGTTTACTCCTATTATAGGCGTTTTTTTAAAATTTGCAAGGGTTTCGGCCGCCACGCGCCCCACCATCAGTCCCCCCGGAAGGCCCGGGCCGCTGGCAAACGCCACATAATCAAGCGGGTGATCGCCCAACGCTTCGTTAATAACGGTGGCGATTTTGGCCGCGTGCGCGCGGCTGGCCAATTCGGGCACGACGCCGTGGTATTTTTTATGTTCTTCAATTTGGGAATAAATCACGTTGGAAACGATTTCCCTGCCGCCTTTTAAGAGCGCGGCGGACGTTTCGTCACACGTGGATTCAATTCCTAAAATCATCAAATCTTTTTTCATATTTATTCTTTTCCGGCGGCTTTCTTTTCTTTTTGCGCTTTACGTTCTTCGGCTTCTTTTTGGGCAATTTCTTTCGCTTGTTCCAACGTCATTTTTCCGGTTAAAATTTCCACGGCGCGGTCCAATACCGGATCTTTGGCCTTAAATTCCACGACGGGAGCCTTTTTGCCCGGGGTATAAATAACGTCGTTATATTGCATAAACACTTTGGCTTCTTCTTCCGGCGCGACCAGAATTTCCACATCCGGCAGAATACCGCCTTCGTCGGCTTTGGATTTATCGCGGTAGTCGCGCTGGATAAGCCGTCCGGAAGGCGTATAATATTTGGCAATCGTCAGCCGCAGCCCTGCCCCTCCGGAAAGCGGCAGCACCTGCTGAACACTCGCTTTGCCGAACGTCCGCTGCCCCGCCACAAACGCGCGGCCGTTATCCTGAAGCGCGCCGGAAACAATTTCGCTTGCGCTGGCGGAACCTTGGTTGACGAGAACCGCCATTGGCAGCTCCGCATATTCACCCTTCAGCGAGGTTTTAAATTCCTGATAGTATTCCGGTTTGCGGCCTTGGGTGTAAACAATCATTTGGTCCGGCCCCAAAAACAGTTTGGAAATATCCACCGCGCCCGTCAGAAGCCCGCCCGGGTTAAAACGCAAGTCCAGCACCAGCGCGGTCATTCCCTGCTTTTGCATATCGGCAAGCGCCTTTTTGACCTCTTCGCTGCTATGGCCGGAAAAATCCACCATATAAAGGTAGCCGACTTTGCCGTCCAACATGCGGTGGTAGACGACTTCGGGTACGATGGTTTCGCGTTTAAAGTGGAAATCGGGCAGTTTTTTATATTCGCCTGTTTTTTCGTCTTTACGGCTTATCGTAATTTTAACTTTGCTTCCCACGGGGCCGCGCATCAAATCAACCGCTTCGTCCAGTTTCATTCCGCTCAAATCTTTGTCGTCCACAAATAAAATACGGTCGTTAGGCATAACGCCCGCCTTAAACGCGGGAGTATTGGGCATAGGCGTAACGACGGTAACAAATCCGTCGATTTGCTGAAGACGGATCCCCAAACCGCCAAAATCGCCGCGGGTATCGTTTTTTAATTCTTTGTAATCCTTCGGATCCAAATACTGGGAAAAATCGTCCAACTCGTTTACGACGCCTTTAATCGCGCCGGAAATTAACTTGTCCGTATCGGTCTTTTCCACATAGTTTTCTTTTACGAACTCCAGTACATCCACAAACGTACGGAGCTGTTTCAAGCTGCTGTCGGCCGCCGCGTAAGCGTACGGAAACAGCGTCCCCATAAAAAATAATACGGCCGCCAAAACGGCGCAACGGTTGAGTTTTTTGGATTTCATATATTCCTCTCAAAATTTATTTCAGCCAAATTTGCGGATCGACTGCGGTGGCTCCCTGACGGATTTCAAAATATACTGCGTTTTTGCCGGTGCCGGAACGGGCCTGCGTGTCCTGCCCCGCCGTACCGATAATGCCCTGCACAGGCAGTTTGTCTCCCACGGAGACTTGAATTTCTTTCAAAAATCCGTAAATGGAAAAGAATCCTTTGTTATGGTCCACAATCACCACGTTGCCGTACGAACGGAACGGACCCGCGTAAATGACGCTGCCCTCCGCCACGGAACGGACCGGTTCGCCGGCCGAAGCGGAAATTTTAATTCCGTCGCGGAAAATCCACGTGTTAAGGTCCGCGCGGTATTCTTTTCCGAATTTGCTGATTACCTTACCGCTTACCGGCCACGGCAGGCTGCGGGCCGGCGCGTCAATCTTCGGTCCGGAAGATTTTCTGTCTCCCGACACCGTCTTGGACGAAGAAGCTTTTTTGTCCGCATCCGCTTTACGTTTGCGCTCGAAAGAAGCAAGCAGATTATTCAGTTCTTCGGCAGATTTATTAAGTTCGTTGATTTCTTTACGCACAGCGTCGGCTTTGCGTTTGGTAACATCCAAATCTTGTTTCTTTTTATTAAATGATTGTGAAAGCACTGCCTGTTCTTCTTTAATTTTAGAACTCTCCGCCAGCAACTTGCGGTTACGTTCTTCAAAGGAATGGATACGCTCTTTGGCTTCTTGGTTTTCTTTTTTCAGCTCTGCGGCAAACGCGGCTTTGTGCGTAATCATCCGCTCTATAAAAATATCCTGTTCCAAACTATATCCCCCTACGCAGAAAGTGCAGGGGGGCGTAAAATAATAGTTTTTCAGTTCTTCCGCCACTACGCCCTGCCACATCGGCATACTGCGTTCCAGCGCGGCGCGTTTTTCCTCGATAGACAACAAATTTTGCTCTACAAAGGAAATATCGGACTCTACTTTATTCTTCAACTGCTGCGTCCGTTCTTTACGGCTTTCCAGCGCGGAAATTTCTTTGGAAATTTTTTGTTCCTGCTCGCGGTATTTTTTCAGTTCGCTCTCCTTTTGCGCGGCTTCTTTTTTAAGACGTTCAATTTCTTGCTTACGATCGGCGGCTTCGTCGCAAAAAAGCGGCGAAGTGCAAAAAAATAAAGCCAGCATAACGCTTAAAATTTTTGCCATTTGGATAACGTCCACCCGAAAAGTCCGCAGAAAGCAAACACTAAAATTTGCCGCTCGGGCGTGGTAAACTGCCGCGCGACCTCATTTAAAAAGCCCGTCGGATACAACAGAAGCGCAAAAAACGCGCACGCACAAACGCCCGCCAGCACACCGGATACGGCTCCTCCAACGTGGTGGGAACGCGCGTCTGCGGACGGATAGGCTTCCACTAAAAACATAAAAGCCAAAAATAAAAGTCCCGCAAAGAGTAAAGCCAAGCGCAGCATTTTGGCGCATAAGCCGGTGTAAAAAACAAGGCGCGCGTGCACAGCGTTATAACGCGGGGAAAGAATCTCGTATTCCGACGCCAAATTATCCACAAACGGCCCGATATTATTGACGGCCTGCGGGCTGAGTTTCAGTTCGTAATAAGCGGGCATTTTATTCTTTCCCATCAGTAAAAGAAATTCCGTCAGCTGCGGGTTTTGGCGGCGTACCTCCGCCAACGCGTCCTCGGGCGAATAAAGCCGTACGGAAAAAACATCCGTTTTTTGGTTTAACGACTCGCCCGTCTGCTCCAGCGTTTCGTTGGAGGGACGCCCTTCCACCACCAAAATCACTTTAAAGGAATCAGACAGTTCCCGATAATAATTTCCCAGTTTGGCATCCACAAAAAGCAGACTCTGCCACAACACCGCCACTGCAAACACCAACAGAAACAGCCGTCTGTACAAACGCAAAATATGTTTAGGCTTAGCCGACGTATTTTCCGCTAACAAATCCGCCATAAATCAATCCTCATTCCAACCCAGTACGTCTTTTAAACGCGGCAGGATTTCCGTGTTATGGTAAACCCCCGTAAAACGGCCGGCTCCTTCTCCGTATGCCACCCCGATAAGCGGAGCTGCAGAATGGTTTTGTGTCGCCCAGCTCATCCCGCGCTGTTCGTTTAATTGCCGGAAAATACCGGAAACATCAGACAGGTTATAAAAATCAGAAATATCAACCTCATATCCCAAAGTCTGCGACAGACGCTCTTGGATATGTTCCTTTGTGCGTTTTTCCGACGGCAATGCCCGCAATTCCCGTTCCAGCGTGTACAAACTGCCTTTTTGTTTGTCCAACAGTTTATACGTATTGAAAGAAGCATAATCCGTACCTCCGCCATACACTGCTTCTCCGCGGGCGGTTTTGCGGGCGCGTTCGGCTCGGCCAATATAGCGGTAAACAAAGGTACCCAGCCCCGTGTCGTGGTCCGCATTTACGTAAACGAGCGTGTCGGGATGTTTATCGGCATACTCCACGGCAAACGCAATGAGCGCGTCAATCGTTTTCATTTCCGCCAACACAGCGCCCGCATCGTTGGCGTGGGCAGCCCAATCTATTTTACCCGCTTCCGCCATTAGGATAAACCCTTCTTTATTTTGTTCCAATACCTCTATGGCTTTTTGCGCCATTTCAACCAAGGCGGGCATTTGCGGGTATTTGTGAAGTTCTACTGCCAGCGGCATTGCTTCTTCGGAAAATAAACCTAGCACTTTGCCCGATTTTACTTTAGATAATTCTTTTTTATTTTTGACCACGTGGTACCCTTGCAATTTGGCGCGGCCCAACAACAGGGTATTTTCACCCGAATCAAAATACTTCAGTCCTCCGCCTAAAATCACATCCGTTCCGGAAGCAATTTGCTGGCGCGCGATTTCCATTTTTTGCCCGCGGCCGGAAACGTGGGCCGTAAATCCGGCGGGAGTGGCGTCGGTCACGTACGTATCCGAAATCACACCCACGGATTTGCCTTTTTCCTTGGCCAGTTCCATCAGCGTTTTAACGTCTTTGCCGTTAAAATCGCGGCCGATGACTTCGGGGCGGGTCAACACGCCCGTCGCCATTTGCGTAGCGGAAGCGGCCGAATCCGTTACCACCGTATCGTACGTATTGTTAAAATAGAGCCCCCACGAGCCTTTGTTCATCATTTTTTCGAGGTGGGAGACATTGTCCGGATATCCTTCAAGGCCCGCGTAACGTACCCCCTGCATAAAGAATCCCATCAGTTCCGGCCCCATACCGTCCCCGATAATCCAAATCACATTTTTCACTTCGGCAGCAGACAAGGATCCCGCCATAAACAGAAACACCAAAGCGACCGAAAGTTTTAAAAATTTTTTCATAATACCTCTTTTTAATCCCTGTGTTTAAATGACCGTTTTGCGGTACAAATCCAAATATGCCTGTGCTGATTTATCCCAAGACAAATCCTGCCGCATCGCGTTTTTAACAAGACGATTCCACACTTTTTTATCTCCAAACGCTTTTAACGCTTCTTCAAGCGTCTGGGCAATTCCCTTCTCGCTAAATTGGTTGATAAAAAATCCGGTGGCGGACTCTTCATTGGCACCGTCATAACCTTTAACAGTATCCACCAAGCCGCCCACGCGCGAGACGACGGGCAGCGCACCATACTTCATTGCAATCAGCTGCGAAAGTCCGCACGGCTCAAAACGCGACGGCATTAAGAACAAATCCGCGCCCGCATAAATCCGGTGTGCCAAATCTTCGTCCAAACGGCCGTTGTAACTTACTTTGCCCGCGTTATTACGCGCCAAACTTTGGTATGCTTTTTCCAACATAGGGTCGCCCATACCCAGAACAACAAACTGTACGCGGTCTTTAAATTGTTCCATTAAATTAAGAGCAATATCAAGACCTTTTTGATAGTCCAAACGCGATACGATACCCACCAGCGGCTTATCCGGATCCTGCTCCAGTTTGCACTGCTGCTGAAGAGCCAGTTTGGCGGCCAGTTTTCCGCGGACGGCTTCGGAAGCGTCATACCCCACCGGCAAAACGGGGTCAATTTCAGGATCCCATACTTCGGTGTCTATTCCATTGACAATCCCACAGAAATGATCCGCGCGGTAACGCAACAGTCCTTCCAACCCAAAACCCATTGCCGGATCACTCTGCACTTCACGCGCATAGTTAGGACTGACGGTATTAATGTTATCGGCAAATACGAGACCGCTTTTTAAGAAACTGATTCCGCCATAATACTCAAATTTATCGGGCGTATAATCTACCGGATGGAAACCCGCTTTGCGGAAAGAAGAATACGGATAATGCCCCTGATAGGCGATATTATGAATGGTATACAAACTGCGGGTACGGGTATAAAAAGCATCCAATTTGTAGACAGTTTTTAAATAAGCGGGAATAAGCCCCGTCTGCCAGTCGTGGCAGTGAATCAAATCGGGGCGGAAACCGATAAATTTACACCCTTCCAACACCGCACGGGAAAATAGAATAAAGCGTTCGTCGTTATCAGGATATTCGCCGGATTTGGTGCGGTAGAGGCCATCGCGGTCGAAATATTTGCGGTTACCCACAAAAAATACCAGCACATTGCCCCAATTAATATAGGAAAGAGAAACTTGTTCGATTTTATCTCCCACCGGAATTAAATATACGCCCGGCACAATCTTTAAAGACGAAACGCGCACAATGTTGCGGTAGTGCGGTAAAAACAACAGCACTTTATTATTTTTACGGGAAGCAAACTGCTGGCAAAGAGCACCAACGACATCAGCTAATCCTCCGGTTTTACAAAACGGAAACGCCTCGCTGGCGGCTAAAACGATATTCATATTAATTTTCCTCCTGATTGGATCGCGCCTCTGCGGCGGCTCCGGTTCCAGACTGCTGCACACTTTCATCACGCGCGGTTTGCCGTGCGGCCGGCTCTTCATCGGCGGACGCTTCTTGTTGCAAGGCAGAAGACGCTTCGTCCGGATCGGCAGCGGCCGGTGTGGAAGCATCCGCATTTTGCAGCGCGTCCGATTCTAACGGTTCGGGAAAGAAACTTCCGCGGTTATAACTGTTGCGCGTAAAAAACGGATCGGCGGCGGAAGAATCCAATGCTTCCAATTTTTCTTCCCCTTCCAGTTCTTCAAGCGGAATAATGGCGGGTTCGCCAATCGGCGGAAGAGGATCGCCAAACGGCAAATCTTCCTGTTTTTCGTGCAGGGTTTTGGCGGCAAACACCTGTAAATCCGGCAGCTCGGAAATTTTATTAAGCCCGAACATACGCAAAAATTCGTCCGTCGTACCGTACACCATCGGACGGCCGACCGTATCCTTTTTACCCACCACACGCACCAAGGCACGTTCTAACAGACGCTCCAACGGTCCCGCCACGTCTACACCGCGGATGGCTTCCATTTCTGCGCGGGTAATAGGCTGTTTATACGCCACAATCGCCAGCGTTTCGAGCGCGGCATTGGACAGTTTGGTGGTCATTTTTTCATTATATAAACGACGAACCCAGCGGCCGTACTCCGGTTTGGTGGACATCTGGAAACCTCCGCCGAGCTCCACAATCCGCACAGCGCGTCCCTGCGAAGCGTACTCTTCCTGAAGTTCGCGGATAATTTCACGCACGCGGCGGGCATCAGCCGTTTCCACTACATCGGCGATGCGGCTGGGTTTGACGGGGCGGTCGGTAATGAACAAAAGGGTTTCTATGATTTTTTTCAGATCTTCCGTTTCCACCAGCGCTCCCGACAGGGCCTCTCCGTCCGCGGCGGCAGGTCCGTTTCCACTCGCCGCATCCGTATGTGCCCGTCGTGTCTGCGGCACGTCTTTGGTTGAAGAAGAGACTTGCTCAACATTCACTTGCGCTTCGTCTGTAACGGGTTGGATTTGTTCTTCGCTCATATAAAATTCCTCCGGACGGTTTACGCAGCCGAACCGTGCATCAGGGTTTTAAAATCTTTATCTTTATTTTCCGGATTTAAATAAATGCGGATTTGCCCTTCTTTCTCATCTTGCCGCGCCAATAGTTTTTTAATTTTCATCAGCTCCAAAAGCGCCATAAAACACGTGATAATCCCGCGTTTTTTGGTTTCGCCCACAAAAATATCATCCAACAGTACCCACGTACGGGTTTTAAGCATATCCACCACTTTTTGCATTTTTATTTCAATGGGAAATTCTTCCACCTTTAACAGTTCAATGCGTTTACGTTCGTCCAGCCGCTCAAAAGCGCGTTTGACGGCAGCAAGCAAATCAAACATTTGAAGGTTAATGACTTTTTCCCCGTCGTCAAAAATAGGCGCAGTACGGTAGAAATTGTCTTTGTTCTCTTCCAATTTGCGGTCCAAAAATTTGCTGGCTTCTTTGTACTTCTGATATTCCACCAATTTGGCAATGAGTTCCTTAGCCGGATTGGGACCTTCGTCCTCCGTCGTGGGCGCTTGGGAAGGAAGCAGCGTTTTGGCTTTAATTTGCATCAGCGTGCTAGCCATTACCAAAAACTCACCGGCTACTTCCAAATTCAGTTCCTTCATTACGTTTAAATAGTCCAAATACTGTTTGGTAATTTCCGCAATGTTAATATCGCAAATGTCCAAATTATCCTTTTTAATGAGGTGCAACAGCAGATCCATCGGCCCTTCAAACACATTAATATGGACATTTATCGGCGCAGTATGCATATTGTTATTTAACCGCCTTTATTGGGTTATCCGCATAATTTTTTTAACGCTTGCCAAAGTTTTGGCAGCGGAAGCGCGGGCTTTTTCTTTCCCTTCTAAAACAATTTTATGGAGCAAATCCGTATCGTTTTCAAACGATTTGCGGCGTTCGGAAAACGCTTTAAGTTCGGGCTCCATTAACGCAAAAAGTTCTTTTTTGCACGCCACACATCCCAATGCACCGGCCTTGCATTCTTCGCACCGCTTGGCAGCATTGGGATTATAAATTTTATGAAACGCAAACACTACACAGCCTTCGGGATCGGCGGGGTCATTGGCTTTCTTCTTATTGGGATCGGTAAACATTGCCATTACTTTTTTGCGCACCGTTTCCAAATCTTCGCCCAATGAAATAGCGTTATTGTACGACTTAGACATTTTCCGTCCGTCAAGCCCGGGCACACGCGCAACGCTCGTAAAAAGCGGTTCCGGTTCCGTAAACGCGGGCGTACCGTAAATCTCGGCAAAACGACGGGCTAAGTCTCGTGCGATTTCCAAGTGGGCCGTTTGGTCTTTACCCACCGGAACATATGCAGCCTGATGAATGAGAATATCCGTCGCCATCAAAACGGGATAACCCAAAAAACCAAACGAAGAAATTTCTTCGTCTCCAGCGATGGAATTTAATTTTTCGCCCAACGATTTTTCATCCATTTGGCCGGCGTATTTTTGTTTCAACAGTTCTTGGATTTGTTCTTTGTACGTCGGGTTGCGCAGCAGCCAACCCAGCGGCGTAATCATACCAAGAAGCGTATTAAGTTCACTGATTTCGGGTACGTCAGACTGAATATAAATGGTACATTTTCGGGGATCTAACCCTGCGGTCAGCCAGTCAGTCAGCATCGCTTGGGAATTGGCCGCCAAATTTTGTGTTTGGTCATACGCGGTAGTTAACGAATGTAAATCCGCCACGAAAAAATAGCAGTTGTATTTATCCTGCAAACGCGTCCAGTTTTTAAGCGCTCCGTGGAAATTTCCCAAATGGAGTCTGCCCGTCGGGCGCATACCGGATAATACAATTTTTTCACTATTCATACCATACCTCTTTAAAGCATTAAAAATTTGGAAAATAATCCCATAATAAAAATAACCGCGGGCATTATAATATAGCGCACGCCGCCCGTTAAAATAAGCGCCAAAATGATATACATTCCGTAACGGCTGAAAAACAACTCATACTTAAACGCGGCACGTATGGGCAGCAGCGAAGCCGCAATGCGACCGCCGTCCAAAGGCGGAATGGGAATTAAATTAAAAACGGCCAGTAAGATATTTACCGTTATGCCGTATTGCAATAGATGAAAGAGCGTTTTTACGGTAGCCTCGGGAATACGGGAAGCAGTCAGCAACAAAAATTTTAAAGCAATGACGCATACCACCGCCAAAGTAAAATTGGCAAAAGGACCCGCCAACGCTACCTTCCCCATGTCGGCACGCGGAGAATCTAAACGCTGTACGCTAATAGGCACCGGCTTGGCCCAGCCAAACATAGGGAGTCCCGTCAAATAACAAAACGCTGGAACAATGATCGTACCTACGGGGTCTATATGCTTTACGGGATTGAGCGTCAACCGCCCCAGCATATAGGCGGTATCATCTCCGCAACGGTACGCGGCATAACCGTGCGCAAATTCGTGCAGTACGATGGAGAAAAATAAAACAGGTAACAAAACAATAATATCCATACCTTTGTATTCTACCAATTTATCCCTCTCCCTGCACGCCTGCGCGTACGGAAAAAGCTTCTTTTGATAAAACCCGCTTGATTAATTAGTTTTATTTAATTATAATAAATATAATCTTAATTATTTATAAAACAATAATTAAGATTAATAACTAAAGCAAAAAAATATAAAAAGGGGCCGCACATTCCCCTTTTTATTCACGAGCTGGAAACGGCCGGCTAACTTAGGGGCCGGCCGCTTTTTATAAAAATATTAGGGTATAATGACCGACGTCAACCCCGTAAACTAACAGCGCACCGAGTACGTCGAAATAAAAGCAAAAAGCAACACAAAATTCATCTCTGCCGGCGCCTCCCACGCAATAATATTTCACCACATACAAAAAACGCCCCACTCTAAAAATAGGGACGCCCTCATACAACTAATACAAAAAGGTAATAAACACTTATTGTTTCAAGAAAGTAACAGCTTCTTCGTGGTTAGTCACTTTTCCTTCCCATTGGGCTTTGCGTACGCGCTCGTGCGCCAAAGAAATTTTTCGGCCCACAAAACCCATTTCTTTCAGTTCACGACCGCGAATAAAACAAGGTTCCAGCGCGGTGGGAGACAAATTGGGGCACACGGCTTTGATGATTTCCGTCTGCAGCGGAGAAATGGACGACATCGGAGTCATCTGTTCTTGCACAATCCTCCACGCCCCGTGAATTTCCTGTCCGAACTCTTTGGGCAGCCGTAAACTGCGAAGGAAATCTTCTCCGCTCGTGCCCAGCATACACACCAAAATCCCCGTACGTTCCGCTACGTCTTTAGTACGCAACAGGGCATCGTGCCAATGAAGTCCGGGCCACGCAAATTTCAACAAATCATACTTTTCCATTAACTGAAAAATCTCGCGGATTTTTTCTTCCTTCAGTACTTTTAAAAATTCGTGGCTAAATCGTTCGCGCGACAACAACAGCGGATATTCTTCCCGCACAGCTTCCATCAACAATTTTTCGGTTTTTGGGGCTAGTTTCCAACCGAAACGTCCGGCGAAACGCACCGCGCGGTAAAGACGGGTGGGGTCATCCAAAAAGCTTTTGTTGTGAAGTACGCGGATAAGGCCGGCGTCAATATCCTTTTTGGAGCCGAAAGGATCGTATGATTTTCCGAAAGTAGCCGGATGAATGGAAAAACACCAAGCGTTGACGGTAAAATCGCGGCGGAATAAATCGTCCTTAATGTCTTGCGTCGGCTCAATTTCCGGAAGAGCCCCGGGATAAGGATATTTTTCTTTACGCGCACGGACCATATCAAACTTAAGGCCGTTAGCCATATTTACGCGAAACGTGCAAAAGCGGGAGAATTTTCGTTTTCCGCCGCCCCATTGTTTGATACAAAATCCAGCGACGGATTCTTGGTTTCCGTTAAACGAAAGGTCAATGTCCAGTGTGTCTTTACCCAAATAAAAATCGCGCACGGCACCCCCTGCCACCCAAGCTTTTAAGCCCAATTTATGCGCATACGCACCCACAGCATAGAGCTGCTCTTCATACTTTTTCGGAAGGAAAGATCTCATAATACTACCGGAGCATCAGCTCCGTCCTCACTCATCTTATCTTCAAAATGACGCAAAAGCGTGCTGGCTAAGCCCGACTTAAGCACCTTCGAGGCCGCCACGGCAAAACCGTGTGCGGTCCGGTCTTGCGCGGGCGCGGGAACATAGAAGGGAAAATGATGTTGCCTCGCGTAAGACGGTTTCAAACGCGCTACGCTAAACCCCAGTAAAGCGGCAGCTGCGGCGACGGCTTCTGATTCAAAACGGTTTGTTTCTTCTTCCTGCAAAATGTTTTTTAACGCTTCCAGTCCGAAAACGGATACAGGAGGATAATCCATATTCAACTGTTTTAAAAGCGTATTTTTAATAATGCCGTAATCTTCTTGCATACGCGCCAAGAGTTCGGATTCTTTTGCACGGTTCTTTTCCGAAAAGACAAAAACCAGCAGCTCTGCGGGTGCATCAAAGTAAATCAGCTCCCCGTCGTGGTGGAAAAAAGCTCCGCATTCCGGACAGCGTACTAAATTCAGTTCCCCGCCGAGTACGGCGGTTTTTAAATCGGGGTCTTGGTCCGCACTCACGAGCGACCAGTATTCCGCATCAAAAGGTTCACAACGGTGGGGACAGCAGACGGTCCCTTCATTTTTAATTGATTTCATAATATTATAGTTATATCAAAAATTTTTTTCTCCCGCCAACTCAAAAAAATTAATTAGAAAACGTCCGCAGCATTTTTTGCTAGAATAAATATACGCCCCGTTAGCTCAACTGGATAGAGTACCGGTCTTCGGAACCGGTGGTATGGGTTCAAATCCCATGCGGGGCAAACTTTGTTTGCGCCGCAAGCAGGCAAACTGCTTTGCCTGCGTTGGGATTTGAAGGCCGGAGCGTTGTTTTTGTTTGCGCCTACTAAGTGCGCAAGGCAAAAACCGCGAGGCCCGGTTCGAAGGCGCACTCCCGCGTGCGCAGGAAATTTCCGTCAGGAAATTTACCGAAGCAAAATCCCATGCGGGGCAAACTTTGTTTGCGCCGCAAGCAGGCAAACTGCTTTGCCTGCGTTGGGATTTGAAGGCCGGAGCGTTGTTTTTGTTTGCGCCTACTAAGTGCGCAAGGCAAAAACCGCGAGGCCCGGTTCGAAGGCGCACTCCCGCGTGCGCAGGAAATTTCCGTCAGGAAATTTACCGAAGCAAAATCCCATGCGGGGCAAATGTTTTCTTCCTAAAACGGATTGTGTTTCCGCAATCAACAAGCATTCTCTTCCGCTCAGCCAAAAATTTGCTAGAATAGAAGTATCTTATTTTGCAGTAAGGAGATATACCTATGGGTGGACATTCACACTGGGCCGGCATTAAACATAAAAAGGCCCTCGTAGACGCCAAAAAAGGCAAAGTTTTTACCAAGATTTTAAGAGAAGTAACCATCGCCGCCAAAATGAGCGGCGGCAACCCCGATCAGAATCCCCGTTTACGCAAAGCTATGGATGACGCCCGCGCCGCCAATATGCCTATTGATAACGTTAAACGTGCCATTATGAAAGGCACGGGCCAGCTCCCGGGTGTATCTTACGAAGAAATTACATACGAAGGCTACGGCCCGGGTTCCGTGGCGGTCATCGTAGAGTGTACTACGGACAATAAAAACCGCACTTTCTCGGAAATCCGCAAAATTTTTACCAGCCACGGCGGCTCTATTGGCACGGCGGGCTGTGTGTCTTATATGTTTAAAAGCAAAGGCTTAATCGTCGTCAAAACAGAAGATATCTCTGAAGATGAACTGATGGACCTCGCGTTGGAAGCAGGGGCCGAGGACGTACGCACTGCGGGTGACGTGTACGAAGTCATCACCGCGCCGGAAATGGCCGCGCTGGACGCTGTGAAAAAAGCCATTGAAGCCAAAGGCATTACACCGGAATCGGCCGATCTCTCTATGATTCCCGATACAGACGTAGCCGTTACCGATGAACATACCGCCGAAACATTAATGAAAATGCTCGACGCGCTGGACGATCACGACGACACTAAAAACGTGTACGACAATTCCAGCATCGACGAAGCCGTTGCCGCCAAATTAAACGCTTAATTTGAGAGGCCGCTTGACAGATAATACAACCACTGTTTTAGGTATAGACCCTGGTTTGGACAGAACGGGATGGGCCATTCTTACACGAAACGCCCGTTCCGTTTTGTCTTTACGCGCGTGCGGACTTATTCACACGGACGCGGATCAAGAACTGCCCGAACGCTTGGAATACATTTACAACGAACTCCAAAAAATTTTAGCCGCTTACGAACCTGATCAGATAGCGATGGAACAGAATTTTTTTCTAAAGCGTGCTATCACAATGGCCAATACCGTGCAAACACGCGGCGTAATTATTCTGGCCTGCCAACAAGCAAAAAAACCGATTATTTTTTATCCCCCTAAACGTGTTAAACTGATGATTTGCGGCACAGGCACCGCGGACAAAAAACAAGTCCAGCGAATGGTACAGCTGACACTGAATTTAAATAAAGCGCCGTCGCCGGATGATACCGCAGACGCGGTAGCCATCGGCATCTGTCACTTAAAAACAGCTCCGTTAAACAACAAGTTAAATGTAAAAGCGGCGTTTCTGGCTAAGCTCAAAGCTGCACAGGAAGCGCAAATAAAAAGCGCAAAAAATAAACGCTCCGCCGCGCAAATGCAAACCTCTCCAAACAAACAGCTAAAAGTGATGTAATTTTTTTCCACAAAAAAATCTCGGAACGTTTTTCCGTTCCGAGATTTTATAAAAAGCCGACCTGTTACTTAGTGGTGCCGCAAGCGGACCCTGCTTCAAACTGGGAAGAGAAATAAGCGGAACAATCCGCACCGGCGCAAGTACGGCTTACGACTTTTCCGCGCTGGCACTGGATCGTTACCACGGCTTGACCCGAGGTTGCGGCAATTTCGATATTCAAAGAAGAATTCGCCGTTCTGTTAAGCGTTAACGTGAAATTTTTCAAATCAGGTGCCTTAACTGTTAAGTCCGACGTAGACGTAGGATACTGACGGCGTTCAAAAAAATACAAATTGGCGGCATCCGCTACGGTTTTGGCTGCCAATACAGCTTCCGCGCCGCGCGCCCTTCTAACAGATTTCTCATATTGCGGCAACGCAATAGAGGATAAAATTCCGATAATGAGTACTACCACCAACAACTCAATAAGCGTAAAACCTTGTGTCATATCTTCCTCCTGTAAACTCTATATAACAGTTTAAAAAAACAAGCTTGAAAAATCAACCCCCTCCCTCAAAAAGCACGGGAGATTCCCCCCCGCCGAATATGGTAAAATGAAAATATGATAGCGTATTTAAAAGGCGAAATTTTAGAAGTGAAAGAGGACGGTGCCGTCATTCTCTGCGGTGGTGTGGGGTATGAAGTTAACCTCGCCCACGGCAGCGCGCTGGAACTTACAGCGGGGCAGGAGGCTGCTTTTTATGTAGCGGAATCCATTTCCCCCTACGACGGCACGGTGCTGTACGGATTCTTAACCAAAGAGGATAAAGAACTCTGGACTCTTTTTAAAACCGCCATTCCCAACACCGGCCCTAAAAAAGCAATGGAATTTTTAAATAAGGCTCTTCGCTCTGTTGCCGATTTTCACAACGCCATTTTAAAACGCGACCCGAAAATTTTGACGGGTATCTTCGGCTTTACGGATAAAACCGCCGAAAAATTAATCAACTCCCTAAAAGACAAAATGGATGCGCTGACCGTGCAAGGTGAAAGCAAAATTAAAGTATTGGATGAAGCCCCGTATTTAAGCGGCGTACTGGAAGCATTGGGAGCCTTGGGTTATTCTGCCGCCGAAGCGCGCCGCGCGATGGAAAAACTGCACGCCGATGGCATCAGCCCCGACGAGCCGTTGGAAACAATCATTCGGGAGGCCCTGCGGGTACTTAAAAAATGAGCAACCAAAACGAAATTTTAGATGTCACCCAACTGCCCGACGAATCTGCCGGATTCGAAGCTGCTCTGCGCCCCGCTTCGCTGTCAGAATTTGTAGGCCAGCAAAAATTAAAAAACAATTTGCATATTTTTATTGAAGCCGCCAAATCCCGCAAGGAGGCGCTGGATCACTGTCTTTTTTATGCGCCGCCAGGGCTGGGCAAAACGACGCTCGCCAACATTCTGGCGCACGAAATGGGCGTGAACATTAAAGTAACGTCCGGCCCGGTACTTGCCCGCCCGGGGGATTTGGCCGCTATGCTCACCACCGAACTTTCCGAAGGCGACATCTTATTTATCGACGAAATTCACCGCCTTAACCCCGCTGTAGAAGAAGCCTTATATCCCGCAATGGAAGATTTTACATTCTTTATTAATACGGGCAAAGGGGCCGGTTCCACCACATTAAAGTTGGCCGTGCCGCGCTTTACGCTCGTGGGGGCAACTACACGCTCCGGTCTATTGACAGGACCGCTGCGCGACCGCTTCGGCATTGTGTTTAACCTCGGCTTTTATGAAGTGCCCGAAATTACCGATATTTTGGAACGCTCCGCGCGCCTCTTAAACATTGACGCGGACCGCGAGGGCCTTACGGAACTGGCCAAGCGTTCCCGCGGCACGCCGCGCATCGCTAACCGCCTTTTACGCCGCGCGCGCGACTTTGCGCAAGTAAAAGGCACGGGCGTCATCACGCGGGAAATCGCGCAGACGGCTATGGACTCTTTGGATATTGACTCCGAAGGTCTAGACAGTATGGACAAGCGCATTTTGGAAGCGCTGATTGACCGTTTTTCCGGCGGACCGGTGGGCGTGGAAAATTTGGCGATTGCCGTGTCCGAATCTGTAGATACGCTGACGGACGTCATTGAGCCGTTCCTCATCAAAGCCGGATTTATCGCACGTACACCGCGCGGACGCGTAGCCGCGCGCAAAGCCTATGAACATTTAGGCCGCAAACAGCACGCCGACCTGCTTTTTTAACGCTTATGAAAACTTCTTTACGCGCTCCGTTGGTTTTTCTTTGCACCGCCGTTTTATGCGCATCGTGCGCCGCGCCGTCCCAAAAACGCGCGCGTCAAAATTTCTCCGCCGCCAAGGGAGAAAGCCCCGTAGTTTCCGCCCCCCAAACGCCCGAAGAAAAACTGCCCGATCCGCCGTCACAGGACCCTGCCGCCAAAACGATTCCGGCGGATAAAACCGTCCGCGTATTACTGGCCGAAAACAAGAAATCGGCCGAAATCAAACATTCGGGGCGCGTGTATATTTACACGCCGGATTTATCCAAAAAATACAAAGTTTCCGCGGCCGGAACCTTGGCCGTAAAAGCTTTAGGAGGCGGCAAAATCCAGTTGGGTACGCTGCAAAGCGCGCAGCCCATTATTTTGGAACCCGCCCAAAATACGCTTCTAACGTGGGATAAAAACGTCTATTCCGGCAAAATTTTTATCATTCCGGCGGCTAGTTCGTTTCACTTGGTGGAACATGCACCGTTGGAAACGTACCTCTATGGTGTACTGCCGTACGAAATGAGCTACACGTGGCCGCTTGAAGCTTTAAAAGCCCAAGCCGTGGCCGCACGGACGTATACGCTGAAAAGTTTAGAAAGCGTTAAGAATCAAAATTTTGATTTGTACAGCGACGTGCGCAGCCAGATGTACAAAGGCGGCGGGAAACAGTACGATTCGGTCAAAAAAGCCGTGGACGAAACGCGCGGGCAGGTGCTGACCTACAACGGAAAATTATTTTTTACCTACTACCACGCCAACTGCGGCGGCGGTACGGATGACGTACGCAGTTGGAATTTTAGCGCAGACCCCCTCAAACCGCTCTCGGGCGCCTCCTGCAAGTACGACAGCCACTCCAAAAGCCACTCGTGGCAGATGAACGTATCGCACGACAAAGTGCTCGCCTACGCCAAAACGGTAGGCCTTACAGGAACGCTTAAAAGCATTAAAATCGCCCGCAAAACGGAGACCGGACGCGCCACCAATTTAACCATCCGCACCTCCAAAGGCAGCAAAACCGTTGCGTGCGGAAAATTCCGCTTGGCCACTGGTATACGCAGCTGCAAAATAAATAAAATTTCCGTACGCAGTAAGGACGTGTATTTTGAAGGAAAAGGCTACGGCCACGGCGTAGGAATGTGCCAAGACGGGGCCAACGGAATGGCCCAAAGCGGCAAAGATTACCGCAAAATTTTGAAACATTATTATCCGGACGCGACACTCGCCGAAATCAAATAGAGGTTTATACAATGGCTTTTGAACGCTTTAAACAATTGGATTTAGACCCGCTTATTGCCAAGCAGCCCGCCACCCCGCGCGACAGTTCCCGCCAAATGGTACTGCACCGCGATACGCACACCATAGAACACCGCATTTTCCGCGATATTCACGAGTATTTTAACGCAGGCGACGCCTTGGTTATCAACAACACCAAAGTTTTCCCTGCCAAACTGTTTGCCCATAAACCCACCGGCGGAAAGGTGGAGGTTTTACTCGTACGCCCGACGACAAACGCCCATACGTGGGCCGTCCTCACGCGCGACTATAAAGATAGTATGACGCTTGATTTTGGGGACGGCTTAACCGCCAAAGCCGTGGGCAAAACCGAAAACAACGAAGCGCTCTTGGAATTCAACCAAGACGATATTTTACCGTTTTGCGACGCGCACGGCCTCATGCCGCTTCCGCAATATATCGAAAAAGCGCGCAAACACAACGGCATGACCGCCAGCATTGAAACGGACAAAGACCGTTATCAAACCGTTTACGCCAAGTATAAAGGGTCTATTGCCGCGCCGACGGCGGGGTTTCACTTTACGCCGGAACTGTTGCAAAAACTGACGGATAAAGGCGTTAAAATTTGCTATATTACGCTGCACGTCGGCTGGGGCACTTTTAAACCCTTACGCGGGGAACCCGAACAACACCGGATGCTGGCCGAACTGGGCGAAGTATCGCAAGAAACGGCGGACGCGCTTAATCAAGTACGCCGCTCCGGCGGACGCGTTTTTTCTTGCGGGACGACCAGTACGCGCACGCTGGAAAGTTTTACGGATGAAAAACACGTCACCCACGCAGGCAAAAAATGGACGGATTTGTTTATTTACCCGGGATACCAATTTAAAGCCATTGACTGCCTGATTACCAACTTTCACTTTCCGGACTCTACGCCCCTGTGTATGACGTCCGCATTTGCAGGAGAGGATTTTATTTACGAAGCCTACCTGCAGGCGGTGGAAAAAAAGTACCGTTTCTACTCGTTTGGCGACAGCATGATGATTTTATAAATCTGCCGGAACCAACTCCTAAATAACCGCGCTACAAGGCGTATATATGCATCTCTTTTCCTTCTCCGCAATTTATACGGAAAGTCTCTTGCGTATAGTCCGTGCTTAAACGGCCTCCCATACTGCGGCATACTTGTTCAGCCGTTTGGTCTTCAGCCATAGCCAAGCAATACGATGAACTGGCAAAAGATGAAGCGTAATTGGAAGTCTTCGCATATCCGATATGGTATTTTGGTGAGCAAGCCATCACATCCGGCCAAGAGCCCATAACATCTATAAATAATCCGTTCTGGCATAAACCCGCCGCAGCACCCCGCAGAGAGCAGCCTGCCGGAAAATCAATCGTCCATTCTATATCCCTATTTGCATTAGAAGGCCAAGAACCGTTTTCTAAATAATACAAATCCAAGGACTTAAGCATTCCATCTACCACGGGCATCATCGTTCCTAATCTGGATTTCACTACTGCTACTCTGTATTGCGGCAAAGCCACAGCGGCTAATATACCCATAATTAATACGACAACTAACAGCTCTATTAACGTAAATCCCCGTTTTTGACTCATCGGACATACCCCCCTTATAGAAGAAATAATAATTCCAATGTATCAAAAAAAAAAAACGGGTCAAGGCACGGAGCTTGCGCCCCTTTCTCACCGCCCTCATTAGACTAGTTAAAGCCACACTGTTTAAGACATGCCGCAAAGTTACGCACTACTTTTTGTATCGACAAAAAGCGAGCAAAAAACTCCCCGCTCAAAAGAACGGAGAGTTTTTATGTTTCTAAATACGCTTAACGCGGCGGAAGCTTTTTATAAAGTTTTGCCGCGTCCTTGTTCTTTAAACGGGCCGTTTCCAAATACCGGCGGGCCTCGTCAAACTTGCCTTGCTCAAACGCGACGGCGCCCTTGTGGTAGGCCACCTCCGCATCACGCGCGGCCAAGTCGTCCGATACCGATTGCAATAACTCCGCGGCTTCTTCCAACTTACCTTGCTTAAAATAAATCCACGCCTGCGTATCAATAAAAGAGGCATCCTCCGGATCCACCGCCAACGCGCGCGCCGCATATTCCTGTGCCAACTCAAGCCGCTCGCCGCGCACCGCCAAACTGTAGGCGTATAAATTCAGCGCGGCCGCGTTTTGGGGATTTTCTTCCAAAATAATCTGAAGTTCGCGTTCCATTTCACTGTATTTTTTCAGACTTTCCAAAGTAAACGCGTATTGCAGACGCGCCTCGGCGTAAGAGGGATTCGTTTGCAGCACCTTTTTAAGCACGCGGGAAGCCTTTTTATATTCTTTTTCCTCGTTTAACGCCAGCGCGTAAAAGAAGCCAACCTCTACATTGCCGCCAAATTGCTGGTACGCTTGTTTCAAGGTGTTTAAACTGTCTTTCTGTTGGTTTAATTTCTGTTGGTAAAAAGACACTTGCAGCTGCTTGGAGGCAGAATCTTGATAATCGGCAGCGTCTTTTAAATATCCAATCGCGCGGAGATACTCCCCTTTCTGCTCGGCCAACAGAGAAAGAAAATACGCGGCGGGAATGTCCGCATTATCATCGGCTTTGGCTTTCAAAAAATACTCTTCCGCTTTAGCAAAATCTTTTACCAGCACAAATACCGATCCCATCCTCGAATACATAGCGGCATTTCCAAAGCCCATTTTTTCAAGTTCTTCAAATTCGTGCAGCATTAAAAAGTATTGCGAAGATTTTTCATAAATGATGCCGCGGCCAAAACGGGGGGACGGATTATCGGGCGAAGCAGCCACCGCTTTATTAAAATACGCCAACGCACCAGCCCAATCTGCCCGCTGTAAAAACGCATTGCCCGCTTCCGTATACAACACTCCCGCCATTTCCGGCCGTACGGCAAGCCATTCTTCAAACGCTTTTGCGGCCCGGTGAGGATCAAGCGCAGACAAAAGTGTTACGTATTGGTAGGCAATCCGAAAATCATCGCTTTGTTTAACGGCTTGAAAATACGCTTGCTGCGCGCCGTCTACGTCACCTTTTTTCCACAAATATGAAGCGTACACACTCCAATCTTCGGCGTCATTTTCGCCGGCATCAATAAAATCCGCATACGGTTCAGCCAGTTCCGGTTTATCCGCCGCCAGCGCGGCGGACACAAACAGCCGTTTTAGGTATTTGGAATCCGGCGCGAGAGACAAGGTTTTCTCAAGGCGCGAA
>NZ_JBJEGE010000003.1:0-23697 GCF_051874775.1 Candidatus Avelusimicrobium sp.
CGTCCCAACGTTCACGTGCGGTTTGCTGCGCGAAAATTTTTCCTTTGCCATTTGTAAAACTCCTTATGATAAATTCAAATTTCCGCGTCCGGGCCTGCCGGACGCGGAGTTAAATGTTTAAGCAGCCACTTTTTCCGCAGTGCGTTTTTCAACAATCGCTTTTGCGACGTTGGCCGGCACTTCGGCGTAGTGGCTGGGTTCCATCGTAAACGACGCGCGGCCCTGGGACAGGGAGCGGACGTTGGTGGCGTAACCGAACATTTCGGCCAGCGGTACTTCGGCGCGGACATAGCGCACGTTTCCGCGCACGCCCATTTCGCCGATTTGACCGCGGCGGGAGCTCAAATCGCCGATAATATCGCCTAAGTTGGCCTCCGGAGCCACGACTTCCACTTTCATAATAGGCTCCAAGATAACCGGATTGGCTTTTTTGGCGCCGTCTTTAAGCGCCATAGAAGCGGCGATTTTAAAGGCCATTTCGGAGGAGTCCACTTCGTGGAACGAACCGTCAAACACGGCCACTTTAATATCCACCAAGGGGTACCCCGCCAACGCGCCGGAATCCAACGCTTCGCGGCAGCCTTTTTCAATAGCCGGAATATATTCTTTCGGAATACGGCCCTGGGTAATTTCGTTGACAAATTCGAACCCTTTGCCTTTTTCCTGCGGTTCCAAGCGCAGGAAAACGTGACCGTACTGACCGCGGCCCCCGGACTGGCGAACGAATTTGGTTTCCTGTTCCACCGTTTTGGTAATGGTTTCGCGGTAGGCCACCTGGGGAGCGCCCACGTTGGCCTGCACGTTGAATTCGCGTTTCATACGGTCGACGATGATGTCCAAGTGAAGTTCGCCCATACCGGAAATAACGGTCTGGCCGGTTTCTTCATCGGTGCGGACGCGGAACGTCTGGTCTTCTTCGGCCAGGCGGGCGAGCGCGTTGGACATTTTTTCTTCGTCAGCTTTGGATTTGGGTTCCACAGCAATAGAGATTACAGGTTCCGGGAACGTAATGCTTTCAAGCACGATTGGATGCTCGGGAGAGCAGATTGTCTGGCCCACGCGGGAGTTTTTGATAGCCACGGTGGCGGCGATTTCGCCGGCGCCGAGTTCTTTTACTTCTTCGCGTTTATCGGCCATCATACGCATCATACGGCCGAATCTTTCCGTGGCGTTTTTGCCCGGGAAGAACACAGCATCACCGGCTTTGATAGAACCGGAGTAAATGCGGAAAAAGCTTAATTTCCCCACGAAAGGATCGGTCTGTACTTTAAAGATAAGACCGCAGAAAGGTTCGGAATTGGAAGGTTTGCGTTCCGTTTCTTCGCCGGTGTTGGGGTTGGTTCCTTTGACGGCGGGGACATCTTCAGGAGAGGGAAGATAGTCGTTCACGCAGTCCAAAAGCGGCTGCACGCCTTTGTTTTTATAGGAAGAACCGCAGATTACAGGGAAGAATTTACCCGTCAAAGTACCTTTGCGGATGGCTTTTTTGATTTCTTCAACCGTAAATTCCGTTTCGCCGCCGAGGTAACGTTCCATAATGTTTTCGTCAAAATCGGCGAGTTTTTCAATCATTTCCGTATGCGCCAGTTTGGCATCTTCCACGAGGTCGGCCGGGATTTCCACTTCGTTGAAAGTGGCGCCGTTGTGGTCGCCGTCCCAGATGATACCTTTCATTTTAACCAGGTCGACCACGCCGACGAATTTATCTTCGGCGCCAATCGGCAGCTGGATCGGGCAGGCGTTACCGCCCAATTTTTCTTTAATGGAGTTGGCGGAGCGGACGAAATCCGCGCCGATGCGGTCCATTTTGTTGATGTAAGCGATACGGGGAACGTGGTATTTATCCGCTTGACGCCACACGGTTTCAGACTGGGGTTCTACGCCCTGTACGCCGTCAAAGCAGCAGACGGCGCCGTCCAGCACGCGCAAAGAACGTTCCACTTCGGCCGTAAAGTCCACGTGGCCGGGAGTGTCAATAATGTTAAGCTGGCAGTCTTTCCACACGCAGTAAATGGCGGCGGAGGTGATGGTAATACCTCTTTCTCTTTCCTGTTCCATCCAGTCAGTTACGGAAGCGCCGTCGTGCGTTTCGCCGATTTTGTGCACTTTGCCCGTGTAGTACAGGATGCGTTCGGAAGTGGTGGTTTTACCCGCGTCGATGTGCGCGATAATACCAATGTTTCTGATTTTGTTTAACGGATAGGTTTTGAATTCAGCCATATCTTAATTCCCGTTTACCATTTAAAGTGGGCAAAAGCGCGGTTGGCTTCGGCCATTTTATGCACGTCTTCGCGTTTTTTGAAAGCGGTGCCTTCTTTTTTGGAACCCAAGATGATTTCTTCGGCCAATTTTTCAGCCATCGGGCGGCCTTTGCGGCTCTGCGCGGCGCCGATGAGCCATCTCATCGCTAAGGAGGTGCTGCGTAAAGGTTTTACTTCGGTGGGAACCTGATAGTTCGCACCGCCCACGCGGCGGGCTTTTACTTCCACCAGCGGGCGCACGTTTTCAATGCATTTGGTGAAAACGTCCAAGGCGTTTTCTTTGGTTTTTTCGGCAATGATGGCCATCGCTTCGTCAAGCACACGTTCGGCGGTGGAGGTTTTACCTTCAAAATTGAGTTTGTTAATAAACCGCGATACGAGCACGGAATTATATTTATAATCCGGCGCGGGCTGCGGTCTTCTGTCTCTGGGTCTTAAACCTTTTCTCGGCATATTCTATTTCAACTCCTAAAAATTATTTTCCGGCTTTCGGTCTCTTTACACCGTAAAGAGAACGGCCTTGTTTTCTGTTTTCAACACCGGACGCGTCGAGCGCGCCGCGGATGATGTGGTAACGCACACCAGGCAAGTCTTTCACACGTCCCCCGCGCACGAGCACGATGGAGTGTTCCTGAAGATTGTGCCCTACGCCGGGGATGTAAGCAGTTACTTCCACCTTGGAGGTAAGCTTTACACGCGCCACTTTTCTTAAAGCGGAGTTCGGTTTTTTAGGGGTCGTGGTATAAACACGGGTGCAGACGCCGCGTCTTTGCGGGCAGGCCTGCAACGCCGGCGATTTCGTGCGGTTAGCTTCTTTCGCGCGGCCGTATTTTACTAATTGGTTTACTGTCGGCATTATTACTTCTCTCCTGTTTCTTTGCGTTTTTGTTCAAACTCTCGGGCAATTTGTCTGGCGGAAATACCAGTCCCCGCCGGAATCAAATGGCCTACGATTACATTTTCTTTCAGGCCGGCGAGTTCGTCTACCTGACCTGTAATGGCGGCGTCCGTAAGGACTTTAGTCGTTTCTTGGAACGACGCCGCGGATATAAACGATTCGGAAGCGAGGGACGCTTTACTAATACCCAAAAGGATTGTTTCCGCATCAGCCAACCGTTTGCCGGCAGCTTTCATTTTCGCGTTTTCACGGAGCCAGCTCGCGCGGCTCATTACTTCGCCTTTCAGGAAATGCGTGTCACCCGCATCCAGAATTTTCACGTTCCCTAACATCTGACGGACAATAACCTCGATATGTCTGTCGTTGATTGTTACGCCCTGCAAGCGGTACACTTCTTGGATAGCGTTTAACAGGAACTCTTGCGCTTCTTTTTCGCCCTTCACGCGCAGCACGTCGTGGGGGTCGATGGCACCGTCGGTAAGGGCTTCGCCCACGCCGACATGGTCGCCTTCGTACACTACAAGGTGTTTACCTTGCGGAATGCTGTACTGCTTGACCTGGTTGGTCTCTTCATTCCGTACGACTACTTCAATTAAACCTTTGGGCGACGTTTCCAAGCTCACAATACCTTCAAATTCCGAAATAATAGCAGGATTTCTGGGTTTGCGCGCTTCGAACAATTCCGCGATTCTGGGCAAACCGCCGGTGATGTCTTTGGTACCGCCGGCTTCGCGGCCGATTTTGGCCAGCACGTCGCCGGGTTCCACGTCTTCACCGTTTTCCACCATCAGGATCGTATCAATAGGCAAGGGGAAGTTAATCTTCTTGTCTTTGCCTTCAATGCTGATGCGCGGGTTTTTCTTGCCCATGCGGCTCGCGGTAATTTTGCGTTCGATAACGCCCGTCACTTTGTTACGCTCTTCCTGCAAGGTGATACCTTCCAGCACGTCCGTCAGGCGGACCGTACCGGACACTTCAGCCAGCACAGGGATAGAGTGCGGGTCCCATTCCGCGAGCAAGGAACCCTTTTTCACGGTCGCTTTATCCGCGGTGTACACGGAAGCGCCGTACTGAATCTTGTATTCTTTTATTGTACCATTTCCGGCCTCAACAAAGATAGAACCGTTTCTGGAAATACAAATTTTATTATCGTAGCGGTTGGTAATCAGTTTAATATCTTTAAACGTTACTTTACCGTCAATTTCGGCCACCGCTTGGCTGCGGGAAAGCACGCGGGAGGCCGTACCGCCGATGTGGAAGGTACGCAAGGTCAGCTGCGTACCGGGTTCGCCGATAGACTGTGCAGCGATGATACCCACGGAATCGCCCGGGTTGCTCTTGGACGAAGTGGCCAAGGATAAACCATAGCAGCGGGCACACACGCCAAACGGAGCTTCACAAGTCAGCACGGAGCGGATGCGTACGGATTCCACGCCGTATTTCTTGACGAGTTTGCTTTGTTCGAGCGTAATCAAATCGCCTTCTTTAATGATGGTTTTTTCTTCTTCGCTGCCGTCGGCTTTTTTCACTTTGACAACGACGTTTTCCAAGCTGGTGCGGCCCAAAATACGTTCTTCAATAGGCTCCACCATTTCTTCGCCGCTCATCAACGATTTTACGACAATGCCGTTGTGCGTGCCGCAGTCCTCTTCCGTCACAACCACGTTGTGGGCGACGTCCACCAAACGGCGGGTTAAGTAACCGGCGTCGGCGGTTTTCAAAGCGGTATCCGACAAACCTTTACGTCCGCCGTGCGTGGAAATAAAGTATTCCAAAACGGACAGACCTTCGCGGAAGTTAGCGGTAATCGGGCTTTCGATAATTTCACCCTGACCGCCGGTTAGTTTCTTCTGCGGTTTCGCCATCAGACCGCGCATACCGGCCAGCTGGCGTACCTGCTGGCGGGAACCGCGGGCGCCGGAGTCCGCCATCAAGTAGACGGAGTTAAAGCGTTGTCCGCTGTGTTCTTTATTGTTCGGGTCGTATTTGGCTTCTTCAAATTTTTTCATTTCTTTGAAGAGTTCATTAGCCACATCGTCGGTAACGCGCGTCCAGATATCGATGACTTTGTTATAGCGTTCACCTTCGGTAATGATACCGGCTTCGGCCTGTGCCTGAATTTCTTTCACTTTCTTTTTGGCGTCATCAATATATTTCTGTTTGACGGCCGGAACGGTCATGTCGGCGATGGAGATGGACAAGCCGGAAACGGTGGCGTAGTGATAGCCCATTTTCATAATCTTGTCCAAGAGCTGTACGGCTTCGTAACGTCCGTATTTTTTGCTCTTGTAGCATTCGTCTACCAAGGAGGCTAATTCCTTTTTGCCGACGGGTTTATTGATAAATTCCCAGCCTTTGGGCATCGCTTGGTTGAAAATAATGCGGCCCACAGAGGTGAAATCTTTCCATTTAGAAGCATCTTTTTCGTCTTTCGGATCCAAACCGGCTTCGGGAATGGCGTTAATACCGCGCACTTTGATTTTGGCATGGTAAGAAAGTTTGCCGTATTCCAAAGCCACAAGTGCGTCCTCTTTGCTGCCGAAGATAGCACCTTCACCGATATCGCCGTCTTTAATTTTCGTCAAAAAGCTGACGCCCAAAACCATATCGTGGGACGGAGAGGCAATCGGTTTACCGGAAGCGGGAGACAAAATGTTGTTGGACGCCAGCATCAACGTGCGGGCTTCCATTTGCGCTTCCAAAGAGAGCGGCACGTGCACGGCCATCTGGTCACCGTCGAAGTCGGCGTTGAACGCGGCACAGGTAAGCGGATGCAGCTGAATGGCTTTACCTTCAATCAACACGGGTTCAAATGCCTGAATACCCAAGCGGTGCAAGGTCGGCGCGCGGTTGAGCATGACCGGATGAGATTTGGTTACTTTTTCCAAAATATCCCAAATTTCCGGACGGACGCGTTCCAACATTTTTTTGGCGGACTTCAGGGTCACGCCTTCTTTTTTCATTAGTTCGCCGATGATAAAAGGTTTGAAAAGTTCCAGTGCCATTAATTTCGGCAACCCGCACTGGTGGAGTTTTAAGTTCGGGCCGACCACGATAACAGAGCGGCCGGAATAGTCCACGCGTTTACCCAACAAGTTCTGGCGGAAACGGCCGTGTTTACCCTTAATATTATCGGAAAGAGATTTGAGCGGTCTGCCGCCGGCGCCGATAAAAAATTTACCGCGGGCGCCGTTTTCAATGAGCGCGTCCACCGCTTCCTGCAGCAGGCGTTTCTCATTGTAAATCATTACTTCGGGAGCGCGCAGGGATTCAATGTGTTTCAAGCGGTTGTTGCGGTTAATGATTCTTCTGTATAAATCATTGAGATCGGAAGCCGCAAAACGGCCGCCGTCGAGTGCCACAAGCGGACGCAAATCCGGCGGAATGACGGGCAATACACTTAAAATCATCCATTCGGGGCGGTTGCCGCTTTCTTTAAACTCTTCCATCGTTTTAATGCGGCGGATGAGTTTTGTGCGTTCCATTTCGCTCTGCGTGGATTTTAATTCTTCGTGCAAAGCGGGGATTTCTTTGTCAAAATCGATGCCTTCAAGCAGGGTTTTGATAGCAGGCGCGCCGATATCCACTTTTAAGCGGGAGCCGTGTTTTTTGCGGGCTTCGCGCACCTGTACATCGGAGAGGAGCGTGCCTTTTTTGAAATCTACGCGGCCGGTAACACTGTCCACGCAGTCTTCAATGACCACATAAGCGGCATAGTAGACCACGCGTTCCAAATCGCTCGTGCGCATATCTAAAATAATACCGATGCGGGACGGGTTCTTTCTCAAAAACCACACGTGCGCCACGGGTACCGCAAGTTCAATATGGCCCATCCGTTCACGGCGAACTTTGCTTTCGGTAATTTCTACGCCGCAGCGGTCGCACTTAATGCCTTTGAATTTTACCCAGCGGTATTTGCCGCAGGAACATTCATAATCTTTGGTGGGACCAAAAATACGTTCGCAGAACAGACCGTCGCGCTCCGGTTTTAAGGTGCGGTAGTTAATGGTTTCCGGTTTTTTCACCTCGCCGAAAGACCAAGCCATAATCTGTTCCGGACTGGCAATTCCCAATTTAATGGCGTCAAAGTCAAAGAAATTTAATTCGTTTAATTGTTTAACTTTTTTCGTTTGCATTTTTAAATCCCCGGCTTAGTTGGCGGCTCCGGCTTCTTCAGCCTCGGCTTTGGCCTCCGTTTTTTCTTCGGAGGCGGACGGCGCTTCCGCGCCGCCCTCTACCTTCTTGAGTAAATCTACGCTAAGACCCAACGCTTGGAGTTCTTTCACAAGCACCTTGAAAGATTCCGGCACACCGGGCTGCGTGGGAGCTTCGCCTTTGACGATGGATTCATACATCTTGGTTCGGCCGACGAAATCGTCGGATTTCACCGTCAGGAATTCCTGCAGCGTATACGTCGCACCGTAGCCTTCCATAGCCCACACTTCCATTTCCCCGAAGCGCTGGCCGCCAAATTGGGCTTTACCGCCCAAAGGCTGGCGCGTAATCATACTGTAAGGACCCGTGGAGCGGGAGTGTACTTTATCTTCCACCAAGTGAATCAGTTTCATCATATACATATAACCAACTGTCACTTTTTCTTCAAAGGGTTCGCCGGTTCTGCCGTCATAAAGTGTAATGCGGCAATAATCGTCCGGCAAGTACTTAGCCGCGTATTCTTCGCGCGCTTTACCGGTAAGACCTTTGTCATCCAAAATTTTCTCTTTGGCCAAACGCACCTGTTCCACTACTTCCGCTTCGCTCGGGCCGTCAAAGACCGGAGTCGCGGCATTGTAGTGCAGATAGTGCGCAGCCCAGCCAAGCATCGTTTCCAAAAGCTGGCCGATGTTCATACGGGAAGGAATACCCAAAGGAGACAACACAATATCAAGCGGCGTACCGTCCGGTAGAAACGGCATATCTTCTTCCGGCAGAATACGCGCCACCACACCTTTGTTCCCGTGGCGGCCGGACATCTTGTCGCCCACGTGCAATTTACGTTTAGAGGCAATGTATACTTTAACGGATTTATTCACCGTCACGGCAAGTTCATCGCCCTGTTTGGAGAACTCAATTTCACGTTCGTAGTGTTCCACCGCTTTCTTTTCCATTAACTTATACAAATCGTTAATGCGTTTTTCTTCGGCTTTTAAAGCGGCGTCTTTCTTGATAGTTTCTTTAGCATTGTCCAAAGCGCGTTTCTTTTGTTCCCTCAAAAGATCCATTGTAGAATTCTTTTCGTTTTCTAACGCTTTAAGTCTGGCTTTTTCTTCGGCTTTGGACAGCTTTTCTTTGCGTACAAATACACGGGTCCCCAAAATTTTACCGCTGGTGCCGGGGGGAACGCGCAAGGAGGCGTCCACCACGTCATCGGCTTTCTTACCGAAGATTACTTTCAACAGTCTTTCTTCCGGAGTCAACTGCTGTTCACCTTTAGGCGTTACTTTACCGACTAAGATATCGCCGGGTTCCACCACCGTGGCAGGAAGAACAATCCCGTCGTTGTCCAAGTGAGACAAGGCCTCCGCACCGATGTTCGGAATATCGCGCGTAATTTCTTCCGCGCCGAGTTTGGTGTTGCGGGCGTCCACCGTAAATTCGTGCAAGTGGATGGAGGTAAACACGTCGTCTTTGACGAGGCGGGAAGATACCAAAATGGCGTCTTCGTAGTTATACCCTTCCCAGCACATAAAGCCCACGAGCATATTGCGGCCCAAGGCCAAATAACCGTTGTCCATAGACGGACCGTCCGCAATGACTTGACGGGCTTTCACGTTGTCGCCGGTTTTGACAATCGGATGCTGGTTGATACACGTATCAGAGTTAGAGCGTTTATATTTCAGCAAATCATATACATCGGTCCCGTCTTTGGTTTCAATGATGATTTTGCTCGCATCGGCAAACTGAACGCGGCCAGCGCGCTTAGCAACCATAGCGGTGCCGGAGTCACGGGCAACTTCGTGTTCAATACCGGTGCCTACATAAGGAGCTTCCGGCATGAGGAGCGGCACACCCTGACGTTGCATATTACAACCCATCAATGCACGGTTTGCGTCATCGTGTTCCAAGAAAGGAATAAGTGCCGCAGATACGCTGATAACTTGTAGCGGAGAAACGTCCATATAGTCGACGTTTTTCGGAGCGACCATCGGATAGTCGGATCGGACGCGGCAGGCGACCAAGTCAGTATCCAGTTTGCCGTCTTTAGTGGTCGGAGTATTGGCCTGCGCCACAAATTTATCGTCCTCCGCGTCAGCGGTTAACTTTTCAATAGTGTCGGTTACTTTACCGTTTACCACTTTGCGGTACGGCGTTTCAATTAAACCGTATTTATTTACTTTAGAGTAACACGCTAAAGAGGTAATTAAACCGATGTTCGGACCTTCTGGAGTTTCAATAGGGCATACGCGGCCGTAGTGCGTATAGTGTACGTCACGCACTTCGAATCCGGCACGTTTTCTATTGAGTCCCCCCGGACCTAAAGCGGACAGACGGCGCTTATGCGTCAGTTCGCCCAAAGGGTTAATTTGGTCCATAAACTGGGAAAGCTGCGAAGTTCCGAAGAATTTGCGGATAATCGCCTGTACGGGCTGCGCATTGACAAGCGCGCGGGGCGTCAAGGAGGTTAGTTCGCGGTTCATACGGTCACGCGCAGTTTTCGCCATCTGGGAAAGACCGATACGAATCTGGTTTTCCAGTAACTCGCCGATACCGCGCACGCGGCGGTTACCCAAGTGGTCAATATCATCGATTTTAAAGGTAAAACCGTCACCGTACATTTTTTGCGCATCTTCACCGGCGTTCAAAGCTAGCAGATATTTCACCGTAACGATGACGTCTTCCGGCGCCAAGGTGCGGCGAGTTTCCGCCGGAGTAGTGAATTTTTTGAATTTGAATTGGCTGATTAAATCAAACATCTTCGCAAATTTTTTGTTGATTTTGTAGCGGCCGACAAAGCTCAAATCATATCTGCGGATGTTGTCAAAAACCAAATTATCAAGGAAAGTTTCGGCTTGTTCTTTTACAACGAAATCCTGTCCTCTCATCTTTTTATAAATTTCGGCTTGCGCTTCGGCCACAGTACGAATGGAATCCTTGCGGTGTTCCAAGGTGGCCAAAATACCGGGATCATCCTGACGCGGTTTGCCGGAAATTACTTTAATGGTTTTAACGTTCTTTTCAACAAGCGTTTTAAAGAGTTTATCGTCAATCGGCAGCGCGGCTTTATCATCTAAGTTCCACAGCACTTCGCCCGTAGCCGGATCGTAAATATCATCCGCGGCGTAACGACCGATGACAGTATCAATGTTGGAAGGTTTTATTTCGATATCTTCGCATTTGTAAAACGTTTGGATAATCTGTGCGTTGGTTTCCAAACCGCAAGCGCGAAGAAACGTGGAGGCCAGCACTTTTTTCTTACGGTCAATGCGAACCCACAAAGCGTTCATCAAATCAAACGAAAATTCAATCCACGCGCCGCGATAAGGAATAATGCGGGCAACGTAGAGGCGTTTACCAAAAGTAGACTGTTTCTTTTCTTCATCCTCTTCAAAAATGATTCCCGGAGAACGGTGCATCTGGCTGACGACCACGCGTTCCGCACCGTTAAACACAAAACAGCCGGCGTCGGTCATAAGCGGCAAGTCGCAAAGGGTAACATCTTGATCGGACGCTTCTTTCATTTTGCCGTTTTTCTGTTTTACATATAGACGCATCATCGCTTTTAAAGGAGCAGAGTAAGTGCTGTCGCGCACGGTGGCTTCCGCCGGAGTAGCATAACGAGGCGCGCCCAATTCATATTTTAAAAATTCTAGTCTCATACTCCCGTCAGGAGCTTCAATCGGAAAAACGTCTTCAAAAGCGGCTTGCAAGCCTTTTAATTCACGCTTGGCGGGAGGCACATCGAGCTGCAAAAAATCCACAAAGGACTGTTTTTGCATATCGAGCAAATCGGGTAAGGGAAGTTTGGTGGAAATTTTGCCGAAATTTGTTTGTTTTTCAATCATTTCTTATTCTTCCTGCGGTATCAACGGGCGGACATTTTTGCCGCACGCACTCGCGGCCAAAATATCGGTCCGTCGTTGCGCCTTTTTAAGGGCACGTAATCCCAATCCCCGTTTACACGGGGAATTGGGATTAATAATTCATCGGTTGAACTATTTGAGTTCGACGGTGCCGCCGGCTTCGGTGATTTTCTTTTTGAGTTCTTCAGCTTCAGCTTTGGCAACGTTTTCTTTCACGGCTTTGGGGGCGCCTTCTACAAGGTCTTTAGCTTCTTTCAAGCCCAAACCGGTGATTTCGCGAACTACTTTAATTACGCTGATCTTTTTGGCGGCGTCAACAGCGGTCAACACGACGTTGAATTCGTCTTTTTCTTCAGCGGCAGCAGCGGCCGGAGCAGCGGCAGCGGCAACAGCCACGGCCGGAGCAGCGGCTTTTACGCCGAATTTTTCTTCGATAGCTTTCACGAGTTCGGAAAGTTCCAGAACGGTGAGTTCAGCAATAGCGTTAACTAATTCTTCTTGAGTCAATTTAGCCATTTTATTTTTTTCCTTAATTTCTTATAGAGTAGCTGCCTTCTGCCTAAACCGTGTTTAGGCCCGTACATTTATCCCGTTAGGGGCTACTACCGCTCTTGGCGGGTTTAGATTTTACCCGTTGGAAAACAACCGGCGTACCGGACGTTTATTCCGCCCGCACTATTTTGTATTTTTGGGCGGATTTTCATTTTTTTGCTCCTTACGTAATTACCACTACGCTGCGTCGCAAATAAAATGAAAATCACGCCTGCAAAAATCCAAAATCGCTCCGCTGGCGAGTCCGCCAGCCAAAGCCCGACAGTTCTCCAATGCGCAGCCAAAAGGCGCGCGCGTCATTATTTGCCTTGTTTTTCTTCCAAAGCTTTGATGACGTAAGCAAAATCCCGTATCGGAGCTTGCAACACTTGCGCGGACTGGGCAACCGTGCTGTACAGCACGCCGGCCAACTTGGACAGGTTTTCTTCTTTGGTACCGATGGTAGCCAATTGTTTTACCTGTTCTTCGTTGTACCACACGCCGTCCGAATAACAAGCGCGAAGCTTCAAAGCCGCAAACTTTTTCTGAAAGTCCACCAACGTTTTGGCTACGGCGGCAATATCTCCGCCAACCGCAATCGCCGTAGGCCCTTGGAAGAGCTTGGAATCAGCCCCTTCCACATTGGCTTGGCGAATGGCGTGTTCCACGATTGCGTTGCGTTCCACGCGGAATTTCGCACCGGTGGGAACCAACTGCGCGCGGAGCGCGGCCATATCCACGAACTTCAAACCTTGATAGGCAGTGAAGAACAAGGTGCCGGCGGCAGTAATTTCAGAAGCTAAGTCTTGCGACTTTTGTTTCTTTTGGTCTTTTGTCAGGTTCATTTTATTGCCTGTTTTAAAACGAAAACCGCGCCGTTTTTCCTGCTTTTTAAGCAGAGAAAACGACAGCCACAAATCCCTTTCCCACGTTTTACCGTCGGCGGAATTATGGTTCTCGTTAAAAATCGGGTTAAGTACTTCTATTTTATTTTATCAATAAAAGCCGCCTATTGCAAGCCATTTTGCAAACGTTTTATCCGCGGCTCTTGTTTTTATTATAACAAAATCTGCACCCTAAAACAATCGGATGTGTTTATTTTTTTAAGATATTTATACCCGTTTTTACCTACCGGTAGGTAAAATATGCTATACTAATTTCAGAAACATTACTACGCCCCACCGGTGATGACAAAGGAGAAGTGCTATGTCTGCTGAGAAATTTTATACTCGCGAAATCTACCAAACTCCAACCGTGCGCCTGCCCGACAACTTTATCCAACAATTACCGGAATCTTTTCCCCAACACGGACGCATTATCCACAACGCACGCAACCAAATCCGCGTATATGAATTGGAAGGCCAAGAAATCAACGTCAAAAAATTTTGTATTCCTCCCATTTTTAACCGCATTTTGTATTCGCTAGGCTGGCGCACGCCCAAGGCAAAAACGACCTTTTTAAATGCACAGGAAATCCTTAAACGCGGCTTTCATACGCCGCAGCCTTTCGGATACGTTATTGAACGCAAGGCAGGACTGATTAATTACTCATATTTTATCAGCGAACAAGTACAAGACTTTACCCCTATCAGACGCGCGGAAAACATTCCGGAACTGATTAAGGCTTTAGCTGAATACACCTCCAGATTGCATCAAGCCGGCCTAATGCACCGAGACTACACCCCGGGCAATATCTTATACCGCAAGGCAAACGGATCATACACGTTTATGCTGGTGGATATCAACCGTTTTCACATACAGAAGAAACCTATCTGCCTGTGGTTTTCCGTCAGCAATTTGATGCATCCGTTTGAAGATGATAAAGTGTTAGAATCTTTTGTAACCGAATATGCCAAGCGCCGCAATCTAAATATACGGTGCTGCATCTGGCACGTGCTATTTTTGCGCCATACGCGCAACTGCTATGACGCCTTTAAACGCACACTCAAACATCTCCCGTTTGCCTATCTTTTTCTAAACAAGCCTTTAGGAAAAAAATAAAGTGCTCTGTTTCAGCCGTACTCTCTTTTACAGAACATACAAAAACGCCCCTGCAACTTCGGGGCGTTTGTAAACGGTTATTCCCTGTGCCTTCGTTTCTTTATACCTTGTATCGGAAAAGAAGGCCGGAAATAGGTTTTCAGCTCCGCACTGAAATTATACTTGTCGGAAGAAAACGGACTATCATCCAAATGATGTTTTACCGCCGACTCCATCTCCGAATACAGTTTTACAGCATTTTCCAGCCAAGCGTAAATCTGTTTGGATGAAACTGGCCGGACATCCGCATTTCCGCCCTGTGCAGCTTCCGCCCCACCAGCCGCCGAACTTAGAATATAACGCATCTGCTTCACCGAATCGGAAGCGATATTCTCCATGTCTTTTTTATCGCGTTCGGACAACTCCCCTTTTTTCTCCCATCCTTCCTCACCGAAAACAAAGCTGCCGCCGGATAAAAATTCATCCATCCAGTTACTCTGATACACTCGTATCTTTTGTCCTTGGCTGCTGCCGTTTTTTGCTATCAGCAATATATTCGTAGCCTCGACGTCCGGCTCAATCAAGCTGACAATCATCCAATCTCTCAATGCATATACTGTCCGCGCCGAAATATGTTTTATTTTACCGTTCTTTACTTCTCCGGTAAATAGCATATAGACGAAATAATATGGATCGTGGTTAGTAACGCGAAAGATATCCTCTATGCGCACCAAGCTCTTTTTCCCGCTCCCCATATTTAATACGGTAGAGGAGTGCACCGCATCCTTAGAGAAGCGAGTCAAAAACGTCTGCCCCAGTAAATGTTTTCCGCGCAACGTAAAAATACGTTTATAGGAGTTGTCCTCTGATTCTTCCGCCACAAAGATTCGGCCGTCTTGCGCCGGATAATACTTCATCGAACCGATGGAATAAGATTGCGTGGGAAATGTTTCAGTCAAACGGAAAGAATCGACAAACCCACTTGCCTGCGGCATATACTCTAAAAACTGTTTTACCCGTCCATCGGGCTCAAACGAGGTATACAAAAAACGGTGGTTGTTGCCTGTGTAACGGGCGGACCGGTTCTGTGGGCGGCCGTCTTCATACCAAATCGGATCTTCAGTACAGAAACTTTGGAAGCGGCGCGCCGTCTGACCGGTACGCGCAGGCTTGCCCGCTACGGAAACGCTGTCGGCAAAAACGACCATTGCATCCGCCTCATCACACGAAATTTTTTGAACGGAAGCCGTTCCCATTAGCGTGTCCTTTCGGGGGTGCGTGCCAAAAAACGGGCTATTGTATGACACCCCCAACGCATATCCGTCCCCCATACCTAACGTGTGCCCCAGTTCGTGCAACAGAGAGGAAGACCATTGGGCGGGCTTTGAATTTTTATCCTGCGACATAAGCACGATATACGATCCCGCGAACTCCGGCAATACCGCGCAAGCCACCGCTTCGGCATAGTCATATTCTTCCGACCGACAGGCATATCCTATGGCCTCCGGCGGAACAATAATCAGACGAAACTGCTCGCGGCGCGCAGAAAAATTTTTTTCAACAAAGTCATCTTCCACGTAAGGATGGAACAAATCATTCACTATCTTATTTTCGGAACAGGCTTGGCGTTTAAATAGAAGTGGTTTTTCCAAAAAAGGCAGCAAATCGGCAAATTCTTCAGTTCTGTTTGCTTTCCGGATTATCTGTGCGGTGGAAGTAAACCACGAAGTATACGCTTGTTCCAATAAAGAAGCATACTCCTCCGGATTCGGCGCCCCTTCCACACAGTAGCGCAAAGGTTCCTGCCGCGCAAGCAATTGGGGAAGAAGCGTCTTGGAAATCAACGCAGAAAGCGTCTTCTTTGGCTTCTTATCTTTAAAGGAGTTACCATCCGATACTCCCCACGGATCAGCCAAAGCCGACAAAGAAACTCCACATAAAAATAAACAAAGAAAAAAACGATACATACGCCACACCTCTTTTATAAGGGAAGAATAACTATTAGTATAGCAATTTTTAACCCAAAAACAAGAGGAAATATCCGGCATTTGACCAACATATAATATGGCAAACTACCCGCTTGGCCTGCCAAACGGAATATACGGCGAAACAAAAGTCCTGCTAATGCACAGAGAATCTTGATTACTCGTTGGAGATTTCCTCTTCCGAATCTTGTTCAGCCTCCAAAAACAGTTGAGCTTTGGGATCGGTCAGTTCTTCTACACTGCGCAGCGTACGGTTAATAGCCCTTGTACGCTTGCCAACAATATCCGTAAGTGTTTTATCGGCGGTTTGAAGCTGCTTATGGGCTTTATCAAGCATTGTGCCAAAATGAACAAATTCCGCCTTTACGGCGCGAAGGGTATTCCACACTTCCTCGGAGCGCTGCTCAATGGCCAGTGTTTTAAACCCCATTTGCAACGAGGCCAAAAATGCGGAAAGCGTTGTCGCCCCGACGGCAGTAACCTTATATTTATCACGGAGTTCTTCGAACAAAACCGCATTTTGCACCACTTCGGCGTAAAGCCCTTCCGTAGGCAGGAACATCAATGCAAAATCGGTAGTTTTAGGAGGAACGATATATTTGTCGTGAATATCTTTTGCAAAACTGCGGATTTTAACAGTCAGCGAACGGCGAGCCTCATCAATAGCTTGTTTTTCTTCCGCTTCAAGCAAGCGGTTATAATCTTCAATCGGAAATTTGCTGTCAATCGGTAAAAGAAGAGGATCTTCTCCTTTCCCGGGGAGGTGGACCGCAAATTCCACCCGTTTGCCGTTAGCGATTTCCACATTCGTTTCATATTGGCCGGGGGCCAGAATATCGGAAAGGAGCTTCTCCAAACGGACCTCGCCATAAGTACCGCGGTCTTTTACATTGGTCAGCGCGTTTTTCAGCAATTTCGCGTCTGCCGCCAGTGCCCTCATCTCTCCAAGGCCTTGGCCGACACTTTCCAGTTGCTTGCTGACTAATTCAAACGATTGTGCCAGCCGCGTTTCCAGTGTTTTTTGTAATTTTTCATCGACCACGCCTTGTATCTGTTCCAACCGTTTTTCGTTGCTTTCCTGCAACTCCTTCATTTTCTGTGCCAGCGCGGCGGTAATCTTTTCAATATTTTCGGCGTTCGCCCGTTGGAGAGACAAAAGACGCCCTTCAACTTGTTCCCCAAAAGTGTGCAGGTGATTATTTTGTTCCTCACGGCTCTTTTGCAACGCTGTCGTTACGGTTCGGCCAATTTGCTCATTGCTGTCCGTACCCGCTTTTTGAATGGAGGTTAATTTCGTATCTACCTGAACTTGAAACTCGCCCAGTTGGCGATTGGCTGCCTCCCGATTCGTCGACAGGGTATCCTGAATACTTTTCTGAATAACACTAAAGCGTTCAAACTGTTCCGTAGCTCCGCTGGAAATCTGTTTTTGTACGACATCGCGCTGTTCTTCGGACGTTTGTTTTAACAGTGATATAATTGCTCCAATATCCGACTGTTTATATCTCATAAATTGCAACACAATAAGCACTACAAGCAAACCAATAATTACACCGCTTACAAGGTCCATTTTCCGTCCCTCCCTATACTCCATTTTACATCATAGTACATTCCACCTCCGATTACAAGATAACCCGTTAAAATATGCCTATAAACACCAACAAATTTTTGACTTTTCCATATAAATACGCCGACTCCTCCCAACAAAAAGGAAAAGAGAGTTAATTCCTATTCACAAAGGACCACAGCCACAACAATCTTCTGGCGGCCCAAAGTCTCTTATTCTTCTTGTTTTTTTGTATAATACCCCTATATCAATTTGCAGGAGGAAGAAGAAGCCGCGCGCAGAAAGCGCACAAATTTACAATTTCACTATATTTGAGCCGTATGCATAAGCATACGGGATAGTTAATTACTCTCAAACAGGCCAAATATAGTCGTTTTAGGCACAAATTCCGGGGAAGTCATGAGCCCTTGACTTTGTGCCAAGTGTTTATCGTCTAACGATAAGCCACGGCTATTATATTGGGGGATCCCTGTTTGAGACCCTGTATAACGGCCGTTTTTTATATAGGGCTAATCGGATGAGAGGGATTGATGAAAACACTCTATTTCTATGTTTTGGACCACTACAAGAAACGTGGTTTTACCTTGATTGAAGTATTGGTAGTAGTTTTAATTATCGGCATTTTAGGTGCAATAGCTTTACCCCAATATACTAAAGCAGTTGCAAAAAGCCGCGCCACGCAAGGGCTGGTTATGCTCAAATCTATTGCTTCTGCCTATCACACCTATTATATGGCTAACGGAGAGTGGGCCTCTTCCTTAGACGATTTAGACATTCAAATTCCTTGGAATGGCTCTACCGCTTGGAAAATCGGTCTACAAGATACCCGATCTACACGAGACTGGTCTGTACAATTACAATTGATGGTTTATAACTCAAGGCTTCTCCCTGTGTTATATATAGGCAGATTAACGGGAGACTATCAAGGGACCGGATTTGCTTATTTTTTCGGACAGTGGGATAATCGGCCCGATGGTTGGGGAGCGGCACCAGATATTATCTATTGCGTAGAACAAGTTAGAGGAGGTGGAATTATTTTTCCTCAGACAGCGGGAAATTTTTGTCAAAAAGTAATGGGAGCCACCCAAATGATTCAATCCGGAGATACCGTGCATTATTATAAAATGCCATAAAAAACAGAAACGAGAGGCAACAGCCTACCTTCTTCTAATGTAAACTACCACGGGTGAAAGCCCGTGGTTTTTACGCTTCGCAAGTTTTAAACAGCCTTGCTATTTAGGCACGCCAACTACAAAGAAAAATCTACGATTTTAGAGCGGCCTTTCTGCTCTTCCACAGGCTACCGGCTATGATCCACCGCAGATTATAAACTCTCTGGTTTCTTTTGCTCCGACATCCCAGCTTCTTCTGATTTTACTTACCGCTAACGAAGAAAAAAAGGACACTTCATTTTCTTTGAACGGAATTTGCATTTATTCTCGGGTAAATCCCGGAATTTTCTTTCATCAATACTCTAGGGGATAAAGAACGGAGAGCCTTTCTTGTACTCTTAGTATAAAACAAAAAGTTGCCGCTGAAGAGAAAATCCCTTGCAAAATAAAACAACATACAGTTTTTTATTTGCTGCGCTTTTCTCCGCACCATACCAAGACAGTAGAAAAGAAAATAAAAAGCTCATGTATGTTTTCTCTTGAAAACCATACTATAAGTAATAGGTTGACGCATCCCGATCAATGAAACCCCCAAGGCAAAGCACGGAGGGGGTGTACCGTATTTATAAAAGAACACCTTGCCAATACTGACTGGAGAGAGGCCCGTTACCAAGAAAATAGTTAGAGGATATAAAACGAAAAACCCCGCCTAAGCGGGGTAAATTAACCAATTAAAAAGGCTAGGATGAGAGCGACAACGATCTACTCTCTCAGCGCCGAATTGGGCGCCAATACCATCGACCCTTACGAGCTTAACTGCCGTGTTCGGAATGGGAACGGGTGTGGCCTCGTCGGAATTATTATCACTCTCATTCTAGCCTTTTTAAAAGAACAAATTTGAAAAGGAACCTGTTTTACGACCTGTTCCTTTCAGCGTTGGAATCCTTCTCGCCGGTATTAACGGGTCATCGATTACTTCCAACGTCAGATAACTTAGAAAAGCACAAGTGTTTAATTACACTTATTTCTTAATCTATCAGGATTAAAGAATATGGCCAAGCCTCACGACCTATTAGTACAGATTAGCTGAACACATTACTGTGCTTACACACTCTGCCTATCAACCCGGTAGTCTTCCGGGGGTCTTCTGGGTAGTTAATCTACCAGGGAAACCTTATCTTGAGGCGGGTTTCACGCTTATATGCTTTCAGCGTTTATCCCTACCGAACACCGCTAATCAGCTATGCTTGTTTACAAACAACTGATATACAGGAGGTTCGTTCATCCAGGCCCTCTCGTACTATGGACAACTCCTCTCAAGTTTCCTGCGCATACAACAGATAGAGACCGTACTGTCTCACGACGTACTGAACCCAGCTCACGTACCACTTTAATGGGCGAACAGCCCAACCCTTCCCACCTGCTTCAGCGGGAGGATGTGATGAGCCGACATCGAGGTGCCAAACCGAGCCGTCGATGTGAACTCTTGGGCCCGATCAGCCTGTTATCCCCAGGGTAGCTTTTGTCCGTTGAGCGATGGCCCTCCCACGAGGGACCACCGGATCACTAAGTCCTGCTTTCGCACCTGTTCGGACCGTCGTCCTCACAGTCAAGCTCCTTTCTACCTTTGCGCTCAATGGCCGATTTCTATTCGGCCTGAAGGAACCTTAGAACGCCTCCGTTACTCTTTAGGAGGCGACCGCCCCAGTCAAACTGCCCACCTGCCACTGTCCCCAACCCGGATTCACGGGTAATAGGTTAGAATCACAATCCACAAAAGCTGGTATTTCACCGTTGGCTCCACACCCCCCTCAAGGGATGTTTCAAAGCCTCCCAGCTATCCTACGTATTGTAAACCGTAAGTCAATAACAAGCTACAGTAAAGCTCCATAGGGTCTTTTCGTCTTGTTGCATGCATCAAGCGTCTTCACTTGAACCACAATTTCGCCGAGCCCACCGTCGAGACAGCGGCTTCTTTGTTATGCCATTCGTGCAGGTCGGAACTTACCCGACAAGGAATTTCGCTACCTTAGGACGGTTATAGTTACCGCCGCCGTTTACCGGGGCTTAAGTTCGCAGCTTCGCCTTGCGGCTAACCACTCCCCTTGACCTTCCGGCACCGGGCAGGCATCAGGCCCTATACATCATCTTGAGATTTCAGCAGAGCCCTAAGTTTTTGTTAAACAGTCACGAAGCCCAATTCACTGCGACCCTTTCTCAATGTATTGCTACACCAATACTCGGGCACTCCTTCTTCCGAAGTTACGGAGCTAGTTTGCCTAGTTCCTTGACGATGGTTATCTCGCGCGCCTTAGGATTTTCACCCCATCCACCTGTGTCGGTTTACGGTACGGTTATAGTAAGCACTCCCTACGAAGTTTTTCTAGGCAGCGTGATTGGACCACTTCGCAACCTTTCGGTTACTCGTACTCGGTTTTCAGCTTAGCCTCCGGACGGATTTGCCTATCCGAAGATGCCTACGGCCTTGAACTGGCATATAGCCAGATGGTTTACTCTCCTGCGTCCCTCCCTAAGTTATGACGCACTTACTATAGTTCAGGAATATTAACCTGATGTCCTTCGCCTACGCCTTTCGGCCTGAGCTTAGGCCCGACTGACCCTGAGCCGACGAACGTTGCTCAAGGAAACCTTAGATTTTCGGCGGGAAGGATTCTCACCTTCCTTGTCGCTACTCATTCCAGCATTCTCACTTATTGGCGCTCCAGCACTCCTTACGGTATACCTTCGCAGCTGCCAATAACGCTCCCCTACCACTGTACAAAGGCGAACCAATGTACAATCCGTAATTTCGGTAGTATGCTTAGCCCCGAGTCATCTTCGGCGCAGATTCACTCGACTAGTGAGCTATTACGCACTCTTCAAAGGGTGGCTGCTTCTAAGCCAACCTCCTAGCTGTTTAAGTAAATCCACATCCTTTACCACTTAGCATACATTTTGGGACCTAAATTGACGGTCTGGGCTGTTTCCCTTTCGCACGTGAAGCTTATCCCTCACGAACTGACTGCCGTAATGTCCGCCGCGGTATTCGGAGTTTGACTGAATTCGGAAGAAGGGTCGCTTCCCCTACATCAACCAGTGCTCTACCCCCGCGGGTTAAATTACGACGCTAGCCCTAAAGCTATTTCGAGGAGAACCAGCTATCACCAAGTTCGATTGGCCTTTCACCCCTAACCCCACCTCATGTAGAAACTTTTCAACGTTTAACACTCCGGCCCTCCATTCACTGTTACGCGAACTTCAGCCTGGACAGGGTTAGATCACTTGGCTTCGGGTCTAATATGACGAACTAAACGCCCTATTCGGGCTCGCTTTCACTACGGCTTCGGACCTCTTCAGCCCTTAACCTTGCTCGGCACATTAACTCGCTGGATCATTCTTCAACAGGCACACTGTCGCACATTCCCTTGCGGGCATAGTGCTACAATAGCTTGTAGATGTACGGTTTCAGGTTCTATTTCACTCCCCTCTCGGGGTTCTTTTCGCCTTTCCCTCGCGGTACTGGTTCACTATCGGTTGCCAGAGAGTATTTAGCCTTGGAGAGTGGTCTCCCCGGATTCCCACCGGATTGCACGTGACCAGTGGTACTTAGGTACTTGCTAAGAGGCAACTAGGTTTTCGTTTAAGGGGCTGTCACCCTCTATGGCCGGACTTTCCAGACCGTTCAACTAACCTGCTGCTTGGTAACTCTTTGTGTCTAACACGAGCAAGCCCTGCAACCCCAACCCACGCACTCTATGCACCACACTGATGCACACAGTGCGGGGGCTGGTTTAGGCTATTCCCGTTTCGCTCGCCACTACTCAGGGAATCTCTTTGATTTCTTTTCCTGTAGGTACTGAGATGTTTCACTTCCCTACGTTGTCTTCTATCACCCTATCTCCAAGTCCGAAGACTCAGCCTTCAAGTGATGATCTGCGAGCTCTCACCCGCAGGGGTTCCCCCATTCAGAAATCCGCGGATCACAGGATATTTGCTCCTACCCGCGGCTTATCGCAGCTTATCACGTCTTTCATCGACTTCTGGCACCAAGGCATTCACCATACACCCTTGTAGCTTGACCATATTCTTTAATCCGACAGACTTTCGTCCATCTATTATAAATGGTCATTTCAAATGCTAGATATTGCTATCTATATTTTTCTAGTATGATAACCATTAACTTTTCAGTTAATTGTGTTCTCATCGCTTAATTGTGTAAGTGTAAGTATATTCATATCACATTTAGAACATACAAACGCTTGGCTTTTCTAAAATATACTTTCATTCTCTTTGCTGCCCGCCAACCTTATTATATTTTACAAGTTTGACTTCCGGAGTCTTACAAGAGACGATTGAGTATAAGTTATCTGATTTTCAAAGAACTACAAATTTGACGCAACATATATTCTCGACAGTTAAATTTGGAGCTGATCGGGATCGAACCGACGACCTCCTGCTTGCAAAGCAGGCGCTCTCCCAACTGAGCTACAGCCCCTTTTCATAAGTTGCTGTGGGCCCGGAAGGAATTGAACCTTCGACCTCACGCTTATCAAGCGTGCGCTCTAACCAGCTGAGCTACGAGCCCAAGCTATTTAAAAACTTTCAAAGAGCCTAAGCTCTATAACTGTCTATGTGCGAGTGGCCGACTTGAAACGGATAGCGCTTAAGCGCACCAGCTAAGACTACCGACCTATTCTATCTCTAAAGAAATAGAATAAAGGAGGTGATCCAGCCGCACCTTCCGGTACGGCTACCTTGTTACGACTTCACCCCAATTACTAATCACAACTTAGGACCAGGACGTCCCTGATACTTCTGTTGCAATTAACTTTCGTGGTGTGACGGGCGGTGTGTACAAGGCCCGGGAACGTATTCACCGCAGTATGCTGACCTGCGATTACTAGCGATTCCGACTTCACGCAGGCGGGTTGCAGCCTGCGATCCGAACTGAGATCGAGTTTCTGGGGTTTGCTCTGCCTCGCGGCTTCGCTTCCCTCTGTTGCCGACCATTGTAGTACGTGTGTAGCCCAAGACATAAGGGGCATGATGACTTGACGTCATCCCCGCCTTCCTCCAAGTTGTCCTTGGCAGTCTCCTATGAGTCCCCGGCATTACCCGCTGGTAACATAGGATAGGGGTTGCGCTCGTTGCGGGACTTAACCCAACATCTCACGACACGAGCTGACGACAACCATGCACCACCTGTCTTCTCTATAGCTATGAGGATATCTCTATCCCTTTTAGATCGATGTCAAGACCTGGTAAGGTTCTTCGCGTTGCTTCGAATTAAACCACATGCTCCACCGCTTGTGCGGGTCCCCGTCAATTCCTTTGAGTTTTAA
>NZ_JBJEGE010000004.1:0-20171 GCF_051874775.1 Candidatus Avelusimicrobium sp.
TATAACCCAAACCGGACCGTTACCCCACTGTATCAAAAAAAAAAAACAAGTCAAGCCCCAGCGGCCGGACCTTCTTTGCCGCGGAGCTCGTCCGCCCTCTTTTGATTACTAGAACCACATTGTTTGGGACATATTACACACAAATAGAAGAATACACATAAAGGAGTATGCTTGGGAGACTTGTAGGATGCTGAAATCTGTCGTTTCGTAACAACGGGATTTAATATTCCAGTCTGACAGAATGACGCAATTTGTAGTTTAAGCGTCCGAAATCATCAAGGACGGGCAGAAAAAACTTTCTGCCCGTCCCGCAAAAATTATAGAAAATAAGGCACAGCCACTACGTTCCAAATTTTTCCTTAAACCATTTAATCACCCATTCCGGTTTATAGTCAATAATCTTGCGGTTATGCGGCGTGTAACTTTCCGGCGGCGCGATAATTTGTTTTTCGCGCGGCAAGAACGGATAGACGTAATCCGTCACTACCTCTATATTGGGATACCATAGATTGTGAACTTTTTTATCCACCCAGTGCTGTAAACCCAAATTGGGCAAATTGAGCCCCGCAGACGCTGCCCAAAATACGGAATTAACCGCTATCACATACAGCGCAAACTCCGCCTTGAGGAGTGATAACAAATGCCACGTTTGGTTTATGGAAAATTTCTTGATATCTATTTCCAAATAATTCGCATTTTCCACCGGGCCGCCTTTCGTAACGCTCATCACAAAATACCCTTCTGCAATTAATCCCTCCGTCAGCGCGCGCATATGCGGGTATACGTAATTGGAACCGCGGGAATCAAGCTGTAAAAATACAATGCCCTTTGTTCCCCGCGCTTTTAAGCGCACAGCCGCCAAGGTTTCGGCTACTACAGGAGCGATCGTTTTCGGTAAATACATCACGGGCGCGGGAACGTCTTTCGGCGCGGGAAGAGAGAATGTTTCAAACAAACTCGTCACGCGGTGAGGGACGTTGATACCGTATTCGTAATACACGGGAACGGCCAGAAAATCTTCCGGAATGTTTTTGAAAGCTTGCGAATAATCGTAATTTTTCCAAATTAACGGATGGCGTGTGCCCTCGAAATAAAACACTTTGTCGAAATGCGGGTTTTCTTCCAAAAGTTTGCCCACCAGCGGAGAGTTGTTGCGGTCAAACTTGGCCCCCACGTGTGCGTGAAACGAAAGGTTGGGATATTTCTTTTTAAGCGCGGCCAGCATAGGCGTTGTGTACAGATAATCGCCGATTCCCATAAAAAAAATGAGCGCCACGCCCTTTAAATTCGGGTTTACGGCAAGCGCCTTGTCCAAATCGTAAAATACGTGTTCGTGGCGGTAAAGCGGACGTTTGATACGGTGCCATTCTTTATTAACGGGCAAAGCTTCCCGCACGGGTTTACCGAGTACGTGTTTTTTGTCAAACTGATACCATACGGGCGTATGGGTATGAAGAAAAAAGAAAATTTTGTGAAACAGCCACCGGAGCGCTTCGTAACAAACGCACACTTCGCGGTGGGAACACATCAAATTACGCCATTTATATTCTTGCATATAATAAGTATAGCAAACAAAACGCCGCCCCGTACGGAGCGGCTTTGCTCATCCGTCCACAATTTAAATATGGTAAAATCAAAAAATGTTGCAGAATTTTATCGATTGGTTTAAACCATTGCCTGAAGCCGCGGAACAAATAACTGATCCCCAAGAAATTGATAAACAATACAAGCGTTGGAGGCTGCGTTTATTTCTCAGCGCGTACCTTGGTTATACGATGTACTACGTAACCCGCCAGAACTTAAATTCTATTGCTCACGTCTTTAAAGCAGAAACAGGAATGACTAATGAACAATTTGGTTTGATGGTTTCTATTTTTCTTATTGCATACGGTATTGGCAAATTCGTAAGCGGTATGTGTGCGGACAAAAGCAATATCCGCGTATTTTTGGCGTTTGGATTAATGGCATCTTCCGTTATTAACCTCTTTTTCGGTTATTTAACATCTTTCTTGCTGCTCATATTTTTATTGATGGATATTACGCCTCTCGTGCATTGGCAATATGTGTTCGTTCTCTCCGGTTTATTCGGACTGGGGACCTCCATTTATATTTTAAACAATACAACAGATACCCCCGCCAGTGTAGGGCTGCCCCCGTGGAAGCATATACGGGCTGCCAACAGTTGGTTACCAAACAAGTCAATGAAGACAAAAGCTATTGGGGGCTTCTGTGCAAATATGTACTAACAAACAAATATATTTGGATTTTGTCCGCTGCCGATTTATGTATTTATTTTGTGCGCTATGTAACGCTTTCTTGGACGGCTATTTTTTTGGATACACGTGAAGTCTCCAAAGCCAGTATTCCGTTAATCTTTATGCTAAACCCTTTAGTAGGATCTATAGGCGGTATTTCCGCCGGCATACTGACAGATAAAGTATTCCGCGGACGTTGCACACCCTCTAACGTAATTTTTTTTATTCTGTTAGGAATTTCCTCGTATTGTTTCTACTTATTTGCGGGCCCGAACCACCTGTTTCTGACGGGATTTTTTATCGCCGCAGTAAGTTTCTTTATAGCCGGACCACAGAGTTTACTTAGTGTACAAATCAGTCTCTTAACTACCAAAGAATCCGTTGCTGCTGCGTGCGGTTTCTGTGGATTATTCAGTTACACCGGCGGATTTTTGGCCGGCAGCGGTGCGTCCTATATTTTGACACACTGGGGCTGGGCCGGCATATTCAATTCCTGTATTATTGCCTGCGCAACGGGTCTCGCCTTAATAATGACTATATGGAGAACAGAAAACCGCAAGAGTATCAATAAACATAATGCCGGAAAATACTAAAAAGAATGTTCTATATGAAACTCCCCGTGCGTAAGCACGGGGTTTCTTTTGCTTCAAAATCTCAGTTTCGCTTGATTTTGCCTGCCGCTAACACACAAAGAAAACTCCGTTTTCTTGTGGTGGGATTTTCATTCATTCCCAATTTTATAATCGGGGTATTCTGTGCGGATCAGAAAAAACCTTTTTACTCCGCGTACGCAAATCGTAAGTTAGCATCAGCCGTTCCATCCTTCGCGTTTGCCAAATATAACCCAAAGTTATACAATATATACAAGTCGGAGTATCCCTCCGTACTGCCGCATTGTGCGCGGCGTTTTACCGTTTTAACTTTACGCAAAAGGAGACTTCTCTACTATGGCTAAACTAGTTGCTATGGACGGCAACGGTGCAGTATCCCACGTCGCCCATGCCACCAACGAAGTAATCGCTATTTACCCGATTACCCCGTCCTCCACGATGGGTGAAATCTGCGACGCAAAAAGCGCCAAAGGTGAAACCAACATCTGGGGCAACGTCCCGTCCGTGAGCGAGCTGCAGTCCGAAGGCGGCGCTTCCGGCGCGGTGCACGGTTCCTTAACCGCCGGCGCGCTGACCACCACTTTTACCGCCTCCCAAGGCTTATTACTGATGATTCCGAATATGTACAAAATCGCCGGCGAACTGACGCCCACCGTCTTCCACGTGTCTGCGCGCGCCATTGCCACCACGGCGTTGTCCATCTTCGGCGACCATTCCGATGTTATGGCCGTCCGCCAGACCGGCTGGGCTATGCTCTGCTCCGACAACCCGCAGGAAGCCATGGATATGGCTTTAATCTCGCAGGCCGCCACGCTGCGCGCCCGCGTGCCTTTTGTGCATTTCTTTGACGGCTTCCGCACCAGCCACGAGCTGAATATGGTGGAACCCCTGTCCAAAGAACAGATGAAAGAAATGATTAACGACGAGCTGGTGGCCGAACACAAAGCCCGCGGATTAAATCCGGAACACCCCACCGTGCGCGGTACCGCCGCCAATCCGGACGTGTACTTCCAGGCCCGCGAAGCCGTCAACAAATTTTATAACGCCGTACCCGCTATCGTAAAAGAAGAAATGGCCAAATTTGAAAAAATCTCCGGCCGCAAATACGACCTCTTTCAATACTTTGGCGCGCAGGACGCCGAAAGACTCGTGGTTATCATGGGTTCCGGCGCGGACGTAGCCCAGAACGCCGTGGAAAGCATGGCGGGCGAAAAAGTGGGCGTACTCAAAATCAAACTCTTCCGCCCCTTCTCCATTGAAGATTTCGTGCGCGTAATCCCGGCTACGGTCAAAAAAATCGCCGTGATGGACCGCACCAAAGAACCCGGCTCTATGGGCGAACCGTTGTTCCAGGACGTTTGCGCCGCGTTCCTTACCCAAGAAGCCAAAGCCAAATTCCCGGCTACCCCGCTCATCATCGGCGGACGCTACGGTATCGGCTCCAAAGATTTTACGCCGTCCCACGTCAAAGCCGTGTTTGACAACCTGGCCAAAGATGAACCGATTAAAGATTTCGTCGTCGGTATTAACGACGATTTGACCGGAAAATCCCTGCCCGAAGCCAAACTGGCCACCAAATCCGGCAGCGATATTTTCGCCGCTCTGTTCTACGGTTTGGGTTCCGACGGCACCGTGGGCGCCAACAAAAACACGATGAAAATCATCAGCGCCAACGGCTTCTTCGCCCAAGGATATTTCGTCTACGACTCCAAAAAATCCGGCTCGATGACGACTTCCCACATCCGCTTTGGCAAAAACTACATCCGCGCGCCTTACCTCATCCAATCGGCTGATTTCATCGGCGTGCATATGTTTGATTTCTTGGATAAATACGACGTGCTCGGTTCCGCCAAAGAAGGCGCCACCGTGCTCATCAACGCCCCTTACGGCGCGGACGAAGTATGGAACCACCTTACCGCCGAAGTACAGAAAATTATCATCGACCGCAAATTAAAAGTCTACGTCATTGACGCTTCCGAAATTGCGCTCAAAACCGGTATGGGCAGCCGCACCAACACCATTATGCAGACGGCCTTCTTCGGTATCGCGGGCGTAATCCCCGCCGAAAAAGCCATCGCCGACATTAAAGAAGCCATCAAAAAAACGTATTCCAAAAAAGGCGAAGAAATCGTACAGAAGAACTACAAAGCCGTGGACGCTGCCTTGGCGGGCTTGCACGAAGTAAAATATCCGGCTGAAGTTTCTTCCAAACTGCACACCAAAGCCCCCGTTCCGGCCGACGCCCCCGCGTTTGTAAAAGACGTTTTGGGCGAAATGATTGCCGGCCGCGGCGACAAGCTGCCCACCTCCGCTATGCCGGAAGGCGGCGTGTATCCGACGGGCACCACCCAGTACGAAAAACGCAACATCGCCATTATGGTTCCGCAGTGGGATCCCAATACGTGTATCCAGTGCGGTTTCTGCTCTATGGTCTGCCCGCACGCCGCAATCCGCATCAAAGCGTATGACGGCGCGGCCTTGAAAGACGCTCCGAAAACCTTTAAATCCGCCGACGGCAAAGCCGATTTGGCCGGACTCAAATTCACCGTACAGGTAGCGGTGGAGGACTGCACCGGCTGCGGCGCGTGCGTATACAACTGCCCCGCCAAAAACAAAGAAAATCCGGAAAAGAAAGCCCTCAATTTGGTACACCAGCTTTCCGTGCGCGAAAACGAAATCGATAACTATGCGTTCTTCTTGGGCCTGAAACAAGCCGACGTGAAAACGAAAAAAGAATCTGTCAAAGGCTCCCAATTAAGACGCCCCTTGTTTGAGTTCTCCGGCGCGTGCGCGGGCTGCGGCGAAACGCCGTACGTCAAACTGTTGACCCAACTGTTCGGCGACCGCTTGGCCGTGGCCAACGCGACGGGCTGCTCCTCCATTTACGGCGGCAACCTGCCCACCACGCCTTACTGCAAACGCGACGACGGCAAAGGGCCGGCATGGGCGAACTCGCTCTTTGAAGACAACGCGGAATTCGGCCTTGGTATGCGCCTTGCGTTTGACCAGTTAAACCACGACGCCAAAGCCCTCCTCGCCGAAGCCAAAGAAGGCGGCCTTAAAGAACACGCGGCCTTGATTGACGCGCTCTTAAACGCCGACCAGACCACCGACGCGGGCGTGGAAGAACAACGTGCGCGTGTGGCGGAGCTGAAAGCAATCTTGAATAAAGGCGCGGAAAAAGGCTGCGACACCTGCAAACGCCTGCTCAGCTTGGCCGATTACCTCGTGCGCAAATCCGTTTGGATTTTGGGCGGCGACGGCTGGGCCTACGATATCGGCTACGGCGGTTTGGACCACGTCCTCGCCAGCGGCAAGAACATCAAAATCTTGGTGCTGGATACGGAAGTGTACTCCAACACCGGCGGACAGATGTCCAAAGCTACGCCTTTAGGCGCCAAAGCCTTGTTCGCCGCGGGCGGCAAAACGATGCCGAAAAAAGACCTCGGTATGATTGCTATGACCTACGGCAACATCTATGTGGCGCAGGTGGCGATGGGCGCGAATATGAACCAGACCATTCAAGCCTTGGCGGAAGCCGACGCTTACGACGGTCCGGCCTTGGTCATCGCCTACGCGCACTGCATTGCGCACGGTATTGATATGTCCAAAGGTATGGGCGAAGCCAAGAGAGCCGTACAGGCCGGACGCTGGATTCTGTACCGCTTTAACCCCGAGGCCCGCTACGAAGGCAAGAACCCCTTGCACGTCGACAGCCCCTTGGGCGCCCCGACGCTCCCGCTGGCCGATTATATGAGCGGCGAAAACCGCTTCAAAGGCCTCATGAGAGACAACCCGGAACTGGCGAAAGAGCTTATCAAACGCGCGGAATCCGAATACGCTTGGAGACGCGATTTGTATAAACAACTCGCGGCTATGGTTCCCGGCGAAAAAGTAGAAAAATAGTTTGTAGAGAAAGCGTTGAAAGCCCCCTGCGAGCGCCAGCAAGCTAGGGGCTTTCTTATACCCAAAATGGCCGCGATTTGTATAAACACTAATTCAACAAACACGCGGTAAGCAGAAGCATTGAAAGCCCTCGGCCGTCAGGTTGGGGGCTTTCTTATATTAAAAACTACAATCCGTCATTCCGTGGAGTTGTAACACGGAATCTGCCTTTTGATAACGGCAGATCCCGTATAAAAACCTTACGGGATGACGACTTAACATAAAATCTTTCTTTTCATACTGCCATAAAAAAGTCATCCTGCGGTGTTTCTGCTCGGGTTCTACCGATTTTGACGAAATAAACCCCAATCGGCAGATTCCAAACAGAAACACTACGGGATGACCTTATGTTATCCCAAAAAAACCAGTCAATTCCCCTGCAAGTGAAAGCACATCGGTAGGTTCTTTTTAGTTCTAATATAAAATAGGATAATCCAAGAAATCCCCAGAGGAGCTAACTTGCCCTTCGGCCCCTCCCGCTAAAGAACGGCACACTTGAACCGCAGTTTCCGTATAACCTCTGCAAAAGAGTGTAGATTGGTTATGAAATTGGTATACGTAAAAAAATTTGCTGGCACAGGCACTACCTGTCAGAGTAGTAGCACAATAAGAATAATCCGAATAAAACACTCCAATATGTTCTCCCTGAGATATCTCCGTCTTTCCAAAAGATTTGGCCCCAGCTGTAATATCAATATCCACATCCCGCACATCCAACGGATATTCTCCGTTGGCCATATAATATACCGCAGCAGCTTGGTGTAATGCCCGCACACGGGTAATATTTTGTATTATGCGGCTTTTCAGTACCGCTTTTTGGTACTGCGGCAGCGCCACCGACGCTAAAATACCAATAATTAACACTACAACTAACAGCTCTATAAGTGTAAATCCTTTCATCTTATTTTCCTCCCCAATTATGCTTTGCGGCTTTATTTGTGGCGTCATCCCGTAGTGCCTTTATACGGGATCTCGCTCTTGCGAAACGACAGGTTCCGGATTACAACCCTCCAAAATGACGCAATAAAACGCGCAGGCCGCCAAACCCACATTAAGTTATTCTGCGGTGTTTCTGCTCGGGATCTACCGATTTTGACGAAACAAACCCCAATCGGGATATCCCGTACAGAAACCCTACGGAATAACCCTATCGTATCAAAAAAAAAAAACGGGTCAAGGCTTACTAAAATGGACCGCAGTAAGTAAGCGGACACATTATTTGATAGAATAAAAAGATGAAAAAAATTCTGCTGTGCGTAACCGTGCTATTGGTACTGTGGTTAGCCGCCTCTTACCGCTCCGCCCGCCAAACTGAGTTAAACGAAAACTTGGTGGCAGACGCTTATTATGGGGATTTAATCTCCGTCAAAAACGGCTTAGAGGAAGGCGCGGACATTACGTTTGAATTGTATTTTCACGATCAGGACCGCCAATACGACGATATGCTCTTTAACGTGCTGCACGCGGCCGCGTCGTCCGGCAACGAAGATTTGATTAATTTCCTGTTGGAAGAAGGATTAGACATCAATTATCCCACTCCCGACGGCTGGACGCCGCTTTTCATCGCTGCGCGCGACGGACAGGCCGAAGCAGCCAAACTGCTTATTTTTCGCGGGGCGGACCTCAACGTGCAAACGGACCGCGGCGCAACCGCGCTTTTAATGGCGCTGACGCAGCCCTATCCGTCCGAAAAAGCCCGTCAGGACTTGCTTATTTATATGCTTAAACGCGGCGCGGACCCCAATCTGCCCGACGCAAACGGTTTTTTCCCCCTTTACTATGCCGCCACGCTGAAAAACGCGGACGCCGTGGAACTTTTACTGGAATACGGCGCAAAAGCCAACAAAACCAATTTAGAAAACATACGCGCCCGCCTTGCCCTCCATCCGGACAACGCTTCCCGCCGTATCCTCTCCCTGTTAAAAAATGCCGACAAAAACGCCAGAACCAAATAAAAATGGCGCATTAAATAAAATTTTGGTATAATATGTCAAGGGATTTTTTATGAACAGGGAAGAAACACTGCTTCAGAACTTTCAAGACGTCCAAAACGCCCTGTCCGCCGCCTGTAAAAAAACAGGCCGCAATCCCCAAGACATAACGCTTTTGGCCGTAACAAAGTACGCGCAAGACCAAGACGTGCTGTTTTTTCTGCAAAAGGGTCTTATCCGCCATATCGGCGAATCCCGCGTACAGCAGGCTTGGACGCGTTGGACTGGCGAAGATTTTGCAAAATATCCCGTGGTCAAGCATTTTATCGGTCATTTGCAAAAAAATAAGGCGGCAAAAGCCGCACAATTGTTTGATTTTATCGATTCGTTAGACGATTTTGACACCGCACTCGCGCTTGAACAACACCTATCTGCTTCCAAAACGCTCCGTGCGTTGGTACAGGTAAAACTGACAGAGAAGGAAACGCAATCCGGCTTACCGTTGGAAGAAGCAAGGGCGCTTGCCAAACAATTAAAGACGCTTTCTCGCGTAAAAGTGTGCGGATATATGGGTATAGCTCCCCAAGGGGCCCCCGAAGCCGAATTAAGGACACTGTTCGGCGGAGTGAAAAGAGCGTTCGACCAAGACTTTCCGCCCTGCACGGAACGGTATCTGTCTTTGGGAATGAGCGAAGATTTTATAACGGCGGTGGAAGAAGGGTCTTCCCTGCCCAGAATCGGCAGCAGGCTGTTTGCCGCAAATTTGGAGGTTTTATGATTATAAAAGTCCGTTTGATTCCCACTGCGGGACGTAATGAAGTCATCAGCCGTATCGGCAGTGTTTTGCGCGTAAAAATTAAAAATAAAAAAGTGGATGACGACCCCGCAAACGCCATTATGAAAACCTTTTTGGCTGATTTTTTCAATGTCAAAGAAGAAAGCATTATCATCGTTAAAGGGGCTAAAGGAAAAGAAAAAACTGTGGAAGTGCGCGACAAAAGCGAAGAAGAATTACGTAAAATTATGGATTCCATTCCCTAATCGTTATGCCGATTTTGAAAACCGTCCCGAGCCTGCGCTCGGGATTTTTTGTCTCTAAAATCTTCATTTCATTTTATTTTTTCTGCTGCCAACCGCCAAAAAGGAAATAAAATGTTCCGGCAACAGGCCCGCGCTAACGCAGCTGCGAACAGAATAAAAAATGATGTTCGGCATTAGGGAGATCTCCCTATCGGCAACGAACGACAATTATAAAAGTTGGGTCAAAACACTACAACTGTACCGGCAATGCGTTAATCATTTTTACGATTTCTTCAAAATTTTTATGGACGGGCTCCACAAATCCCATATCCGCCCCAATTACACGTAAGGACGGTACTTTATTGCGGATAAAATTAAGCGTAGCGCCGTTAAAACCGGTAAACATAAAATAATCGTGCGCGTTCTGAAGCGTCAGTACGGCTTTTCCTTCCGCATCGTAAAACGACGCGTTTCCGTTTTTGGAGTACATTAATGCGGACACCAATCCCGCCAAATCGCCCTGCGGCGTAAATACACCGCCGCCGGAATTTCCTTTTCTCACACCAAACCCAGGGGAAATAAAATGCTGTAGTTTTTCCACAAAATAAATATCCTTGGAAGGCAGCTGTAAATAACTCAGCACACCGTTTACCGTTTTGGGCACCACGATTCCTGCGCCAAAGCGGGAATTGCCTAAATTCGCTGCCCCAATCAAACGCACGCCGTACGCGGAGAGCTGGGCTTTGGTTTCGGGACTGTCCGCCAATAACGCGGAAAATTGTTCCTGAGAGATAGACTGCCAAGCGTTTTTACCCCGCGCTGCATAGGAATACTCGGCCGTTTCCGGATCAAAACGGATTAACGCTACGTCCACACTGCTGATACGGTTCTGCCCCGGATAAAAACCCGAATAGATAAATACCCGCGGGGAAGAAGTGCTGTGATACACGCGCACCGTCTGGCGCAGATCGGCTTCCGCCAGTGTAATTTGTACCGTACACAGCTGGGAGCCACTACAGGCGGTATATACACAATGCGCCGCTGTTAAAAACCAATTTTTATGAAGACGCACCGCTTGACACGCATAAATCTCAGCCTGCGTGTTGTATGTTTTATCCGTACGCCAAATAAAGATTTCCTTTTGCACCAAAAACGCATCCTCGCGCACGGGCAGATCTTCCTGCTCCTGCGCAAAGGAGGGTAGAGCGGCTAAAAACGTCAAAATAAATAAAAATAAAAATTTTCCCATATTTTTAGTGTATATAAAAAAATGCAAAAAAACTACCCTCGAAGCGAAAAGGTTCTGCTTTCCGAACGATAAATTTAATATAATAAACGTATGACTATTACCGTTATCATTCTTGTGTTGTTTAGTTACTTACTCGGGTCCGTCCCGACCGGCTACCTTATCGCCAAACGCGCTATGGGCATTGATATCCGCCAGCACGGTTCCGGCAACCCGGGGGCGGCAAACGTATACCGTACCGTCGGGAAATGGGCCGGCATATCCACTTTTTTAATTGACGCGTTAAAAGGGTTTATCCCCGTCTGCCTCGCCCGCCATTTTTGTCCGGAAGCCTATTGGGTGGCCATTGCGTGCGGCGTAATTGCCATTTTGGGCCATATGTGGACGATTTATCTTAAATTCCGCGGCGGAAAAGGCGTTGCCACCTCCGCGGGCGTATTTGCCGCGCTCTTGCCGGTTCCTACGGCGATCGCGTTTGCGTCGTTCGTCGTATGCGTGGCGTTGTGGGGCCGTATTTCCATCGGTTCCATTGTGGCGTGTATTGTGCTCCCCATTTGCAGCTTTTTTATCGGAAAACACCCGATGACCGTCAATTTAATGGTAACGGCCATCGGCGCGCTTGTTATTTACAAACACGTTCCCAACATTAAACGCCTCCTGCAGCAGAAAGAGCTGAAGTTTGAGGACGGCGCCAAAAAGAGAAAAGAAAATGAAAGTAAATAAAATTACCGTATTCGGCGCGGGTATTTGGGGCAGCGTTATCGCCCAGCACTTGGCGCAAAAAGGATACAATGTCTCGCTGTGGGAATACAACGAGCAGCTGCTCAACGTGCTGAAAACAATGGGCCGCCACCCAAATATTCCTAACTTTAAAATCCACGACAATATCCGCCTGACGGATAACGCGGAAGAAGCCGTCCGGGATACCGATTTAATTGTTTTTGTGATTTCCTCCAAAGCTATCCGCGCGTTCTGCCGCGAGCAGCTTAAACCGCTTTTGAACGGACGGGCCGTACCTGTGGTCAGCGCGTCCAAAGGCATTGAGGACGGTACGTTTAAAACGATTTGCGAACTGATTGAAGAAGAACTGCCGCAGTTAAAGGATAAAACGCTTGCGTTTTCCGGCCCCAGTTTTGCGTTGGAAGTGGCGCAGAATGTGCCGACCAAAATCATGTTGGCAGGGAAAGACCCCGCTCTTGTGGACGAAATCCGCGACGTAATGAGCGGCGACCCTATTATCGTAGTACCATCTTCCGACCGCCGCGGCGTGGAATACGGCGGCGGCATTAAAAACGTACTGGCTATCGGCTGCGGCGTGATTGACGGCATCGGCGACGGCGCTAACGCAAAAGCTGCCCTCATTACCCAAGCCTTGCAGGAGATGAACGACATCATCGTCAGCCAAGGCGGGCAGGCGGGTACGGTTTACAGCCTGGCCGGATTTGGCGACGCCATTTTAACGGGGATGTCCGCCATTTCCCGCAACCGCCGTTTGGGCGAAAAGCTGGGCGCGGGCCTTTCGCTGGAAGAAGCTAAAAAAGAAGTCGGCACGATTGCCGAGGGCGTAAACTCCGTGCAAAGCGTGTACGATATCGCCCGCAAAAACAATCTCAAAACCCCGATTATAGACGCAATTTGGCAGATTGTCTGCCAAGGCAAAAAGCCTTGCGTACTGCTCCACGCAATGGGATTTACCGAACGGGGCAATAAATAATTCAACCGGTTGGGCAAGATTTTTTCCCCCCGAACACAACACAGGCCAAAGGACAAAGAAAAATGAATAAGGACGACGTAATCCGACACTTAACACGGCACGTATTAGACAAAAAACAAGCCAAAATGTCGGTAGATAAAGTTTTTGAAATTATCAAACACGGTTTAAAACGCGACGGCAAAGTAGTCATCAGCAATTTTGGGTCGTTCCAATTAAAAACGGCACGCCCCGTAACGCGCCATAACCCCAAAACGGGCGAAAAAGTGCAGGTGCCCGCCAAACAAAAAGTGCGCTTTAAACCGTCTCCGAATATATTAGATAAATAACTGAGGAATATTAAAAACAATAAAAATTAGGGCCATCATATCCTTCACAAGGTTGCCCGAATATTTTTCCTAAGCGGTTGCATTGTGTATCCCCCACCGTACACTGCAGTTGGTATTTCTTATCGCCCCCATCAGCATAAAACCTCAGTCTGGATAAATTGTAATTTTCAGTCCAGTAAAAATTAGCCCACGTTGCTGTATTGCGCAATACTATACCGAAATCGCGGTTTCCACAGCGAATAGAACACATATCCGTATCTTTGCAAGCTTCCCAATTCAGGGCGGGAATAGAAACAGGCAAATCAGCAAAGTGAAACCATGAATTCACAGGATCATCCGGTTGGCGTGTTGGAAATCCCCCTTGTTCCATAGCCAGTACCTGTTGGGCGCTGGTTAACGTGGCAAGCAGCGGCATTACGCAGCTTAGCGCCGCTTTGTTGCGTGCTGTTTGGTATTGGGGCAGCGCAACGGCGGCCAAAATACCGATAATTAAAATGACGACTAATAACTCAATTAAGGTAAAACCCGTTTTACCGGTTTCCGGAACGAGTTCAAGATGAGAACGTGACGTAAAACCTTTCATTCTGTTTTCTCCATAAAAAAATCATCCGGAAAGGTTTCTGCTCAGGATCTAGCGATTTTAAGCAAATAATACATCATCAGAAGCTCCCGTACAGAGACCTTACGGAATGACCTTATGTTATCAAAAAAAAAAAACGGGTCAAGGCCCAGAGGCTGGGTGCGAATTAAAGTTGCAAGTTCAACAGGACAAAAGGTGTAATCAGGAGACTTATGACCAAATACCAACCACACAAAAACGGAGCGAAAAAAATCTCCGCTCCGTTCCAATACATTCGCTTATCAAAATTTATAACACTTGTTTCAGTTCCAGCGGCAAATCGCGTTTTTGGATAAGCACCGCACTGTGCGTATTAGTCTTTTTATCCAAACCAAAAACGCTGACGCGGTACGTTACCACCATTTTACCGCCTTCCTCGCGCACGTCCTGAATTTCAAATACCTTATCCGGCAAGTTGCTGGTAGATTCCAACACCAACACATTATCCGTAGCAAAATTGGCCGACGGATACTTTCCGCGCGCCGTACGTTTAAACGCTTTATATTCTTCCGCCGTTTTAATCAGTTTGGCTGACACAGGGGCGTTAATCATAGAAATAGCGCTTTTCGGCCCCTCCACAGGCTGTGGCGCACCGGAAGGCAACCGGATATTCTGCACTTCGGATAAATCTACCGTTGTACGTTTTTCCTCATTTTCTTCGTCACCATCGATCTTAATAACTTGACCCGAACGGGAAATAACTTTTTCCATTCCCGGAACACTGATTTTAGAAAGTTGGGACGGCACAGAAAGTTCCACATAATCCGGATCTTCCAGCTCTGTTACTCCTTCTGGCACGGAAGCGCCCTTTAAATCAAGCATCAGCAAAGAGTCCGTTGGGCGAAGAGGAACGGTGTTGTTCTTCTCTTTGGCAAAACGGTATATATCCCACACGCGCATAGTGGCCACTCCGGCCGAAAATACCACAATAAATATGACAAACATCCAGATATTTTTTTTCATTATTTTTTCTCATACTTTGCCGTAATTATGGAACGCAAACCGCCGCGCGGCGTAAACACTCCTGTTACGGTCGCCCGTTTGGGCTTACAGGCTTTTACTACGTCGTCCAAAATTTTATTCGCGATATTTTCCATAAAAATCCCCATATCGCGGTATTCGAGCAAATAGTATTTAAGCGATTTAAGTTCTAAGCACAATTCGTCCGGAACATATTCAATCGTAATCACGCCGAAATCCGGCAGCCCCGTTTTCGGACAGACGGACGTAAATTCCGGCAGTTCTATTTTAATGTCGTAATCGCGTTTATATTGGTTAGGCCAGCACTGAATGGCCGGAAGGACAGCGTCCGCATTTTTACGGGCGTGGTCGGAAGTATAACCGAAATCAATATCTTGCATCGTCATTTTATTTTTAATAACCTCACCGAATTTAATAAAACAAAAAACACGACAGTCAAACTGCCGCCCGTCGTCCAATACCAACCGGAAACGGCCGGCATACGCCACAAAAGCCATACGGCAAGCGCAATACCCGCCAAACAGGAAGCCGCGGCGTTAAACAAAGCAGTGCGGCGCAGCCTTGTATTTATTGTAAACAAATCTTTTATCGGATACAAGGCCTTTCCTTTTAAAATTACATCCACCCAATTATTGTATACGTTACGGCCGGAAGCAAACACAATTCCCGCATCCGCACGAAGAAGCGCAATAATATCGTTAAATCCGTCACCCACCATTACCACACGCTTGCCCAAACCGCGCAGGTTGGTAATAATTTCGGCTTTTGTTTTGGGCAGTACGTTAAAATTCATTTTTTCAATACCGGCCTGCTTGGAAAAAGAGGCAACAGACGACTCATTATCGCCCGACACCAAAATAATGTCTTTTCCTTTGGCTCTCAAAAATTCCACCATTTCCCGCGCACCGCGACGCAATTCGTCGGCAAGCGTCAGATATCCCAAAAACTCTCCGTTTTTGACCACACAAATAACCGCCGCTTCTACGGACAGCAGTTCGTCCGGCACCTCAACACCCTGCTCTTTTATCCATTGAATCCGGCCCGCCAAAATTTTGTCCACACGCGTAGAAGCCTGTACACCCAACCCGGGAAGCACGTCAAAACAAAGCAAACTTTTCGTTTTTACTTTATTTTTTTTGGCATAACTATTTACCGCGTCGGCAAACGGTCCGTCAACGAGTTGTTCGGCAGTGGCGACCGATTCCAACAACGCTTGTCTTAAAGATTCCTTTACCGGAAACACGCCCGAAACGCGCAATTCGCCGTACGTCAACGTGCCGGTTTTATCAAAAAATACGGTATCGGCGCGGACAAGTTCCTCAAGCGCATAAATATTTTGAATTTTAATTTTTTTGGCAAGTGCGCCGGCACGCGCAAAAAATGAGGGAAATATCGGTGCAAATACCAAAGCCGGCGGACAAGATAGCGCCAAACAAAACAGCAGTGCGCCCGCATAACGAAACCACTCGTTTGGTCCAGCCGAAAACGCGCCGAAATGATACACAATATATGCATATACTCCCAAAGAGAAAACTACCGCAAACGGAAAAAGAAAAGCTGAAAACGCGTCCAAACTGCTGGAAAAATTACCGCGGCGCAGTTCCCCTTTTTTGACAGCCTCAATCACGTTCATTAAAGCGGATTGTGCCAGCGGAAGGGTAACCTCCACATACACAGACGAAGATTTGTTTAACGTACCCGCATAGACGGGACTGCCGACCCGCTTGGAAGTAGGAAGCATATTCCCCGTAACCAGCTGTTCGTCGATAGACGTTTTGCCCTGTTTAACAATACCATCGCAAGGCAACCGTTCTCCTTGTTTAACCAAAATAAGATCGCCCGCTTTCAATTCGCCCGCAAATACCTTTTTAAATTGACGCCCCACGCACAACCGGCCCGATTTGGGAAGAAAATCATCTAACTTTTTAATATAGACCCGCGTTTGTTCTCTTTCGCGCGCCAGCCGCCGTTCCGCCCACAGTGAAAGCGTCAAAAGAAACGAAACGTATACAAACAGATTCGGAGACGGTCCATAAAGCGGACGCGTTAAAAATACGTTAAACGACGAATATAAAAAACCGGAAAATACAGCTACTCCCGAAAACAGCGCAAAACTCAACCTGCCGGATATCAAATCTTTCCAACCGCAGCGGGCCAATATGTCCGCACAAAAAAGTATGTTCATCAGCACCAAAATAAAAACGCCCACGTCCGAATGATGCAACGTAAGCGAACAAAGCAAAAGTACAAAAAAACAGCACGACAAAAAGAAGCGGTATGTAAATGCCTTAGAAGATACCGTCAGGGCATTTGGAACGCAGGAAGAGGACGCTACAGAAGCCTTCATATTAAATTAACGCGGGAAAAAGCGGTTCGCGAGTACGCGTTCGCGGCCTTTTTCGGTTTGCATCATACGAATTTTAGCGTCATAGCGGCGGGCGTTTTTCGGATCCAGCTTTTTGGCCACCATATAGTTAGCCGTCGCACTGACCGGATCTTCCATCGCTAACATATCCCCCATCAACTCATATGTAGGTACATACTGGTTGGCCAATTCTTTGGAGCGCACCAGCATACCAAGCGCCTGTTCCTTTTCGCCTTTGCGGAAGAGCAAATCGCCCATATAATAGTAAGCCAGCGCATAGGAAGGCTGAATAGAAACGGCTTCCTCCAAATCCGCATAAGCGTTAGAAGGATATCCCATTGCCATAAAAACACGTGCACGTTCCAAATAGGCTCTGGCGTCGTCGGGACGCAGATGGATTAAATAAGAAAAATCATCGAGTGCAGCGTCAAACATACCCGAATCAAAATACGCCAGCCCGCGGTTTAAAAACAAAAGAGGTTCGTCATCGCGCAATTTAAGCGCGCTGTTGAAATCTTGTAAAGCCTCGACAGTGCGGCCTTGGCGGTAACGAGCAATAGCGCGGTTCATAAGCGCGGTAAAGTACTTGGGATTGCGGACCAAGGCTTCGCTTAGATAAAAGGCAGCATCCGTATTGCGCCCCATATCCACATATAACGCACCAACATTATTGAACGGCTCGGCCGCATCGGGATTTACATCAATGGCGTGCAGGTAATCAGCCTCGGCGAACCGGCGGTTTTTAGCGCGTTCTTTTGCATCTTTCACAGGCAAGCGTTCCCACAATACGCCGCGGTTGACAATCGCCGCGTAATGGTTGGGGTCCTGTTTGATGATGCGGGAATAGATTTGAATGGCTTTTGTGAAATCACCCTTAGAAGTAGCCAACTGGGCCTGCTTGAACATTGCTTTATCTCCACCGCAGGCGGCTAGCCATAAAACCGCCGCCAACAAACTTAAAACTTTTTTCATTTTTCCTCCCGTTTCTCTTTCCGGTTAAAAAATAACGAAATAACCAACATACACCCGCCTACTGTAATAAATGAGTCAGCTATATTAAACACAGGCCAAACCCGAAAATCCAAAAAGTCCACTACATAGCCTAATGTTATTCTATCATAAAGATTGCCCAATGCACCCGCTAAAATAAAAATACAGCCCCATTCCACCAGTTTTCCATAAGAGCAAAGTTCTTTCCAGCTTTTAAGCATATAAGCCACAATCGCCAGCATAATGAAAATGAGAAGCAGATTTCCCCCTTGCATCATACCAAACGCCGCGCCCGTGTTTTCCACATAGCGCAGGTAAAAAAACGGCAGCAGTTTAATAGGTTCATCGGGAAGCCAGAACAAAGCCGCCACTTTCGTCAGGTGATCTAACAGAAAAATACCGCCCACCACGCCCAGTATGACGCGGTGTTTCTGACTCCAGTTTACGGCTTTATTCCAAAAATTATGCACTTACCGTTTCCCCTTCTTCCACTACAATACCCTCTTTGGCAAGCACCGAAGCACAACGGGCACAGATATCTGCGTGTTTATCATCGGAGCCGACATCCTCTTTCCATTGCCAGCAGCGGGCGCATTTCACACCGGCGGCGTGCTCCGCAACTATGCAAAGAGGTTCCGTTCCGTCCTGCACCTCCACAGCGGATACAATGGCAATTTCCGGCCAAAGCGCTTTGGTTTCTTCCAAAAACGCCTTCATTGCCGGATCGGAGGTTTTAAAAATAACTTTGGCTTCCAAGCCCGAACCGATAATCCCTTTCTGGCGCGCTTCTTCCAAGGTTTTTTGGACGGTTTCGCGCACGGAGCGGATTTTATTCCATTTTTCTTCCAGTTTTACATCAGGAATCAGGGAAGCATTCGTGGGCATATTGGAAAGGAAAATGCTCTGCGGCAATTCGCGCCCCAAGGCGGTTTTACGCAGTTCCTGCCACGCTTCTTCGGCGGTAAAAGAAAGCACCGGCGCCATCAGCTGGAGTAGCGTTACCGCAATTTCCGCCAGTGCAGTCTGCGCGCTGCGCCGTGCCGGAGAAGATGCCCCCAGCGTGTACAGGCGGTCTTTGGACGCATCCAACATAAAGGAGGACAAATCCAAAATACAATAGTCCGTAATGGCACGCATTGCGCGGCGGAAATTAAATTCCGCATACCCTGCGTGGACTTCTTGAATAAGTTCATTCAAACGCCCCAGCATATAACGGTCCATTTCCGCCAGATCTTTGCCCGCCACTTTGTGCTGTTGCGGATCGTAATCGGATAAATTACCAAGCGCATATCGTACCGTATTGCGCAGTTTGCGGTAGGTATCAATCGGGCCGCCTAAAATTTCATCGGAAATGCGCACGTCGCCTTGATAATCGGAAAAAGCCACCCACAGACGCAAAATATCCGCACCGTATTTATTGACGACATCCTCCGGATCAACGCTGTTGCCCAAAGATTTATGCATCGGGCGGCCTTGCTGGTCCAGCACCATACCGTGCGTCAAAATAGTTTTAAACGGAGCGGTTCCTTCAAGTGTATAAGAAGGAATGTACGAACTCTGGAACCAGCCGCGGTGCTGGTCGGACCCTTCGGAATACACGTCGGCCGGGAAGGTGATGCCGCGGTCTTTAAGTACGGCCGCCCAGGAAACGCCGGAGTCGAGCCATACGTCCAAAATGTCCGTTTCTTTTCTAAATTCGGTGCCGCCGCATTCGCAATGGTATCCTGCCGGCATTAATTTTTCTACCGGATCGGTAAACCAAAAATCGGATCCTTCTTCCATAGCACGCGCTTTGATAAAATCAAAAAGGGTATGGTCAATTTGCGGTTTGCCGCATTTTTTACAGTACAAAATGGTAACGGGCGTACCCCAGAAGCGCTGGCGGGAAAGACACCAGTCCGGGCGCAGGCCTATCATTGAACGCATACGTTCTTCGCCGCCTGCGGGATAGAATTTGACGTTATCCAAATTCTTCATGAGTTTTTGGCGCAGACCGTCTTTATCAATGTTCATGAACCACTGTTCCGTGGCGCGGAAGATAATCGGGTTATGGCAGCGCCATTATCGCTGATTTTCTTAGTATAACTTCCGCTCCACATAACAAGATCATTTACGGTATCCAGTAAAACGGCATCTGTCTGCATAAAATACGGATAAGACATATCCAG
>NZ_JBJEGE010000005.1:0-19356 GCF_051874775.1 Candidatus Avelusimicrobium sp.
CCTACGCCGTAGGTTTCGTCCAAATAACGGGAGTGTTCGAGCGTAGCCAAAATTTCGTACTTATGGTCGTAAAGCCCCAACAGCGGACCAATGCCTACGTCGTTAATGCCGGCCTGGAGGGCGCGGTCCATTGCGTCTAAGCGGAACTGATAGTCTTTTTTCGCGCCGGCGAGGTGCAGCTGTTCATACGTTTTTTTGTGGTAGGTTTCCTGGAACAGCTGATAGGTGCCGATGTTACATTTTTTCAGTTCTTCAAATTCCGGCTCCGTAAGCGGCGCGATATTGACGTTGACGCGGCGGATATTTTGGCCGTTCCAGCGCGTATCGTAAATGGTTTTGATGCTGTCGTACACATATTGCAGGCCGCCGCCAGGGTACGCTTCGCCCGCCACCATTAAAATCCGTTTGTGGCCCTGCTGCAACAGCGCGGTAACCTCTTGGCGGATTTCGTCTTGCGTGCTGGCGTGGCGTTTGAGTTTGGTGTTGGAGCGGCGGAACGCGCAATAAACGCATTCGTTCGTGCATATATTGGAAATATATAACGGGGCGAATAATACGATACGGTTGCCGTAGATGGCTTCTTTAACGTATTTGGCCGCATCAAAAAGAGCTTGCAACAGTTTGGGGTCCGTGATGTTAAGCAGTACGGCCGCCTCTTCCAAAGAGATTCCTTTGAGTCCTTTGGCTTTATTTAAAATGGCGGTTACTTCACCGTCGGTGTGGGACTTGGCATTTTCCAAAGTCCGCTGTAGTTTTTCGTCATCAATAATCATACTTATATAATAGCACTTTTGGGCGGGGTTGGCAGGGAGCATTAGAAACAAATGGCAGTTTTTCGTAAGGCTTGTATCGTTTTTTTTTTTTTGATACTATAGTGATAATGCTAATTTCAGCGGGTTGTATCGTTGTAGGCATTGGAGCGGTGTAAAACGCTGTATTTTATAAAGGAGTTGTTTATGAAAGGATTTACGTTAATTGAGTTGCTGGTAGTTGTTTTAATTATTGGTATATTGGCGGCGGTGGCATTGCCGCAGTATCAAAAAGCGGTGCTAAAAAGCCGTTTTGCCGCAGTAAAGCCTTTGCTAAAAGCCATTGTGGACGCACAAACCGTTTATTTTATGGAAAACGGAAAATTCAGTGGAGATTTTGAAGAATTGGATATACAACTGCCGCAGGGTACCCCTGTTTCCGCCAGCCATATTGACTATCCGAACGGCTATTGTTACATAGCGTGCCCAGATCATAGCTGCGGCGGGTGTGTATTGCGGTCCGGAAATATTGGAATGACTTATTATGCCAATTTTATGCAAAGGTTTTTTGCTTGCCTTGCTTATAATGATAATGCGTTGGCGCATAGTATATGCAGGGCTGAAACAGGAAAGAGCGGACCAAGTTCCGATGACGGCTATATTGCTAGCTACGATTATCAATAATTATAAATTAGTATGAAATCCGCGTTTGCGTGTAAGGAAAACGGGTTGGGTTGCGGCAGTTATGGAGGCGTACATTGTTCTTGCTGGGGTGTTAGTGGTGCACCGTGTGTGGAAATCTGTCGTTAAAAATCTCATCATTCCGAAAGTTCGCCTCACCCGCGTCATTCCCGAAGGTCGTAATTGGGAATCTGTTGTTTTTTAACAACGAGATCCCGTATAAAAACTTTACGGGATGACGCCTTTTTGGAAAATGTACCAATCACGTCGCCTTCGGCAACGCTTCTTGAATGCCCTTCATCGTTTGGGCATAAGAAAACCCCTCAGCTAACGCCTCGGGGTTTTCAGCGTAAGTGCTAAACTTACATGTTAATACGTCTGGTTACGGCCCGCGAGGGCATAAAAAGCCCCGCGCTTATCGCGCAGGGCTTTATGCTTAACAGCTTTTCGCGGTCCGTCGCTTGAATTAAAATTTACATTTTAATTCTGCGCGTAACGTTCTCTTTTTTGAAGCATTCAATCACGTCGCCTTCGGCAACGCTTCTTGAATGCCCTTCATCGTTTGGGCATAAGAAAACCCCTCAGCTAACGCCTCGGGGTTTTCAGCGTAAGTGCTAAACTTACATCTTAATACGTCTGGTTACGTCCCGCGAGTGCATAAAAAGCCCCGCGCTTATCGCGCAGGGCTTTATGCTTAACAACTTTTCGCGGTCCGCCAGCCGATTAAGATTACATCTTAATACGTCTGGTTACGTTATCTTTGCGGAAGCATTCAATCACGTCGCCTTCGGCAACGCCTTTGAAACCCTCAATCAAGATACCGCATTCATATCCTTTTTCCACTTCTTTTACGTCGTCTTTGAAGCGTTTCAGGCCGCCAATCTTGCCGTGCCCCACTTCTTCGCCGTTGCGCTTGACGCGTACTTCAAAGCCGCGCGTAATCGTGCCGCTTTCCACTAAAGAACCCGAAATCAGGCCGGAGCTTAATTTCATCACTTTTTTGATGGTGGCGGTGCCTACTACTGTTTCCACTACGTCGGGTTCCAGTAAGCCTTCCATAGCGGCTTTGATATCTTCCAAGAGTTCGAAGATAATCGTGTAGCGGCGGATTTCGATACCTTCGCGTTCCGCTTCCGCCTGCGCTTTGTTTTCCGTGTCTACGTGGAATCCAATCACGACGGCGTTGCTGGCTTTGGCCAAAAGAATGTCGGACTCGTTGATGTTCCCGGGGGCGGACAGAATAATATCCACTTCCACCTCGTCGGACGGAATACGCAAGAGCGCGTCTTTAATGGCCTCGATGGAGCCTTGCACGTCCGCCTTTAAAATAAGGCTCAATTTCTTGACGGAGTTGCCGTTTTCGTCGTTTTTGGCCAGGCTCATCAAGGACATTTGCTTGCGGTGCGCCTGCGAATCCTCTTTCTGCGCCAGTTTGCGTTTTTCAGCGGCGTAGCGGGCTTCTTTTTCGCTGGGCATAATGTAGAGCGTGTCGCCCACTTGCGGCGGCTCGCCGTTGATGCCCAAAATTTCAGCCGGCACGCTAGGGCCGATTTTCTGGTAACGCTGGGAATTTTCGTCAATCAGTGCGCGGATACGTCCGTAGTTTGTGCCCACAATAAACGGGTCGCCCACTTTCATCGTGCCTTTCTGCACGAGCACTGTGGCCACCACGCCGCGTTTGCTGTCGCGCTTGCTTTCCAAAATAACGCCTACCCCGGGTCTGTCCGGATTGGCTTTGAGTTCCATCATTTCGGCCTGCAGCGCAATCATTTCCAGCAGTTTATCAATGTTGATATGTTTCTTGGCGGAAATTTCCACAAAAATAGTGGTACCCTGCCATTCCTCGGGCACGAGTCCGCGGGCGGCGAGGTCCTGCTTCACGCGGTCCACATTGGCGCCCGGGAGGTCAATTTTATTGACCGCCACGATAATCGGCGTTCCGGCGGCTTTGGCGTGTTCCATTGATTCAATCGTCTGCGGCATAATGCCGTCCGTGGCCGAAACCACGAGAACCACAATGTCCGTCGCCTGAGCGCCGCGGGCGCGCATAGCGGTAAAGGCTTCGTGGCCCGGGGTATCCAAGAATGTCAGCGTTCCGCGCGGCGTTTTGACGCGGTATGCGCCGATGTGCTGGGTAATGGCTCCGGCTTCGCCCGCCACGACGTTGGATTTCCGGATAGCGTCCAACAGGCTGGTCTTACCGTGGTCCACGTGGCCCATAATCGTAATGACCGGACTGCGCGGTTGCAGCGAGGACGGATCGTCCTGCGTTTCCATCAGCGCGGCGGCTTCTTTGGTTAAATCTTCTTCCGCCAGTTCCGCTTTAAAGCCGCATTCGTCCACGATAAGCTCAATCATATCTTTTTCCAAGCGTTGGTTAATCGTGGCGAAAATACCCATCATCATTAATTTTTTGATGAAATCGTTGGTTTTGATATTCATCTTTTCGGCCAGTTCTTTAACGGTCGGCTGGCCGACGATTTTAATGATTTTTTCATCTTTTTGGGGCTCTTGCGTTTGTATGGGTTTAGCGTGGCCGTGGCGGTCAACATTGCCGCCGTGCGGCCGGTTATGGTGCGCCGGCTGCTGCGGTTTGTTTTGGGCAGCGGGGGCCGTTTGCGGCTGCGGTTTAGGCTGTTGGGCAGGTGAGGCTTGCTGCTGACGGACGGGTTCCTGCTGACGTGCTTGCGTCGCAGGCGTATGAACGGTTTTTACTTCCGCTTGTGGCTGTGTCGGCGCAACAGGCGGAGTCTGTTTCGTTTCTGCCGGTTTTTCCTCAGCAGGCTTGGCCGTCTGCTGTACGGGGTGTGGCGCTTCCGATTTTATCTTAGATTTTGTTTCCGCTTGCGGAGATGCTGCCTGATTGGTTTGTGCTTTTTCACGTTTTGGCGCAGTTATTTCTTCCGCTTTGGCTTTGGCTGCGGTTTTGCGCGGCTTGGAAGCCGTCGTTTTCTTGGCGGCGGGCTTTTTGGCTGTCGTCGTCTTTTTAGCTGCCGCAGTTTTTTTTGCGGCAGGCTTTTTAGCGGCGGTTTTAGAAGCCGTCGTTTTTTTAGCGGCGGGTTTTTTTTGGGCGGAGGATTCCTCTTCGGAATTAGTGGTTTTCTTGGTCGTCATTTACTTCCTCCTGCGCCGCGGCGGAATGTTCCGCTACATATTTTTTTGCGCCTTCAATAATTTTGGCGGCTGTTTTGTCGCCGATACCTTGTACGGTGGACAAATGTTCTATGTCCAACTCGGCGATTTGCTCCACATTCGTAAAACCGGATTTCTGCAATACTTCCGCCATTTTCGGACCGATACCTTCCACGGAAGCAAGTTTTGCCTGTACGGCATCGCTGGCTTCTTTACCTTCTTGGGCTTTTTGGGATTCGCTCTTTACTTCCAAATTCCAGCCTGTCAGTTTGGAAGCAAGTTTAATATTCTGCCAGTCTTTGCCGATGGCGATGGCAAGCTGGTCGTCCGGCACGATGACGGTGGCGCGTTTTTCAGTCAGACTGTCAATTTTAACAAAATCGGCTTTGGCTGGGGCCAAGGCATTCATCAGAACGGTGGAGATATCGCTGGAATAGTTGATTAAATCAATGCGTTCGCCGGACAGTTCGTTCATTACCGCGCGAATACGGATACCGCGCATACCCACGCAGGTGCCGATGGGATCAATTTTATTGTCAATGCTGGAAACCATCACTTTGGCGCGGAAACCCGGATCGCGCTGAACGCCTTTGATTTCCACAATGCCTTCGTTGATTTCCGGCACTTCCACTTTAAACAACTCTTCCAAGAATTTGCCGTTGGCGCGGGATAAAATTACATACGGCCCGCGTTGGCCTTTATCCATTTTGAACGCGGCGGATTTATAGCGTGCGAGTACGGGGTCATCGCCAATGTTGGCCAAGTCGTTTTGGTTTAAAACTTTGGCGATGATGGCTTTTACGCGCGAACCGTTGACGTAGCGTTCTTTTTTGATTTGCTCGCAATAGGGTAAAATGGCTTCCACTTTGCCGAGATCTACGATGATGTCGCGGTCGGAGAAGCGGCGCACGGAGCCGGTAATCACTTCGCCTTCGCGGGGCTTAAATTCTTTGTAGAAGTTGTCGCGTTCGATACCGCGCACTTTTTGGATAAGCACCTGTTTGGCGATTTGTGCCGCAATGCGGGAGAAATCTTCCACTTCCAGGGTAATGGTGACCACATCGCCCGCAGCGGGATTTTTGAGGTGGGCTTTAGCATCTTCAATGGAGATTTCCGTTTCCGGATTGGTTACCAGTTCCACTACGCTCAACATTTGGAATGCTTTGATGGAGCCGTTTTCCACGTCTATTTTTGCGCTGATTTGGGCGGTTTTGCCCAAATTTTTGCGAAGAGCGGAAACGAGGGCGTCCTCAATCGTTTTCAAAATATCTTCGCGTTTAATATTTTTTTCTCTTTCAAGGCCTTCCAAGGCCAAGATTAAATCTTTAGCAGTTCCTTCCATTTTTGTTGTTCTCCTTTGGGGTTAATTAAAATTCAAGGACAGGGTCCAAGTTTGCTTTTTTGATGTTGTCGTAGGCGAAGCGGTACTGGTTGGTACCGTCGTCTAATGTAAAACCTTCGTCGTCGGCGGAAGCGATGACGCCGGTGAAAAATCCGCGGCCTTCGAGCGGTACTTTCAGCACGATTTTTACGCGCTGCGTAAGAAATTGTTTAAAATGGGCGGGTTTTTTGAGTACGCGCTGCACCCCGGGGGAAGATACTTCCAGAATGTATGCGCCGTCAATTAAGTTTTCCATTTCCAGTACGGAGTCTATTTTATCGGTCAGTTCTCCGCAGTCGTCAAGCGTTACGCCGCCGACTTTATCAACGAAAAATTGCAAAAGTTTCTTTTTGCCTTGGTTTTGGATGATTAGGTCCACCAGTTCTACGTCCAAAGCTTCCAACGCCTTGGCAACGGTTTGTTCGATTGTTTTGGGGTCTCTCATAATTACTCCTTGCTGTAGAGCCTTATTTAAGCAAAGAGCGGCTTGTTGCCAAGCCGCTCTTGCGAGTACATATCTATCATAACATTTGAGGAAGCAACTGTCAAATAATTTCCCTGCAAGGAGATGTTATTTGCCGTTATGTTGTATAGCTTTTAATATGACATTAGTAATGCACGGTCCTCCGTTTTTGTTGAGCCCTTTCATTTCAAAAGTATTTAGTGCAATAATTGTGTTTGGGTGCTCTTTTAGCACGACAGGCCCGCCGCTGTTTCCTCCCAGCGTATCTGCATCGTGATACAACACGTTATTTTTTATATTAAGAACTGTTCCCTCAGCTCGCCACAGCGTTTTAGGGGCTTTGTCAAACGCTCTTCCAAGAACAATGACCTCTTTTTGATTAAGCTCTTTTGTGGATTTTGCGGCAACATTTAACAAACCGGTTTGCTCTCCCAAATTGGAATCTAAAATGATGAGGCCGTAATCATAGGGCGAAGTTCCTATTACGTCCTTATCTCCTTTTTTGCTGTCCCATTGACTGGGAACCCACAATCTGACCGCCTTGGCTGAAAAAGAGTCGTTTGAGGCAGAAGAATTGGCAGAAGCAGTCTCAACTGTATCCCCTGTAGTGTTTACTCGCCTTTTAATAGCATTGAGCAGGTTGGTATAGGGGAGTGTGGAGCCTTTATTACGGTTATTGTTAGCCCCAGGTTTTTTAGGGGTTTTTTTATTAGATGGCGGAGGAACATCATCTCCTCCTCCCGCTAAGCCGGTAGCCCTTACGATCACTTCTGAAAACGGTTTGTTATTATTTATTAAGCAATGTGCACCTGTTAGCACTATATTTTTGCCAATCATAGCACCTGAACACGCGAAAAAACCTTTTTCGTCACTAGAGTTCCGCGCTTCCAAGACAACAGCAGCCTTTTCAAAACCATGTGCTTTATTGGTAATATCTTGACGATCATCGTCTCCTATAATGGTGGTTGGCATCATAAGTGGCTCTTCCGTCAAATCTATTGTTTGCTGCTCGTTTGTTTGAAGATCATATACGGTCCATTGCTCATCCGTCTGCGCGAAAGCGGCGGAACAAGAAAAGAGCGCCGCAAAAGCCAGCAAAAGTTTTTTATTCATACAGGCTCTCCCATAGGATAAATTATATTTTTATTATACAAGCAAAGTAAGCATTATGCAAGGGGCTTTGGACCTATTTCGCTGTGGGCAAAAAGACCTAAGGGAAAAAAGAAAGTTTTGTACGGGGATGGTGTTTATAGTATGCGTTCTTCTATATCGCAAGAGCGGCTTGTTGCCAAGCCGCTCTTGCGAGTACATATCTATCATCACCTTTGAGGAAGGAACTGTCAAATAATTTCTCTGCGATAAGGATTTTTCTCTGTTTTAGTGTTCTTTGCCGTTATACTGTATGGCTTTTAATATCTCATCATTAATGCGCAATCCACCATTAGGGGCAGAATACTCAGGAGATTTGTCGGCTCTAGGACCGAAATTATTTAAAGCAACAATAGTATAGGGGTCTTCTTCCAGCAGGATGGGGCCTCCGCTGTTTCCTGATAGCATATCCGCATTGTGATACACATATTTGTCTTTTACTCCCTTAATTGTTCCATTAGCTCTCCAAAGCGTTCTTTGGGGTTTGTCTCCACCTCTTCCAAGAAGAATGATATCTTTATGAAGGAGATCTGCTTTTGATTTTACGGCAACATTTAACCAACCTGTTTGATCGCCTAAGTTGGAATCTAAAATGATGAGTCCGTAATCGTAGGGCTCAACGATGCTTATATCTTGTCTAATGTCCCATTCGCTGGGAACCCACAGCTGGACTGCCTTAGCTGAAAAAGATGCATTTGCGGGAGAAGAACTGGAAACCTCAGCTGTAGATGCAGAAGCAACTGAGGCCCTCTTTATGGCGTTTAAAAGGAAAGCATAGAGTTCGGCCGTGGTGCGGGGAACTTTGATGGCATTAGGGTTTTTAGGTGTTTTTTTACTAGATGGCGGAGGAACATCATCCCCTCCTCCCGCTAATCCGGCAGCTATTACACGTACTTTTGGAAACAATTGGTTGTTAGAGTCTGTTAAGCAATGCGCGGCTGTCAGCACTATATTTTTGCCGATCATAGCACCGGAACACAACGACCCCATTCCTGTAGAGTTCTGCGCTTCCAATAGAACAGCAGCCTTTTCAAAACCCCGTGCTTTATTGGTAATATCTTTGCGATCATCTCTTCCTACAATGGCGGTTGGCATCATAAGCGGCTCGTCCGTCAAGTCTACAGTTTTCTGTTCGTTAGTTTGGAGATCATATACAGTCCACTTGTCTGTCTGCGCGAAAGCGGCGGAACAAGAAAAGATCGCCGCAAAAACCAACAAAAGTTTTTTATTCATACAGTTTCTCCGATGGGATAAATTATATTTTTAGGCCTATTTTTATTGTACAAGCAAAGTAAACATTATACAAGGGCCTATGGGCCTATTTCGCTGTGGGCAAAAAGACCTATGACGGTAAAGAGGAAAAGGGTTGGGTGTCAGAATGTAGAATGGGAACTTACTTGATAAGGCCTTAATTAGGCGTAGGGAGAAAAATCTAATTACTTTTTTGCGTTGGCTTTTTATACGCGGAATTTTAGAATGAAGATGTAGCAAAAAATTGTTTCACCGAAAAAACAGGGGGAAAATAAAATGAATAAACATTGGATGATTGCGGCGGCTGCGTGCTTATTGGCCGGTGCCGCTGTTGCTCAGGACAGTGTAACTTACGGCGAAATTGCCGTTGTGAGCGGTGCTGACGGCACCGTGGTAATGGGGGAAGAAGTTACCGCCGGCAAAGAAGCCAAAGCCGCTAAAAAAGCCGCCGAAGCCAAAAAGGCTTCCGCCAAGGCCCAGCTGAAAGCCAAACAACAAGCGGCCGGAGACAAAGCCACCCAAGCAGCCAACGAAGCCTCTTTAAAAAAGGGCGAGCCTAAGCTTAAAGTAAACACCACGACTACGACGACCAACGTCTACGACGTAAGCATAAAAGACAAAAAAGGCACTTCCGATTACGGCATTATTGAAGAAAGCTATACCAACGCCCAAGGGAAAACCTCCACGGACGGCGTAGCCTACAGCAACTATACGCCCAGCCGTGCGGCCCGCGCGAACGAAAAACACGCTGAAATATCTTTTGCCGTAGGGCAGACCTATTCTTTTAATAAAGACTCGGATAAAGACCGCTACGCCTCTAACGGTATCGCCGCAGGCGCCAGTGTGTTGTGGGATATGGTTCCGCATTTTGGTATGGGGCTTGACTATATGTTCCTGCATCCTGACGGCAAATCCCATAACGGGCGCAACTATCACCAATTCCGCGCGCACAATATCGCCTTGGGCGGCAAATATACGATTAACGTATGGGATAACTTGCGCGTCTATATGCCGATGGGTGCCGGTTTGATGAATGCGCATCTGAAAACCAATGCCGCTTCCGGAAACACCAGCAAAGATAAATGGGGCGCCTCGCTCTATGCGGGCTTAGGTTTGCAATATGATTTCAGCGCCAACCTCTTTGCCGGCCTTGAATACCGCTATACCTATGCCTTCATCAGCGATAAACACCTGTCCGACTTTGGACGCGACAAAGACCTGCAGTTCCATTCCGTATTCTTACGCTTGGGTACGCGGTTTTAAGGAAAACATCTACACAGCCAAGAATCTGCATAGGGGGCTGGGGGGAACGTCAACCTGACGTTCCCTTTCTTTTTGGTTAAAGAAAGGAATACAAAGAAAATTTTGTTCTTTTTCTACTGTTAGAAAAAGAACCAAAAAGACTGCCGCCCAGAGTCCTATAAAAAGCACTCCGAAACGGGGCGTTTTACAACTCGCCTTCGGCTCAAACAAATAAAACGCCTTATCCGTTTCGGACGCTTTTTATAAGCAGGACAAAGGGCGGGGAGAAAAGAAGGAAATCTGTTTATTATTTTTTGTAGCAGCAACAAGAAAGACGGGGCCTTGACCCGTTTTTTTTTTTTGATAAATTGGGGATATCTTGGAGCGGTAATAGGAGGGTATATCCCATGTATCAAAAATGCGGATTTACGTTAATAGAGCTGTTAGTGGTGGTATTAATCATCGGTATCTTGTCGGCGGTAGCTCTGCCGCAGTACGAAAAAGCGGTTATTAAAGCACGTATGGTTGAAGGATTAATTAATTTAAAGGCGTCAGCAAATGCCGTGCAACTGTGTGAATTAGAAAATGGAGTAAATAATGATTGTTGGTGTTGCTGAATGATAAGACAAACCTCCCCGAGTAGAACTCGAGGAGGTTCATTAGTGTTTTTGTAAACTTATTTTCCGGTTTCGGACAACAGTTTTTCGACGGCTTCCGCCAAATTCCAACGGACGGATTCTTTGTCCGTGCGTTTTTTGTATTCGCACTGGCCGTCTTTTACCGTGCGGCTGCTGATAAGCAAACGGTACGGCAGGCCGATAAGGTCCATATCTTTGAATTTTACGCCAGGGCGTTCGTCGCGGTCGTCCAAGAGTACGGATAAACCCGCGCTTTCCAGCTTGGCGCAAATTTCGTCGGCGTGTTTTTTGACTTCGGGGTTGGAGTCGTAGTCAATCGCCACGAGGGCCACGTCAAATGGAGTCATCGGCGCGGGCCAGATGATACCGTTATCGTCGTGGCTTTGTTCGATGGCGGCGGCCACCACGCGGCTGATACCAATGCCGTAGCAGCCCATAATCATCGGTTTTTCTTTTTGGTCTTCGCCCAAGAAAGTGGCGTGCATCGCGGCGGAGTATTTGGTGCCCAGTTTAAAGATGTGGCCCGTTTCAATTCCGCGCGTGAACGAAAACTCTTTGCCGCAGCGGGCGCATTTATCGCCGGCGGAGGCCATTTTTAAATCAGCGTAGACGTCTACTTTAATGTCGCGGCGGGGGGTGACGTTAATGGTGTGCACGTCTTTTTCGTTGCCGCCGGATACGCCGTTTACGATATTTTTAACGTAGTTATCGGCGTAAATCATTACGTTCGGATTTTTTTCTTTCAGGCCCTGCGCGCCCGCAAAACCGACGAACGAACCCGTTACCTGGGTATAAACTTCTTCAGTGGCTTTTTCCAGCTCGTTGCATTTTAAGAGCGCTTTGAATTTAAATTCGTTGAGCTCGTGGTCCCCGCGCACCAAGGCGACAACGGGCTTGCCGTCGGCGGTAAAAACCAAGAGTTTAATTAATTGGCTTTGCGGCACGCCGAGCATTTCGGCCACGGCTTCAATCGTGTAGGCTTTGGGGGTGGCTTTTTTCTCCATGGGTTTTAAATCGGCTTCGTTGATTTCGATGTCCGCAGGAGCCATAATTTCGGCTTTTTCCGTATTGGCGGCGTAACCGCAGGTGCAGTCGGCGATGGCGTCCTCGCCCGTGTCGGCCAGTACCATAAATTCGTGCGAAAAGTTTCCGCCGATTGATCCGGTGTCGGCTTCCACCGCTTTAAAATTAAACCCGCAACGCGTAAAAATGCGTTGGTACGCGTCGTACATTTTTTGGTACCATTCGTTAGCGGATTCGTCGGTGGCGGCGAAGGAGTAGGCGTCCTTCATATAAAATTCGCGCGCACGCATGACGCCAAAACGGGGGCGGATTTCGTCGCGGAATTTGGTACCGAACTGATACAAACACACGGGAAGCTGTTTGTAAGAAGAAACATCCTTGCGGATTAAATCGGTGATGGCTTCTTCGGCGGTGGGGGAAATGCAGAAGCCCGCTTCTTTGCGGTCGGTAAAGCGCAGGAGTTCTTTTCCGTAGAACGTCCAGCGGCCGGATTCTTCCCATAATTCCTTGGGCTGTACGACAGGCAGCCACACCTCGTTTGCGTCGGCGCGGTCCATTTCTTCGCGTACGATATTTTCCACTTTTTTTAGGACGCGTAAACCGAGCGGTAGCCATTCGTAAAGTCCGCTGGCCACTTTGCGGATGAGCCCTGCGCGAATCATCAGTTTGGCCGACAGGGTGTCGGCGTCTTTGGGGGCTTCTTTGAGGGTGGGTAAATAGTAATTTGATAATTTCATATATTAGGTTTCCTTATTTAATATTGTGATTTCCTTGTAAATCGGTTCTGTTAGGACACGTCTGCGGCGATTGTGCCGGATGTGTGCGGTAGTAGCGTACAATTTGCGCATATCTATATTTACAACCATTTCTAAAATCGGTGTAACTAATATTTTCAATAATTCCTTCATTATTGACCTGTGCGTGAATGGTACAATGATGAGAATTAACTTCCCCGGTCCAAAAGCCTGTACTGTTTTCATTAAGGCTCCAATAGAAATATTTTTTCCCATCAATTATTTTTTCATCATCTGGCAATCCCATAGCTTCAAAGACAAATTCTTTGGTACATCCTTCCAGTCCTTTGATAATTTTATCTATGGAACGAGGAATATTATAGGACGTATCTGGCTCGCGCTGTGGTGCAGGTTGAATTGTAAAGAACGCACAACCTAGCTGTAAATTAGCAAGTAAGAATAGTAATATTTTTTTCATATTATTTCTTCCATGTGTTGATTTTATCAATTAAAAAATCAACCCATTTTTCCTGCGGCAGTTTGAACATCGTTTGTCCGTGTTCAAAATATAAGCCCTCGCCTTTGCCTCCCGCAATGCCGAAATCCGCGTCGCGCGCTTCCCCCGGGCCGTTGACTACGCAGCCCATTACGGCGATTTTAAGGCCCGTCGCTTTTTTAAGCAGGTCCTTGTCGCTATAAATTTTTTCTTCCAGCGCGTGTACCGTACCCGTCACGTCCACTTGCGTGCGGCCGCAGGTGGGGCAGGAAATTAAATTCGGGCCGAACTCGCGCAGGCCGACGGCTTTCAAAATTTCGTACGCGGTGCGGACTTGCATTCGCGGGTCCTCAGTAAGCGAAACGCGGATTGTCGCTCCGATTCCTTTTTGCAAAAGCGTTCCCAAAGCCACCGCGCTTTTGACGGTGCCGCTTAAAAAACTGCCGGCTTCGGTTAAGCCCAAATGTAATGGGATATCGCTTTGTTTCGCAAATAATTCATTGGCAAGTACGGTGCGTTTGAAATTGTCCGACTTCAGCGAAACCACCACGTCTTTAAAGTTCAGCTGTTCCAAAATGTTGGCCTGTTCCAAGGCTTCGTTTACCATGACTTCGGCCCATTTTTCATCGGAAAGTTCCATTTTCCCTTCCACGCTTTTAAGGTACTTTACGCTGCCCGCGTTGACGCCGATACGAATGGCGACCCCGTTGTCTTTGGCGGCTTTGACGACTTCTTTCGTGTTCTCCGCCGCGCCGATGTTGCCGGGGTTGATGCGCACTTTATCTACGCCCTGTTTAATGGCTTCTAGCGCGAGTTTATAGTCAAAATGAATGTCCGCCACCAAGGGGGTGTGGATTTGTTTTTTAATGTCCCCGATGGCAAGGGCTGCCTGCATATCCGGCACGGCTACGCGGTTGATTTCGCAGCCGGCGTTCTCTAACGCAATAATTTGCGCCGCGGTGGCGTTGGCATCGCGCGTATCGGTATTGCACATGCTCTGCACGCGCACGGGGTGGCCGGTTCCTAACGTGAAAGGCCCTACTTTTACTTCTCTAGTCTTGTACATTTGTTTTCTCCGAAGTGTTTTCCGGTGCCGCTTCAGCAGTTTGTACAGCGGCAGTTTTGGGTTTAAAGAAAATGCGCTTGATGTCCGAATATGACGCGTAAATTACCAACAAAATCAAAAAGCCCAGACCGATGTTGACGGCGGTGTTGAGCATTTTTTCCGTCGGCAGTTTTTTGGTAAGGCCTTCCCACAAGTAGACGAGGGCATAGCCGCCGTCCAGTATTGGAATTGGAAATAAGTTGAACATCCCTACGGCTACGGACAACATAGCGATTAAAAAGACAAAATCAAACAGACTGCGGTGTACGGAGTGATGAATGACGTTTACAATACCAATCGGCCCTGCCAGCTCCGGCGCTTTTTTGCGGCTGATGCTTTTCCATAGCGAGGAGAGGGAATACTCCGTCCAATACCAGCATTGGTAAAAACCGAGGCCCGCCGCTTTCCACCACGGTACCGCACTAAATACGGGCATAACGGTAACGCCTAGCACGTTTTTGCCGTTGAAATCCGCTTCTTTGACCGTAGCGGAAAACGTTTCCGCGCCGCGCTGGTAGGTTAAGTGTAAGTCTCCTTTGCGGTCCGCCAGCGATTTAGTTAATTCTTCCCAGTTGTTGATAACCGCCCCGTTAATTTGGCGGATGACATCGCCTTCTTTTAAATCCAGTTTGGCGGCGGGATAGCCGTCGGCCACCGTGCCCACGGCGGCGGGGAGTTTGACAGGGTCGGTTTCCGGCATACCTTTAATATAAATGAGTACGCCGAAAATCAGCGCGGCCAGCAGATAGTTAAACAACGCGCCGTTGACGACCATAAAAAATTTGGCGTACCATTTTTTCGCCGCAAATTCATAGGGCTTGGGCGGCTCTTTTGCGTCCTGCGGGTGAAACATGGGGCCCGCAGGTTCCACAAATCCGCCAAACGGAATGGCGCGGATTTGATAGTCTGTATCTCCCACTTTTTTATGCCACAAAATTTTGCCGAACCCAAACGCAAATTCGTTGACGCGGATTCCGGTCAGGCGGCAGGCAATGTAGTGTCCAAATTCGTGTATAATGACGATTGGACTTAACACCACGATAACGGCGATAATGGATAAAAGCATAATTCTCTCCTAAATAGCGGCTTTTTTATAGGTTTTGTCCGCAAGGACGGCTTCTGCGGCTTCGCGCGCCCATTGGTCGGCCTCGGCGGCTTGGTTGAGCGACGCGTCGCCCTTGGTTTGCGGCGCAGCTTGTAAAACGGTGTAAATCAGTTTGGGGATATCCGTAAACTTGATTTGTCCTTTTAAAAACGCATCTACCGCAATTTCATCCGCCGCACTTAATACGGCGGGCAAAATACCGCCTTTGCGGGCAGCGGCAAGTGCCAGTTCTAAACACGGAAAGCGGTTAAAATCCGGCTCAAAAAATTCCAGTTTGGCGGCTTCAAACAAATTGAGTTTTTTTACCGGCCCCGCTACGCGTTTGGGGTACGTAATGGCGTACTGAATCGGCACGCGCATATCGGGTTCGCCCATTTGCGCCAAAATCGCGCCGTCGTTAAATTCCACGGCCGAGTGTACGATAGACTGCGGGTGGATAACGATTTGCACTTTTTCTTCCGGCAGATTGAAAAGATTCATTATTTCGATGGCTTCAAACCCTTTGTTCATCAGGGTGGAGGAGTCAATCGTAATTTTTTTGCCCATTTTCCAGCGCGGGTGGTTTAACGCTTCTTCGGGCGTAACGGTGGATAAAGCCGCTTTGCGTTTGGCAAACGGGCCGCCGGACGCCGTCAAAAACACTTTGGAAATGTCGCGCGAAATTTTATGGTAATTGTATTCGTCGGTTTCGCCCGCGAGGCATTGGAAAATGGCCGAAGGCTCGCTGTCTACGGGCAGAATGGCGGCTTCCCACCGTTCGCATTCTTTCATCAGCGTCTTGCCCGCCATAACCATAGGTTCTTTGTTGGCCAGCGCAATCGTTTTGCCGGCCTTGATGGCGGACACCAAGGGCGTAAAGCCCACCGCGCCCACCACGCCGCTGACGACAAGGTCCGCCGTCGGCAGCGAAGCCATAAAAGACAAGCTGTCAATTTCCGGCGGCAAGAGGCGCGTGCCCTGCGGAATTTGGTCCTTAATTTTTTCATAACTGGCCGGATTTAACACAGCCGCAAAGCGGGGTTTAAACTGATGAATTTGTTTTAAAAACAGGTCGGTGTTATTATTGGCCGACAACCCCAGTACACGGTATTCTTCGCCCATCCGCGCGATGACGTCCAGTGAGGACGTGCCGATAGAACCCGTGGAACCCAGAATAACGATTTGTTTCATAATGTATAAAGCACAATGTAATAAAATAACGGCGCAAGCAGCAGGTACGAGTCAAATCGGTCCAAAAATCCGCCGTGGCCCGGGAGCAAATGGGAGGAATCTTTTACGCCCGTGGAGCGTTTAAGGACGGATTCGGCAAGGTCGGACACTTGGCCGACGACGGCAATCAACAGCCCCATTAAAACAGCTTCTTTCACGGAAAACAGCGTGGACAAAAACAAGTGCCTCATCAAGACGGATCCGCCTACGGCCAAGAGCGTGCCGCCAACTGATCCTTCCCACGTTTTTTTGGGGCTGACTTCCTGATTTAATTTGTGGCGGCCTAAAAAACGTCCGCAAAAGTACGCGCCGGAATCTGAAATCCAGACGGTAACCATCATAAAAATCGTCAGATATTCGCCGTAGGTGGGAATGGCGCGCAGGTTGATTAAATGTGCCAAAGACCACGGAATTAAAAATACGCCGGTAAACGTATTGCAGACGCGTTCCCACGAGCGTTTGGGGGTAAGCACTTCAATAAAAAGCACGCCGAAAATAACAATGCTTACGGAAAGCGGATACAGATTGTCGGGCAGCGAAAAACCGGAAATTTCCGCGCGGCCCAGTATGGCGACCACGGCCATTAAGAGGCCGAAAAGCATTAAGCTTACCGGATGAACCGGCTTTTTTCCGGCGGTAAGCGCCAAGCCGTATTCGTATAAGCACAGCAGGATTACACAGCCCACAAAAGCCATATAAACCACGCCGCCGAAATGAATAGCGGCCAATACAACGGGAATCCCAATCAGGGCGGTTAAAATTCTGGGTAATAGCATACTACTATTTTACTACATTTGCGCGCGTACGGGGGAAACGGTTATTTGCGGGTGGAAATCATCGCTTTGATTTTGGGGCTGTTTAGTTCCCACAGGGCGTTGTTAGCCACCCAGCGGGCGGATTTATTTTCTTCGTACAGGTCCAAAATTTCGTGCGCACAGGCAACGGCTTTAGGCGTCAGGCGCGGATTTTTCTTGCCGATATTTCGCAAGGCCCAGTTGACGGCTTTATATACCATCGGGCGTGCGTCTGCGGCGTGGTTTTTGATCAGCGGCAGCAGTTTAACCAGTTCTTCGTCCGTCGTTTTGGCGCGCGGCAGCGCAAGCGAGCAGAGCACGGCAAAACCCGCGCGGCGAACAAATTCTTCTTCCCGTTTAATCCAGCGTTCGGCCAGTTTAAGGGGATTTTTTACTTTGGAGAAAAGGTTGTTGGCGCAGAGGTCGCAAATATCCCAAGAGTTGAGCTCCGCCGCCCATTCGTCCAGTTTTTCGCGCGTCATTTGGGCGGGATCAGCCAGCATAGACGCCATAATGCGCGCTTCGTGAATCCGGCTGGCCCACAGCGCGTCGGCCAGTTCCTGATCCGGACGGGGCAGCCCTTTTACAATTTGTCTAAGCGTGGTAACAGGTGTGCCGACGGCCAGCTCCGTTTGAATGCCGAAGCGGGCGGACATCTGCGTTTTAAATGCGGGCGAAGCGTGGCGTTTAATGCGGTTGACCAGTTCTTCGGCGCGTGCGCGTGTGACGGGATTCATCTTACAAGCCTCCAAACCGGCGGGTGCGCGCGCGGTATGCGTCCAGCGCTTTGTTAAATTCTTCTTCGGTAAAATCGGGCCACAAAACGGACGTAAAATAAAATTCGCTGTACGCCGCCTGCCATAATAAAAAGTTAGAAAGGCGTTCTTCACCGGAGGTTCGGATAATCAATTCCGGATCCGGCAAATCGGGTTGGTAGAGGCGGGCTTGAATGTCCTGTATGGTTACATTTGTTTTCCCTTCGGCGATGAGTGCGTTGACGGCGTGCGTGATTTCCTGCCGCGCCCCGTAATTAAGGGCCAGATTAAGCGTCAGCCCCGTATTTTGGGCGGTGGCAGAAACAGCGTAATCTATTTTTTTGAGTACACCGGCGGGAAGAGGTTCCCGCTCTCCGCTGACCCATAAACGAATGTTGTTTTTGGCGGCGTCTTTAGTGTAACGATCTAAGGTTTGTTCCAAGAGCTTCATCAGCCCGTCAATTTCCTCTTGCGGACGGATCCAATTCTCGGTAGAAAACGCGTAAAGCGTTAAAAATTTTACGCCCGCTTTTTGCGCGGCTTTGAGGGTGCGTTCAACGGCTTTGGCACCGGCATTGTGGCCGGCCGAACGCGGCAGACGCCGTTCTTTGGCCCAGCGTCCGTTGCCGTCCATAATAATGGCTACGTGGCGGGGGGTGGACTTGGATAAATTGTCAGACATAATAGATATTTTAACTTTTTTGGCGGCGTTTGTGCGGGGGCACGTTATGCGTCGCTCAATGCCTGTTTTCTTCCGCCGAGCGCTGCAGGGGCTTGATTCGTTTTTTTTTTTTGATAATATGGGGATAAATCAAGTATAAGGGGGGGATATCTCCTATGCATAAAAAATACGGTTTTACGTTAATAGAGTTGTTGGTAGTCGTATTAATTATCGGTATTTTGTCCGCAGTGGCGCTGCCGCAGTATGAAAAGGCGGTAGAAAAGAGCCGCGCAACGGAAGCAATACAAAATATATCTTTATTCAAAAAGCAAATTGATTTGTATATTTTAAGCAATGGGTATCCCAGTACGGGGCGTGTCTTCTATCCGGACTTTGCGGATGTAACGCTTCCTTTTCCTCTCAACGATGATGGAAGTATGCGTAGTAAAAATTTTTGGTATTGGTCTTTTATTGATCCTAATAGGGTTTATGTTGAACTATCAAGAGAGTCTGAGGGGAGGGGATTATTGTACGACTTATTTTGTCAAAAAACTCCACATTTATATAATGATGATTCTCCTATGGCGGACGGGTGGTATTGTGCGTGCGTAACGGAATTAACTGATTTCGGCAGGAAAATGTGTAAAACAATTTTTGAACCGTTGGGGTATAAATACTCCGATGCTGAGTTATAGAAAAAAATATCCCTGCCCATTAAAAGGGCAGGGATATTTCTTTACATTCCGCTCGCAAGAACTCCGGGCGTAAGCCCGAGAGGTGGAGCGAAT
>NZ_JBJEGE010000006.1:0-19080 GCF_051874775.1 Candidatus Avelusimicrobium sp.
TGACGGTGAAAAACCTGTCATTTGAAGAAAATGCCCAAAACCTGCAAGAAGAAAGTGATCTCTTAGAACAGACTCTTCTTACACTGGCGCAAAAACTGGAAACCCAAATTGCTTCCGAAACGAATCAAGAATCGCGTGATATTTTAAACGCGCATCTGCTTTTGGTAAAAGATCCGCTGCTGTCCGACGCCGCGCGCAAAACAATCCGTCAGGGCAAAACTGCTGCGTTTGCATTTAACTCCGCTATCCGCCGCAGTGTGGATATTCTCAAAAAAACGAATAACCGCTTTTTGATGGAACGTATTGCGGACTTAAAAGACATCCGCCGCGAAGTACTTACGCTTTTAACAGGCGCCGCGCGCCAAAATCCGCAAGTGCCGCAAGGCAGTGTAGTGGTGGCGGAAGATCTGCTTCCGTCCGACGTGGCCTGTCTGCCGGAACATACGGCCGGAGTCCTGCTGGCGGCCGGTTCCCCCACCGCACACGCCGGAATTTTACTGCGAAACCGCGGGATTCCCACACTGGTACGCGCAGGCGAAACCGTCTTGCAAATTCCGCCGCAAACCGATATTTTGCTTGACGCCGATGCAGCCAAAGCTGTGGCCGCGCCGGACGAAATCCAAATCCGCGAATTCACAGACCGTTGTAACCGCTTTGGCGAAGAAACCCAAGCCGCTGACGCTGCAGCCTGCGAACCGGCCTGCACACAGGACGGCGTGCATATTTTGGTGGAAGGGAACGTCTCCGGTCCGGCTGAAACGGGCCGCGCCGCCAAAAGCGGAGCGGACGGAATGGGCCTCGTACGCACTGAATTTTTATTCCAAGGCCGCGCCTTTATGCCCACGGAAGACGAACAGCACTCCGTCTACCAGGCAGTGCTTGACGCGGCGGGCGGAAAAACCGTTACTTTCCGCACGTTAGATGCCGGCGGAGATAAACCGCTGCCGTTTGTGGACATCGCGCCGGAAGAAAACCCGATCGTCGGCATACGCGGCGTACGCGCATTTTCCAAAAACCAAGCGTTCTTCCGCACGCAGCTGCGCGCGCTGCTCTCCGTGCGTCCGCTTAAAAATATCCGCATTATGCTGCCGATGATTACCTTTGCCGAAGAAGTGGATTTCTTCAAAACGCTGATTGCCGAAGAATCCGCCGCACTGGGTATTAGCGAATCCGTGCAAACGGGCATTATGGTGGAAGTTCCTTCTGCCGCCTTGACGGCGGAACGGCTCGCGCAAAAAGCGGATTTCTTTTCGCTTGGCACCAACGATTTAACGCAATACACGCTGGCGATTGACCGCGGACACAAAGAACTCAGCGCTAAGGCCGACCACCTGCACCCCGCCGTATTAAAATTGATTGATATGACGTGCCAAGGTGCGCAAAAACACCACAAGCCCGTGGCCGTATGCGGCGCAATGGCGGGCGACGCGGCTGCCGTGCCGCTTTTAATCGGGCTGGGGGTGACGGAGCTCGCCGTCGGCGCGGGCGCGGTGGCACGGATAAAAGATTTGGTGCGCCGCCTGAACAAAACCCAATGCCAAGAAACAGCCAAACACGCATTAACCTTGGCCGACGCACAGGAAGTACGCGCAATCGTCCGCGCAAAATTTGGCGTATAACCCACAAACACCGGAGGACTTTTATGAACGCCGTAAAACATTTGGCTGCCCAAACGGGCGGAGCGCTTGTTAAACTGGGCAAAGCGCTTATGCTCCCCATCGCTGTACTGCCTATCGCCGGACTCCTGCTTCGGCTGGGTCAGCCGGATTTATTAAACATTGCATTTATCAGCCAGTCGGGTGCAGCCGTATTTAACCACCTGCCCGTAATTTTTGCCGTTGGTGTGGCGGTTGGTTTTGCCAAAGAAAGCCACGGCGCGGCGGCACTCGCGGCATTTATCGGCTACGTGATTATGACCGCCGCCTTAGAAGCACTTGATTCATCAATCAATATGGGCGTACTGGGCGGCATTTTGGCAGGCGTGATCGCAGGCGGGCTGTACAACAAATACAAAGACATCAAACTTCCTTCTTATTTGGCCTTTTTCGGCGGCCGGCGTTTTGTACCCATTATTACGGGCGCGGCTTGTTTGCTGGCCGCAGGCGCGGCTTATTTTATTTGGCCGCCTATTGGGCGCGCCATTTCCGCATTCGGGGACTGGACGATTGCTTCCGGCAACGTCGGCCTGTTCTTCTACGGGCTCGCCAACCGCCTGCTGATTCCGCTTGGCTTACACCACATTTTAAATAATTTCGTCTGGTTTCAATTCGGCGACTTTGCCACCGTGCAAAACGGGATTGATACCGTCGTACACGGCGATTTAACCAGATTCTTTGCGCACGACCCGAAAGCGGGAGCCTTTATGGCTGGATTTTTCCCCGTAATGATGTTCGGCCTGCCCGCCGCCTGTTTGGCGATGATTAAAACCGCCGATTCCAAACGCAAAAAAGCCGCCGCCGGAATTTTACTCTCAATGGCCTTAACCTCCTTTTTAACGGGGATTACGGAACCGATTGAATTTGCGTTTATGTTTTTGGCGTTTCCGCTTTACGTGCTGCACGCTGTGCTAACAGGATTATCTATGGCGCTAATGAACATTTTAGACGTAAAACTTGGATTTACCTTCTCGGCGGGACTTTTTGACTACCTGTTAAGCGGCGGTATCGGTAAAAACGCGCTGCTGTTAATCCCTGTAGGGCTCATCTATGGGCTTATTTATTATTTCCTTTTTGTTTTCGTTATTACTAAATGGAATTTGAAAACTCCAGGGCGGGAAGAAGAACCCGCGGTCAAAGAAACGGTTTCCGTGCAGCCCTTGCCGGAATCGGAAGACAAACAAAACGCCCCTGTAACGCGCGGACAGCAATATGTGCAGGCGTTAGGCGGAAAAGAAAATATTGCCTCAATGGGAGCCTGTGCCACGCGATTAAGGCTAGAGGTCAAAAATCCGGATCTTGTAAACACTGAATCATTAAAACAACTGGGTGCACGCGGCGTTGTAAAAGGCGCGGCGGGAAGCGTGCAGGTAGTTATCGGACCGGAAGCCGATATGCTGTGCGATGAAATAAAACCTTATTTAAATTAAACGGAGAAAAGCGGTATGAGGTTAGTAGTCACAAATATGAACTTAGGCCTTTGGGCGGCGGCGTATATTAAAGAAAAAATCAACGATTTTCAACCTACGTCCGAAAAACCGTTCGTATTGGGTCTCCCCACGGGAGGTACGGTGGTAGATATGTACGCCAATTTACGTTTGTTTTATAAAGAGGGCCTTGTTGATTTTCAAAACGTTGTTACATTTAATATGGATGAATACGCCGGTTTACCGCCCGACCATCCCCAAAGTTATCACAGCTATATGCGCCGCCATTTGTTTGATGAAGTAAACCTCCGCCCCGAAAATACTCATATTTTGAACGGACTTGCCACGGATCCGCAAGCAGAATGCGACGCCTTTGAAGCGCAAATCGCCAAATTGGGCGGGATTGATTTATTCGTCGGAGGTGTAGGCCAAAACGGACATATTGCTTTTAATGAACCCGGGGCCGCCTTTAATACGCGTACGCGGCTTGTAGAACTGACGCCCGATACGCGTCAAGCCAACGCACGTTTTTTTAATAATGATCAGTCCCGCGTACCCGCAACGGCCCTATCGGTGGGGATCGGAACGGTAACAGACGCAAAAGAAGTATTGTTTTTAGCTTCGGGCGAAAAAAAGGCTAAAGCTGTCGCACGGCTGATGCAAGAGGGCCAAGATCTTAAGTGGCCGCTAACCGCTTTAAAACTCCATCCAAAAGCCACCCTGCTGGCTGACCCGCAAGCGTGTTCCCTCCTCACGGGAACACCGCGCCAAACACTTGACCGTCTAATGAGCGAACAACCTAACGAAGCGCATTGGACATTGGAAACGGAGGAAGCGTGAGCGCCTCTTTTGTTCTTCAAAATGTCCGCGCCGTACTGAAAGACGGCCTGCTGCAAAACGCTTCCATTTGGGTGGAAAACGGGTACATCCGCCGCATCTTTCGGGCGGAAGAAACCTTGCCGCAAACCCTTAACGCTTTACCGCATACCGATGGACAAAACACCTTGGCACTAGCCGGATTTATTGATTTGCACATTCACGGTTTTGCGGGATTCGGGCCGGAACAGGAAACGACGCAGGCGTTGTGGGAAATGTCAGCCCGTCTGGCGCGTGAAGGCGTTTGCGCGTTCTGCCCCACCCTCTATTGCGGAAAACCGCCAGAAATGGAACGGCTGCTCCGCACGCTCGCACCCGCCATTGGCAAAGAAACGGGCGCCAGAATTTTAGGCTTTCACTTGGAAGGCCCTTTTATTTCTCCCGCCAAGCCCGGGGTAATGAAACCGCAAGACATTGCTCCCGCGGATATTACTGTTTTAAAACGCTTGTACGACGCGGCGGAAGGGAAAATCGCGGCTATGACGCTGGCCCCCGAACTGGCCGGTATCGGGCCCGTAATTGAGTTTTGCTTGGAGCGCGGCATTTTGCCGCAGGCCGGACATACCAACGCTACATATAACGAATTTTTATCCGCCGCCGCGCGCGGCGTCACGCACGCCACACACCTGTTTAACGCGATGAGTCCGTTTACCCACCGCGCCCCCAACGCCGCCGGAGCGGTGCTGCTGCACCCCGAAATTTCGTGCGAAATCATCGCCGACGGCGTACACGTCCACCCCGATGTAGTATCATTTCTAAAACGCATAAAACCCATAGAAAACATCGTGCTAGTGACGGACGCATTAAAACCTACGGGGCAGCCCGAAGGCCCCTTTATCGCCAACGGAGAAGAAGTGATTTTTGACGGCGGCGTGTGGAAACGCAAAGCGGACGGCGTGATAGCCGGCTCCGCGCTGACGATAGCGCGCGGCGTGAAGAATTTAGTGGATTTCGGATATACGCTTGATGAAGCCGCGGCCTGTGCGTCTGCCAATCCGGCTCGGCTGATGAAACTGCCCAAAACGGGCCGCTTAGCCGAAGGATTTACGGCGGACATTGTTTTATTGGACGGGAATTTTAAGCCCGTAAAAACATTTATTCAGGGACGGGAAGCAAAATAAAAGGAGGTATGCCTTATACCTCCTAAAATATTTGGAACAAGCCGACCAAGTTGCGGAGTTTATTAACCTGCTCAGCCTGCGCCGCAGCCAGCCCCTCCGGACTATTCCGTCCAACAATGCGATGTTTCTGTTTCATTTCCACCCCAAGACAGACATTTAGCAGGATGTGTGGCAGATATTCCAAACCGCTTACACCAAGTATTTGACTCGTGTTCAAAACAGGTACGTTTCCCTTGATACCAATATAACGTATAATACGGAGAAACTTTACGGGCTTCCGCAAGAACAATACCATCATTCAAAATATAATACGCAAAATTCTTAGTTTGGAACTGACTGCCCGTCGCCTCGGCCCCGTTTTCATTCTTAAAAGAAACACTCAGCTCTTCAAACGGATAGTTTACGCCGGTTGTCCCCTCTTCCATATTTTTTATTTCCAACGCGTCTTTAATGGACTTTAACGTCGTCCACGCTTCCGCCGCGCGGGATTTTTCGACCGCCGTCGTATACTGCGGCAACGCCACTGACGACAAAATGCCGATAATTAATACAACAACCAAAAGTTCTATTAACGTAAAACCTTTTTTACTGGATCCTGAAATAAATTCAGGATGACAGCAAAGCGTAAAGCCTTTTTTACTGGACCCTGAAACAAGTTCAGGGTGACGACAAAACGTAAAACCTTTCATTTTATTTTCCTCCATCAAAAAAGTCATCCCAATTTGTTTCTGCACTGGATCTACCGATTTTAAGCGAACAAACCCTAATCGTGAACTCCCTCACAAAAGCCCCTCAGAATAACCCTATCGTATCAAAAAAAAAAAAACGGGTCAAGGCTTTCTTCTTACTTTTTGTATCGCCAAAAAGTAAGCAAAAAACTCGCAGGCCAGATCCTATAAAACGCACCCTCGGCGGATGTTTTTACAACTCGCTCCGCTCAAACAAGTAAAAACATTTTTCCGCCTTAAGGCGTTTTATAAACAGGATATAGGCCTGCAAAACGGCAACGGTAAACGCTTTTTATAAACAGGCTCAGGGAGGAACATACAGCAACACGAATTTTATAGACGGGTCAATGCGGCCAAACAATAAAAGCAAATAAGCGGAAGATTCACGGCTGTTACTAACGCCGTGCAGATTAGAATAACATTGCAGAGATTGCCTGATTTGCTAAATTCGCTTTAGATTGTGCGGGCTAGTCGGCCGCATAGGCGTGGCTGTAGCCACGTCAAGGCCGAGGGACGCACAAGATAACAGAATTTGGCAAATTGTTGGCCCTTAAAAGTAAAGCGGAGCAGAAAAATACTTTCTGCTCCGCTTACGCAAATCGCAAGTTACCAACAGTTGTTATCTTATTTACTTTTCAGCTTGGCGCATAACTCCGCCAACCCCGACGAAATATCCTCTTTCTGCACAGTCACCCCGTCCGGCACTTCCAAATTGACGGGCGCAAAATTCCATATCGCTTTTATCCCCGCCGCAACTAGCGTGTCCGTCACACCCTGCGCCGCGGCGGACGGAAGCGTCAGCACTGCAATTTTTAAATTCTGCCGTTCAATTACCGTCGCCAGCTGCGCCGTGTGATACACCGGCACACCGTGCACGGTACTGGCCACCTTTTCCGGATGCGTATCAAACGCGGCAACAATTTCAAGCCCGTGATTTTTAAATCCGTCAAACCCCAAAAGCGCCGCGCCCAAATGGCCGACCCCCACTAAAAACGCTTTGTTTAAGTTGTTCCAGCCCAAAAATTTCTCGATAACCTCAATCGTCCCCGCCACTTTAAACCCCGCGCGCAATTTACTCGGCGCGCCGACGGCCTGCAAATCTTTTTTTACCACAACGGGCAGCAAGTGCGTTTCGTCCGCCAAATAGGTGGAGGACACAAGCTCGCGGCCGTATCCGTGTAAATTATAAAAAATACGCAAATACTGCGGCAGACGGCGAATCGTCTGCACGCTGATTTCTTTCCGGCGGTGAAATAATCCCACGGCGGTCCTCCCATAAGCATTTTTTGTGGATATTGCAATATCTATACTATCTTTTTGACAGCCAGATGTCAACCCCCGCCTCACACTCCATACCGAGAGAGTATTGACTTTAAATCACCCAAAAGATAAAATATAGATATCAAAATATCTATATCAGTTATTTTGCAAACTCAAAGGAGAAGAAAACTATGGCGGAAAAGAAAACTGCCGCTCCGGCCGAAGCTACAAAAGAAGAATTGTCTATGCTGGACAAGATCGTCGACAAAGTGAAAGCCGCGCAGCGCATTTATGCAACGTTTACGCAAGAACAAGTAGACAAAATTTTCCGCGCCGCGGCCATCGCCGCTGCGCAAAACCGCATCCCACTGGCTAAAATGGCCGTGGAAGAAAGCGGTATGGGGGTAATGGAAGATAAGGTTATCAAAAACCAATTTGCGTCCGAATATATCTACAACCAATATAAAGACACAAAAACCTGCGGCGTACTGTCCGACGACGATGCCTTTGGTTACCGCCAAGTGGCCGAACCTATCGGCGTAATCGCGGGCGTGGTGCCCACTACGAATCCCACCTCTACGGCTATTTTCAAAAGTCTCCTAGCCTTGAAAACCCGCAACGGGATTGTGTTTTCCCCCCACCCGCGCGCTAAAAAATGCACCATTGAAGCTGCGAAAATCGTTCTGAACGCGGCCGTGGAAGCCGGCGCGCCGGAAGGCATCATCGGCTGGATTGAAAACCCCACCATGCCGCTTTCCAACGCGTTAATGCACCACCCGCACATCAACCTTATTTTGGCCACCGGCGGCCCCGGCATGGTAAAAGCCGCTTACTCCTCCGGCAAACCGGCCATCGGCGTAGGCGCAGGCAACACCCCGGCAGTCATCGATGCCACCGCCAACATTAAAATGGCCGTCAGCTCCATTATTATGAGCAAAACCTTTGACAACGGTATGATCTGCGCCAGCGAACAGTCCGTCGTAGCAGAGGACGCCGTATACGAGGACGTAAAAAAAGAATTCATCGCCCGCGGCTGCGCGTTTATCACAGGAAAAGACCGTAAAAAACTGGCCGAAACGATTGTGGTAAACGGAAAACTTAACTCCGCTATCGTTGGGCAGAGTGCGGAAAAAATCGCGGAAATGGCCGGTATTAAAGTACCCGCTCACACCAAAATTTTAATCGCCGAAGCCAGCGAAGTGAGCGATGCGGAACCCTTTGCCCGCGAAAAACTTTCCCCCGTACTCGGTTTCTACCGCGCCAAAGACTTCAACCACGCCGTAGAACTCGCGCGCGACCTTATTTTGTACGGCGGCGCGGGACACACGTCCGTGCTGTATACCGATGAATCCAACGAAGACCATATCGACATCTTTAAAGATATGCCCACCGCGCGCACGCTGATTAACATTCCCTCTTCGCAGGGCGCCATCGGCGACGTGTACAACTTCAAACTGGCCCCGTCCTTGACGCTCGGCTGCGGTTCGTGGGGCGGCAACTCCGTCAGCGAAAACATTGGAGTAAAACATCTTATGAACGTAAAATCCGTCGCGGAACGCCGCGAAAATATGTACTGGTACAAAGTACCGTCCAAAATCTATTTCAAACGCGGCGCGCTTTCGCAGGCACTTGCCGAACTGAAAGGCAAACAACGCGCGTACATCATTACGGACAAAACGATGGAACAGTTGGGCCACGTCCGCACCGTGTGTGATGTGTTGGAAAACTTGGATATTAAATTCCGCGTGTTCTCCAACGTACTGCCCGACCCGAACATTTCCAACGTGCAGGAAGCGTTAAACATCGCCAATTTCTGGCAGCCGGACATCATCATCGGCCTCGGCGGCGGTTCGGCGATGGACGAAGCCAAAATGGTATGGCTGATGTACGAAAACCCCACCACCAGCTTTGAAGATATCGCGATGCGCTTTATGGATATCCGCAAACGCATTTACGCGGCTCCGCCCTTGGGCAAAAAAGCGACGATGGTAGCTATCCCCACCACGTCCGGCACCGGCTCCGAAGTAACGCCGTTTACCATTATCACCGATGAAAAAACCGGCACCAAATACGCCATTACGGACTACGCCTTAACCCCCGATATGGCCATTATCGATCCGGAATTTGTACTCGGTATGCCCAAAACACTAACGGCTTGGTCCGGCCTGGACGTGCTGACCCACGCCATTGAAGCATACACCTCCGTATTCTCCACCAACTTTACGGAAGGACAGGCGTTGGAAGCGATGCGCCTTGTATTTAAATACTTGGAAAGTTCCTACACCCACGGCGCCAAAGACATCAACGCCCGCGAAAAAATGCACTATGCGGCCACGATTGCCGGTATGGCGTTTGCCAACGCGTTCCTCGGGCTGTGCCACTCTATGGCGCATAAACTGGGCGCGATGTATCACGTTCCGCACGGCTTGGCCAACGCGCTTCTGTTGTCTTATATTATTGAGTTCAACGCTACCGACAAACCCACCAAACAGGGCTTGTTCCCGCAGTATAAATATCCGTTTGTAAAAGGACGCTACGGGAAAATTGTGGATTTTCTTTTGCCCCACAATGAATTCGGCGACGATAAAGACGCTAAAGTGCAGAAACTGATTGAAATGGTGGAGACGTTGAAACACAACCTCAACATCCCCAAATCGCTCAAAGAATACGGTATTCCGGAAAAAGAATTCTTGGATAACCTGGACCAACTTTCCGAACTTGCTTTCGACGACCAGTGCACCGGCGGCAACGCCCGCTATCCGCTGATCAGCGAAATCAAAGAGCTGTATTTGAAAGCGTACTACGGTGAACCCGTAAAACACGTAAAAGGAAAATAAGTTGTTTTAAGACGGAAAAATCCCCGAAGTGTTTAAATGCTTCGGGGATTTTATTAATTTAAATAATTATTCGACATAACAGTCGGTAGATAAATGCGGACTCGAACCGGAAGTACACCCCACGCCGCTCTGGCTAAAACCGTATGCTTTACAAATTCCTTTTCCTCGGGGATCCCAACAATGGAGCTTTCCATCTATAATGTTAAATGAATATTCATAATTGGGCGCCCACGCAAAACCATAAGTATGAAGATGATCTAACGTATTATCAAATTGATACATAAAGTTCTTGGTGGACAATCTCCATCCCGTCGCCTGGTTACCGGATGAATCTATAAAAGATACGGATAATTCATCAAACGAACTTGGGGGTGTACCATTTTCCAATTCTGCAACTTGGCAAGCATCATTGATAGCTTTAAGTGTCGTCCGCACTTCTGCCAGCCGCGCTTTATTTACCGCCTTCTGATACTGCGGCAACGCTACCGATGACAAAATACCGATAATTAATACGACAACTAACAATTCAATCAGCGTAAAACCTTGCATATTACATCCTCCTATCAAAAAAGTCATCCTGAGTCGTTTCTGCTTCGGCTCCTCCGATTTTGATGAAATAAACCGAAATCGGGAGAGACCTTACAGAAACACCACGGAATAACCCCATCGTATCAAAAAAAAAAAACGAGTCAAGGAAGCGAATAGCATTTGCTAAACACTCTAAATTCTTTGCCATAAAGTATACACCCTCTAAAGGAGATATACGTAAAAACCCCGTGCTTTTCGCACAGGGTTTTTACCCATTCATACAATTGAATTATTTTATTCCGGATCCGGTCCGTCCGCCGGAACCGCAGGGCCGGAATTATCAGACGAATCGCCGCCTTTCAACCAACCGATGAATTCATTCCACCAGTTGGTCAAACGACCCCATAAACCGCTGTTCTGCGCAGCCTGTGCAGCCACAGAGGTCTCCGTGGGGGCTTCGCCCATATATGCGGTATATACATCGTCCAGCTCCTTGCGCAAATTTTGTACGCGTGCTGCGTCATCGGTACTGGCGGCATAACGGTCCAGCGTCTCCACTGCTTTTTGGTAATAGAGGGCGAAATCACCGTTCATACCGTCATACAACATACCATTCTGTTTTTCTTCCAACAAAATATTAAGCGTGCGCAAATAGCCTACTTTGACGCGTTCGTAATCGGATACGTTTGTGCCGTCAAAAATACTCTTGGCTGCTTTGCTCAAGCCCGGAATATGCGCCACCAAAGACATTTTCACTTCAGGCAAGAACTCTAAACTCATATCTTGCACGCTGTAAGCGCCGGATTCCATTATTCCGACAACGGACTGATAAAGCTTATCCAGCTCTTTATCCGCCCCTAGTCCTTTAAGCATCTTTTTAAGAGAACTATAATGCAATGCAAAGCGTTTTAAATCGCCGAACAAATAACTTTCTTCCAATTGGAATATACCGTCTGACAACGCCTTACTGTTCTGTACTTGGCCGGCATACGATTTCAATTTTTCGGATAAAGCCTCCATATCCTTGTCTTCGTTAAAACTGATACTCTCTACCGATTGGAAGAAATCTGCCGCCTGTGCTCTTAAACCCTCGGATACATCATTAAACTCAACCACCGTTCTAAACATAATGGCCGTACTGCGTAACATCTGCAAACTAGAAGCTAACTGCGCAACAGGCACCTTAGATCCTTCAGCTAAAGCTTTCAAACGGTTATTGACCCACACCATACGGTTCATCAATTTCTGCAAGCGGGATTCCGATTCAAATGCACGCATCGATCCGCGCACGCTAATTTGCAGTTCCTCCACTTCTTTCGTTACGCGCTGCAAAGTAGAGGCCATAGCGTCCGAATTAAAGCCAAGCGAATTATATACTTGCTGGGCGGAGAGATCACCCCGTTCATAAGCGTCAATCTGCTGCTGTGAAAGCGAGGTAGAACGGAATAAACGGCTCCACCCGTCTTTTACCATATCCCAGTTTTGCCACACCAGCAAAGATGCGGTAAAAATAGACAGCACCGCACCCAACCGGTAAATGGCATAATCGTTCAGCGGCTCGCCTTTCGCTGTTACGGAAGGATCGCCAAAGAAATTATTAATCACATCCATCAACGGCTGCGCCACATCCGCAACAGAGGGAAGGTCTTTTAACAAGAGAAATAGCCCCGTCAGCAAAAGGATCGGAAATAACCCGCTTGAGTTAGCGGAGTTATAGGCTCCCGCCGCTTGCAATTTAACTGCTTCTTCCGTCTTTTTTAACAAGTCCGTAGCTTGTTTCTTTTCTTGTGCCGTCATTTGTTTATCTTTGCGGATACGGTCCCGCTCTGCTGCATAGTAACGGCCTACTTGGTTCATCATACGGGAATTCTCCACTACGCCAAAAACAGGAGTGGACAAATACATAGACAACCAAGATAACCACATCCCCAGACTGCCCGCCGGAGAAGCCACATACATAAGCACGCCGAACAACATCAGCGGCAAACCGATACCCGTCAACTGGTCATCCGTAATGACTTTATTTTTAATCATCCGATCCGCCAGTTTACGCACGGCAAAACTCATTGCCAAACCAGTAGCCGTAATCGCCAACCCGTAAGCGGGATATAACATCTTCATTTCGCCGCTGAAAATGACAGAATTGATAGCCGCATAAGTAAAATACACCAAGGCTACACGGGCAACTGTAGAAGCTAAACTCGGCTTAAAAAGCTGCTTGTATATTTGTTTGGCCTCTTTTTTAGAAATAGGCGAAGTCTTTACTTCCGAAGCTTCCGTTGCCAAACGGCTTTTTTGCAGCAAGTGCAAACCGTACAACGAGCCGACAAGCATCACGGGCACCAATAAAGACCAGTTTAATGTCACTTCGGACAGAGCACTCCCTTCCGGAGCTAAAGCCGCCCCGAGCATTATCCCCATACCGACAACCCACGGCAGTAATGTCACTATAGCGCGGGAAAGGCCTTTCATCGTTGTAAATCCCATATTTTTAGCAGCATATTGGGTAGGATCTTTATATGCGCTTTTCATAATAGGGCTGGCAATCGTACTTAAAATACTAGCCATCAAAATGGCTACGGGAGCAAATACATAGCTGGTGATCTCCCCAAATAAACCAGCCTCTTTGAAACTAAATGTACCCGTCAATCCCGCGGAAACACCTAATAAAGAAATTCCCACCATTGTCAACAAAACGGCCTTTACCGTTTGATAATAACCGTATTTGGAAATCAAGGGGTTAAAGATGTTGGCTATTTTGGGAGATAAATACCCAAACCCGCTGATAAATATGGCGGCAGAAGCCCAGTCAAACATCGTTTTGAACTCGCCGGCCATCGAAGCGCCCAAATCCGCGCCCGCCACCAAAGCAATCACCAGCATTAACGATTCAAATGAATCTTGTTGACGTACTTCCACTACGCCCACTTTAGACTCTTTTACATCTGCCTCCAGCACATGGGCCAGCCCCGCCAGTTCCGCCAAAGCAAGAGGCTGCTCGAACACCACGTGCCCGCGTTTTTCCGTCGGTTTATGCAACAAACGGATGGACTTATCCAAAAATTTAAACAGGGAACGACTGCTGTTTTCAATAGATGCCTCGGAATCTTTGACCACAAATTTCATCTGTCCTTTCTCGTCCATAGCCAACACAAATCCACGGGGGACCAAAAAGGTCTGGCCTTTATTCAATACGAAATACAAACGGGGAGTATCGGAAAGCGAACGGTTCGACAAACGCAAATAAATAGGCAGCAAGCCCGAATACTTGGTATGGCCATTACGCGTGGTAGATACTTGCATCTGCCCTAAAAACCGGTCTATTTCCGAAACGTTATACAAAGCAGCGGAAACTTTATTTTTGTTAATATTCAACAGTGCTTCTTCCGACACACCCTCCAACAACACATGATGTTCCGGCCCCGCCATTTGGGCGGCGTTACCGCCTTCATTTACCACACGCTGCATAGAAGCTTCAATATCCAGCGCGTCCGCGCGGGAAAGCACCCCGCCGACACCGTCATTAATTTCGTGCGAAAATTCAATCACTTCCGCTTCGGTCGGCATGGAATACTTCAGTTGGCGTAATTTATTAAACGCCTGCACTTTATATACTTGGTTGGCTCCCGAGGCAAGAATAAAGACCAAATCTTGCCGCACAGGAGAATCGTCTCGCAAAATTAGTGTAGCCAATGTATTGGCGTGCATAGCTTTTTCATCGGTCGCAACCGGCATAAAGTTATATGTTTCCGCCAACAAATACACATTCCAACCTTCAGGAGTCTCCTCTCCCTGCGCTAACATACGAACTTTACCATCCTTATACGCCACTGAGCGATAGCGGTAGCTGACTTTCCCGTCTTCCGTATGGACCGTATTAAATTGACCGGGTTCCGCATTCTCTTTCGGCAAATTCTGTTCGCGCGAGAAATAGTTGATTATCTTATTAAAAGCGCGTTTACCCCACTTAGCCATTGCAAACACAGGCAGGCCGCTGTATAAATGCCCTGCGTCCGCAGTTTGTGTCGACGGCGCAGCCAACGGATTATTCCCTTCCGCAGAATGGAGCGATGTATTCTGTTGGCGGGCCGATTCCTGTTCTGCCAAGGACATGGCATAATTCGGATTGCCCGCGCGGGACAGATTAAATTCCTGCCACCCAAGCGACATGGAAGTGGTTACATCGTCCCACCAGTGCCCCAGCATCCACGGGTTTTGCGCGCGGTAAAGCGGGTTGGAACGGTACATCCAGTTGTTTAGCTGTTGCTGGTATTGGGTGAAAGCTGCAGGAGAGCTCCAATCCTTCCTCAAATAACCCGAATAAACATAATTGCGGCGCTCATCCAATGAACCGATTGCGCCAATAGGAGTAATATGAGGGGACGTCGCTGCGCCAAACAGCCAGAACGGGTTTAAGAACATCTTCCCGCCGTAAATTCCCGAATTAGCGGTCGCGGCAGTTACCTCCAGCGCGGAAGCCGACGGGGCAACCGCCGAAGAAGCAGATTCCCCCGCCACGGAACGCGTAACAGACGAAGCGTCGGATGCGGCCCCCAACCAATTATACGAGCTGAAAGAACGAACCAAAGAGGGCGCTTCTACCACAAAAGCGGTTTCGGCGGGAAGCACTCCGCCCATACTGAACATCGACGCTCCCACTCCCGCCGTACGGAATGGACTCTGCACGCTAAGACGTCCGAATCGCGTTAAACCGGTTACGAACTCATTCCAGCGGACCTTCATATCGGCTTTGAACCACTCCCAATCGGAAATATGCCAAACTTTTGGCGAATAAGACGATGCTTGAACGGACGCCGACGGACGGGCAGCAGCAGACGAAGAAACAGGCGAAGAAGCCGGCGGAGTCACGCGGGACACCGGTTGGGGAACGCGGATTTCCGGACGGGCCATCAGCGGCTGTACGCCGCGGCTGCCGGCCACGGCTTCCCCCGCTCCGTAATTTAGCGAAAACGCCTGAATCCCCGCCCAAGAACTGCCGTTGGTCGCCCAAGCAACATCTTCTATCGGAACGTTAAAATCCCGCGCCACGCTAGATAAAGATTTTCCTTTGGGAATAAACTGTACCATCCCTCGTACATAAACGGTTTCCGTTCCTGCAGGCACTATATACAGCTGGCCGTTAAGCACGCGAGTCTCAGCCCCTACAGGCGCGGCCGCCAATTCACTAGCCGGCGCGGAAGCCGCCGCAGCATCGGTTACGCCTTTAGGTCCTGGCGCAGCCCCGGGTTTAAACGAAGGAATTTCCGGTGAGCCTTTTATACGGGTAAAAGCCCTCATTTTCAAACGTCTAAACGCCCCTGATTTAAAATTGGTTAAACCTGTTTTTAAAACTTTATTTAGATTTCTCCCCAACTTCGCCACTTTAACAATATTGACGGAGCGCATCATACGCAGCATTTTAAACACACTTGTAGTAGCAGTTCCCGCCGTACGTCCGATAAATTTGAGTAAAGAGAAAACACCTTTTCCGCCTTTCCACAAGAAGAAAATACCGATTAAATCATCCAACGGGGTCAAATTTTCTGTCGTCTTCGTCCACTCTTGAAAATCTTTTATATCGTTCTGTAATTCCGCTTCCTGCTTTGCCAATTCCTCTTCGGCATAATCTGCCCAATTGCCGCCTGTATTCCTCATCCCCTGGGCCAGTCTTTCGTTTAAATACAACCGCATTTTAGGATGCAGATCGTTTTTTGTTGAAAGGAATAAATACCAAATGATAACGTTTGCATACGGAATGCCGTTTTTATACGCGGACCGAAACATCTCTTTGGCGCCTTTCTTTCCTTCTGTATCCGTTATTTTATTTAGGTCAACCAATACTTCCAGTTGGTTAAACGCACTATATCCTTTATCTTTTTCTGACAATTTAATATGAATCAATCCGTAGGAAAATATCCCCGCCAAAAAAGGACGCAGGGCCATTCCCAATTTCTTCTCGCTGGGTTCCAGCAATCCTTCCATCGATTTGCGGAACAACACGTTCATTTTTTTCTGTTCTTCCTCATCCGCATCCTCATAAGCTTCCATCAGCAAATCCGCCGTATCCACCCAAACGTTACGATCTTCGCCGTGTTCATCCTGATAATAACTGTATTCCAAATTAGCCCCTTCCCCCCAATAGCTGTCGGCGGTGTGGAACAGCTCTCTCCACCCATTGATGGAAAATGCCCCAAACATAAATGAGATTGCTTCCATTATCGACGAGTATTTACCGGCGTGAACAATCATATCGGCGGCGTCTTCATACGCTCCCATAGCGGTTAAAACAGCTAGCGAAGTGGGAATAACCATTGCTGCGGCTGAACCGTTAAACCCTTCTTTAAATAAATCTTGTACAGCCAGTGAATCCGCAGTATTGTCCCCTTCCTCACCCAACGCGCCCAAAGCCACTGCGGCCTTGACGGCATAAGCGCACTGTCCGTTCGCTTTAACGATATCAGCGATAATGAAGTCTTTAGCGCCTTGGCTTTGATGCAGCGTCAGCATAACGCCCAACCCTTTTAAAGTACGCATAGAGAAAAATCCTGGCTTGGCACAAACGGACTTCGTTTTGCTAATTTCAGAACGCATCACGGCCGCAGCTTTCTTCCTCAGGTTCGCGGGCAGTCCGCCGTACATATTCAATAACGGAAAAACATCCTGCAGCACGCCCAGCCAAGCCTCGGGGGAATTTTCATAAGCTGCCCAAATCTCCTCGGAGAGGCCTTTTAAGTACTCTTGCATAACAGCTTGAAATTCTTCCTTTCCCTCATCCGCCTGCGCCAGAAACTCGTTATACGCGTTTCGAACAGCCGAATCAGAAAGGAAATCAGCCAGCTGACGGTTAAGCTGCGCGACATAATCAGCCCACCCCGGATCTTTTTGGTGCTTTTTCGCTTCTTCCGCCATACGTCCTGAAAACTCATACTGCACGTTATTTTTATACAGCTGTGCAAACTCCTCATACGAAATATCCGAAGAAGCGCCTTCGGTGGGTTCCTCCGTCAACAACTTATACACGGATGTTACTTCCCTCATCAAATCTACATAGGCCGCTGCAATGGTAACCTGACCGCCCGGAAGCCCAAACATAGACCCTTCCGTCCCGGCACGCCGCGCCTCTTCCACAGCTTCTTCCACCTTAGAAGAAACCCTGACATACTTCTTTTCTTTCTCATCAAACGAATACTGTGGCGTGCTCTTTTTGCCGCGCAGAACTACCGCATTCAGCTCCTCCATCAGATTGCGGAAAGTTGTATTCTCGTGTGCGGAAAAATCGATATTCCAACGCTGAATAAATTTTTCGGCTGCCGCATAAAAGACCTTATTTATCTGCCAAAAAGTCAAGGCTTCCTGCTCGCGGGGATGATTCTCATAATACGCTTTTAACCCCGCCACATAAGAGCAGACACCCCACTCCCAGGCATCGGGGTCGCTAATCATCCGGTTAAAAGAGTCCTGATACTGTGAGTCGGTAAAATCAATTTCCTTTATGTTGCCTGAGGCATCACGTTCGCAGTCTTCCATTCTCATTACATCATACTGACGGCGTTTAGCGTTTTCATCCGCTGCGCGCACCTGCGCATACGACGGAGCAATGCTCATAAAAATAATCGAAAAGCTTAATACGAGAGACAATAGTTTAGTCATCATAGCAGAAGACTCCTGATATTTAATCAAAATCCGCAGGCGTGAAAAAGCAATACACCTTATTCATATTATGACACGCACCAATCCTCAAGACAAGGGCCAAAGGGCCCAAGTTCCAATTAGGACTTTTGGGGCCATTCTTGATAAACCCACGCAATGGTATCCCAAACCTTCTGTTCTCACAGAAAAAACACGCAAACTTTAAGTCGGTTTTATATGACAAAAATACTAAAATGCTATAATAAGCCTATGGGACTTGAAGAAATTGAACAACAAGAGTATTTCTCAATCGGAGACGTGAAACGCATTACCGGCGTGCCGGAGTATTCCGTGCGTTATTGGGAATCCGAATTCAATTTAATCCGCCCGATCCGGCTGGAAAGCGGCCACCGCCGTTATACTAAAGCGGATGTGTATACAATTTTGAAAATTAAAGATTTGATTTATAAACACAAACTGACTTTGGAAGGCGCAAAAAAACAATTAAATAAATACCAGTTTCCTACGGAAAAATCCGCCAAACGCCCTGTGGCGGACATTAAATTTCTGACGGAAATTAAAGAAACGCTGGAAGATTTGTTAAAAGAATGATAAAATATAGGTGTAGCCGGCAGTTGGCTGCACGATTTCGGGGAGTGGCTCAGAGGTAGAGCGCTCGCTTGGGGTGCGAGAGATCGCGGGTTCGATTCCCGCCTTCCCGACCATTTTTAAATTCATACGGGGCGTAGCGCAGATGGTAGCGCGCACGGTTCGGGACCGTGAGGTCGTGGGTTCGAATCCCGCCGCCCCGACCATCTTCTAAAGCACCTTTTTTAAGGTGCTTTTTTCGTCTAAGAATTAAAGTTTTCCCGTCGGAGAATACCTGTTTTTCTTATCTGTTACGGTCTCAGAGTTCTTTTTTCTCCGTCGTAAACTGCAATTTTTCCCGCGTTTTCTCTGAGCTCCAAATTTGCAGGATCCGAAATTTTGGGTCTCCCCCTACTATTTTATAATTCGAA
>NZ_JBJEGE010000007.1:0-67922 GCF_051874775.1 Candidatus Avelusimicrobium sp.
TTTTTGCTTAACTCCAAGACTTTCAGCGTTCGCTCATACTTCGCGCCGATACGCACGGAACCGTACAATTCCGGCACCGTTTCCACATTATGTGCAAGCACGTTCGGCGAGGCCTCCAGCACAGTTTTTAACGCCTCTAAATTTCCTTGTAAATCCGAAATAAGCGGTTCCACTTTTACGTCCGGAGTAGTTTGATGAATGGACTCAATCACGCGTGCGAAATGGGCAGCTCCGCCGTCGGGCAAATCATCGCGGGTGGGCATCGTTAAAACGGCATAGCGGATTCCCCACTCTTTCACGGCGGCGGCTACGCGGGCGGGTTCGTCGTCCTGCGGGGGCAGCGGTTTGCCGCGCCCTACAGCGCAAAAACGGCAGCCGCGCGTACAGATATCGCCCAGCACCATAAATGTCGCGTCCCCGCAATTAAAACATTCCCCTCTATTGGGGCATTTGGCCGCGTGACACACCGTATGAAGCGTATGGCGCTTAATGGAATCTTCCGCCCCCAGCGCAACGGAAGTTCGCAAGGCCGCCTTGTTGCGGCCGACTAACTCTTTAAGCCATTGAGGAATCGAATTCATATATCCTATTATACTAAAAAGGCATTATGATATAATAAGAGAAAAAGGGACGGACTGTGTGAAAAAATTCCTTTTTAAAATTTTATTTTTTTACTTTTTCTTCCCCGCCATTCCGGCTGCAGCGGACGTGCCCCAAACGCAAGCAGATCGCCTGAAAGAAGCGGGCGACTTATACTTTTCCTATGAACCCGAAAAGGCGCTAAACGCTTATATCAACCTCTCTAAAGAAACCCAAAACAAACAAGCTTTTCTAAATGCGGCCTATATTGCTATGGAGCAAAATGAACCCAAAAAAACAGTGGATATCGCTACTGCCGCTTACCGAGCCCACCCGCAAGACCGCGAAATTATTGAAACCGCCGCCGAAGCCTATTTGGCCGATGGACAATACGCAATCGCGGAGAAACTGCTTTCCGAACTGCCTGACGATCCTGCCCGCACGGAATTTTTATCTATCAATCTGGCCCGCGCACAAATGGGCTTAGGCGAAAATGATCTTGCCAAATATAACCTAAAAATGGCCGCACGCGGCAAAACGCACACGGCTTTGTCCAATTATTTATTGGGGCTTTTATACGAAAAGGACAAAGACTATCAAAACGCCGCCGAAGCGTTTAAAAAAGCCTCCGTCTACGACCACCAGTTTATTGAAGCAAAAAAACATTACGGCGCCGCATTAGAAAAATTAGGTAATTACAACGAAGCCTACCGCCAGTTCCGGATGATTTACTCCTCCGACAAATCAAGCCCCGAAGTGGCCCGCGCCCTCGAACGGCTCCGTCCGCGGCTAACACGCCCCGAAAAAGAAATTACCGGCGGGAAAGAACTCCTTAAACACACATTTGTAAAACCCGTCATCCCCCCCGCCGGCACGCGGGAGATAAAAGTGGGTCTCGGAATGCGCCAAAACGGCAAGCCCTCCGTGCGTGACAAGATACACTTTCTTCCGTCACACGATTTTACGGTAACGGATGCGGCGGGAAAAGTTATCGCCCGAGGAAAAGCGCGGGAAAGCTGGGTGGCCGTCCTGCAAAGCGGAAAGGCGCACTTATCGGCTCCCAACGGCAAAAAATATCCGTTCTCCAAATCTGTTACAGTCGTTCCGGTTTCACACACGGAAGGCGAAGGCCATACGATTATCGTTAAAAGCGTAATGAGCGGAGCGGGAATGACGTGGGCCAGCGTGGACGATAAAGAATACCGCGGCAAACTGCAAATTTTACATAATCCCCGACAAAACACCCTCGTACCCGTCAACATCGTCAATATGGAAGAATACCTGCAAGGTGTTATTTCCTCCGAAATGCCGACCAAATTTCCGATGAATGCACTGCGCGCCCAAGCCGTACTTGCGCGTACATACGCATTAAAACATCTGGGCAAGCACCGCTCGTACGGATACGACGTGTGCGATACACAAAACTGCCAAGTATACGGCGGCGTAAGCGCGGAAAGCGAACGCGGAAATGCCGCAGTAGAATCCACAATGGGAGAAATGCTAAACTACCAAAACAAGCCGATTGAAAGCGTATTTTCGGCTAACTGCGGCGGCATTACGCAAAGTGCAAAAGAAGCGGGCTGGAATGAAACGCCCTATTTAAACCCCGTATCAGACTATAAAGATTTTGATTTTAACAATCTGCAGCCGTATCATTTTAAGGAACTCTTGCAATACCCGCACGACGCCTACAGCCGTTATGATAAGCACGTCAGTATGGCGGCCTACCGCTGGACGCGCGTGGTAGATGAAGAGGAACTTCGCGCTGTTATCAAAAAACAAAAAAAAGACATTGGTAAAATCACGGCCTTGATTCCGCTTCGGCGCGGGCGCTCAGGTTATGTAAGCCGCCTTTTGGTAAAAGGAACCAAAGGTACCGTAACGCTTAATAAAGAAAACGTCATCCGCAATAATCTCAGTTTGGGAATGCTCCGAAGCAGTTATTTTATTGTAGAACCCCACTACGAAAACCGCGAATTAAAATACTTTGTGTTTTACGGCGGCGGGTGGGGCCACGGCGTGGGATTCTGCCAGACGGGCGCGGCGGGAAGAGCCGACGCAGGACAAGACTACAAAACCATTTTACACCACTATTTCCCACTGGCGGAGTTTGCCAGCGCGGCACAAGAAGAAGACTAAAAAAAGGTTAAGGAATTTCGTACATCATACAGCCTTCTGACATGCCGTCCCCATTACAAGCGGAAAACCCTTGCGCGCCGCCGCTAACGGAAGAACATACCTTACGGCTGGTTGCATCCGCATACGCCACGCAAAAGGACTTTCCCGCCGACGTTGGGCTGTGGTCCATATAGACGGCAAATCCCAAATGTTCCCGCTCGTGATAAGCATATACGCGATTTCCCGTACTGCCACACGCATTACCCACCTCTAATAAGCCCCCGCCGGGCAGCGTAATATCTCCGTTCGCCTCTATCCGCGCTCCGGCGGGAGGAGTAATATCTAAAGCATAAAAATCGCACGTATACTCGCCGTTGGACATATAATAAATTTCCTGTGCGTCTTTTACGGCTTTTACTATCGTTTGCATTTCCGTTAACCGCGCCTTGCGTACCGCCGTCTGATACTGCGGCAGCGCAACAGACGCCAAAATACCGATAATCAAAACAACAACCAATAATTCGATTAAGGTAAACCCTCTTTGATTAAATGCTGACATCAATTCAGCACAACGGCTTTTCGTCATATTTACTCCCTTACTTGGAATTATTCTTAATTTATCAAAAAAAAAAAACGGGTCAAGGGGTACCCTATCTATCCCTTTCTCACCGCACGGATTGGAGCTTAAACAGTAAAAAAAACAAGAACGGGCAGGAAAGTACCTCCTGCCCGTTCTTGTGGTGCATTCTAAAGATAATTATAGTTGTCTTATCTATTGCCCTCCGCCGAGCTGCCGCTGTGCACGCTCCTGCAAAGCGGCGATACGCCGCTTCTTTTCATCGGTTGGCAAGTCGGACTCTGAAACCTCATTAATCCGGTGGAACATATCTTGTAAAACAGGCCGCGCCAGACGTTCAAACGCCGCTTTTTCTTCGGGGGACGCATTGACCACCCCGGGGTCTTTCATCAGTTGTTCCATTGTAGAGTTAACTTGTTCTTGCTCGCGCGCTTCGCGCATTTCGGGAGATTTTTGCAAGGCCTCTATTTGCGCATTGGTATCTTGGCGGATTTCCATCATCTTCTTCTGTTTGGCGGAAAACGGCAAATTACTGTGCATTACTTCGCTCATACGCGCTTCGTGCTGGTCGTAAATGGCGCTGACGGCTTCACCGCCCGTTTCCCCATACATACGCGTGGCCAGCTCCAGTTTTTCGCTGCGTTCCCGTTGTAAATCTGCAGACGCGGCTGCAATCGTTTTTTCGTCAAAATAATGTTCTTTCGGCAATGTCTTACCTTCTTCTTCATCTTTCAGGGCCTGCTCTACGCGGAGGCGTTCCATTTCGTTCTCGGCGCTTTGAAGTCCCTGCAATGATTGACCGTTTTGCAAAAGCATTTGTTCTAAATCTTTATGTAAGGCGCGTTGGTTTTCCAACTGTTGTTTATAATACTCTTCTTCCGAAAGCCTAGCCAGCGCAAGCTGCATATCTTTTTCCCGCCAAGATGCCAAAATATCCCCCGCCTGCCCTGCGATATCCGCGCCGTAGGCTTGGGCTAATTGGTTTTTAAACGTGCTATCTTTTGCTTCGCGCTGTTCTTTAAATTCTTTTAACGCATATTTCTGTCCGACTTTTTCCAATTCTTTTTCATATTTTTGGCCAATCTCACGCGCCTTTTGTGCCGCCAGCTCCTGCGTTAATCCTTTCTGCGAAAGCGCGCCCATCAGTTCCTTTTGGTATGCGTCCATTACCTTGCCGGCTTCATCGGCTGCTTCCTTACCGAAGGCACCGTTCATACTATTCATAATGCCCGTTTTTTGTACGTTCATCTGATTTGCCACGCTTGCAAACGGGCCAGCATCAGCAGAATAGGAAGAATTACGCTTAAGGTATTTTTCGATATTAGCATCCTTACGGCTCTTGGGAAGCATAGCCTGCAATACGGCGCGTTCCACACGGGACGAAAGCCCCGTCAGCTGACGTTTTAAAGACGCGGCGGCTTCGGGCGTAAGCGAAGCCAAATACGGGGAGAAGGTATGGGCAGACTGCTCCTGTATAGTCGGACGGGCCACGCCAGTAATCCCGCCGCGCGTACTATTTTGCCTAAGCGCACCATAAGCACTTGACTCAGAAGAAACGCCCCCACCGCGTGCGCGTGATACAGATGAAGAATAACGGAGCGCACCTTCCCGTCCGCCATACCGTTCAGAAGACGGCAACTGCGCCTCTACGTTGCGGGGCACGGACTCCCCGCCGTAAGACGATTGGTTTCCCTTCCTCAAATGATTCGTTTGTCTGGAAGAGGAGTAGCCCCCTCCCGCCCCCAAAACATTGCCTTTCCGTCCATAACGCCGCGCAAATTGCACTCGTTTGGACTCCGGCGCCAAACCAAGCCCCCCTTCCGCTGTAGAAGGAGCAATCCCCAACAGCTCTTCATTTTTAAGCGATTCCAACGTTCTGTGCGCTACTTCCGGCGGAATAAACCGGCCCCTATAAGCGTCCTCGTTTTTACGGGAAGGAAACAGAAATCCTGCCACAGTATCCATACCGGACATACGCATAAAAGTAAGTCCTAAAGCTAAAAATACGACAATCACAAAAGACAGCTGCAGCAGAAGATTCTTTTTTTCCATATTATTGTAACGAACGCATTTGGTGCGCCGATAAAAGTTTTTGTTCTAATTCTTCATTTAATTTCACTTGCAAAGATGTCATTTCTTCGCGGTAAGCACTGTTTAATGCGTCCAATTTTTCCAGACAATCAGACAGTCTACCCGCTTTAGCGAACAATTTATTCGCCTCATTTAAATAATTTTCAAAAATATCACGTGTTTGAAAGACGGCTTCTTTGCCGTATAATTTTTCAAACATCCGTTCCGCTCGTTGGTGGGCAGAAATCATCCTCGCCGTGAGAACGGAAACCTCCTCTGGCGAAAAGGTTAATGCGGGGTCCCCGTAACGCGCAGCCACTTGTGCAAATGCTTGATCGGCTTCGTGTCCCACGCGGGCAAACTGCGGCTCAAAATCTTCCTCCGTTTTGACGGAAGAAAGTACCAACCCGTAATCGTCGGCCGCTTTCTGTAGAATAGGAAAGGCCTTACGGGCACACAACGGCCCGTAATCGCGTTCCAACAAGACGGCTAACTCTTGAAACGCATTTTTTAACTCAGCTACAGACAAACGTCCCTGCTGTGCGTTCGCGCGAGTCCAACCTTTCGCGGTTTCTTCCTCGCCTACTGCGGAAAACGACTGTACATAACGCGACGTCACTTCCGCTACCCGTGTTTGCATTTCTTCCGGTGTCTGCGCCAATGCTGCGGCGGAGGAAACTTCCTCCTTCAACTGTTCCGCCAACGCCGACATTTTATCCGCCGCACGGCGGGCAAACGAAGCACGAACAGACTCTTTTAACGCCGCACGATGGGAAACCACCGCCTGCGAAATGCGCGTATCGGGCGATTTCGGTAAAAATTCCCGCAACGCTTCCGAGGGAAGCAACGGTTCCGACACTATAGGTTTAGAACGAGACTGTTCAAGAGCGCGCAATTCCTGCCCTTTGGGAATATAGCGTCTTAAATTATAAGAACGGGATGAATTTTTTTTGGGGTGGATATCCTCCTCAGAAGGAGTACAACCGCACAGTCCCGCAATAACAGTAAATAAAGCTAGCCGGCCGAGAAGTGTTTTCATTCTTTCATTATATCCAAAAAGAAAAACTTTGTCACCGTAAAAACAATAAATACTCAAGCAATCCGCTAGAGGACCGAATGTAAGCTGCAGGCTTTGCGGGAGAGTTTACAAAATACGACAACCCCGTGCCATCCGGACGCGGGGTTGTCAGTATACTTGGTTAAACTACTCTTTTATAACCGCAATGCCTAATTCTTTCAACTGAGAATCGTCTACTCTATTCGGAGACTCCGTCAGCGGACAGAAGGCCTGAGCTGTTTTGGGGAAAGCAATGACTTCGCGAATGGAATCTTCACCACACAAAAGTGCGGTAATACGGTCCAACCCAAGGCCAATTCCTCCGTGAGGAGGCGCTCCTGCTTCCAACGCGTTTAAGAGCATACCAAAGCGGATTGCTGCGTCCTCTTTCGAGTGTTTCATCAAAGCCAAAATGCGTTCCTGCACATCGCGGCGGCAGTTGCGCACAGAACCGGAAGCCAACTCGTTACCGTTAAGCACCAAATCAAACTGGTAGGAGCGGACGGAAGCGGGATCGGACTCCAGTTTTTCCAGATCTTCTTCCACCGCCGCCGTAAACGGATTGTGAGCCGCATCCCAGCGGTCCTCTTCCGGAATGTATTCCAAGAGCGGAAAGTTGGTAATCCACGCAAATGCCCATTCCGTCGTTTGCGGCAGACCTTTGACGAGTTCCTTACGAATGACGCCCATAAATTCTTGGCAGATGCGGCGGGTTATGTCACTGCCGACAAAAATAGCGTCCCCCTCCTGTGCGCCGACCGCAGTTTTTAAAGCATTCATTTCGCCCTCGGTAAAGAACTTGGCGGACGGGCCTTCAAATGCGCCGTCTTTTACTTTTAGCCATACAAGGCCCTTTGCGCCGTTTTTCTTAGCGAGTTCAGTCAACTTATCAAAATAACTGCGGGAGTGTTCCGCCCCCTTTTCGCCGCGTACAGCGTAAACCGCACCGCCGGCGGAAAGGAGTTCTTTAAATACTTTAAAACCGGTATTGGCAAAAATTTCACCCACGTTTTTAATTTCCAACGCATAACGCAAATCCGGTTTATCAGATCCGAAACGATCCATTGCTTCATCAAACGGGAGTTTTACAAACGGCGTTTTTAATTCTTTACCCGCCGTTTTAAAAATTTCTTTTACCAATCCTTCCACTATTTCGTGAATATCGTTAATCGTTACAAAGGACATTTCCATATCAATTTGCGTATGTTCGGGCTGGCGGTCAGCGCGGAGATCCTCATCGCGAAAGCAGCGCGCCAACTGGAAATAACGGTCAATGCCGCTGGCCATTAACGTTTGCTTAAACATCTGAGGACTTTGCGGGAGCGCGTAAAATTCGCCGTGGTGGATGCGGGAAGGCACCAAATAATCGCGTGCACCTTCGGGAGTGGAACGCGTCAAAACGGGTGTTTCCACCTCAATAAATCCGTTTTCGTCCAAATACCGGCGGGCAGCCTGCATAATACGGTGACGCAAATAGAGATTTGCGAACATTTTGGGGTTACGCAAATCCAGATAGCGGTATTTTAGACGGATTTCTTCCGCCACGGAACGAGATTTTTCCACATCAAAAGGAAGCGGAATTGACGTATTGAGCAGTTTTAACTCTTCCGCCAATACTTCGATTTCGCCCGTTTTTATATTAGGGTTTTCCGCACCTTCGACACGGCGTTTGACCGTACCCGTTATTTCCACCACATACTCGTGACGCAGCGTAGAAGCCAGTTCAAAAAATGGACTGGACGGTTCTACCACCACTTGGCAGATACCCGTACGGTCACGCAGGTCGATAAACAATACTCCGCCGTGGTTACGGTAACTGTTTACCCAGCCGCATAAAGTTTGTTTGGTGCCCAACAGGGCTGCGGTAACCCCACCGCAATAATTGGTTCTTTTCATACAAGTCTTTTTACCTCATCAGTTAAAACGTCAAAAGAAATCCGTTTTTGCTCACCGCTTTGCAAGTCTTTTAAAGTAATCTCGCACGCGGCCATTTCGTCCGTACCCAAAATCAGCGCATAAGACGCGCCGCAGCGGTCGGCCTGTTTCATTTGGCCCTTAATGTTTTTATCAAAAAGCCCCCCCTCCGTGCGCACGCCCGCTTCGCGCAGGGCTTGCATCAAGTTAAAGGCTGTTTCGTTGCAGGATTTATCCATAGATACGAAATACACGCTTTTGGTTTTCGGGGCTGGAACCTCACCGCGGGCCATAATGACGCGTTCGGCCCCCATCGCCCAACCAATAGCGGGAGTAGCGGGGCCGCCCATATTTTTTACAAGCGTATCGTAACGTCCGCCGGCGGCAATCGCATTTTGGGAGGCATCGCCCGCCTGAAACTCGAATACGGTGCGGGAATAATAATCAAGTCCGCGCACCAGCATTGGGTCTACCTCAAAATCGATTTTTCCCTTAAGAAGCGCCTGCACTTCGTCAAAATGGGCCTGACAGTCAGGGCAAAGCGTCATCACAGGAACACGGCCCGCAAAACGTGCGCCGTCTATTTTACAGTCCAATACCCGTAAGGGATTTTTTTCAAGGCGTGTTTGGCAGTTTTCGCACAATGTATTTTTTTCCTTAGACAAAAAATCAATAAGCGCTTGACGATAAATCGGACGGCATTTGTCGCACCCCAAGCTGTTGATTTTTACTTTGTAATTTTTCGCGCCGAACGCGGACACAATATCCTTTAACATCAAAATTACTTCCGCATCGGCGGCGGGAGCGGAATTGCCCAGATATTCCGCGCCGATTTGTTCAAACTCGCGGTAGCGGCCCGCCTGCGGGCGTTCCGCACGGAACATATTGCCGATATAATAAAATTTTTGGACGGGTGCGTTCTGCGTAAAATTATTTTCTAAATATGCGCGCACCACCCCGGGGGTGCCTTCGGGGCGGATAGCCAACTGGCGGTGACCGGCATCCTCAAACGCGTACATTTCTTTTTGCACGATATCAGTTGTTTCGCCGGTAGACTTAATAAAAAGCTCTTTAAGTTCCACGGTAGGCAGACGCAGTTCGCCAAAACCGTAGAGGGAAAATACGCCGCGGGCGCAATTTTCCAGTTCAGTAAAACTTTTGGATTGGGGTTCAAAAATATCGCGGAACCCTCTTACTAATTTAGCCATATTGTTATTTTAGCATTTTAAAATGCGTTTGACACTGACCCATCCTCGGGCAATTATCTTGCATCTGCAAAGGTGAAACAGGTCGCCCTATGCAAAACGCCCCGCTTACTGCGGGGCGTTTTTATCAAATACTTTTATTTTCCATTAAAAGTTTTCCACTTCGCAACGGCTTCATCACATTTTTTTGTTTTTCCACATTCGCCATCATATTTTGATACCGCTGCCATACACGCTGCTCTTTCTTGCTCAGCTTTTTATTGTCTTTCTGTTTCCTGCGGATAGAATTGAGTGCCACGCGATGATCTAAGAGAAATTTCTCTTTATCCGATTGCGATACTTTTACGTATACCTCCGCACAGACCCGCTTATAAGCGGCCTTTAACTAATCGCTCTTTTTGGCGCGTTCCAAAGCCTCACGTTATTGTTGTGCCTGTCGGCGCGAATTAACAGTATACATTTTTACTTCTTCCGGCGTAAGGCCCAGCTTCTTCATCAACCCTTTTGCTGCGGTTACGTCGCGGGGTTCGTTCCCAAACCAATAAGACTTGTTATACTGCTCCAAACTGGTATTGTCCACCGAATAGAAACGCGAAAAATACTTAAATGCACATTCCGAATGTTTATGTACGGGGCCGTAGCCTCTTTTCAGAGGGATATATGCGTCCGCTTCGTTTGCAATTTTTTGACCGCACACGGAGCAGACCAGTGCCGCAGGCTTGGCCGAAGCTGTCGCCGTTGACGCAGAAGTTGCCGTAGGCGAACTGGGAAGAGATTGTACCTTTGCGCGCGGACGGCCCACAAGAGCAGCTTCCGAAAATTGATCCGCTTCGGACGGAGTTACTGGTTTGAACCCTGACGTCTTTGACGAATTTCCCGCCGGTTTAGTCCCTGTTGCGTTCTTATGTTTTTCAGAAGTGCGCGAAACCACAGAGGAAGCACCCTGCCTTGAAGCCGATCCGCTCTGTTCCCTCGTTGGGAGTGGCAAATCAAGATTCTGGGAAGTAGATTCCAAGTGGATGCCCTCAGCTATAGCTTGGGCACGAAGTTGGCTATATGTCGGCGCGGGAATCTTTTCTCGGTCGTATCCGTATTTGTTGGCATAAGCTTCTACTTTTGACTTGTACAAAGGCTTTTTTCGACATTTAGAGTGCTGATAAAGGATATATTCCTCTACCGTGCGCACCACCTCCTCTTCCGGCGGAATCGGATCATCACACTTTATGCAGCGATGGCGCGGTTTGGCTTCGGATGCTTCTAAATGCACTTGGTAGGGTGTATAGTTGTCCAACACTGCTTGGTTGGCAAAAGAGTTTAGTTTTTCCTCCTCGTTATCCTTCAACAGTTGCTTATATTCTTCCAAAATAGGTTTTGTGGGGTCCTGACGCTCCAACTTGTTAGCCAACGCCCGAACTTTCGAGCGAAGATCCTCTAAATAGTTTACCTTGGCAGAATCCATCAAATTAGCAGTTTTTAACGGGAGAGGCGCAGTATCCACACGGGCGTTCAACGTCTGTATTTCTGCGTTCAACCGATTATATTCTGCATTCCATTTTGAGTAAGATTGTTCAAAAAATAACACCGCATCAATACGTTCTTTGTTTTCCTCAAGTTCAACCGTCGTTCTATAGGGCTGTCCATAAGCATAGTGAACAGAGGAATAGGCGGGGCAAAAACTTTTCCACCCGTTTTTAACGCGATCAGAAACCTCACCTCGTTTGACAGCCATGAAATCCGCCATATTAATAATGCCGTCCACATCGTCGCAGCCGATGGAACGTTTACCCATCATAGAAAACCGTTCCATAGTGCTGATCTCAATCCCCGTCCTCAAAAGTGAAAAATCCTGCGTAATTACCATGTCTTTGGCGAGCCCTTCCAATTTATTCTCATATAAATCAGCCAAGCCCAACAAGTGCCCGATTTCGTGGGCAAGCACGGATTCAGCAGGGCACGCGTTTTCCAACGGAGTCCTACTACCGCTGCTGGGATCAGCAATGTAATGTTTATACCATTTAATCTCGCTATCTACCACAAAAGCCTGCGCACAGCTTTTACCACCATCACCACCGATCCTCAACGTTAAGTTCATACAGGTTTTATCCGTAGAAACGGGGGACGGCACCGACTCTTTTTTACGGCGGCGTTCGGTTGTTTGCTCCCGTGCGGCACCCGGAACGCGAACCTCTAAAGCGATAGGAAAAGACTTTAAAAAATCGTCAAATTTGGCGTGGTCTTCGGAAGACGCTATCGTCCCGCGGACAGTGTTTATCCACGAATTAAATGCTGTTTGAACCGACTCGCGCAAATTGCGCCGAAGCTCGGCGCCTTCATAGCCTGAACGCTTTTGCTCATCGATCACTTTTACCTCCAAACACGGCACGGCCCCCGCCGTTACGAAAGACTCCCCCAAACACGACGGCTTATTTTCTCCGTTCGGGCCGCGGGTTACACATTGGGGCAGCAATCCCCACGCACCGGCAAGAGATGGACATAATACACACGCTAATAAGATAAAAGTAAGTTTGTGCATATAAGGGCTCCAAAATAAAATAGTATATTTTATTATAATCCATTAAATCCCTAAAAACAAGGGGAGAACGATCAAAATCAATTTTTTGCTACAATAAAAAGATGAAAATCCTCTTAAATCCGGACATTCTTCCTTCTTCCACTTTCGCCTGCGGCCCTGCGCAAGGCCACCCGTCCTTACGCCATACCCCGCTTGACCAAACCCTTTTTGAACGCAGCCACCGCGCGGCGGACATTTCCGCCGAAGGCTTGTATAAAGAAGCGGCGGAAAACGCGCGCGCGCTGCTTTCTGTTCCTCCGGATTATACTGTTCTTTTCTTTTTAGGCGGAGCCACCCCCGCAATGGATGCGGTGCTTTGGAATTTGACCAAAGATTCTTTATCCGGCCTCGCTTTCGGGGCTTTCAGCAAACGGTGGACGCACGAAATGGCCGCCCGACTGGAAAATACGCTGCGGCTTTCTGTCCGCGAAACCGAAGCGGGAGAATTTTTCCCCCGCCAAAAACCGGATTACCAAGCAAGCCTAGTCGTACTGACGCCCAACGAAACCTCCACAGGCGTACAAATGCCAAACGATTATTTGGAAGAAGCGTGGAGTTTGCGCGGGCGGGATACGCTTATCGCTTGGGATTGTACCTCTTGCGCCGGAGGGCGCGTGCTTCCCGCCGGAAAATTTGACGTAATGCTTTTTGGAATGCAAAAATGCTTCGGCACGGGAGGAGGTTCCAGCGTACTGATTCTCAGTCCGGCCGCCGTCAAACGATTGGAAGAAACAAAAAATTACCGCGCCGTGCCGTATTCGCTTGACTTAAAAACAGCCGTACGCTTTGCAAAAAACAAATACCAAACGTCAAACACGCCAAATACCACCAATATCTGGATGTTTAACGAGGCGTGCAAATGGATGCTCTCCTGCGGCGGTCTGCCGGCAATGGAAGCGTTATGCAAACAACACGCCCAATATCTGTTGGACTGGGCCGCCCAAACGGACTATTTGGCCCCGCTCATCAAAGACGAAAAATTGCGTTCGTTTACCAGTTTAACCCTGGAAATTACCGATCCCGCCGTAAAAGATTCCGACATTTCCGCCGCCCTGCACAGTACCGGCCTGCCCAATTTGGCCGACGGAATCAAAAAGTATTCCTCGGTGGCGCAAAACTCCGTCCGCATCGCCTGCTTTCCGTTTGTGGATATCAACGGCACGGGCGAATATGAAAAACTGACGCGGACGGTGGACGAAATCGTCCGCCAACTGCGTGCCAAAAAATAGCAAAAAGAGCGATGCTGAAAGCGTTGGCGGCGCGCGGCGTTTGAGCACCGCTTTTTGGTACTGCGGAAGCGCAACACTTGCCAAAATACCAATGATTAAAACAACGACTAATAATTCAATTAGCGTAAAACCTTTTTTACTAGATTCTGAAACAAGTTCAGAATGACGGCTAAATATACAACCTTTCATTTTGATTTCTCCTATCAAATAAAGTTACCCCAAGTTGTTTCCGTTCAGATTCTACCGTTTTGAAGGAAATAAACCGCAATCGGGAGCTCTCGTACAGAAACCCTATGGAATACCCCTAACGTATCAAAAAAAGTCACCCCCTTAATGCGCCCCCGCCGCCCCCTGCGAAGCGCGCCTCGCTCGCAACACGGTATAAAATTTAAAAACCCCGCTTTCGCAGGGTTTTAAATGGTGGACGTGATCGGGAGTCCTGCGGACGGCAGAGCTGACCTCCTCCTTACTTTACTTCGGAAGCGAAACGCGCCTCGCTCGCAACACGGTATAAAATTTAAAAACCCCACTGACGTGAGGTTTTAAAATTTTGGACGTGATCGGGATCGAACCGACGACCTCCTCGTTGCGAACGAGGCGCTCTCCCAGCTGAGCTACACGCCCGAAAAATCGGTATTTTTTTATTGCTGGGCTTACTTCAGACATATTTATTATAGCATAATAAAAAACAAAAAGAAAAATATTTTTTATTTTTCCGTCGTTAATGGGCATACACCATACGGATATCGTCCGTCGTATTTCTCCCCTTCTGTTTGATTTTACAAAAACGAAAAGGGTAAAATTTCCCTTTTCCCCCGTAAAAAGATAAAATAAATAAGTACCCTATTTCTTATCGTTAAGAGGAATATATGTCTAGCAAAATTCGCGTTAAAGACGTGGGCCAATACTTGGGCCAAGAAATTACGTTAAAAGGCTGGCTGTATAACAAACGCTCCAGCGGCAAACTCCACTTTTTACAGCTGCGCGACGGCAGCGGTATCATCCAATGCGTAATGTTTAAAGGAGACGTTTCCCCCGAACTGTTTGAACTGGCCGATAAAGTAACGCAGGAATCTTCCATTATTGTTACCGGCACCGTGCGGGAGGACAAACGCTCCCCCTTGGGCTTTGAGCTTGGCGTTACCAACTTGGAAGTCGTGCAGCTGGCGAAGGATTATCCCATTTCTCCCAAAGAGCACGGGCCGGAATTTTTGATGCAGCACCGCCATTTGTGGCTGCGCTCGGCCAAACAGACGGCTATTTTAAGAATCCGAGATGAAATTATCTTCGCCATTCGCGAATACTTTCATAAAAACGGCTTTGTCCTTTCCGACTCGCCAATTTTAACCCCCGCCGCCTGCGAAGGCACCAGCACATTGTTTGAAACCGACTACTTCGGCGAAAAAGCATTCCTCTCGCAAAGCGGACAGCTCTATGGGGAAGCCTCGGCTATGGCGCTTGGCAAAACGTTCTGCTTCGGCCCCACGTTCCGTGCCGAAAAAAGCAAAACACGCCGCCATTTGACCGAATTCTGGATGGTGGAGCCTGAAGTGGCGTATAACGATTTGGACGATAATATGGATTTGGCGGAAGATTTTATCAAATACATCGTCGGACAAGTGTTAAAAAACCGCGCGGACGATTTAAAAACCTTGGAGCGCGACACCAGCAAACTCCAAGCCACCGTAGAAAAGAAATTTCCGCGCATTGATTACACGGACGCGATTGAAATTCTGCACAAAAAAGGAAACAATACCGAATGGGGCGGAGATATCGGCGGCGACGAAGAAACCTTACTGGGCGAAGATTACGATACGCCGATTATGATTCACCGCTACCCCGCCGCCATCAAAGCCTTCTATATGAAACGCGACCCGAAAAACCCCAAAGTGGTGTTGGCTGTGGACGTTATCGGCCCCGAAGGCGCAGGCGAAATTATCGGCGGCAGTGAAAGAGAAGCCGATTACGATGCGCTTTTGGCCCGCATTAAAGAACAAGGCCTCGACCCCGAAGGTTACGGCTGGTACCTGGACTTGCGCCGCTACGGCAGCGTTCCCCACTCCGGCTTTGGGATGGGCATTGAACGTATGGTGCGCTGGATTTGCGGACTCCAACACGTGCGCGAAACGATTCCGTTCCCGCGCATGATGGACAAAATTCATCCGTAACCCAACGCCGACTCTGCAGTTTCTGGCGGCAAAAACGCAAAAATTTACCCCGCGTCTTATATTTAGGCGCGGGGTTTTGGATTATTTCAGCAACTCCGGATTCAATGCTTTACAAAGACGTTTTCCGCGTGCAGTTGAGCCGAAACAGCCACACGGCACCTGAGAGGGAGTAATCGTGCTGTGCTCAAAACGTAACGTCACGGCTACTTCTGTATTATGGTAACATGCGGTGGAGCCCGTATTATTTTCCGGGCACAAAGCCACTCGCACCGCCCCGTACGGCTGCCCAGCCCCGGAAACCAAATCGATAAAAAATCCGTTTGGACATTGCCATTCATTATTCAAACTGTTAACGGAAGTGCACCCGGTACGATGGTCAATATCCAGCGAGCCTAAATCGGAAGTATAGGAACCATTGGCAAGATAATAAACTTCTTCTGCACGGCAGATAGAATGCGCCGTTTGCAGATAAGGCATCAAGCGGCTTTTATCCACTGCCAACTGGTACTGCGGTACCGCCACGGCGGCTAAGATACCGATGATTAACACAACCACCAACAATTCAATTAGCGTAAAACCTTTCATATTCATTTTTCCTATTAAAAAATCATCTTGTTGGGTTTCTGCGCAGCATCTACCAATTTTGACGGAATAAACCGCAATCGGGATATCCCGTTTAGAAACCCTACGGAATATCCTTATCGTATCAAAAAAAAAAAACGGGTCAAGGCCCCTTTAACGCGCCCGAACCGCAAAAAAGGCGGACGGAAAAACAATTCCGTCCGCCCGTTTTAAATAAAATACACTTACGCGGCAATGCCTAACGAAGAGAATAACACATATACGCCAAATACGCACAGCACAATAGCGATACTTACCGCTACGCGCAGGTTCCACGGCGTTACGTCCACTACATTTAAATTTTTCCCGTCGTCATATTTGTTTTGCGCCGGCCACAGTTTGCCCGTAATGTACATAAATACCACCGACACCGCAAACAAAATAGCCAAAATATGCAGGAAATGCAAGTTGGTTTTGATAACGCCTAGCTGCGTCAGCCCGTAACCGACCATAAAGAAGATAAGCGTTACTTTGGCCGACCACGCGGGCGCGGTTTTATTAAGCATACCGAAAATAATCAGCGTAAAAATCGGCACATTGTAGAAACCGTTTACCATCTGCAAGTAGTTAAAAAGGCCCGACGGAGCCATCGCAATCAGCGGCGCCACGCACATCGAGAATACCGCCAGCAAAATACCCACGTACTTGCCTTTGGTTACCAGTTCGTGATCCGTAGCCGTCGGTTTAATAAGCGGTTTGTAGACGTTTAACATAAACAGCGTAGAGGTGGAGTTCAAAGCCGCGTTAAACGAGCTTAAAATCGCCCCAAACAACACCGCGGCAAAAAAGCCGATTAAGTAGAAGGGCAGCACCTTATTAACCAACATCGGGTAGGCCATATCCCCTACGGCCAGCGGCGTTTCGCGGAAAATATGGAATGCCACAATCCCGGGGATAATCAAATAAAGCGGGCCGAACAATTTAAAAATAGCCGCAAACAACAGGCCTTTTTGGCCTTCTTTTAAATTTTTGGCCGCCAACGCGCGCTGGATAATCGTCTGGTTGCAGCCCCAGTAGAACAAGTTGACGAGGAACATCCCCGTAAACATGGTGGCGAACGGAACGGGATCCGCCGGCCCGCCGATGGCATTAAATTTTTCGGGGTGGGATTGAATCACTTCGTTTAAACCCCCTAAAATATCGCCGCCGCCCACATACGCAAGCGCAAAAAGCGGCACCATCAGCCCGCCGATAATCAACCCGATACCGTTAAGCGTATCAGCAATCGCCATAATGCGAAGGCCGCCGAAAACCGTATACAAACAGCCCAAAATGCCGATGGCCACCACCACTACAATAATCGCCATCATCGGAGAGAGGTTGAAGGTTCCCATAATATCGAAAATGCCGCCCATACCAATTGCGCCGGAATAAAGCACCGTGGGCAGTAAAATCAGCACGTAACCGGCCAAAAACAAAAAGTTTACAAACTGTTTCGTGGCGGAATCGTAGCGTTCTCCCACAAAATCTGGAATAGTAGCGTAACCTTTTTTTAAATAGCGGGGTAAAAAGAAAAAAGCTACGATAATAAGAGCCAAAGACGCTCCCACTTCGTAGCCCATACCGGACATATTAAACATATATCCTTGGCCGTTTAGGCCCACCATCTGTTCGGTAGACAGGTTTGTTAAAAGCAGCGAAGCCGCAATCACCCATCCGGTCAGTCCTCTTCCGGCCAAAAAATAGCCTTCCGAAGACGATGCGTCCTTTTTTCTGGTTAGGTAATACGACAAGCCCAAAACCAGCGCCGTAAAAGCGACAAACGACGTAATCGTCAGTACCATAAGTCCTCCAAGTTAATTTTTATACGGCTCTCCGGCTTTTGCGGGCCGGAAGCGGTGCTTGATTTCCCAGCGCTTAATTCTTATACTTTACAGTAGTGACACCGCTACTTTTATTCTAATTATAATCCAGCCGTTAGTCAACAGCGGGGAGGAAAAAATGCTTATTTGGTTTATCTTCGGAGCGATGTGTACGCTGGTCATTCTTTTGATGTTGGCTTACCTTAAATTTGTTTCCTTAAACAAGGCAGCATCCGCTGCGTGGCAGAAATTGGATTTTAATATGAAAAACCGCGCGGAATTAATTCCCAGCTTGGCGCTTTCGGCCGCCGCATTTGAAGAGTTAGACCGAACGTTTATTTACGAACTTTCCGCTTTAAAAGATGCCTGCCGCCAAGCAGTTTCGTTGCAGGAGCGCGTAAAATGCGAAAACGAAATCACCAAAAAATTTAAAAAAGTGTTTACCGCCGCTATGCACCACCCTGAAATGGAACAAAACGAACATTTTTCAAAATTGCGGGAAAATATCATTCAAGCGGAAAGCAAAGTGCAGCGATCCAAAAAGAAATACAATAGTGCCGCGCGTGATTTTAATACCATAACATCTATCATCCCGCTAAATTTGATTGCCCAAATGTTTGAATTTAAACCTTATGATTATTTCGATTTCGATCCCAGCGTAGACAATATAAAAAAGTAGTCTGCTTGGAAGCTATGCCCGCAATACGGTTGTCATTCTATACACGGCGGACGAAAACTGTTACAATATAACATACTCGCCCAACACAAGCGGGCATATAAAGGAGAAAAAAATGATTAAAGAAGGTTCCAAAGTTAAATTTGATTATACGCTGACGGTTGACGGCAAAGTAGCCGATACCTCCTCCGGACGCGGCCCGCTGGAATACACGCACGGCGCAGGACACATTATCCCCGGACTGGAAGAAGAACTGCTTGGAATGAAAGTGGGTGACAAAAAAACCGTCAAAGTCGCACCGGAAAAAGGCTATGGCAAAGTGTTGGAAGAAGCTATCCGCCGCGTACCAAAAGAAGCCGTCGGCGGTGCCGAAAACTTAAAAGTGGGCGATATGGTGGGCGCCAGCAACGCGGGACACACTTTCCGCGCGCTAGTGAAAGAAATTACCGATAAAGAAATAGTACTTGATTTTAACCACCCACTCGCCGGAAAAGAATTAACATTTGACGTAGAAATTAAAGAAATCAACTAATCTTTCCTTAAATGCAACAACATACAAAAAACCCCGTTCCGAAGAACGGGGTTTTTTGTATGTAAACTAATACGTCTGCGAAGAAACTTGTGGTGTTTCGTCAGGGTACAACTCCGCTCTCTCCTGCTCCGACCATAACAAGTTATTGGCCTCGTCCAAGATCTTCTCTCTTTCTGAGACAATTTTTTGTATACATCTATTCAATTTATCCACTCTTACCTGACTTGGAACAGATGGATTATGCAGATTCTTCAGTTCAGAAATCGCTTCCTGATAGATACCATCTAAACGTTCATATATCTCCGGATGAGAAAGGTCAAGCCCTACCTCTTTAAAAGAGAGTAAATCATTGTATCGAGACCGCTCGAAAAGAGTAATTTGCTCTTCCACAGTAGTGTTAAACTGTCTATCGCAAAGTTGTATATACTTAGACTCTATCTGTGTATACTTAGCCTGAAATTGCTGGTCGTATTGCTGTACAACCGCGGCTTTCTGTTTGGTGCGCTCCCCGATATTGGTAATTTTTTCAGCCGAGCGTAAGGCCTGTTCATAGTCATCCAGCACCGTCATCAACGCCTGTTCATCCTCCGCCCAGTTAACCTCGGGAAAATCTGCTTTAAAGACCGCTATACTCTTTTTCAGGGATTCACGCACCTGCGCCAAATCATTGATATTATTTTCTGTTGCAGTAGATGAAAGATGATTGGCTTTGGCAATTTGAGCACGAGATAAATCCATACGGTGTGCACTAATGGCCATTTGCTGTTTAACAGCATCGCTAATAAAAGGATTGGAAGTTACGCCCGCCTCTGCCAATCCCGAGCGCACAAACATAAACGGCGGTAAAATTAAAGAGCCGTCCGTCATATTCATTTCAGTAGGAGCAATACGCTGCCACACATAGCTGGGAAAGGTAAGTACATCCATCCAACTAAAAGATTCTTTAGAAGTACCGCCCACGCGGGTTAATACATCCCCCGGCTGTGATTCCGGCGCATCGGAATTTTGTGCGCTCACATCCGCGAGAGCCTTCTCTGACAGAGATTCCCCATATTTCGCCGCTTCGGCGGCTACGGCAGCCTCCTGCTTTTCCATCATCCAATTATTAAATTTGTCTCTGTATACTATTCCGGTAAAAATATCGCCTGCTTTCCACCAAGCAAAGAAACGCAATGTTTTTCCGTAAGCGCTCAATCCCGCATTCACCCACGGATGTTCTGATATGATAGCCCCCGGATAATATGACAATTGCGCACTCTTCGGATCCCACAGTTTATTAAAGGCATTTCTCCACATAATATTCTCTTGGAACATCCATCTATCCGCAGCACTCCACTCGTTACGTAAACCGCGTTGTTGGGCAAAACGCAAAAGCTGAGCACGCTGAACGGGAAGAGACCAACGTCCGATATTGGGGCTTACCCCAAAAGTGCCTTGATAAGCAAGCCCGCTGGGAGCGTCTGCCGCCGTAATCGTTACACGCGTAGAGGGAGACGAAATACGGGCTGCATCTCCTCCATGTTGGACGGCGGTGGAGGTTTTCACTAAACCGGGGGAGGCTGCTTCAGTAGCTGTTGTATACGCCATTCCGTTTTTGGCTAAATGTGCGTTAAAATTAAAACTGCTCATATATTTAGCACCCACTTTCATACTGGCCTGTGCCCGTTTGGCACCCGCCGTAAATCGATAGATGCGCGTCCCCGCAGTGGCCTTATAAACCAATTTGCCGGAGCGAATGGCGCGAGGCAGGCTCTTTGCCACGCCGGCCAACAAACGCAGCCCGCAGAAAGCACCGCCAATCAACGCACCGCCAAACACCCACATCAATGCCTCGCCAAAGAGTTCCATACCTATATTGGTAATTTCTGCTGTATATTTACGGCTGTTGCGGTAATTAAGGGCCGTCATTTCCACTATACCGGTACGGCCGCCAAAGACAAATATACCGCCGTTGGTATACTGATATGGGCAATCCCCATCAAAAATTGTTCCTTGTTTTGTCTGTTGTAAGGCCGCCACGGTAATTATTGTACGGTTTTCCGTATCAACCTTTTCAATGCGGCCGCAACGGCCTAACGTAACCGTAGGCGCTTCCATAGGCAAAAATTGCATATAAATACCTGCTAACTCATTCGATAAAGAAAGCATTTCGTCCGAGTTTAAGCCGTAATCTTTCATACCAGAAGTCGTATTTTGCAACGGCTCATACAAGGTTGCTACAGATTGAGCCAAATAAAACCTGTCTTCATAAGACAACCAGTATTTATTAACAACTTCCCCCGCTTCCGTAACCGAAAAATCAGCCCTCATAGGCGTATTCTCAATGGAATCCGTCTTTTCCGTAAGACGGCCCAACACCGCTAAGGCAAGCACGCGTGTATTCGTGGCGTGAGTATCCTTTGCTGCATCAAGTAAAAACATTATCGCAGGGACATAGTGGTCACTTACGTTAAAATTACGCAACGTTTCGTATATACTGTTAAAAAGAGCGGCAAGCACCTCGGAATAGGTGGTTTTCATATCGCTCCCCGGCTTGTCCTCAAACAAAGCAAGTATATCTTTCAGTAATTTTTCGTCCCCCGTCAATACGGCAAACTGGGCGGCATATTGGACAACTAACTGAAGCAGGGTAAATTCTTTTGATTCCTCTCCGGAGGCGTTGCTTTTTAGTTCCTTCAGCTCATTATAAAATTCCGTGCCTAAATCACCCGGGATTCCCTCGCGCAAAGAAGGGAATTCTTCTTCGGAAAAAACGCCTTGAATAGCCGTATTTTTCCGATAATCTGAATAAGTTACTGCCTGAATAGTCACATTGCCTTTAGCACGCGCGCTTTCCAGCTTGGGCGAAAGTTCTTCTACTACCCTCGTATTATTTTTGACAAAATCTTTGTATGAAGTCCCAATCCATTGGAAGCCATCCTTGGTTGGCTTCGGATATTGAGTCTGCCACAGTTTTCTAGTAGGCGTAAGCACATAAACCTGCTTTTCCAATAATTGAAGCTTATTGGCGGCAGCGGCGTGTTCCAACTGCGCAAGCAAAATACGCACTGTACCGCGCGCCATATATAACGTTTCATCATTAAACGTCGATTCGTTCAAATGTTCTAATGAAGCAACCGCACGGTAGCGCACGTGGGAAAAGAAAACCGTCATTTCTTCACGTTCTTCTTCCGAAATAGAATCCGGACGGGTAAACTCTTCCAACATATAATACAGCGTTTCGGCCGCGTATGCTATGGCAAGAAAGTTGGCGCAGTTAAAACCTAACGGGTCAATGTACTCCAACAATTCTTCCGGCGCTTCAAATTGATTGTTTTTTAAGTTTTCCAAAAAATCAGCTGCCGAGGGACATCCATATCCCGCAAACTTACTGGAATATTCATCAGCCCGCACTAGCCAGTCTTTGGGATTGGAACCGAAACGAGCGTCATATCCCAGCGTCTGGCTGATAGCGTCCGGAGCTACGTGGGGGTTTTGCCGATAATGCTCAAACATAACATTTCCTGAAGCGTGAAGAGCGTCGTTCTCCGCATCTCTAATCTGGGATTGGTAATCACGCAAGCGCCGGGAACCCTCGCTGCGGAGTTTATCTAATCTTTTATAAGACTCGCTCATCGCTGCAAAAGTGGAAGAATTAAGAAAGTCATTATGGGCAGCATCCTGAACAGGCACAACACTTTCTAAATATTGTTGATGAGACGCTTCAAAGGACTCCACAACTTTTCGCGCGATCTCGGCCTGCTGCCGAGCTTCAGTAACAGCAGGATGCTCCGTTCCAACCGAACGACGCGGAGCCGCAGGCACCTGCGCATAAGCGGGGCTAAGTATATTCAACAGAAATACAACAGCCATCAGGCGGGATATCCACATATACATATATATACTCCTATATACTCCAGTAAAAGAAAATAATTATATTTTTATTATAGAGAAGAATGTACGTAAATACAAGTTAAAAAAAGTCCCAGTTTCATCAAAACAAAGACCTACAATATTTCTAGGTCTTTTCATCACCGAACAGAATACAACTTAATCGCGTTGAACAGATAAAATTCCCCCCGCTGCCGCACAAAACGCCCCAAATAAAAGCGCCCATTTGTATCCGCCGATAAATGCTTCGTGCGCGGAAAGCCCCAAAGATAAAAAATGTTCTTGCAGCAAAGAAAATACGGCAACGGAAAGGGCAATTCCCATAATCGTTCCCACGTTACGCGAAAGCGCGTTGACGCTGGCCACTACACCTAGTTTCTCTTTTGGAGCCGCGCTGATGACTGTATTGTTATTAGGCACCTGAAACGTACCGCTGCCCGCCCCCATAATCAGCTGCGCCAAAATAATATAGGAAATGCTAGGCGAATCCCCGATGAAGGCAAACATCAGCGAGGAAATCAACAAAAAAACAAATCCCGCTGTCGTAATAATCCGCGCGGGCCACTTGGCGCACAGCGCGCCGGACACGGCCGACGCAATGGCGAGCGTCACCGGAAACGGCAAAATAAGCATACCGATTTTAATGGGGTCCATTCCCATAATATCGGTCAGATAAAACGGAAGCAAAACGGAATTGGTAAACAGGGAGGTAAACCCTAACACTGCTACGGCGCAACCGTAGGAAATAGCCGGAATACTAAAAATAGAAAGCCCTATAAACGGATTTTTAGACGTTTTCTCCCTCCGCATAAACAGCACAAAAAACACCACGGAAAACGCAAACCCGCCCAAAATTTTCGGAGAAGTCCACCCATTAGCCGACGCCGTATTTAGCGCATACAGAAAAGCAAAACTGGTAATCGTGTAATAGACCGCGCCGAGATAATCCATTTTCATTCGTTTGACAGGTCTAAACCGCGGGATTAAATAAATTCCGCGCCAAACGCCCAAAATACAGATGGGAATAGATAGCCAGAATACGGACGTCCACCCCCACATTTGAATAAGCGCCCCGCCAACGGCAGGACCGGCGAGCGTACCGCTGGCTACCACGGCCCCGATTGCCCCAAACGCCTTACCGCGCGACGCGCCGTGAAACACTTGGGCGACAAGTGCCTGCGAAGTCGCCATCATTGCCGAGGAACCCAGCCCCTGCACCGCGCGGGCACAAAGCATCATACCCAAGCTGCCCGAAACCGCACCCAATAACGCTCCCACGCCAAACACAATAAATCCGCCCAAATACATCCATTTGCGGCTGTACAAGTCGGAAAGTTTTCCAAAAACGGGCAAAAAGCACGTCAACACCAAAAGATACAGGCTGACCACCAGCTGAATATGCTCCAAGGACACGCTAAACTCACCCGACATCGTGGGCAACGCAATATTTACAATTCCCGCCGACAGCGTAGACATAAACGTTCCGTTAGCAGTAACGGAAAAAATCATCCATTTTCTGGACAGATGCGGAGCTCTCAATTTCATTTCATTTCACACAGCGTATTAAGGTATACGAGAAACGGCCTACACCGTCAAACATTTTTTCCACCTTCAGTCCTGCTTTTTTAATGCAAGCTTCCATTTGCGCCGCGCTGTACATTTTGCTGTTACCGTTGGCAATGTTGGTAAAATACAACGATGTATGCTTTAAACAGAACGAGGCGGCCTCATATTCCTGTCTGTCCCACAGCGGTTCCAAAATGTAAATACGCGTATTTTTGCCGCAAGCGGTCTTAACTTTCTTTAAAACAGAAACGATTTGCTCTTCGGAAAAACAGTCCAAAAACTGGCTCATCAGCACAGCATCGGCCCCTTTGGGCAGCACGGTTTTTTCGTCCAGTACGTTGGCGGCGCAGAACTCCGCCCGCGCGCCGTACTTTTTAAGGTTCTTTTTGGCCACGTTTAACTGGCCGGCCAAGTCGACCAGCGTCATTTGGACGTTTTTATCGTACTCCAAACATTTTTTGGCCCACTTGCCCGTATTGGCCCCGATGTCCATTATGCGCTTGGGCGACAACTCAAAAACAAGCGGCAGAATTTCCGCAAACGCAATATCGGAATAGAAATGATCAAACGCAAACCAGCTTTTGCGGTTTTTGGCGGGCAGTTTGGATAATCCCTCATATACCGTTTTCCATTTGCCGAACACTTTTAACCCCGTGGGTTTGCCCTTTTTTAAGGACTCTTGGAGCGAGTGCATTCCCAAATAGCAAACGTCGTTTATAAAATCCATATTGGCGCGGGTCATTGGGTCGCACAGCAAGAACCAGCCCGTTTTGGTTAAAGAATAAAGACTGTTTTCATCTTGGGACACAAGCTCCAGCGCCACGCCGTTTTCTAAAAGCGTCTGCACGGCGTAAAGGGAGAGTTTTAGCTTTTTGGCAAGCGTTTTATCATCTGACGGAGTATTATTCAAATATTCTAAAATTCCCAAATCGCGCAGGGCCAAAGCGGCTTGAAAGCTGATCGGTGCAAAAGCAATTTTTTGCGCTTCAAATGCCACATCCGCCATCGTACGCGCTTCTTTGCGCGGGCGGCGGTAGGGAGTGTTGTGTTTTGCGTTGTTTTTAGTTATCATATTCCTATAAATTTTATTTTTTTTAGAGAGAGTTTACAAATGAATGACACCTCTGCGCGCAAAATCGCGCTCGTCACGGGCGGCAGCCGCGGGATTGGCTTGGCCGTCGCCAAACAGCTTGCCAAAGACGGTTTTGATATTTGGCTGAACTATCACTCCAACCACGCGGCCGCCAAAAAAGCCAAGGCCGAAATCGAAGCCCTCGGTGCGGCGTGTACGCTTCTTCCGTTTGACGTGGCCGACGTGGCCGCCGTGCGCGCGGCGTTAAACCCGCTTTTGGAAACCCAAACGCCGTACGCGCTCGTCAACAACGCGGGCGTACGCAAAGACAACCTTTTAATTTGGATGCAGGACGACGAATGGACGAAAGTGATTTCCACCGTACTCGGCGGATTTCACAACGTAACCAAAACGGTACTCGCGGCGATGATTCACGCCAAACAGGGGCGCATTATTAACATCGCTTCTGCCGCCGCGCACGCGCCCGTTCCCGGGCAAACCAATTATTCGGCGGCCAAAGCGGGTATCGTGGGAGCCACACGCAGTTTGGCGTTAGAAGTTGCCAAACGCAACATTTTGGTAAATGCTGTTTCACCAGGGTTTATCGAAACGGAAATGCTTGACGGCTTGCCTATGGACAAAATTCTGCCGCTCATTCCCTTACGCCGTTTGGGGCGCCCGCAGGAAGTAGCGGATATGGTGTCTTTTTTATGCTCGGACAAAGCCGGCTACATTACCGGACAATCTTTTCAGGTCAACGGCGGCGTTTGTATGTAGCCTCCGCGCGAAGCGCACGCGTAAAATAGTATAATTAAATTTATGAACACGCCCAAGCATACGAAAATCGTCATTACCGGAGCGGGAGCCGTTTCCCCCTACGGTGCGGGAGTAACCGCGCTTACGGACGGATTATTTGAAGGTCGCGGCTGCATGCACACCGTGCCGGAGCTGGAAGCCTTATCCATGGTAAAAACCAAGGTGGCGGCCACCGTGCCGGAAATGGATTTTTCGTATATTCCGCGGCGGGACCGCCGCTCCATGAGCCGTATGGCCAAATACGCCTACGCCGCCGCGCAGGAAGCGTTAAAATCCGCCGGATATGAAACCGCCCCGCAGGGGCTGGGTTTCTTTATGGGTTCCACGCTTAACAGCATTTCCGTATGGCTGGAAATCAGCAAAAACTGCCACGAAGGACACCTGGAACTCGTCAAAACATCCGATTTTCTGCAAATTATGAACCACTCGCCTTTGGCGACGGTTTCCCAGGCGCTTAAAATTAACGGTCCCTGCGTGGGCGCGTCCGACGCGTGCGCCACGGGACTCATGAACATCGGCCTAGCCTATTTAGCCGTAAAAACGGGGCTTGTGAAGCAGGCGCTCTGCGGCGGGACAGAAGAATACCACCCGATGTTTAGCGCGTGTTTTGATATTATGCAGGCCACCTCGCACAATTTTAATAAACACCCGAATGAAGCCTGCCGCCCGTTTGATAAGGACCGCACGGGGCTTGTCTGCTCCGAAGGGTGCGGCCTCTTATTTATTGAAGCGGAAGAAAACGCCAAAGCGCGCGGGGCAACTATTTTAGCCGAGATTGCGGGTTTTGCGTCCAACACGGAAACGGAAAACATGGCCTATCCGTCGGCCGAAACGCTGCGCGCCTGCATGCTGGCCACGCTGGAGGACGCCCACATAAAACCCGAAGAAGTGGATTTGTTAAACGCGCACGCCACGGGCACCGTGGTGGGCGACATTGCCGAAACGCACGCAGCCGCAGCCATATTCGGGCCGGCCCTCAGCATCAGCAGTTTGAAAGGACACCTCGGTCACGCAATGGGTGCCAGCGGCAGTTTAGAAACCATCGCCTGCATAGAAATGCTTAAACGCCAAACGGTGCTGCCCACCCAAAATTTACATACGGCGGACGAACGGTGCGCGCCACTTGCGTACGTTACCCAAAAAGAAGAGCGTCCGCTCAACCTGATTTTAAAGAACAGCTTCGCCATCGGCGGAAACAACTGCTCTTTAGTTTTAAGGAGACCCCTGTGATTACAAGAGAAGAAATTATTAAACTGACCAACGACGCCCTTAAAAAAGAATTTGAACTGACAGATGAGCAGCTTGTTCCTACAGCCCACCTGCAAAACGACGTGGGGCTAGACAGCCTCGACGCCGTGGATATGGTGGTTGTGCTGGAACAGAAATTCGGTATGACGCTGCGCCAAGGCTACGATATCCGCTCTATCGTGACGTTAAACGATTTGTACGATTTTATCGAAAAACTCGCCCGCGAACACGAATCCGGAAAATAAAATGATGCACGCGCTGCGTACACTCTTTAACACCGCCATAATTGGTTCCTCGGCCATATTATGGCTTTTTGTTTCCGGCCTCGTTGCCGGACCGTTTTTGTGGCTGTTTTCCGGTACCAAGGGCCGTAACGTACGCAAGTTCGTTTACTGGCAGTCACGCGGAATTTTATTTTGTATGCGGCTCTGTTCTTCCGGTTGGAAAACGCAGCAAACGGCAAGACCGAAAGAACCGTGCATTGTGGCGGCCAACCACGCCTCGTCGTTAGATTTGTACTGCGTGGCTGCGCTGGGGTTTGACAATGTAGTCTACATTACCAAAGGCTGGGTATTTAAACTGCCTTTCTTCCGCTATGTAATGAACGGCGCGGGATATTTGGACGCAGAAAAAACACCGCCCGAAAAAATGCTTGCCAAATGCCAAGAAGCCCTGCAAAACGGGTGTGACATCGTGCTGTTTCCGCAAGGATCGCGAAAAAACCCGAACGCGCGTTTTAAAAGCGGCGCATTCTATCTAGCCGAAAAAACGGGTGCTCCCATAGTGCCCGTAGCCATTGGCGGAACAGGAGAAATGCTTCCGGCGGAGTCTATTACACTCCACCCCGCAAAAATCGTTTTAAAATCACTGCCCGCCGTTTACCCGAAAGACTTTCAAGGCGAACTGGCCCACTTGGAAATGGCGCGCGAGACAAAAAACCGCATTATGCAGTCTTTACAGGAGGACTTACAATGAAAAAAATGTTAGTTTTGGCGGCTTTTTTAGCCGTACTGGCGGGGTGCAGAAGCCTGCCGCAGGTGTATAACGTGCCCCAGCACACGGTCGCTTTGGCTGAAGGCAAAACAATGCGCGAAGCTATTTTACAGGGCGGCGAAGGACGCCGGTGGGTAATGAGCGAAACGGCCCCCGACGTCATCACGGGCCGGCTGACCTTGCGCGGACATATCGTGGAAGTCAAAATCCCGTATACCGGGAATTCCTATGCCATCGAATATGCGAACAGCCAAAATATGAGATACAACGCGAAAAAGAACCGTATCCACCCTAAATACAACCAATGGGTGCGTAATTTGGATTTAAACATTTCCCGCTTCGCGCAAAAAAGTAAATGACGATTTCATTTTCCCCCGTAGACACCCTCGTTCCGCACAAAAAGCCGATGCTTTTGGTGGACGAAATTTTGTCCGTTACCGAGCCGGACGCACGCGTCAAAAGCGTCGTCCGGCCGGATCATCTGTTTTTGCGCGCGGACGGCACGCTGGCGCCTGAAGCATTAATCGAAATTGTGGCGCAGAGCTTTGCCGCGTGCGAAGCGCAACGGCGGGAACTCGCCGGGCTGTCCACCGACGGCGGCGGATATATGGCTTCCGTACGGGAATTTGAGGTTTTTCTTCCTGTGCGCGCGGGGGACGAACTGGTTACCCGTGTTACGTTAAAGGACGATTTTATGGGTACGCGCATTGTGGCGGGTGAAGTGTTTCGCGGGGAAGAAAAAGTGGCGGAGGGAACCGTCTATATTTTTATGTGGGAAGGAAAAAATCCCCCCGAAGGAGGAATCTTATGAAACACCTGTTATGCGCGCTGTTGCTTTTGGTTTCTGCCGCGCTTAGGGCTCAGCAAGCCCCCCAAACGCCGCCCCAAAATACCGACGCGGCCCAAACGGCTGCGGACGACACGTACGCGCGGGAAATTATCGTCCGTTTCGGCGCGGTAAATACGCTGCACAGCCGTTTTACGCAGGAAAAACATCTTACCTTACTGGCCGAACCCGTGGAAAGCCAAGGCGTTTTTTCGTTTGAAAAAAATCCGGCGCGGCTGCGTTGGGAATATACGGAGCCTTTCCAAAACGGTTTTTTAATGGACGGGGATAAAACATACCGTTTGGAAAAAGGCGTCAAAAAAGCGGTCAAGGGGATAATGTCACGCAATGTGGCCGCACAAATGCTTGTGTGGCTGACGTTTGATTTAAAAACGCTGGCAGAAACGTACGATATTTCGTTTTTTGAAGGAGGCGTAACCCTTACGCCAAAAAACAACGACAACCGTCTGCTTGATAAAATTACCGTTTGGTTCGCCAAAGACAACCCGCAGGCGCTCTCCGAAATCCGTTTGGACGAAAACGGGGGAGATTATACGCTTTTAAAATTCTCGGATACGCAAATCAACCAGCAGCTTCCCAAGGACGCTTTTTTGTGAAAACAATTTTTCTGCGGCGTAAAATACTGTGTCTTTGTGCTGTACTGGCGTGTGCCGCCGCTAGCGGGGCACTCCTCACGCACATAAAGCCGGAGGAAAATATCCACACAATGATTCCCGCTGCCGTGCGGGAAAAAGTGGAGCTATTTGAACATTCCCCACTAAATAAAAAAATCTTTGCCGTCGTGCGAGCGGACACCGCCGCGAGTGCGGCCGAAGCCGCCGACCAATTACGCCAAAAATTAACGGACGCTAAGCTCGTTCGCGCGCCGTTTTCTCCCTCGCCGGACTTTGCCCTAACGCTTTTTCACGCACTTCCCACACGGTTCACGCAAGCGGACGCGTCCGCCGCACAAACTACCCTATCACCCGAATATGTTTCGCAAAAAATGCGTGAAAATTACGAGCACTTACTTTCTATGGAAGGCTTACTCTTAAAACCTCTTATCGCGTCCGATCCGCTGGGGCTGACGGGTCTTGTTACGCACAAACTGGCCGCGCTCGGCGCGGGAACGGGGCTTGATTTTAAGGACGGTTTTTTATCTTCCTCCGATGGGAAAACGCTGATTGCGCTGTATGACGGCACGGGAGAAGAAAGTTTTAAAGGAGCTGAAGATTTTTCCCGCCAATTTCATACGCTTGCCGCCAAGTTAGGGAACAACATTCAGGCCTTTTATTTGGGCGGGCTGCGCTATACGGTAGAAAATATTTCCGTTATCCGCGCAGACTTATGGCGCGTCACCACACTGGCGCTGGCCGCACTGGCATCGGTATTTTTTATATTTTTACGGCGCAAAAGCGCACTCTTAATTTATCTTTTGCCCTTTATCATTCTACCGCCCGCCGCGCTCGTTACGTATGCGGTTTTCGGCGGAATTTCCGGCATCACACTCGGTTTTGGCAGTGTGGTGGCGGGCCTGTCGGCCGATTATTCCATTTACCTGTTTTTTGCGCTCCAAAAAGACCGCCGCTCCCCGCAGCAAACCGTGCGGCTCCTGCGCGGACACCTTCTTTGCAATTTTATGACGTCCGCATTGTGTTTTACTGCGCTTTTTTGTTCGTCTGTGGAACTCTTTAAACAAATTGCTGTTTTTTCAATAACCGGCTTGACGTTTGCGTTATTGTTGGCTCTATACGTTTTTCCCCCGTTCTGGACGAATACGAACGCCAAAGTTTCCGTTCCCGTTTTTTCTGTACGCGCCCTTTCAAAAAAATGGTCCGTATGGACAATCAGCCTAACACTTCTCTTTGGAGCGTGGGGCGTAACACATACGAATTTTTCAGGGAATATAGAAGATTTAAACTCCACTTCCGCCTCCTTTAAAACCCATAAAGCCGTGTTTGACGAAGCCTTTTCCCAAGCAGCTACGGACAATGCACTTGTGTTCGTAAAAGGCGCCTCCTTAGAAAACGCGCTTGAAAACAACGAACAAGCCTCCGCTTTCTTTCCCGTCCCATTGGCTGCCTGCGGAGTATTTCCATCCACTAAACAACGCGCAGAAAACACCGCACGGTGGAAAGCGTTCTGGAACGCCAACCGCACGCAGTACGCGCGGCTGCTTATCGAAGAAGAATCCGCCAAACTCGGCTTAAATCCGTCCGCTTTTGCACCGTTTTGGCAACAGCTGAAAAATCCCGCGCCGGACGCCTTTGATTTTACGCAAATTTACAACCCCGCCGTACAGCTTTCAAACGGCGCGTTCGCCGTCGTCAACGTGGTGCCCAATACGGCGGAATATGAAGCATCCGCCAAACAGGCGGGCGCGGTATTTGTATCGGGATCGGGATTAAAAAAAGAACTTCTTGCAAGTGTACGCGGGGAAGCCGTAAAAATTGTTTTTCTGTCGATTGTGTTTAATTTTCTGGCGGTACTGCTGGTGTTTAGAAACGTGCGCGAAACGCTGTTATGCTTTATCCCCGTCATACTGGCAGGAGGGTTTACGTTCGGATGCTTTTGGGCCTTTGGCGTCAAAGTCAATCTGTTTGTGCTGGTATTCTTGCCGCTCCTAACCGGATTAGGAATAGATTACGGTATTTTTCAAGTGATGAAATTCCGCGCGGCAAAGGGAGAGCGCATCATATATCCCCCCGCTGCCTTATGGACGGCCGCGCTTTCCACCTTAGCTGGTTTTGGCGTATTGGCGTTTGCGCGCCACGGCGTACTATTTATTATGGGAATGTCGTCCTTTTTGGGAATTGGCGGGGCGATACTGGCCGCGCAGTTTATTTTACCCGCTTTTTTGGAGAATAAAAAATGCGTCCGCTAATTTTTACCGCACTTTTTCTGTTTATGGGATGTTCGTCAGGTCTCGTGTACAAAACCGCTCAGGCGGATAAACTAAGTCCTGCGCGTACCGCCCGCCTAACGGGAGAAGTGCGCCCGTGGGGATTATATTTTACGGCAATTGCGCAGGTTGACGGCGGCGCGGTACGCCTGATTGTCCTGTCTGAAATTGGATTTAAATTACTTGACATAAATGTCACGCCCGAAGAAACCGCCGTCTATTACAAATTTAAAAAACTGCCCGCCGCGGCAGCAGCAGCGTTTGGGCGGTTTGCACGCAAAACTTTATTGCAACCCTGCCCGCCGAAAAATTTATCGTTTACGGATCCGCACACCCGCGCGGTATTTGAAGCGTCCGTACAAGGAGCGAAAATATGTCTTTAGAAACGTCTTTGCAAGCCTGTTTTAAACACACAGAGGGAGCAGCATTCGTTTATTTCATTCCGGAAAATTTTCCGGCATTTGAAGGGCACTTTCCCAATAATCCGCTGCTGCCCGCAGTCTGCCAAATAAGCCTATGCGCGGACGCGGCTTCGCGCCAAACGGGCAAACGCTTGGAAGTAAAAAGCGTCGCGCGCGCCAAATTTATGCGCCCGCTGCTTCCCCGCACCTATTTGCACCTTACACTTACGCCGCGCGCAGACGGCAAAACGCTCTGCGAATTGGCGGAACCCAAAGACGGACAAAAATTCAGCCAAATGATTCTTTCATTTCAGGAGCGCGACAAATGAAAAAAATTACTTATTTTACCACGCCCGAAGGCGCGCCCGCGCCGCTAGAAATGTCTGTTTTCCGCACGGTGCGCTTTAACGAAGTGGACCCGATGGGCATTATGTGGCACGGCCATTACGCCGGTTTTATCGAGGATGCACGCGTGGCGTTGGGCAATGCGCTGGGTATCGGATACCAAGATTTTTATGAACACGGCATAGTGATTCCCGTGCGGCAGTTTCACGTGGATTATTTATCGTCTTTAACTTACGGAAAACGTTACGAAATCAAAGCGCGGCTTTTTTACAGCGAAGCGGCGCGGCTGAATTACGATTTCACATTTTTAGACGAAAACGGCCGTATAATGGCGCGCGGCTACAGTGTGCAGTTAATGATTAACGAAAAGGACAAAAACCTGCTGTTTGAATGGCCGGAATTTACGCATCAATTTCTACACAAATGGAAAGAAGGAAAAATTAATCTAAAATGAAATTTCTTACTGTCATTCCGCATTATAATCACGCCCGCACGCTTAAAAGCGTGGCGCAAGACGTTTTGCGCTATATGACAGACGCAACGGTATTTGATGACGGCAGCGATATAAATCCCGCCCCGCTTTTGGAAGGGATACCCGTTTCGTTCATTCGATTTGAAAAAAACCGCGGCAAGGGGGCCGTTATTTTAGACGCGGCCCGTTACGCCAAAGCGCGCGGGTTTACCCACATTATCACTATAGACGCCGACGGCCAGCACAACGCCGCCGATATTCCCCTACTTATCAAAGCGGCGCGCCAAAACCCGCACGCGCTGATTATCGGCGCGCGGAGGTTTAACAAAAAGCAAGTGCCTTTTTCCTCCCGTTTCGGACGTAAATTCGGTGGTTTTTGGGTACATCTTCAGACGGGCAAAAAAGTGTCTGATATTCAAAGCGGCTACCGTTGTTATCCCGTGGAAATGCTCCTCTGCCAGCGGTTTTGGTGCAAACGCTATTCGTTTGAAGTAGAAGCAGCAGTCAAAGCATTGTGGAGCGGGTTCGGCGTACAAGAAGTTCCCGTTGGCGTTATTTATCCGCCGAACCGCATTTCCCATTTCAGCGTATTTCAAGACAATTTTCGTTTAAGCATATTAAATACGTATCTTACCGTACGCGCAATGCTGCCGATTCCCCACCGCCAGTACGCCCCAAATAAAACGACCGGAGAACCAGTCAAACGCGGGTATTGGGAAGTAATGATTGAAAATTTAAAACAGCCGGACAGCATTACCAAAAACGCGTTTTCCGCCGCTTGGGGTATTTTTTGCGGCTCTATTGCGCTTCCTGCGGTACGCCAAGTAATGCTCTTCTTCGGCGCAGGGTGGTGGAATTTAAATAAAATTTTGAGCATTTCATTTGAAAAATTTTGCATCGGCCCAATTGTACCCGCCCTATGCATTGAAGCGGGATATTTTCTGCGGTATGGACATTTTTTAACCGAGTTTAATATGACCACCCTTGGCCGCCAGTTTTTACAACGCGTGTGGGAGTGGGTGCTCGGCTCGCTTATCATCGCACCGGTCCTCGCCGCCGTAACGTTCGGCGGGGTATGGATCATCGGGCTAATGCTGCACAGGAGTTTGCGTGAACATGCCTAAAGAAACTATGGGCCGCAGTTTGGGGTCCAAGCTCAAGCACCGCTTTATGTACACCCTCATTTCAGTGGGAGGCCGCAGGCTTGCCTATGCGTTTTTATATATTGTGGTATTTTTTTATTCACTCTCTCCCGCCATCAGCCAAAAATCCCGCGCGTATATTACGCGCCGTTTCAAACCGCGCTCCAAATGGGATTTTTTTAAACATACATATCTTTTAAACTTAAATTTTGGGCGTACTTTGGTAGACCGCGCCGCATTGGGAATTTTGGGAACGGTTAAAGTAAATTCTACAGAAGAAGAACGGCGGCTCTGCCAAAATCTCTATGCAAAAGGAAAGGGCCTCATTTTGCTTACCGCCCATTGCGGCGCGTGGCACGCGGCGGTTAATTTGCTTGATTTTATACCCGCAAAAATCCACGTGCTTTACTACAAAAACCCGCAGGATAATGATAAAACCGTCGCCGAACATTCCGGCCGGCAAGCACGGTTTTCATTTATCAATCCGGCGGGACCGTTGGGCGGAATTATGGAAATGATGGCCGCACTGGAAAAAGGCGAAGCCGTATGTGCAATGGCGGACCGCGTTTTCGGAAATCCAAAAAATACCGTGGAGGCAGACTTTTTAGGCGGAAAAATACGCGTGCCTTATAGCTTTTATCGTCTGGCGGCGGCTACGGGCGCACCCGTGGCAGCGATGTTTTTCCCGCGGGTGGGAGCGGGAGAATTTACCACGTGGACGGCTGCCCATTTTTCCGTGCCTGATTCCGGCTCTGCCAAGGACTCGTACGCCCATTTTGCACAACAATTCGTAGACGCTTTAGAAGAATTTTGTATAAAATATCCGTATCAGTTTTTTAATTATTTTGACCTTTGGGAGGAGTCCTTATGCAAGAAACCATCGATGAAATCAAACAACTGATTTCCTCCGGCATTGATTTGGGCGGCGCCGACTTGTCCAAATTCGGTGCGGCGGACGCCATTTTTGGCGACCAAGGCCTCGGTCTTGACAGTCTAGACGCCGTAGAACTGATTATGCTCATTCAAAAAAAATACGGCATTACTATTGAAAATATGCAGCAGGGCCGTGAAATTTTCAAAAACTTGGGCACCCTAGCTGCCTACATCGAACAAAACCGGAAAAAATAATGAACTCCGCCGTGATAGCCGGCACCGGATGCCTTTGTGCTTGCGGGAATTCATCGGAAGATTGTTTTAAGGGCGCGCTTAGCGGAAGCGCGCGGTTTGCGCTTCCGCAAGGACGGGTGGAAAGCACCTATGCCGCTTCGTATCCGGTCTTTTTGGCAGCAGACGAAATCGTAAACGCCCGACCTCCGGAAGAAAGTTTAAGTTTACACTATTTTTTAACTGCCGCCAACGAAGCATTTTTGGACGCAGGTGTATTTCCCGCCGAACTATCCGCAAAAAAACGCGTGGGCGTAATTGTGGGAACTTCAGTAGACGCTTCATTCCATTGTTTTGATTTGTACAAAAGCCGTCGGGTAGGAAAATCTTCCCCCGCAAGCGAACAAGAACTGGCGCATTATTTTGCTTCCTCTACCGCACTTGCCGTCAGCCGCTGTTACGGGTTTAACGGGCCGTTTCAAACCGTAGTTACTGCTTGTGCAAGCGGGACGGATGCCATAGGCCTTGCGCGCAGTTGGATTTTATCCGCTCTATGCGACGCGGTACTGTGCGGCGGAACCGATGAAATCAATTTAATTCCCTACAATGGTTTTATCCGCCTGATGATTGCGTCCAAAGAACGTTGCCGCCCGTTCGACAAAACCCGCTGCGGTATTAATATCGGCGAAGGTGCAGGAGCACTCCTGTTAATGAACGAAGAAACCGCACGAGAATTTTCCGTCCGCCCTAAAGGCTACGTGCTGGGATACGGTAACGCCTGTGACGCATATCACCCCACGGCGCCCGATCCCGAAGCCAAAGGCTTGCAAAAAGCCGTCTGTTTTGCTCTGCAGGATGCAGCCCTTGCACCGGCAGATCTTGCGTTTGTCAATGCGCACGGCACCGCCAGCCTAGCCAACGATGCGGCCGAAGCGGCGGCGTTTAACACCCTTTTAAAAGGGGTTCCCGTATGGGGTTCCAAAGGAGTAACGGGGCATACACTTGGAGCGGCGGGAGCCGTGGAAGCGGTGTTGACGATTAGCGCTTTAAACAAAAAAATACTGCCGTCTACCGCCGGATTCTCGCAGCTAGATGAAGCAATCGGGGTTACGCCGTCTATAAAACCGCTTCCGCTGACAAAAAAGGCCGCTCTCTCCGATTCGCTGGCATTCGGCGGATGTAATGCGGCGGTCATTTTAGGCGCGGAGGATTACTATGGCTGATTTTTACATCAACGGATTTTCTAGCTTAACGGGTGACGCGGATGCGGCCTCCTTTGTGCCTTACTTTGAAGCACGCAGGCTGCGCCGTATGGAAGCTATCGCAAAAAACGTGCTTTTATGTTCGTGCCGCGCACTTGAACAGGCAGGGGCGGATCTTCATGCTCCCAAAGACACGGGACTCAGCGTCGCCGTTGGAGCGGGGTCATTAGAAAGCACGTGTAAATTTATGGACACGATTATTGATGACGGAGACGAATTATCCTCCCCCACCGCTTTTGCCGGCTCGGTCCATAATTCTACCGGACTGACCCTTTCCATATTCTTATGCCTAAACGGCCCCTGCCTGACGACGGGACAGTTTGATTTTTCCTTCGCGGGTGCGCTGCTTACCGCGCGCGAATTCTTAAAACGTAAAATGTGTAAAGAAGCCCTCGTGGCCGTGACCGAGGACATTAACCCCGCAGCCGCGTATATGGCGCCGGAACACCCGTCGTTATTTGCTCCTGTATTGCGCGGTCCGAAAGGTCCTTTTATGCGCGCGGCAGCCGCATTCGTCATTTCCGACGAACCAACAGAAAAAACGCTGTTTTCTGTAACTGACTTTCATTTTTTTCGCACGGACGCGCCCGCCGCGCCGTGCTCTAATCTTTCTTCCGCTGCTGCCCCTGCACTGGAGGCCGTACGCCGTTTGGAACAAGGCAGTGCTTTCACACTAAAAGACGTGTTTGGAGGAGCGGAAATGACGTTGGAGGTGATTCCATATGTTAAGTAAAGCAGATATTAAACGTATGCTGGGCGATTTGATGCGTACCGAACTTGCCCGAAAAAGGGTGGACGCACTGGCTGTTTTTGAATCGGACGATATCGACGAAGTGTTCGTTCGTATGCCGCAGGAATTGCTGCAAAACGTGTTTATCCATACAGCAGCTGTTTTCGGTTTTGAACCGCGCACGTTTTCCAATTTGGATTTAATGACGGATTTTTCATTTGCCTCTTATATTAAAACGGGCGGAGTAACTTTTTTAACCTCCGGAAGCACCAGCACGCCTAAAAAATGCTTTCACTCCAATTCAATGATACAGGAAGAAGCCTGCGGGTTGAAATTCTTATTTCCCAAGGTACGGCGCGTGGTCTCGTTGGTGCCGTCCAGCCATTTGTATGGATTTTCTTTTACCGTCGCGCTGCCGCGGACGCTTAATGTACCCGTCGTTACCCTACCTGCACTGCCTACCCAACCGTGGGAAAAATTACTGGAAGAGGGCGATGTGATGGTAGGATTTCCGCTGTTTTGGAACTATTGGCTGCGATGCGGAAACCGTTTTCCCCCAGGAATTTACACGCTTTCGTCTACCTCGCCGTGCAAGGACGAAACCATACAAGGCCTGTTGGATGCCGGAACTGCCGGTTTTACCGAAATCTACGGAGCCAGTGAAACGGGTTCCATTGCACACAGGCATTTACCCGCCGTACCGTTTGAAATCCTGCCGTTTTGGGAAACGCTTAACGCCCCAACGCCTAAAATCCGCCGCATTTCGGGAGGAGAATGGAAACGATTGCCTGATCAAGTGGAACTCAAAGGCGAACGCTTTTTGATTCCGCTTAAACGTACAGACGAAGGGGTACAAGTGGCGGGAATCAATGTCTATCCCAAACGAGTTGAGGAAGTGCTGTCCGCCCACCCCGCCATAAAGGAATGCCGCGTACGCTTGATGCGCCCCGAAGAAGGAAACCGCCTAAAAGCGTTTATCGTATTTAATGAGGGATATTCGCAAGAACACTTGGGCATTATCCGCACCTATCTGGCGCAAAAGCTGACGGTGCACGAACTGCCGCGCACGTTTACGTTTGGGGAACATCTTCCTGTATCACACTTGGGCAAGGATTCCGACTGGTAACCCGCTTTATCTTCCGACGGAAATTTTGCCTCGCCATTTTCCCCGTGCAAAAAAATCGGGCTTGTGATACAATAAAAGAGGAAACAAGCTTCATACGTTTCAAATTTGGGTAGGGGTCAAAAGGTTCTATTTGTTTTTTAGGTCTTTTGACCCTTGCCAGTTGTATGGTTTTGTATTAAATTAAAAGTATACGTAGTATAATTTTTGATATTTTAAGAGAGATTATGACCAAAATTCTATCCATTTTTCTTAGTTTTTGTCTTATTTTTGGAAGCGTTGCCCCTTCCCTTGCCCAAAAGAACCCCCTTTCTGCAGGCATTCGCGCTACCTCCGCCATCAAACCAATAATGACAGCCCAAGTACAACGGGTTTTCAGCAAAACAGCATCTTCCGTTATGTTGCCTTCCCGCTATCTTGCCGCCGCCTTGCGAGTCCAATACAGAGCAGGACAGATAACCGTTTCAGGAACATTAAACCAAAAAGTAGAACAGACCGTACAAGCCCAACATCAACTAGCTCAAACACGCATAGATTTTACACAAGTTCAATTTACCACCCGCTCGGCGACAGAAACCATTGATAATTTTGCCACCGCACCTCTTACCGACAGACCCCAACTATTTTTGAATGGACTTCCCCAATTGCACCTTGTGCAAGGACATCCGCTTACGCCCGTTCAGTATGAGCAAGCGGTACATTTTTATCAAAGGCTACTGACCGTTTCCCTAAGTAATCCTGTCCCCAGTAAATCCCGCGAGATAATTATGTACGGATGGGGTCGTAAGATGGCTGCCATTTCCAATTTAGGACTATACGGTACGCAGGCAGACGCGGAATTGATTGTATCGGCCGCCACCGACGTACCCCCATATTTAATACCCTACACCGACATCATTACCGCGCGCGCTTTACTGACTCTAGAAGCCTATGATGCACTTGGAAACTTTGCCAAAGCCCGCGCGGGTAACGGTAAGTTAGAGGCACATTGGCAAGGTATTGCACAGTATGCAGCCGATCACTCGCTGCCTTTGCAATTGCCGGAGATTTCCGCCGGACAACTGCCCGCTATGCCGACAGATGTCCTCGACAGTTTAAAAGAATGGAATGCGTTAAACGCGTATCATAAGGATTTCTCTGCCCAAGCCACAGAAGATTGGCTGGGGTTACGTCAACACGCGTCTTACGTGGTTGACACCCAAGCCGCCGCTAGGGCGGAGCGTCCCGTTACCATTCCCGCCCCACAGAAATCTTTATACATTCCCCCGCATTCCGAAGCCAGTTTGGCCTTAGCCCCAACGGAAATGCTCGCAAAGGACGCGCCCGCACCGCAAGTCGCTGCACAAGATGCCGATGTAACGACCGGAACTTCATTGTCAAATCTAGTGGAACAGCCGAAACCTCTCTTAAAACAACCGACCGGATTTTTCGCCCGCTTTACAAACCAGTTTAGAATCTCGGCGGCCAATATCTCGGCGAGACGGACTTTATCTCAAACTTATCCGCTGCCCACATTCTTAAAACAAATTATTGAAGGGCACGCGGCAGACCACTTTAAAGAAGAGGCATTTGTGCGCCTGTATGAACAAGGCGTATTGCAAGATATTATTGCCGACCTGCCGAAAGCTACCCAACAAAAAATTAAAGCTTGGTACGGCAACCAAGAACTGGGAAAACGCCTCTTAGAATTATACAACGCCGGCATTATCTCTGACGGAATGACCCGCATTACCAACGCGATAAAACAGGAATCGCTGCTACAGCAATTGGATCGTATGGTCGCCAGTCCGGATTGGACTGAACGCGCTAGAGCCGCATACAACGAAATTACCGTTCTTCCCTCCAATTTTTCGGGTGTAGTTCCCCCTATGCCTGAAATTAAGAAAGACGAAATTCTAGCCACTTTCCGTCCGGTAGACTGGGCAGTTCAAAGTCAAGGGGATTACATAAAAAGGAACGAAGAAATCTATTATAAAAATCATATTCCGTTCTATTACCGCTATGCCGACGGCACATTAAGCAGCAAGCCAATAGGAGTATTAACCCAAGAACAGCCCAACTGGTACGGACAATTACTTTCCACTTTTCATCTGGCTGCTCAACCAGGGTTGTCTATTCCCGACGGGTTTGTACTCGCTTTGGACGAAATGGGCCAATGGAAATTTATAATGCCCAATGGAAAACGTGCGGTTGTAGAATCTAATCCGAAATCCAAAAAGCTGTGGGAAGAAATTCAGAAAAATGGCTCTAAACAAGTTGCCGTGGATACGCCTTATTCTTCTTCCGATCTATTGGCTATAGCCAATCTGTTGGAGCATAACCACGATTTAAACTTGGAACTTGTTATGAGTGCGCCGCACTCGCTTAATTTGTTTCTCAAAGTCTTAGGCAGTTATATTGGCTTAGACTCCGCCGGTGCCTTAACCGGTCCCTTTAAAGCCACGTTAAAAGGTTTACAAGGCGTAGCCAATATGATGGGAAACCTTGTCGGCGGTGTGGGTTATATGTCTCCGTGGGCAGGCGGTGCGGCCCAAGGCTTAATGACAAAAATCGGCTCTATTAGAACACTTCAAATTTTGTTTGGTGCGTCCATATTAGGTTTAGGTTATTCTTTGTTCGGTTTGGGTATGACCGGCTTTCAGTCCACGGAATCATTAAAAGCTATTCCGCTTGCCTTGATGGCGCTTCCGATGGTTACCGCAGTATTCGCAGGAAGTTTGCTCGGTACCCAAATGAATGTATTTTTGAACTATTTTAAAGATCCCGTTGCCCGAACCTCCGCCCATTTGGGGTTTGCGGAAACAAAGCAATGGTCTCGTCTGGGATTAGTAGCCGGTACGGCCGGGTTAGGGTTCGCGCTAGATGCAAATTGGAGTATTGTAGTGCCCGTCGCTTTAAGTTTGGTAACAGTTTCCACTCTCTTGTTGTTTAATACCCCTGTATACCGGAAATTTATGGCCGATATGGCCGCACGCAAGGCAGCACAAGCGGATGAACAAGCGCGTTTAGCAGCCTTGACACCGCAACAGCGTGCCGTCGAAGAACTAGCGCGCAGAGAAGCCGCACTACTGCAGAAACAAGAAGGAAAATTTTTGAATCAGTTTTACAAAAATATTTTCCGCGCCAAAGATGAAGTAAAAAGTATTGCTTTCCGCGTCAGAAGCGTATATGCCAGTTATGCAGCCAGTTTAATGATGTTGGGGCAAACCTCTACCGAATTGTTGGGGCCCACTGCCGGACAGTTCTTGGTAGGCGGATTTATGCTGGCCACCGCTTTGATGCGAAGATTTGCCTCCAAAATGGTTTCCTCCAATAAAATGACGGATAACCAGCTGACGGGGATGTCGCTTCCGCTTTTGGCCATAACTGCCGCAGGACTGACTCTGGTGCCTACCACAGGGCCTTTGATTGCTTTGTTTGGAACGTTAGGTATTCTCCATTATGTAGCTACTGCCGTGCCCGGTCAGTTAGATGCTGCGCGTTTACAAAATTTGGTATCTGCCGAAATGGCTAGACGCAAACAAGCGGTCATCGATTATGAAACAATGACACCCGAACAACAAACCGCCGTACAACAGACATGGGATGAATTAGACCAGTTTGTATATGCTAAAAAGACGAAAAAAGAACGGACGGATTTGCTAGACCAAATTGAAAAATCGTGGGCCAGTAAAGCCTCGCGCGACTATTCCTACTTTAACGGTGTAGGATTGGCCGGTATTGTGACGGCCGCCGGAGCGGGTTATCTGTTTGCCGATCTTGGCCCGCAGTGGACAAAAGACCTACTGGATTATGTAGGTTCTTTCCTCGGAGACGAATCCTCCCTCATTACGTTAAACCGTTTGGTACTAGGTTATTCTACGGGAGTTGCCGCGTGGCTGGCCTATAAAAACCGTGGTTTAACCAAAGATTTCTTCTCGCTGTTTAATAAGAAGAAAATAACCGAGAAAAACATCGCTTCCGGCGAAATAACACCCAAAGATTTCGGATTGACGGCCGAAACAATGGAGCGTCAGCTTGTCGGCGTACGCAAAAACCTGCAGAAAGTAGAAGACGAATTAGTGGACTACGGCATCAACTCCGAACGCAAGATGACGAAACACTTGCTGACCTTAATTAATGTGCACAACCGCTTAACTGCTGCCCAAAAGTTGGAAAAAGACGCGGGCAAGGAGCCGTCGTCTGCTTTGGCAGCTGATTTTGAGCACCTGAGAAATGTTCTCATAAAATACCAGAACCTGATGCAACGCAACGATCCGTCCATTATGCTTCAGAATGAATTTAACGCACTTGCTAATGCGCTGTGCATAGACGGTACAACCTTACAAACCTTGAGAACAGACATCACCTATGTGCCTGAAGGCGCTTATACAATGCCACAAGACTATGAAAAGTATGAGGACGCCACTCAGTTAATTTCGGAACTGGACCAGTTGGCCGGTCAAATTGTACAAGACAGCGTAAGCAAGGACACCTATCGCTTGTTTATTACCTATCAGGCGCGCGCAAACGATTTGTTTATGCAATATACCGAGGTAAATCCGGCTGATTCTCCCCGTGTGCTTAAACAGTTGAACAAGCTAAATCGAATTGTTAAAGGATTAAAAGATCAAGATGCTTCGTTCAATATTCTGGAGCGGAACGCCGGCCCCACCAGCCAGCAAGATATTCAAGAATTACGCGGCGTGCTTGCCGGATACGTCGAATAAGGTAATTTATCAAAAATCCCCGATGTAAAAACATCGGGGATTTTATTTGGGATTTTACAGAATACCCCCTACTTTAGCAAGGGATGAATATCCGTAGCCCAGCAAGAAAACGGAATTTTCTTTTTACGGGGGCACTATAGGCAAAAAACTATAGCGAAGAGACAATGGTGCGCTAAAAATCATAGATTTTTCTTTGTAGTCGGCCCCGCCAAAGAGCTTGGCCGTTTTAAACACGTGCAGCGAAAATCTATAGGCGGCAGTACGGGAAGTTCCATTTATCCGCTGGACGTATACTATCCAAAAATTTCAGATGATAAACCGAATTAATTTTGTTATAATTGTAGTGTCGAATTATTCACAAACAAACGGGGATTATTCTTCCCCTCTTTCTAACGAGTGAGCGTTTTGGCGGGAAGCCGGCGCCGGAAAGGAGGAAGAAAAGTTTCTGTTTGATTTCTAAACAGGAGATTATATGTTCGCAAAAATTGTAAATTGGTTCAAACCGCTTCCGGACGCCGCTCCATTATCGGATGAACAGGAAATCAAAAAGTTGTACCGTTCGTGGCGTATTAAGATGTTCTTCTCTATGTATTTTGGGTATGCTTTGTTCTACTTTACCCGCAAAAACTTGGATATTATCAAACCTACCTTAATTGAAAATAACCTCTTTACGGTAGAACAGCTGGGTACCATCGGTATGATTATTTATCTGACATACGGTATCGGTAAATTTGTCAGCGGTATCATTGCAGACAAATGCAATATCCGTTCCGTAATGGCTGTCGGATTGTTCACTTCTTCCGTTATTAACATTTTGTTTGCGTTTATCCCACAGTTGGCTGGAATTCTACCGCTGTCCGCCACTTTCTTAGCGGCTTTTTTATGGGGTTTGAACGGCGTTGCCCAATCGATGGGCTTTCCGCCTGTAGCCAAAGGGTTGGTATACTGGTTCTCCCCTTCTGAAAGAGCCACAAAATGGACATTGTGGTCCTCTTCCCATACATTTGGTGCATTCTTTGTGGCGCAACTAATCTCCTTATTGGCGTGGATGAAATGCGGGTGGCAGATGTCCTTTATCGTGCCGGCCTGTATGGGTATTGCTTACAGCTTGTTTATGCTTTGGGCAATGACCGACAAACCTGCTACTGTAGGACTTCCCGCCATTGAAATTTACCGAAATGACAAAATGCCTGTTACCAAAGAAAAAAGTGATATGTCTCAATGGGAAATCGTCAAAAAATACGTACTGACTAACCCTTTTCTATGGGCCTTGGCCGTTTCGTACGTATTTATTTATTACGTACGTTTTGCCACGTTGGACTGGGCGACCACTTTCTTGGTGCAGGACCGCGGTTTCACGCAAGCGGCCGCCGCTTCCGCGGCTTCGGCTATGCCCTTTTTGGGAATGCCAGGCGGCATTGTAGCGGGTTACTTGGCGGATAAATTTTTCCAAGGACGCTGCACGCAAATGAACTTGATTTACCTCGTCATTTTGGCCGCCAGCTGCTGGTGTTTCTATAAAGTTGCCTCTGTAGACGCCTTTATGCTGACGGCTATTTTCGCGGCCTTTATCGGCTTCTTTGTAGACGGCCCGCAGAACTTGGCCGGCGGCGTGCAGGCTTCACGCGTAACGGTACAGGAATCCGTTTCTGCAGCGTGCGGTTTTACCGGTATGTTTGGCTACTTTGGCGCAATGCTCTCCAGTAAGGGCGCAGCATTTATCAGCGTTAATTATGGTTGGAAAGGCGTATATGTTTCCTGCATATTTGCGTGTATGATCGCTATGGCTTGTATCGCTACCACGTGGAAGAAAGAATCAGCCGGCGTAAAGAAATAATTATTTCCAAAAGCAAACCCCGCTCACAGGAGCGGGGTTTTTGATTGTTCTCATCTACAACTGTTTTCACGCTTGATTTTCTGACCAAATGATAGTATACTGAGAATAGCATCTGTTTGGAGGTATACCTATGAAAAAAGGTTTCACATTAATAGAATTACTTGTTGTTGTACTGATTATCGGTATTTTATCTTCCGTAGCGCTGCCGCAATATACAAAAGCCGTAGAAAAGAGCCGCGCGGCCGAAGCTATAACTACCTTAAAATCTTTGCGCGATGCGCAGGAGATTTGTTTTATGGAAAACGGTATTGGTACTGCTATTTGTACCAGTCAAGACTCAAGCGGAAATAACTTATTTAATTCCTCTTCTGTTACTATTGGAGGAACTCCGCGCACTTGTTCAGGATGTGGGCCTGAGACAAAAAATTGGAGATTCCAAATATCAAATGCTTTTATTGAAGCACATAGAACCAACGGGAAGCTCTACTTAACTACAACCGCAGCGCCGGCGTATCAAGGCCGCCCTGCCTATCAAAAAACCATTTGCCGCGCCGAGGGAAGCGGCACAGCCGCTGATTGTAAGGCAATCGGTTTTACCGTGGATGCCGGAGGTGGTGCCTATTCAATGCCGTAATGACACAATCAGTTGTTACTTGCGTTAGGCAGAGTGCGATTTATTGGTTTATGTCTAAAAAACTCCCTTCACGTACGAGGGGAGTTTTTTTGTGGAGATAAAGACACGCCCCGTACAGCAGGGGCTAGAGCAACAAATATCTCCGGCCTATCTGGGGGATTGCCTTCTACATCAAAAACGCCCCCGTCTTGATGACGGAGGCGTTTAAAACATTCGTACTTTCTAATTAGATGGAAAGCACATATAACATATTGGTAGTACCGGCTTTGCCGTAGGGAATACCGGCGGTTACCACGACGTTATCGCCTTCTTTGGCGAGTTTTTCCGCGAGTACCGCTTTCTTTGCTTCGGCCGTCATATCCTCAAAGTTCTTTAAGTTTTCAATGACGATCGGCGTTACCCCCCATACCACGGTTAGCTGGCGGGCGGTGGTGATATTAGGCGTCAAGCCCAAAATCGGCAATCCGCCGGCACGCTGTTGGGAAGCGCGCAGAGTAGTGGAACCGGAATCAGTAAACGTAACGATAACGTTTGCCGTATCCATATTAGTAGCCACTACACCGGCCGCCGTGGTAATGGCGCCTTCTTTGGTGGAATCGTTCTTGCGTTCCAACAAGGAAAGGCCTTTGCGGTAACGGTGGTCTCTTTCCACGGTTTCAATAATACGGCGCATCGTGGCGACGGCTTCATACGGATGATCTCCCTGAGCCGTTTCGGCGGACAGCATGACGGCGTCCACACCGTCATAAACGGCGGTAGCGACGTCGGAAGCTTCGGCGCGGGTCGGCATAATGTTGTGAATCATAGATTCCAACATCTGCGTAGCCACGATGACCGGTTTACCCGCTTTGCGGCAGCCGGAAACGATTTTTTTCTGGAGTACCGGCACGAGTTCGGGGCTGGTTTCCACGCCCAAGTCGCCGCGAGCAACCATGATGACATCGGTCAAATCAATAATTTCGCGCAAGTGTTCAATTGCGGAGGGTTTTTCAATTTTGGCGATAATGTGGGCTTTGGATTTCATTAAGCTGCGAAGCTCAATGATATCTTCGGGTTCCTGTACGAAGGAAAGGCCGATAAAATCGGCTCCCAACATTTCGGCGATTTTCAAATCTTCTTTATCTTTGGCGGTCAGCGCGGAGAGCGGCAATTTTACCCCGGGCACATTTACGCCTTTTTTGTTGGATAATTCGCCGCCGGCGATAACGGTGCAGTCGGCGGTATCGGCGGTGTGGGAATCCACACGTAAGCGGACGACGCCGTCGTTAAGCAAAAGCTCCAGCCCGTCTTTTATCGCGGCGAAAATTTCTTTATGGGGCAGGCAGACGCGGGTCTGGTCGCCGGGTTCCGGATTCATATCCAAGCGGAATTTGTCGCCTTCGGCGAGTTTAATGCGGTAATCTTTAAAAGTGCCGATGCGGAGTTTCGGGCCTTGCAAGTCAAACAAAATACCCAACGTGCAGTTGTATTTTTTTTCCATTTTGCGGATGTTGGTGACTCTTTCCTGATATTCGGGTAAAGAGCCGTGGCTGCAGTTGCAGCGGAATACGGAAACTCCGGCTAAAACCAATTTTTCGATAGCTTGTTCATTGCTGGTATCGGGACCGATGGTCGCGACAATTTTACAAAAGTCAGTATTTTTCGGCATAATTTATTTCTTTTCCTCAGTTTACTTCTTGGAGTAAGGGGCCGGCTCTTCGCCATTTTCCCCCTTCTATTATTATTTTATTATTTTTGGGAGAGATTTGTCATTAAATCTTTACAACAAAAACTAAAATCCATACAATATAAATATGATTGAAACATCGTCTCTATCTCCCAAAAAAGATTATTTTGCCCCCATGCATACCGCCGAGCACATTTTAAACCAAACAATGGTGCGCGTTTTCGGCTGTGCACGGAGCAAAACCAACCATATTGAGAAAAATAAATCCAAGTGCGATTATTTTCTCCCCACCGCTCCGTCTAAAGAACAAATGCACGAAGTTGAACAGTTGGTCAACGAGGTCATCTCTTCCCGAGTTTCCGTACGGGCAGAAGTATTGACACGTGCGGAGGCGGAAAAACGCATTGATTTATCCTCCCTCCCTCCGGAAGCGGGCGACCAAGTACGACTGGTGTACGTAGGCGCATACGACGTATGCCCCTGCATTGGAAAACACGTGGAGAACACGGCAGAGATCGGACGGTTTAAAATCATCAGTTACGATTATGCGGACGGCAGGCTGCGCATCCGCTTTAAATTGGAAAATTAATTAGGAGAAATTATGCAACACTTGCGCAACAAAGCATTCCTTACGCTGGCCCTATTTTTGGCGGCCGGCCTGCTGCACGCCCAAGACGGTAAACGCGGCTGGCAGATTGAGCTGAAAAAACTGGCGTTTGACGTTACCTCCACCGAAGTAAAAAACGCCAACGTATATCAGGACTTTTCGGAAGCCCGCCTAACGTCCGACTCGCAAAGCGCCGTACGCGGCCTTTTTGATATGATTTCGGACTATCACGCCCAGCACTACCTGTGGACCAACGAACTGTTAATGGATTACGGACGCACGAAAGTGCGCCCCGTAAACGGCGAAAAAATTACCAACGAAAACGCCGACACCATTTTGCTTACCACCGGATACACCCAACGGTTATGGAAGGTAGACGATATTTTAGGCGGTTTTGAAGTGGGTCCGTTCGCCAATTTAGGCTACGAAACCGAGTTTACCAAACCCGACCATTCCCCGCGCAAAAAAATTCTGCGCGGTACGGCCGGCATTAAACTGTTTGAAGGGAAATACCTCAAAAGCTTGTTTGCCGCAGTCGTAGGCGAGCGGGATTACACCTATAACCCCGCCGCCAGCAAATTAGCGTGGGAAGCCGGTTTCAAAATAGAACAACCCGTACGCGAAGGTGTAACGGCCAAGTATTCCGCCTTATACCGCAAGTATGTAAGCACGTCCGAAAAACGCGCGACCGATTTAAACTATGAGTTTGAAGCCGACGCACGCCTAGACGTACAACTTTACAAAAACCTCTATTTGGCGCCTTTTGTGTCGTACTATACAGCTAAAGGGAAATACGTTGCCAAACGCGGCGAAAACGTGTATGTGGGCGTATCGTTATCCTTCAGCCACTTGTTTCACGCGGCACAGTAACGGTTAATTTATCCAAAACGCGTCTGCGGTGTAATCACCGCAGACGCGTTTTTTACGAAAACCGCCACTATAAAAGATTTATTTTCTCCGGCGGTAGGTTACGCTGCCATCCGCTGCGCGCAATACCCATTCGCCGTCTGATTTTTCAAGCGTAAAATTCTCCGCAAACTCAATCGTCTGCCCGTTTCCGACGCTCTTGCCCGTCAGCACCAGCGAATCCCCCCGCAACGCCCACGTTTCATAAACCAACGTTTGCATATTGACGGAAGACGCTTTGCCGTCTTTTTCCAGCAATACGCCTTGGAATCCGTCCATTCCTGGAATCGGTTCCACCCATTCCCCCAGATAGTTACTTTCTTTACAACAGCCAAATACGCAGGCTGCACATAACAACGAAAAAATAATTTTCTTCATCAATTCCCCAAAATAAGATATACCAGTATTATAAATTATTCTTTGGAACCTTGTCTTGACGCAAAAAACCCCGCTCCAAAGAGCGGGGTTTTATCGCGGTTAGACGATTTTAGAACTTAATCAACATACCCAGCTGGCCTTTGGTGTTGTCTTTGCCAAATTCAGCTTTGTATTCGTCTTCGTTGCCGTATTTGGCATAACCGACGCCGGCAAACAATTCCACATATTCGTTATGGGCATATTTGGCCGTAAGGTCAGCTTCAAAGGTGGCGGTATGATGCGCGAAGCGGCTCTGGAAAGTGTATCCGTCCAGAGACACGGTCCATTTTTCGTAGGGTTTAAAGTCAAAACCGACGTTAAACATACGCACGCCATCTTCGGTATAGTCAAAAATTCCGCCTTTCATCGGATCGCCGATTAAAAGACCAGGTCTATAATTGCCAAAGGCAAAGAAATTGCCGTTGGAGTACAGGAACGCGGCGCGGGCGGTAACGGCTTCAAAGTCAATCGCGCCGTCCGCTTTTACCATATAGCCGGTATCCTTGTGTTCTTTGACGAGTCTGTTGCCTTCAAAGTTGCGCGCGTATTCCACGCTCAACAGCGCGGCTTCAGGATTGAAGGCCAATTTGGCGCCGTAGAAGCCGACGTTGTTGTCTTCCGAAGCCACATAAGCGGTTCCGTCCCAAACTTTAACATTGCGCAAATCATAACCGTAGGCTTGCAAAGAAACCACATCGGTCAGGTTAAGTTTCAAATCCGCGCCGTAGATGGCGGTTCCGTCGGTGGCAGAAGCGTCATAGCCCAAATCGGCCACTTTACCGGCAATCATCGTGAAGGATTTGAAATCGTCGCTGTAAGAAATTTTAGCGGCGTCCAACGCGCGAGCCAAGTTGATCCCCTCGGCGTTGTAGTGGGTGGGACCGAAATACATTACGGCGCTGTTTTCATCACCGTAGAATTGGCGGCCTATCGAGGCTTCCAAGCAGCAGAATAAATTAGAGAGAACCACATTCGCTTCCACCAATTTCATACCGTCGGCATTGTCGAAACCTTCGTTGGCGGTATTGTTGCTACCCCATGCATAACCGTATTGAAAGAGTACATTGGCACGTACATCTTCAACAAGGTCAAAAGAAAGACCGGCCAAAGCGCGGGCATTGGTACCGGAATTGTATCGGGCATCTGCCACCACATCATTATGGCGCACATCAGAGGCTATCGTCTGGATTTCGCCTTTGAGGGTCACGTTTTTAAGTATGTCGGCGCTCGCCGGAAAGGCTACAGCCATAGCCAACAGCAAGCCTAATAGTTTCTTCATTCAGCATTTCCTCCTGTATAATTTAACTACCCTACTTACTCATTAAAACTAATTAAAAAACTGATTTCAAGCTTTTTTACAAATCCTGCTTGACACAGAAAAACAGAAGTGTTATTATATCTGACTCGCGTATTTTTCTTCTCTGCAAAAAAGAGTTTCTCCTTCGGGAATTTCTTCCGCATTCCGTAAAAGCGGAAATGTTCCGTATAAAAATCCGTCCGCCCCAAACGGAGCGGACGGGAATGTTAATAAGATAACTTAAGCCCACAAAGAAAGTTTGGTTACTTTATCCATACGTCTTACTTTCGGCTCACCCACAAGTTCCTGTACATAGGCTTCACAAACATAGATTTTAGTACCGGGCATTAAGTGTCCACCGACGGCGTTAAAATCCTTTCCGGCAAATACTACGTGCGCATGTACTTGAGGGCGGTTATCCTGAATGCTGACGTTGCCCGTTAAGCTTAAAAGTTCCATTTCTTCGTTAATTACTTTTTTCTCATATTTCTTTTTGGACTGGTCATAATAACCGACGGTAGCGTTGGAAACTGATCCAACCACGCTCACTACACCGCATTTCACTTGGTTATCGTGGCAAAAATCAGCAAGGGACTCCAACAAATCCTTGCCTTTAGGAAGTTTGAAAAGATAGGTCCGTCCGGTTAAGTAAGGTTTTTCTTCTGCCATTTTATTCTCCTGTTCGGGTCTACCGCCAAGCAGTATCCCGTTTTAAATCTTGTGCGTAAGCGCGTACCGCTTTAAGCAGGGATTTTCCATCCAATCCCGCCTCGGCATATACTTTGGCAGCCGACGCGCTTCCGAGATAAACGTCGTTTTTGTGTGGAAACAGCGTATGTCTGCGGCCAGATTGGCTCAAAAGCCAGCCCTCCAGCGCAGGCAGCGTAAAATCCGTAATGCCCATAGCCGTATGACGATATTCAAGCGGCAGGATTTTTTCTTGTTCTTCTTCGGACAAGAGTTCAAAAAGTTCACGGCTGGCGGCGTACACCACATTAACGTCCGGCCCGTTTGCATTCAGCGCGGGCAGCAGTTCCTCCGCCACAATGCGCCCGATACCCGCCCCTTGCACAATAAGAGTGCCTTCCGCTTTGCCTTTGGCGCGGCGCATATAATATACGCCGTTTACCGCATTTTGCGCCGGTTCCATACCGAGCGCTTCGCGGTCCAAAAACGCATAAGAAGGACGCACAACAAACGGCGCGAACACGGCGGGTTTTAAAGAAAGCGATTTGGTGACAAGCGGCCAAATTTCATCCACCTCAAGCGGCACCGCCGTAATGCACGCGCCTTTAGGGAAATTCCCCTGCAAAAGCTGCAGCGACTGCGGATCGGCGTGCGTCGGGCCGTCCTCCCCCGTCGGGAGTCCGGCGTGGCCGTTAAACATAATAAACGTATTGGGGCACAGCCCCGCTTCGCGCGCACTCTGTACGCCGATGGCGTGCAAGCGTGCGGCTACGTGTTCAAACGCCAAAAACGCACCATACGAAGCCGCCACGCCCGCGTGCTTGCCGAAAGCGGAAATCCCCGTACAAACGGCGGACATTCCGTCCTCGCAAATGCCTCCGGCTGACAGACGACGGGATTGCGGATTGGAAACGGCATTAAAAAAACCGTCCGGGAAATCTTTGGAAACTGCCCCCGCGCCGGTAGAACCGTACAAATCAGCCGATGCGGTTAAAAGCGTTCCGCCCGTTTGTTTATTAAGATATGCCAGCACATTGCCAAGCACCCCGCGGGTAGTATACGGCTTTCCTTTTTCAAAAACGAATTCCGCGGGAACATCAGACGGATTAAACGTATAAAGTTTGGCACAATCGCCCAAATCCGTACGAACAGAACGTTTTTTGTCGTCCAGCCGCGCGGCCGCCTCCGCCAACCGCTGCGCCAAAAACGCGCACAAGGATTTATCCCCTTCCAACGCACGGCGCATAGTCAGCAACGATTCCCAATAAAATTTCTCTACGTTTTCTTCGGTTTTGTCGCCCGAAAAACGCGGGAACGACACGCCGAAGAGTTGCTCAAATTCCGAGAGAGCCGCGTAAAACCCTTCGGAAGCGAATTTGTGTCCGCTGCCGTGGGAAGCCTTGCCCTCAATGCCGTAACGCCACCCTTTTACCGTACGGTACACAATCGCCGTCGGCTGGTGGTTGGAAATTTCCGCCGCCAGTTTCTGCGCAGCGTGGATTTGGTTAAAATCGTGCCCGTTGGGAACGCGGATGACGTTAAAATCGTGGATAAAAAAGAACTCCATTGGATTCCACTGCACATAATCGCCGTCGTTTTCTCCGTCGGCAGTCACGCGTTCGCTTTCAATAGACGCTTCGTTCCAGTCAATATGAAAAACAACATTTTTCAACTGTGCAGTAGCGGCAGTGGCAGCGGCTTCGCTGACACGTCCGGCGGTCAGTCCTCCCTCGCCTTCAATAATATGAACGGCAGGACAGTTCGCCCCATATGCGTCGGCCGCGGCCAACGCAAGGCCGACAGCAGAACCGTCTCCCACTCCACTCGCACCCGTACTGGTACGCACAAACGGAATAAACGGCTCAGGATGTCCGCCCAAGGGTTTTACATTAAACTTTTTAAAAAGAGGTGTCCCCTGCGCTTTGTTGTGGCGGAAACCAAGTAAATCCTCCAACCTTAGCTGCAGTTTTTCGTTTTCCGGCAGCAGCTCCGGCTTCGCAATCCGCGCCGCTTCGCTGCGAAGCGCCCACATGGCATACAATCCAAGCGCCTTATGTCCGGCAGCATACGAAACAATATCTGCGTCGTCCCTGTGAGGTTCTTTCAGCGAGTACGCCATTTCTTTATATAACAGATGTTCCACCATACGTCCGCTGGAAATACTTCCCCCCGGGTGGCCGGAATTGGGTACATAATTATACAAAAGTGCCACCAACGCGCGGTAAGCCGCGTCCAGTTTTTCAAACGCATTTAACTCTTCCGCCGGAAGTTGGTAAGCGGGGTTTTGGGCGTAATCGGTTACGTCCATATACACGCCGCGTTTTTTGCCCCATTCAAATTTTTTGTTCATTTAAATACACGCCCCCTCTTAGTGAGCGCACTCCCCGAGCCCCTGCTGCGCCGCCAAGAACGCAAGCCGGAATACGTTTTCCGTATCGCGCTTGCTGATTACTTCTACATTGGAGTGAATGTTTCGCGTAGGAATAGACAGGGCGCACGTAGGAACACCCGTTTTAGACAAGTGCACCACCCCCGCGTCGTTTCCGCCGCGCGGCGCTACGCGCACCTGCCGGAGAATGTTATTTTTATCACAAATCTGTTTTAAGGCTTCAAACAGCCAGAGCGGCGTAATCGTACGCGCGTCTATAGCTGTAATGCCCGCTCCTGCGCCGAGTGCCGTAATATAATCCTGCGGAGCAACCGAGGGAATATCAGCCGCACCCGTAGTGTCCAAGCACAACGCTATGTCTGCATCTATTCCATAAGCCGCCGTCTGCGCACCGCGCAGGCCGACTTCTTCCTGCACCGTAAACACGGCATACACATCATAAAAAGGCTGTTTTAATGCGCGGATAAGTTCCGCCAGCACAAATACGCCGGCACGGTTGTCAAGCGCTTTGGCTGAAATACGTTCGTCCCCAAATTCCACATATTCGCGGTCCAATACCGCCCAATCACCCGCTTCTACACGTTTCCTTGCTTCTTCAGCGGGAAGCCCCAAATCAATAAAAAGTTCCTTGACTCCAAGCGCACGTCCGCGGTCGGCTTCCGTCGTAATATGGGCGGGCTTTACTCCGATAACACCGATCAGTTCTCCGTTGCGGGTCTGCACGCGCACCCGCTGCGCCGGAAGCGTACGGGGGTCAATTCCCCCCACCGTAATAAACCGCGCAAAGCCGCGGTCGTCCACGTGGTGAATCATCAGTCCGACCTCATCCGTATGCGCGCACAACATCATTTTTTTGCCCGACGTACCTTTTTTAAATACAATCAAATTGCCTAGCGCATCGGTGCGCATTTCATCCGCATATGGCGCAAGCAGGGTTTTCAGATACTCCCGCACATCGTGTTCACGGCCGGACACTCCGGCCAAACCGGTTAAGGTTTTAAGAATAGAAAAATCAAGTTTATAAGTCATTATTACTCTCTAAAAGACACTAAAGGTAAGTACATTATACGCCAAAAGTCGTTTTTTTGCAAGCATTTGCAGACGAAAGACCAATCAATGCGGAAAAACGCAGAACATTCCGCGCAAAAAATTGTAAAATGTTGAAGACAGATATATTCTTTAGGAGGCTGTATATGACCGTTTCTTATAAAGAACTTGGCTTGGTAAACACCCGCCAAATGTTCAAAGACGCTATGGCCGGCGGTTATGCCATTCCGGCTTATAACTTTAACAATATGGAACAACTGCAGGCGATCGTCACCGCGTGCGTGCAGACCGGTTCTCCGGTAATTCTGCAGGTTTCCAGCGGCGCGCGCAAATACGCCAACGCCACCTTGCTGCGCTGGATGGCCCGCGGCGCGGTTGAAATGATGAAAGAACTCGGCAAACCCGTTCCCTTGTGCTTGCACTTAGACCACGGCGATTCTTTTGAATTATGCAAAGACTGCATTGACAACGGTTTCTCCTCCGTAATGATTGACGGCTCCCACCTGCCGTACGAAGAAAACGTGGCGCTTACCAAAAAAGTGGTGGAATATGCGCACGCCCACGACGTGACCGTGGAAGGCGAACTGGGTGTTTTGGCCGGTATCGAAGATGAAGTTTCCGCCGAACACCACACGTATACTGATCCCGCCCAAGTGGAAGATTTCGTTACCCGCACCGGCGTGGATTCCTTGGCCATTTCCATCGGCACCTCTCACGGCGCTTACAAATTTAAAGTAAAACCCGGCGAAAAATTGCCCGAACTGCGCTTTGACATTTTGGAAGAAGTTTCCAAACGCCTCCCGGGCTTCCCGATTGTGCTGCACGGTTCTTCCAGCGTTCCGCAATGGGCCGTCAAACAAATCAACGAATACGGCGGAAAAATTGAAGATGCCGCCGGTGTACCGGAAGAACAGCTGCGCAAAGCGGCTAAAATGGCTGTGTGCAAAATCAATGTGGACTCCGACGGCCGCCTCGTGATGACCGCCACCATCCGCAAAATTTTCGCCACCAAACCCAGCGAATTTGACCCGCGCAAATACTTGGGGCCGGCCCGCGAAGAACTTATCAAAATGTATGCCGAAAAGAATCAGAATGTATTTGGTTCCGCCGGCGTTGTGAAATAAGTTTTAAAATCTGACGCAAAACAGCCTCTTTCTTTCCGAAAGAGGCTGTTTTAATTTCCCGAAAATCCTTATAATGCAAATACGGCGAGTCCGCCGTCCGACCAATTTTTACGGGGAGCGGAAAATATCTTTTGGCAATAATCTCCGGCCGTTTTAGTAAAGACAAGCCCACTTCCCACCCGCTCGGCACAATATAACGTGTTTGGCGGAAGAGAACCGTGTTGCACCCAATACACCCAGCCGGCTCCTTTATAGGCCCCCGTCAAACGCCCCATATAAATTCCTGTCATGCTTCCGTCGGAATATAATTGCAGACTCCAATCCCCGTTGGAACGCGTATCCTTTATCGAACTATGAGCCGAACACCAGTATTCTTTCCCGGTCCAGGGAAGTTCTACGTCCAGTTGGTCAAACTGGGTGGCGTACGCGCCATTGGCCATATAATATGTTTGCTGGGCCTGCGCCAGAGATTTTAATAAAGTAAGCGGCTGCGCCGCGCGGGATTTTTCCACCGCTTTTTGGTACTGCGGCAGCGCCACCGCCGATAAAATGCCGATAATAAGCACGACAACTAATAATTCAATAAGGGTAAAACCCGCGTTTTTTTTCACAGTTCATATCCTTTTATAAAGATATCCCTATGTTATCAAAAAAAAAAAACGGGTCAAGCCCTTTCGGCCCGGCCCGCTTTCAGCGGAAACTTATCATTAGTTATTACGGTAACACCTCAAAATGAGTTTCTTGCGTTTCTCCCCCGCACGTTACCGATAAACGGTGTTTTCCAACGGCAATCGGCCACCACGTTTCACAGGTGCGGGCAGATAAATTCTTTCCGTCTATTGTCCATTTACAGGTATTTTCCGCACACGACGCCGACAATTTAATTTGCTGGGAGGCCGCAGGAAAGGCAGGATCCCATTTAAACACGTCGCCCACCGAGGGCGTTAAAATTTGCAGCGCGGGCGCGGCTGATATGTGCTTGCCGTCGCATTTGGCGGGCATTTTATCCGTCAAAAAGACTTCTTCTTTCGTATGTTTGCACGCGGGCCCGGCCAACAGCCCGCTTTGCACGCACGTTAAAGTGCGCGTAACGCCTTCCGGCGTTTTAAACGGAGCGGACGGATATTTTTCGTTGAGATACACGGCTAAATCGTGCATAATCGGCCCCGCCCCCGTTATGCCGGAAACTTTTTGCATAGCGGACGCGTCAAAATTCCCCACCCACACGCCAATTGTCCACCGCGGGGTATAGGCCAGCGTAAAATTATCTTTATAATCCTTGGAAGTTCCCGTTTTAGCGGCCAGTTCGAACGGAACAGCCAGTGGAGAATTAAGTCCGAACGCAGGTGCGCGGGCATTGTTATCCTTTAAAATATCTGTTACCAAATAAGCGGTATTTTCATCTAACACGCGCCCTTCTTTTCCTTGCAGCGAAATAACCGGCTCCGCGGCAATCCGCACGGGAAGATATACGCCGCCGCGCGCCAACGTGGCGTACGCATTGGTTAAATCCAACAGCCGCACTTCTCCGTTGCCCAAGGCAAGACCCAGACCGTAGAAATCGGCAGGCTTACTAAGCGTCATCAGCCCCAACACACGAAGAAACGATAAAAGAGCGGGTACACCCGTTTTTTCGGCCGCTTTGACCGCTGGAATGTTATACGAACACGCCAGCGCTGTGCGGGCAGAAACCAAACCGTGAAAAGTTTCATCATAATTGCGCGGGCGGAAACCGCCTTCAAAAAACGTATCTTCATCTGACAGTAAAGAAGCGGGCGTCAAAAGCCCCTTATCAAACGCCAGTGCATACACAAATGGTTTTAGGGTGGAGCCGGATTGGCGCAAAGCGCGCGCACCGTCCACCTGCCCGTGATAAATATCATCGTAAAAATCGGCTGAGCCCACATACGCCAGTACCGCACCTGTTGCGTTTTCCAGCACGACTACCGCCGCATTCGTTACGTTTTCCTTCTTCATACGCGAGATATAATTTTTAACCAGCTCCTCAGCATACAGCTGCAGTTCCCTGTCTAGCGTAGAAGTAACGTCCGAAACATCCTGCGGAATCAGCGGTTTTAAAAAATGTGTAAAATGCGGGGCATCAAACGGACGGTTTTGCGTGCGCAGTTCCACCGGTTCGCTGACAGCTAAATCATACATTTCTTTATCTACAAATTTCTCTTCCAGCATACGTTTTAAAACATATTTTTGGCGGGTTTGCGCACGGGCCAAATGTTTTAACGGATTGTAATAAGTGGGCGATTTAGCAAGCCCCGCCAAAAACGCAGCCTGCGCCAAAGATAAATCCGCCGCATCCACGCCAAAATAAAATTGCGAAGCCGCCTGCACGCCTTGGGTTAAATTACCCAGTTCTAACAGGTTAAAGTATTCGTTTAAAATTTCTTCTTTAGACAGCTTTCGCTCCAACATAAGTGCATCCCACGCCTCGCCCGCTTTACCCCACAGCGTTTTGGACCGCGGCTCCACCGCACGCACAAGCTGCTGGGTAATGGTGGAGGCACCCGAAATAATTTTTCCGCCCGAAGCGTTTTGCCACGCGGCGCGCAAAACGGCTTGCGTGTCTACGCCCGCGTGCGAAAAAAAACGTTTGTCTTCCGCCGCTACCACCGCCGCAATCAGCCACGGGGAAATTTCGGATAAGGCTACGGGGCGGTAATACGTTTCATTTTCCGACAAAAAACCGCGCACGGGTGCGCCGCGGCGGTCGTAAATTTGTTTGGAAGGCGTTAAACAAAAAACTTCCCCCCAGCCAATAAGCAAGCAGGGGAGAAGCACAATAAAAAACTTCCAAACGCGGTTCATCACGTTACTCAATCACAAGCGCTTGCGTCGCATTACGGCCAAATACGGCGGGTTCGTACATCTGACTCACCCACGCACACGGCCACGCAAACGTACCGGACGTAAGCGCGGATACCGCATACGAATACGTATGTGTTCCGGCAGGCAGATAGTCGGCAAACGTGGCGATACGGTCGTCGTATTTTTCGTTGCGCTCAAACGCGTAATCATCCGCCCCGTTTACCGCCGCCGAGACATTGGCAGATTCCGTCGCCAGTTCGAAATTGACGATTTCAAATCCGGCGGGAACAAAATCTTCCGCCACTACAAAGTGGCGCGGCGCAGCGTTTTTAACAGTAAGCGTTACTTTGTAGCGTTCGCCCGCACGCACGGTTTCTACAGGTGTGCCATCGAGCGCCGTCAGCTCGCGGGAAATTTCAAAGCCCGCGTTTACCGGCGTTTCGTACGCGCGGGGTTCGTATACCTGCCCCAGCATATAATAGAGCGTACCCGCGCCGGATTTACCGAAAGATACGCGCGTTTCCGTGCCTTGTCCATATGCTTCTCCAAAGGGAACCGATCCGTTTTTAGCTTCTGCAGATCGCCCTTTAAAGGTATGTTCAAACACGGTTTGCGCATCCAGTTTGACGGAAGCCGCAAAATCCGGCTCCGTGCTCTCTTGGGTACGGTAATAAGTGTTCAGCGCGGTAAATACGGCTCCGTTATCGCTTGTATTCTCCCAATGGCCCTGCGCATTTAACTGGCGGATCAGCCACGACGCGCTTTCAAAAGCTTGTTCAAAATTCTGTTTGGCAAACAACAGCGCGTCCAGTGCAAGCGCGGTCGTTTTGACGCTGCCGATATGCAGCCACGGCATTTCGGGCACATCAAAATAAACGGACTGAGGCGTATAGACAGCCTGATTTAATAATCCTTGAGCCAAAGCGGATTTTTGCACTTGGGGACGTTCCAATACCTGCGCGGCCTTCAGTAAATAAGCCTGAGCGGCAGGCGGCAGCATATTGCGCTTAGCATATAAAGTATTAAAAGCAGCCGCGCTCTTTTTGCCGTACAGCGCCAGCACATAGGCGGTATATGCGCGGGCCGTTTCCGTTTCCAAAACGGAATACGCATAAGCCCGCTGGGTATTTTTATTAAACGCAGTTTCTAACCAAACGGCGGCTTTTTCAAGCGCTTTTTCCTGCACCTTGTATCCGACCTGTTTGGCCAAATAGTTGACTTCCAGCGTGTAAGCGGTTACGTACGGGTCCGGACGGGATTCCTTCCAATAACCAAATCCGCCGGAGGCGTATTGGTATTCCGGTATGCGTTCCAGAATTTCCTGTGCGCGTTTTTTAAGCTCTTTTACATCGCCCAGTTTAAACTCTTCCGCCAATTTCGCCCCCATAACGACGGGTAAAACCTTGGACATCTGCTGTTCCAAGCAGTCATACGGATACGTCATCAGGTAAATCATAGAACCTTTTAAGTTAATGAGCGCGGTAGACGCAAGCGAGAACGTAATTTGGTTATCCGCCTGCGCGTTTAAATTAGCCGGTTTATCAAGCAGTTCTTCTTCTTCTCCCACCGTGGAGGAATACAACGCCAGCGTTTGCTTTTTTTCTACAGGAGAAACCCTCAATTTAGCCAGTACACCGTCGGATGATTTTTTACCGCTGACGGTAAATGCCACCTCGGCTTCGCCGTTTTCCACCGCTTCACACATCCACGTGACTTCTTTGGCCCCGCTCATTGGAACGGTAACAGTTTGTTCGGCAGGACCCGTCAGTTTCAGCGCGCCTTTGGCTTCGGCAGTAACAGTCAGTTCGCCTTTTTTATCTTCGTAATTATACACTACCGCGCCGCAGGAGAATTTATCCCCTTTGCGCGCAAAACGCGGCAGATTGGAAGTTACCATCACGGGCTTAGAAACTTTAACGGAACCTTCGCCCGAGCCAAATTCGTCTTTCGTTACCGCCACGGCCATAATACGGAATTTGGTCAGATTGTCGGGCAATGTAAATTTCACTTCCGCGCGGCCTTTTTTATCCGTTTGGACGGACGCGTTAAAATAAGGCGTAAACGAGAAATTATTTCTTAAATCCGTACCGCCCAGTTTGGCATCGCTTCCGCCTCCGCCGCCGCGGTTTTCGCCTTTTTCACCGAAATTACGCTGGCCAACTACGTAAACGCGGTTATCCATCGTAAATACAGATACAGGGAGTGAACCGTAAAATCGGCTGAACAAGTCCGGCGTTTGATAACCCGTCAACGCCAAAATACCTTCGTCTACAACCATTACTGCTACCTCAGCAGGAACGGCTTTTCCGCCCGCTTTAGCGGTCAGTTTTAACGTTACTTCCTGCCGTGGAAGATAGGTTTCTTTGTTCGGTTTAACGGTTACGGCGATACGTTTGCTTTCGGGCTCCACATTCAAGTTGACGTAGCCGACTTTGCCCTGCGGTTTGCCTAAATCAAGCCCCTTATCGTCCACCGGTGCGCTGCTTCTGCCACGCACCAGCGTAACACCCACGTACACATTGGGCAAGTAGTTTGCTTTTATCGGCACTTCAATATAATCCGCCCCGCCTTTGACGACAGTCGTCCACGCATCCAAAATACCCTCACGTTCCACGGTAACGAGCGCAAGCGCACTTTCGTACGGGGACTGTACGCTGATACGTGCTTTCTTGCCGGCTTTATAGGAATTTTTATCTTGTTTCAGAATCAACAAATCATCCTCCGTCTGCCGCCAATATGCCTGAGCGTCACCATACACCATTACATTAAATCCCCCCAGCACTTTGCGGCCGGACGCGTCGGACGACGTAAATGTTACGTAATAATTGCCGGCCTCGGCCGGAGTAAACGCGAATTTCGCGCCTTTTTCACTTACCTCAAAGGATTGGGCGGGCAGTTCGGCAACCTGTTTTTCGCTGACCCATTCCAAGCGGCCGGACAAGCCCGTTTTGCGTACGCTGTACCATTGTTCTTTGCGGATGTTCGCCACCACGGAAGCGGTCGTCCGTTTACCCTGCACCGTAACGGCCACCACGTCGGCATCCACGGGTTTATTTTGTTCGGCGTGTTCCGTAAGCACCTTTGCGCCCAAGTAGAAATCCGCGGGGTGTACCATTACGGACGAACGGGCAAACAGTTCCTGCCGCGCGGGCGACTGAACGCCCAACTCCGCATACACCCGCACGGGAGCAACAGCAGAAGGCATTACGGCCGAGAAGGACAGCGCGCCCTGCGCGTCCGTTTTACCGGACGAACTCAAAAGCAATTTTCCGTTTTCTTGATATTCGTTTTCGCGCAGAAAATAAGGCGAAAATTCATACTCCGCAAAATCCTTGGATTCAAACCACGCGATTTCGCGGCGCAGCGTCCAAGACGCTTTGGCATCCGCCAGCGGCACACCGAAATTGTACTGCGCCGACGCGGCAAAGTTGGCTTTCTCTCCTGCAATATAATTTTCAGATTCCGGCCGGAGCGTCACTTTAAAATCGGCTTGTTTAACGGCTTCTACGCGGAAAGAATAATAAGCGGCGCGCGGATCTTTATCGCCTTTTAACTGCGGGGTAAAGGTTACGTCCCACGATCCGGTATGGGCTGTTTTGGGAATATCAAACGAAACGTCAAACGTGCCGAAAGCGGAAGAAATGGTTACTTCTTTGCTCAGCACGGTTTCACCGCGGGAGTCGGAAACCACCAATTTGCCGCGCACCGCGTCCGGCAGCGCCCACGCACCGCCCTTCATTTGGCGCATTACGCCTTTGAGATATACTGTTTCGCCCGGGCGGTAAACGCCGCGGTCCGAAAACAGCACAGAACGCGTCTGTTCAGCGGAGGGATTATAGTCGTAATCTAAGTTAAAACGCCACGGCTCAAGCCCGCTGTTCCACAAATTGCTGACGACCGCGTCGCCGCCCGCACTGGACACAAACGCATAAATTTCCGGCTGGCCCCAGTCGGCCGGCGGAACTTCCAGCTTTTTCCACCCGGGCGCAAGCGCGAGGCCATTCATATCGGTGGAACCCGTCCACAAAATTTTGTTATCTTTACCGCGCAGTTCCACGGCCAAGTTGGGCATCGGTTCGCCCGTTTCCAAAGACGTAGCCCACAGCAGGATATTTTCCGGCGACGTTTTAAACGTAATACCAACATCGGTAATGTTGTCCGTGGAAGAGATCCAACAGCCCTCTTCGCCGTGATTCTTATCTTTGACCCATACTTGGCTAAAGATAATGCTGTCTTTGGCGGTGGGGCTGAATTTCTTTAAATCAAAGAAGGTTTTTAACGTTTTGTCTTTTACGTCTTTAAATTCGTAGGCGCCGTCAAACGTCATATCGGCAAGCGGCGCACGTTTGCAGTAGTGCGAGGAACGCGTATCAAACGGAATAAAATTTTCCTTATTAAACCGCGCGGCCTGCACAGGCAAGGACGGCGTATTCATCAAATCAATCGGCAGGCGGGACGGCAAGTAGCTTTCCAGCACGCCGAATCCGCCCGAAAAATCCACCGCCGGGCAATAGCCGGAGTTAGACACGGTAAACGTATAATCCTGCCCCAGGCGGTTGCCGTAAATGTCACGCAAATCTTTGGAAATCGTAACGGTTACATTTTGGTTCGGTTCCAATTTTAAGAAAGAAAGGTCGGTGGCAAAAAACGCAGTTCCGGCGTTTATTTCTTCGTCGGACAGGTGATAGCGTTCTTTATAGTACTTGCGGGAATTTTCGTTGGAAACGGAACTGATAACCACGTCGCTGCCCAACTGGTCAAGCTCGCGGTCCGACAATTTACGTACGGCGGAAGCAGGTTCTACAGAGACGGCAGCCGCCAGTTCGCGCATACGCACCGGAGTAGAAAAACGCACTATAGGAGAATACGGCAGGCAGCCTGTGTTTACCTCTCCCAAAACCGTTAAGTCCGGATACGTGTAAAAATGCGTGGAATACGGGCGGGCCATTCCCAACGCGCCCGACGCGGCTTTTAGTCCTGCGGCAAGCGCAAGCGTATATTTTTGGCCTTTTTTCAACGTTTCAAGCGGACTGGCGGCAACGATATTGTTTTTATCGTAATACGAGAAATCTTTTTCAAATTCCACTTGGCTGACAGGGCGGAAGGAGAGCGGAACCGCCGCACCGGATTCGGATGAAAGGGTGGCATAACCGACAAGCGCTTCTATCTTAACGGGCATATTAAAAATAAGGTAGAAAGTGGGATTGAGGGTAATCCAATGCTCACCGTTGGAAGGCCGTACGGAATGAACTTGCGGAACGGGCGTTGTAAACATAAACGAGTACGGGTCAGAAAGTGCTTGGCCCGATACGCGGGATTTAAACCCCGCTTTCACGCGCACGGTAAAACGGGAAGCTGCCGGCCACTCGGCGGACGGCTCAAACAAAACGGTTTGCGTCCCCGCAAAACGGCAGGCTCCCTCTACGGCAGGCGTAATTACCAAGGGACAATCCTGCGAAGAAAACCGTCCGGATTCGGACAACGCGGCCACCGGCTGGTTAAACGTCACGCTGACGGCTTGACGTCCGGCGGACGGAACGGCGCCTTGCGGCGCGGCGGACAACACTTTTAAAGCGGGCGCGCCATATGCTCCCGAGGATACACACGCGGCGGCTAAACAAACAGCCAAACGCCGAAAAAAACGGTTTTGTATCATATTTTTCTCCCCTAATAAATTATTTTTATTGTAGCATTTAGAAAGCTATATGTTAATTCGCGGGCGGGAAAAAACTCTTGTTTTTTTACCTTTCTTCTAGTAAACTATAGTATTAGGTTTTGAGTAAAGGAGCATACAGCTATGAAAAAGTTATGGGTATTATTACTATTGGGATTATCCTTTCCGGCAGGAGCGGAAATTGTTTCCACCATCAGCTATAATCCGGCGCGTATGGGGCAGTATGATTATTTAAAAGTTTCCAAAGAGGCCGTGTTTAAAGGCGGGTTAGAAGTTAGCACAGATTTGAATGTCAATTCAAGCGGTACAGTGGAAATGGAATGGGACGCATCCAATGCGAATAAAATTTATAACGTCCCTACGGTTACAGGCGGAGCCAACACGGCTGTGGATATGCCAAATACCACGTTCCGTGGCGGAGCGGCGTTGACCTCCAACGCGTCCGCGTATAATGCCGCAAATACCACTGTCCCTACAACCACTTTGGAGGTAGGACTTAACGGCGGTTCCCTTTCCGCTACGAGTAAGGATTCTTATGTTGGCACGCTCAACGGAGAGAATACCTACCAACATTATACGACGAATTTAAACGCCAATACGTTAAACATAATAGACAAGAGCGGAAACACTGTCGGTTTAACACAGGAAGACGGAACGTATGGGGGTTCTACAACATACGGTTTTCACTTGGCTGGGGTGGATATCCCTTATCCTACAGGGAGCTTTGTACAGAAAACGGGAACTACTGCTTTATCCACTACTTCACGCTTATTATGTTGGGTACCACGTTGTACAAAGGGAGGGAAGGTGGCTTGGGTATTAAGTTTGGTGGCAAACACCACCTCCTGTCCGGCTTCAACTTCAAACATTTCCTGTACTCAGACTACAATAGATAGCGACTTCGTAGATGTAGATATCGATCTCTCCGGATGTGCAGGGCCCTGTACACGAGCCGGAAGTCCAGGGCATTGGGTCAAGAGCGGAAAAGGTTGTTGCTGTGAATCCGATCGATGCGGAACACAAGAAGATGTCACCGGAAACCGATACCCTTGTCACTGTGTATCGAACGCAATCTACTAAAATGCCATATATGGTTTTTATAAAACAAGAGCAATTTTCGTTTATTACCCCGCTTATGGATAAGCGGGGTTTTTATTCATATCCGACATACCCCCGTACTTGGGTGAGCGCATGAAGGGAGTTTCCGCCGAAACAACATAGAATTTTCTTATTGTTTGTTAGCGGCAGGAGAAATCAAGCGGAGATGAATTTTAAAGCAAAAGCCCCTGTGCTTCACCACACTTGTCCATTCGATAATGACACCCCGCCGAGGTTTTGTTCTTCAGCGCGGCATACGTAATTAACAGCGCGGTCTGCGTTCCGTTGCGAAGGTCCAACAACTCCTGACACAACGCAGCCCCTTTATAGAATACGTCAATTTCGTTATGCAGGTGGCGTAAAATCTTCTCTGCGCGGCCCAAGTGTTTGGCGCTGCGCATCAGGCCGACGTAATTCCACATCGTGCTGCGCAGGGTAGCCAAATCCTGTTTGACGAGGCTGATGTCCGGCTTTTCGGACGGAACCACCCAGTCTTTGGGAACGGGAATGTGGAAATTTCCCTCCGCAATTTCTTTCGCGTCCGCGTGCGCACACAGGTAACCCATTGCCACCGCTTCCAATAAAGACGTACTGGCCAAACGGTTCGCCCCATGATAGCCTGTGCACGCGGTTTCGCCAATGGCGTTTAAATGCAAAATGTTTGTTCTCCCCTCCGGCGTAGCGTACACGCCGCCGCAAAAATAATGCGCTGCCGGAACCACAGGCACGGGAACTTTGGTCAGATCAAAACCCTCGTCCAAACATTTTTTGTAAATCGCGGGGAAGCGTTCTTTCGTTTCTTCAGCGGGATTATGGGAAATATCCAAATAGACGCAATCATGCGACGTTTTCAACCGTTCCTCTTCAATGGCGCGGGAAACCACATCGCGCGGAGCCAAATCTTTCAGCGGATGGTATTTTTCCATAAACGCTTCGCCCTTTACGTTGCGTAAAATCGCGCCTTCGCCCCGCAACGCTTCGGATAGTAAAAAGCTCTTCCCTTTGGCAAACACGGTGGGGTGGAATTGAACAAATTCCATATTCATCACACGCGCGCCGACGCGGTACGCCATCGCAATGCCGTGCCCGTAGGAATGTTCCGAATTGGTGGTATGACGGTAGACCTGCCCGACGCCCCCCGTCGCCAGTATCGTTTTTTTCGCCGTAACGGCAAACACTTCGCCCGTTTTATTATCCAGTACATACGCGCCGAACACCGTCAGCGGACGGTAGCGGTCCATCGGGTCAACGGAACAGTGGGATAACGTAAGCAAATCAATGGCCGAGGCGTACTCCCGCACGGTAATCAGCGGATTTTTGCGCACGGCGGCCTGAATGGCCGAAAGCATCGCGTGGCCCGTCGTATCCTTGGAATAAATAATGCGGTTTTTGCGGTGGGCGCCCTCGCGCGTGAAACGCAGCGCGTGGTGTTCGTCGCGGTCGAAATTTACATCCAAATCGTTTAGAAACACGTCCTCCACGGCTTTACACCCCGCTTCGGACAAAGCGCGCACGGCGGAATCGTTACACAGCCCCGCAGTGGCCAGACGGACGTCCTCTAATAAGTCGTCCATACGCAGGTTGGGTTCGTAAACAATCCCCCCCTGTGCCAAATCGCTGTTGGCTTGGGATATTTCCCCGCAGCACAAGAGCATCGTTTTAAGACCTTTCTTGGCGGCTTCGTGAGCGTATACGCAGCCCGCAATCCCGCCGCCGATAACCAAACAATCGGTAGGAGTGATTTTCATATAATAATATTATATAAAAACGTACGGCAGCCGGAGCGAAAACACCACTCAAAATCTGCTATGATATACAAAGACTGCTTCAAAGCGGCAGACGCTAAAGATATGAAATTATCTCCATTAGTCAAAAACAGCCTTTTGCTCCTCCTGCTGTGTCTTGCGGGCGGAGCTTTCAGCCTAGCGGGCGGACAAGACGTCAGCTGGGATTTACTTAATTACCATTTATACACCCCTTTCGCTTTTTTAAACGGGCGTTGGGGTACGGACGTG
>NZ_JBJEGE010000008.1:0-150780 GCF_051874775.1 Candidatus Avelusimicrobium sp.
GGTCAGCGCGTCTTTAACAGCTTTAAACGAGTTCAAATTTTTGATTTCCGCACGCGTGCCAAATTTTTCCTGTCCGACGGGGCGCAGCGACACGTTTACATCTACACGCAGTTCGCCTTTTTCCATATCGCAGTTGGACGCTCCCACCCAACGCATCAACCGTTTGATTTCGGTCAGATACGCGTATGCTTCGTCCGGAGAACGCAAGTCCGGCCTAGACACGATTTCCAGAAGAGGGCTTCCGGCGCGGTTATAGTCCACCAGCGAATAGTCCGCAAAGTGCGAGGATTTCGCCGCATCTTCTTCCAAATGGGCGTGGTGAATGCCGATTTTCTTTTTCTGCAAGTTATCCTTCGGTCCAAAAGTAATTTCAATATATCCCGCGCCGTTAATCGGTTCGTCATACTGGGTAATCTGGTAGCCTTTAGGCAAATCCGGATAGAAATAATGCTTGCGCGAAAAAGTGGAACGGGTATTGACGGCGCAGTTCATACTGAGCCCTGCACGCACGGCAAGCGCCAGCGCACCCTCGGTTAACACCGGCATTACGCCGGGGTGTCCCGTGCAAACGGGGCAGACGGCGGTATTGGGCTTGGTATCCTCGCCCACACCGTTGGGACAAGAGCAAAACAATTTAGTTTTGCTGGCGAGCTGGACGTGTATCTCCAGCCCGATAACGGGTTCAAATTGGGTTGTCACGATATTCTTCTCCTAAATTATTATAATATCAAATATGGTTCATCTTTTTAAGCCCACTTCGTACCGCGGCGGCGCGGCAATGGCCGTAGGCGCCACGCTGGCGTGGAAAATAGTATCGTTCGCCAACGCCCTCTTGGTGGCGTTGTATTTCGGCGCGGACCGAGCAACGGACGTCTACTTTTACCTAATTATGGCAACAGGCTTCGGGCTGACGTTTCTACAGCGTATGAATGCGGCGGCGGTCATTCCCGAAGCAATGACGCTAGACGCCCAAACAACCGGCGGAGGACGCCCCCTCCTAAACGGATTTTTATATTTTTATTTACTGATTACACTTGCGTTAGGAGCGGCGGGAATTTTCTTTCCCGTGAAAGTAATGGAAGCGCTTTCTCTTTTCAGTATAGAGGAATTGGTGCGGGAACGGAATTTGCTGACGTGGAGCTTTTGGATGTTCGGCCTGCAGCTGCTGACAGCATATTTAATCGCAGTGTTGGAAATGTACCGCAGGTTTGCCTCCTCGCTTTTTACACCGCTTAACGCCCTGTTGCCGCTAGCGTGTCTGGTGCTGTTAGGCCGGACGGAGGGAATCGTCAGTATGGTATACGGTTTTGTGGCGGCAAACGCCGTTCAAATCATCGTATTTTTATGGATTTTAAAAAAAGAACTGTCGTGGAATTTTTTCCTGCAGCCGAAACGGCCCTCACACGTATTTGTCAAAAACCTCATCAGCAACCAGCTCATTGAGTTAGCCAATATCGCTGCCGGTGTACTGCCGCTATATTTGTTAAGCGGACTTTCGGCGGGACTTGTCAGCGCGCTCAACTATGCCAAACAACTGGCAGAATCCCCCACCGAAATTTTAACGCTGCGCGTAACCAACGTATCAAAAATCCAACTGACCGAAAGCGCCGCTAAAAACGACACGAACCAACTAAATGCGGACTTTTTGTCCACATTGCACTTTTTGCTTTTTCTCTTAACCCCGCTGGCGGTTTTCACGGCATTTTATGCACCGGAAATCGTCACGCTGTTTTTTAAACGCGGCGAATTTGATGCGCAAGACGTCCGTCAGGCCGCCGCTTTCCTGCGCCCGCTGTTGGGACTAATGCTGTTCATGGGACCAATCCTGATGCAAAACAATGTTGTGGCGGCGGGACGGAAACTGAAAGAATTTCTGCCGTATGCGCTCTCGGGCATTGTACTGTTTATTGTGCTGACGCCGCCTAGTGTGCGCGCGTGGGGCGCATTTGCGTTTCCGTATGTACAAGTAGGGTGCTGTTTTGTGGGGCTGTATTTGAATTATTTATTCTTTAGCAAGTATTGCCCGTATATATCTTACGGGCCGTCCCTGCGCCGGGCGGCGCGGCTGCTGGCAGTCAACGTGATTGCGCTGTTTCCGTCGGCCGTGTACGCGTTTTTCGGGGCGGGTACAAATCCGTTTGTAACCGTACTCATCGGCGGAGTAATCTTTTTGGCGGGGCTGTTTTGGCTGACGCGCCGCAGCGGCGATTGGGACGATTTCCTCCGCCAGCTATTTGAGCGGGTTTAACGGAAACAACACAAGCGGCGCAGGAATTTTACCGCTTTGTCATATGGCAAGCCGCACCGCAAACATAAGGATAGAAAACTAACCCGCAGGCGCAGCTTCCAAGGCCAATTCCGGCGGGCGAAAAGAGGAACTTTCAAATCGTCTTTATGCGCTTTCAGCAAAGCCCGCTGCGTTTTGTTTAAACCGAATTTTTCCATAAAACTCGTCAAACAAATAAACCGTACGCGTTCAAAGCCGGGGGCCAGCTCGTTATATCGGCACGTGTTTACCAGGTGTTTTTTGGCTTGCAAAAAACCTTCGAATAACCCTTCAAAACGATTGACTCCAGACGAGCTTTGCGACAGAGGTCGCGCCTGGCGGTAGTAATATTTGGCTCCCGGCGCAAGGGCGAGCGTTTGGGCTCCGGCCAGTAATTGTATAGACGGTAAAATATCATCGCCCGTGCGCAAAGAAGGAAAAGTAAGCCCGGCTTTATTTGCCAAATCCCGGCTGAAAAGTTTACCGCATAACGCAAGAGCAGCTGAAAAGTTTTCAAACACCCGGGCGCGCGTAACTCCCGCTAAAACGCGTTCATTCCAAAAAGTTCCTTCCGGCCCAAAAGAGTTTTCCTTATCTTCCGTAAAGCGGCACATCGGCGCGATAACCAAGTCCGCCACCGTTTGTTCCCGCACCACCCATAAAGAGGAAAAATACTCGGGAGATAACACATCATCCGAATCCACAAACGCAAGATATTCCCCCTGGGCGCGTTCCAATCCGTTTTTCCGCGCCGCGGCGACACCTTGATTGGATTGTTTCACATACAGCCAATTCGGGTACCGTTCTAGAAATGATTTACAAATATCGCCGCTGGCGTCCGAAGAACCGTCATTTACTACAATAACTTCTAACGGCGCAAAGGTTTGCGCCGCAACACTTTGGAGGCATTCTTCCAAATACGCTTCCACATTGTAAACGGGAATAATTACGCTGATTTGCGGGCGTTTAGACATAAATTTTCATACGCGTCGATATAGTCTTTCAGCGAAAAACGCTTTATCACCTGCCGCGCATTTTTGGCAAATTGGGCGCGGAGCGGTTCGTTTGTCATCAGTTCGGCTAATTTTTCGGCAAGCTCATCGGTATTGTCCGGCGTAACTAAAAAACCGTCTACCCCGTCGCGGATAATTACATCTGGCCCCGTACAGGAAAAACTAACGGCGGGCACCCCCGCGGCCATTGCTTCCAAAAGCACCATCGGAAAACCTTCCGCACGGGAGGACATTGCATAAACCTGTGCGTGGCGGTAGACTGCATTCACTTCCTTTACGGGCGGAACAAACTGCACACAATGCTGTATATCCAACGTATCAGCCAAGCTTTTTAAATTGTTCTCTTCCGGACCCGTACCGATGATAAGCAGTTTCCAGTTTGAAAATCCGCTGCATACGCGCCGCCACGCTTTAAGCAAGCGGTCAAACCCTTTTTGGTGCGCCAAACGCCCTACCGCTACCACATATTGATACCGTGCCGGCATAAACTCCGGTCGTGGCAAAAAACATTGTTTGATCGGTAATGCGGGATTATAAATCACCTGCGGTTTCCATTTGGGATGAGAACGCGTAATAAATTTACGGTCCCGCTCCGATAAAACTGTAACAGCGTGTGCACGGGCAAGCAAAAAATTACGCAAAATTTGCCATTTACGGGAATAAGTTAAATAGCGCACGTCCAAATGATCGGCATAAATGTACGGTGTGCGTAAAAGAAGGCACGCAGCTAACACGCTAACCGTCATAAAGCTGATTACAACGTCCGGTCGTGTTTGACGCAAAGCACACGTCATTTTCCACAGACGCACAACCCCGCCCAAAAAACCCGCTTTTTTAAACGTAGGTAAATTTACGCGTGCCCGGGTTACACCTTCGGGTACATCATAAAAATCCGGCACCGAATCGTCTAACGTAAGAAGCGTTACCGCGTGGCCGCACAGGACAAGTCCGCCGGACAAATACGTCATCACACGTTCTGCCCCGCCTCCGCCCAACGTTCCAATTACACACGTGATGCGCACGCAAGGTCTCCCGTGTTAAATGAAATTTAAAAACGCGCGGACAAACTCCGCAAATGGGAATTTATCTTTCAGTTTCCCAGCTTCCACTGCAATACCTACGCGGCGGCCCCAGTTAACCATCATTTCGTCCAACGCGATAGTAAACGGTTCTTCTTCGCCCGCGTTGACGATGACGCCGTTTACGCCGTTAATAATCAGTTCCGTAACAGGGGTTGATTCACACGCCACACACGGCAGTTTGCTGGCCATAGCGTCCAGCAAAATATCTGTACGAGAGGGGTTTACCGCCGGATAGGCGAAAATGTCGGCGTTACGCAACAAACTGTACGCGTCGGCGGATTCCGGCACGATTTCCGTACTGGCTTCCAACCCGTGCTTTGCGATAAATTTTTTAAGTGCGGTTTTAGCCGTTCCGTCACCCACAATGGTTAAATGCCAAGACGTATGGGCCGGAGCCAACCGCGCCCATGTTTTTAACAGCATGTCAAAACCGCTATCTTTGGCCAGCTTGCCGACGGCCACAATGTTGTTTTCTTTTTTAAAGCAGGCGGGTTTGTTGTAGTTGTAATGCTCCACCCACACGGCGGGCCCGGCCACTTCGGTTACTTTTAAACCCGTGTAATTTTTCTTGTTGAGAGGTTTATCCGTCGTTTTAATAACAAGCACTTGTTTGGCTTTTTTCAGCAGGGCTTTTTTGGTTTTAACGGCTTTGTCCTCTTTAAAATTCTCTTCTTCCGCATAGACGAACGGGATTTTAGCTTCCGCAGCACATTCACACGCGGCTAAATTCATCAGCGAGATAACAAACTCCACGCCCTCTTTTACAAGCGTTGCGGCCAATGTTTTGGGTTTGGCCGCTGCGGCATATTCTTTGAGCGTTACGCCGGACGCGCATTTTACTTTCCCTTTCACGGCGCGCACAGTTACTTCGTGCCCTGCGTGTTGCAATTCTTCGGCCAGTTTTACGCCCAGGCGCGAAGCGGTAAATTCTTTATTTCCCCCGATAAATACTGCTATTTTCATCCTCTTATCCTCCCTGATCGGACGTTCCCGTCCGCTATATGGTATTGTACATAATAATACGCCGTCTCCCAAGTGCAAAGGCATAAAAAAACCGCCCGTTCGGGCGGTAAGTATTAAAATCTTGCGGGGACTGGATTTGAACCAGTGATCTCAAGGTTATGGGCCTTGCGAGATACCAGGCTTCTCTACCCCGCACTTTATTATAGCAGTTTGGACAAGCAAATGCAATGATTTTCCGCGCAACACCCAAAATCGGACTCTTAAAATAATGAAATAAGGGCAAAAGGTAAAAACACTTTCCCCGTTCCCGTTTTGTATACGGCTAAATCATTGTCAAAATTTCACGCGCGGTATCCGCAATAAAATCCGGACGGAAACTTTCTAATAGTTCCCGCGAGCGGAATCCCCACGTAACCGCACACACGCGCACGCCGGCGTTTTTTGCCGTTTGCATATCCACATCCGAATCTCCGACATATAAAACCTCTTCTTTGCGCGCGCCGGCAGAAAGCAGAATTTCGTTCACAATATCCGGATCCGGCTTGACGGGAAATCCTTGGCGTTGGCCCAGCACTTCCAGAAATTTAATTTGCGGGAAAAAATATTTTACAAGCCGCTGCGTTGCGCTCTGGTATTTGTTGGACGCCACGGCCAGTAAAACGCCGCGGGCCTGCAACGCTTCCAACAGTTCTGTCACACCGGCGTAAATGTACGTCTTATCCCATAAATGTTCATCATAATACTCAAAAAACGCGTCACGCATACGCTCCACATTATCGGCGGTTTTGGCACCGTCCGGCAAGGCGCGTTCCAGCAATTTGGTCACGCCGTTGCCCACAAATTGCACACACTCTTCTTCCGCGCGGCGGGGGAAGCCCAACGCTCCCAACGCGTGGTTGGCCGCGGCGGCCAAATCGGCAATGGTATTTAAAAGCGTACCGTCTAAATCAAAAATGACAACCTTCATATCTCTCCTAAAAACGCCCACGGCGGCGCATGGACACAGCTTATAAATTCTGCCGGAAAAAATCCGCCAACCGTTGTTTGTATTCAAATCCGCCCACTTCGGCACATTTATTGTGTTTAGCCCCAGGCACCAACCAGATATTCTTGGGTTTTCCGGCATTCTTATAAAGCAGTTTTGCCTGTGCGGCTGGCACTAAATTATCATACCGTCCGTGAATAATAAACACCGGACGCGGAGCAATTTTGGGAATATTGTATTTGGGACTGTAACGTTCGGGATTCACGCCCAAATATTTGCGAATATAGTGCAGGATAATCGGAATCAGCGGGAAATACGGCACGTGATGATGCACCCACGCCCAACGCGATACAACGCGCCTAAACGAATAATACGACGCTTCCGCCGCTACACACGAAATTTCCGGATTGCGCGCGGCTTCGCAAATAGCCACCATCCCCCCCATAGAAAGACCGTACAGACCGATTTTTTCGCAAAATTGCGGACGCGTTTCTTTTAAAAAACGCACAGCAGCCGCCACGTCTTTGAGTTCCAAATATCCTATCGAACTCGTCTTTCCGCCGCTTTCGCCGAGCGCGCGGAAATCAAAGTAAAACAAGTTAAAACCCAAATCGCGCAAGAAATGCGTATTCTTTAAAATATCGGCGCGGTTCATTCCCCAGCCGTGCATCAGAATAATCGTTTTATTTGAGTCTGATTCACTGGTGATAAACCAACCTTTCAGCTGAACCTTATCCTCGGTTTTAAAACATACATTTTCGTAAGGCAGGCCAAACTGGTCCGGCCACGCGTCAAGCGGCTTGCGTTTGGAAACGGGGTGAAGTACATTCTTGGCTGCGCGCATACAAAACCATACAACCAATAAAGAAACAATTCCCAGCGTACCCAGTCCACCCAGTACGGCGTAAAGCAGCGAATTCATACTTTCTCCTTACAAAATTAATTTAAAATTTCTTTGGCGGCATACGGAAGATGTTCAGCCACGTCTGTGGCCAGTACCCCTCCGTCCGTTAATTTCCGCGCAGCTAAATCGCCCGCAAGCCCGTGGACGTAGACGCCGCACACCGCCGCGGAAAATGCAGACTGTAAATCAAATCCATCCGCCCTTCCAAGCTGTGCCCACAAACCGGCAATCACGCCCGCCAGTACGTCTCCCGTTCCGGCCTTGGCAAGAGCGGGTCCTCCGGTAGTGTTTTGACGCATTTCAAAAGACTCATTTGACAAACTCCTGCACACCAACGTTCCCGCACCTTTTAAAAGGCATACGCCGCCCGTTTGACGGGATAAGGTTTGCACTTGTTGCTCGCGCGATTTTTCATCCCGCGCAATATCCGTTTTCAAAAGCCGCGCCATTTCCCCCGCGTGAGGCGTATAAATGACGGGCTGCCTGTGCAACGAAAGCCTATTTTGTGCGGCCAAGCAATTAAGAGCGTCTGCATCCGCCACCAATGGCAAATCCAGTTCTGCAAGCAAGCGGGAAAGGAGCGGACTCGTTCCCATACCGGATCCGGTCACGGCCAAAGACAGTTTCCGCTTGGAACAAAACGACTGCAGTTCATCAAACGCTTCCACAGCCAGCTCGCCAGAATCCGTTTCAGCTAGCGGCAGTGTAATGACTTCCGGCAAAGCAGCAGCAAAAGACGGCTGCATACTTTTGGGAAGCGCCCAAAACACAAGCCCCGCCCCGGATAGCAGCGCGCTTTTGGCACATAAAAAACCCGCACCGCACATCGTGCGCGAGCCCGCCACCACCAATACGCGGCCAAACGAACCTTTGTTGGCGTCCTGCGGACGAACGGGCCAGAGAGAGCGGACTTCTTCACACGTTATTTTTTTAATCACGGTACACCACCGCCGAAGCCATCGCATAATATTCGGTATGCGACAGCGAAATTAAAACACAAAGACCGTCAAAACGGCGGTCGTTTACGTACACCTTGGGACGGCCGCTTTCCAAATTGACAACAGAAATACTTTTTAACGTAACACCACCAAAAGGAAGTGCTTTATAAACAGCTTCTTTGGCCGCGAACCGGACTGCCAAATGTTGGTACCGGTTTTTGCGCGCCAAACAGTATGCAATTTCTTCTTCCGAAAAAATGCGTGCAAGCGCGGCTGGCTTTTCGGCAAACGCTTTAATACGTTCCACTTCTATTAAATCCGTTCCCAAGCCGATGATTTCCATATTATTCCACCGTTACGCTCTTGGCCAGGTTACGCGGCTGGTCAATATCGCACCCCAGCCGTTTGGCAATCCAATACGCCAAAAATTGCAAGGGCACCACGTTAAGTACGGGCTGTAAAAAATCGCTCGCCTGCGGGACGAGGATAACTTTATCCGCCACATCTTTGGCCTGCTTGGCTCCTTGCTCTGTGGTAACGGCCACCACAAACGCGCCGCGGGCGCGGCATTCCTGGCAGGCGGAAAGCATTTTTTCAAACAGGCTGTCGTACGGCATGAGCATAAACACAGGGGTGCCTTTATCGATAATCGAAATCGGCCCGTGTTTGATTTCTCCCGCCGCAAAACCTTCCGCACTGCGGTAAGAAACTTCTTTTAATTTAAGCGCGCCTTCCAACGCGATTGGGAAGTTTACGTTGCGGCCCAAGAATATAAAGCGGTCCGCTTTGTAAATTTTGCGCGTTAAGTGGCGGACGGTATATTCGTCTTTTACCGCTTCGCTCATGGCTTTGGGCAGCGCCATCAGCTCTTTATAAAGTTTGTCAAATACGTTTTGGCTGAGGTTCCCGTTGGCGTTGCCCAGGAAAATCGCCAGCGCGTACATCGACGTAATCTGGCTGGTAAACGCCTTGGTGGACGCCACGCTGATTTCCGGCCCGCAGTGGGTAAAGAATGTGCTGTCGCACGTGCGCGTAAGCGTAGAACCCAGCACGTTGCAAATGGCAAGCGTACGAAACCCGAGCGACTTGGCTTTTTTTAACGCGCCGATGGTATCGGCCGTTTCGCCCGACTGGCTGATGGCAATTGCCAACGTATCCACGCGGTGCGGAACAGTGCGGTATTTGTATTCGCTCGCCAGGTCCACGCTGACGGGGATTCCGGCAAACTGTTCGATATAATACTTGCCGACAAGCCCCGCATGATACGCCGTACCGCAGGCAATAATATGGATGTTCTGAAGCCCGCGCAGCGCTTCCGTATTCAGCCCCAGAATTTTGCCAAAGTCGGCCCGCGCGGTGCGCAGGGTGTCTTCAATGGCTTGGGGCTGGTCGTAAATTTCTTTCAGCATAAAATGCGGATATCCGCCTTTTTCGGCGGTTTGCTGATCCCAAGAAATTTTAACGGGTTTTGGCTTTTTGACTTTGCCGTCCTTGCCAAGCACCGTTGCGCCGTCCACGCGCAGCACGGCGATTTCGCCGTCTTCCAGGAACAACACTTTGTTCGTATGTTTTAAGAAAGCGGGAACATCGGAGGCTAAAAAATTCTCATTCTCACCAAGACCCACCACCATTGGGCTTTGGTTTTTTACGCCTACCAAAAGCCCCGGGGTACGCGCCCACAAGACACCGTATGCAAATGCACCGGAAATTTCCGCATTTGTTTTTTGCACGGCTTTAATAAGCAGTTCCGCGTCGGTTTCGGCGGAAACGTGTTTTAAATTTTCTTCAATTAAATGTGCGATGACCTCGGTATCCGTTTCGCTTTTAAAACGGTGGCCAAGCGAATGCAGCTTGTCTCGCAAGGTAAGATAATTTTCAATGATTCCGTTATGTACAACGACGATGTCTCCCGAGCAGTCGGTATGCGGGTGTGAGTTTTCCTCGCTCGGTTTGCCGTGTGTGGCCCAGCGCGTGTGGCCGATACCCGTAGAACCTTTGGGGTTAGCCAAAAGTGCGGCTTTTTCCAATTCCGCCACTTTGCCTACCGCACGGACCGTTACAAGACTTCCGTTTTGCAAAATGGAAATACCGGCAGAATCGTACCCGCGGTATTCCAATTTTTTAAGACCGTCTATGATGTAAGGAACACTATTATTGTTCCCCACATATCCGATAATTCCACACATAGACGCCCCTTATAAAAGCTCTTTCATTTCGCTTACGGCCGCGGGCAGCCCCGCAAACACCGATCGCGTGATGATAGAAAATCCGATATTCATACACGCTATACCGCCAATGTCCGCCACCGCCAGCACGTTGTGATAATCAAGCCCGTGCCCTGCGTGAACTTCAAGCCCCAGCTCTTTAGCGAGCAAAGTTGACAGTGCCAAATCCTGCAAGAGTTTACGGGAGGCTTTGGCCGTCACCGCTTCGCTGTAGTCGCGCGTACAGAGTTCTACAATATCCGCCCCCAGTTTGGCCGCCGTGCGGATATCCGCCGCCGCCGGGCTGACAAACAAACTAACTAAAATTTTCTTTTTATGGAGTTTTTCAATCATCTCCATCAACCGTTTTTGCACTTTAGGTGTAAATTTCAGACCGCCAGTAGTAGTTATTTCACCGGCTTCTTCCGGCACAATACAAACAGAAAACGGTTTGTATTTAAGCGCGGCTTTCTCCATTTCCGGCGTATAGGAACATTCCAGATGAATTTGTTGGGGAAAAGTTTTGCACAAACGAGCCACGTCTTTTTCGTTAATGTGGCGCTGGTCTTTACGCAAATGGACAACAATGTAATCCGCCCCCGTATCCAAACACACCGCTGCGGCATCCACCGGATCCGGATACGACGCACGGCGCGCTTGGCGCAAGGTTGCAATATGGTCAATGTTAACGCCTAATTTTAAAGTCATTTAAAAACCTCCGTTTTTTCCCGGTACAAAGTCTCCACTTCCGTCATTACGAGGTCCACCAGTTTTTCTTCTTCCCCTTCCACTAAAATACGCAGTTTAGGTTCAGTACCGCTGTAGCGCACAATGACGCGGCCTTTACCGTTCATCTGCTTTTCAATTTTCGCTACCCCGGGCAAAAAACCATCCAACGATTCAAGCGGCGGCTTTTGGGAAACGGTAATAGCTTTTAATTTGCTCGGATAACGCGTCCATTGGTCAAAAAACCAGCTGACGGGTTTGCCCGAACGTTTAATAAATTGCAAAAATTGCAAGGCGGACAGCACACCGTCGCCCGTATTGGCAAATTCCCGAAAAATAATATGGCCGGATGTTTCCCCCCCCACGCAGAGGCCGCCTTTTTCAAGCGCTTCGGAAACATACTTGTCACCCACGGTAGTCAGTTCCACATCCACCCCGTGTTCTTTTAAATAATTGATGCAGCCTAGATTGGCCATAATGGTCAGCACCGCTTTATTGCCGCGCAAACGGCCGGATTCTTTCATACACAACGCGGAAGAAGCGATAATGTTATCTCCGTCTAATTGGCGGCCTTTTTCATCGGATGCTATTACGCGGTCCGCATCGCCGTCAAAACTAAACCCGACAAACGCGTTCTCTTTTACCGTCAGCTGCCGCATAAATTCGGTATGCAATGCACCGACGTTTTTATTGATATTCGTGCCGTCCGGCTTGGCTGCAGTAACGGTCACATTCATTCCCAGCCCCGCAAACACGTTAACGGCCACGCTGTAACTGGCGCCGTTGGCGCAATCCAACACTACTTTGGTGCCTTTTAACAAGTCCGCGTCCACAGTGGACATTAAAAATTGTTCGTACAATTTGATGAGAGACTTATCTGTGGAAAAAGTTCCCTTGGGTTCGGGAACAGAGGTTAACGATTCAATTTCAGATTCAATGGAATTTTCCAATTCTTCCGGCAATTTGGTACCGGTGTTGGTAAAGAACTTGATGCCGTTAAATTCGGCAGGATTATGGCTGGCGGAAATAACAACGCCGCACAAACTGCCCGTTTGTTTCACAAGGTACGCCACTGCCGGAGTGGGAGCAATCCCCACACTGATGACGTTTGCACCGCTGGCGCGGATACCTTTTTCAAGCGCCGCCAAAATGACAGGGCCGGACGCGCGGGAATCCTGCGCGATGATAACTTGGGGTTTTAGATGCTCGCTTTGGGCGTATTTTTGCAGTTGCTTTAATGCGGCATACCCCAATTTTTGGATGAAATCATCCACCAACGGAAACTCGCCTGCTACGGCGCGTACGCCGTCAGTTCCGAAGTATTTTCCCATAATACACTTCCTTTTGCGCGCGGGTTTGGCAAAACGACCCCAAACGGGCGTGCGGTAGTTTCCCGCAAGAGCGGTGAAACTCAGTCAAAAAGTTCCGCTTGTTTAGCTTCCGGACGGACGTCCTTCGGCGCCTTCGGTTCCTCTTTGGCGGGTTCTGCCGTTTCGGGCTCGGGCGAAGCGTCCTCTTTCACCGCGGGTTTTAAGCCCAAAATGTCGTTAATTTCGGCAGCGTCCACTACTTCTTTCTCAAGCAGTACGGCCACCAATTTATCGAACGCGGCGCGGTGGGAAACAATAATTTCCTTTGCGCGTGCGTAGGACGACTTAATCAAATTCATAATTTCTTCGTCAATCGTGCGGGCGAGTTCTTCCGAATACGTGGTGTGGCGGGATAAATCGCGCCCCAAAAACACTTCGCTTTCTTCGCCGCTGGGCAGTGCAATCGGCCCGAGTTTTTCACTCATTCCAAGCTCCACCACCATCTTGCGGGCGTAAGCCATGGTTTTGTTCAAATCGTCGCTCGCGCCGGAGGTAATTTCCCCGAACACGATTTCTTCCGCCGCGCGGCCCGCCAAAAGAATACACAATTTGTCCAACAGTTCGGATTTGCTCGTTAAAAATTTATCTTCAAGCGGCAGCTGAAGCGTATAACCGAGCGCCTGCCCGCGGGGAATAATGGTTACTTTATGCACCGGATCCGAATGGTTCGTCATCCGCGCGACTACGGTATGGCCCACTTCGTGCGCGGCGATGACTTCGCGCTCGTGCTTGGAAATAATGCGGCTTTTTTTCTGCGGCCCCGCGATAACGCGTTCTACCGCTTCGTCCATATCAATTTTCTCCACCGCTTCTTTATCGGCGCGGGCAGCCAAAATGGCGGCTTCATTGATCACGTTGGCAAGGTCTGCCCCTACAAACCCGGGGGTGCCTTTAGCAACCACTTTCAAATCTACATCATCCGCCAGTTTTACTTTTTTGGCGTGCACTTTCAAAATATCTTCGCGGCCCTTTAAATCCGGCGCAGGTACGGAAATGTGACGGTCAAAACGGCCCGGGCGGATTAACGCGGGGTCTAATACATCAGGGCGGTTGGTGGACGCCATCAAAATAATGCCTTGTTTACTTTCAAAACCGTCCAGTTCAATCAGCAGCTGGTTTAAGGTTTGTTCGCGTTCGTCATGCCCGCCGCCGATACCGGCAAAGCGGCGTCTGCCGACGGCGTCTAATTCATCAATAAAAATAATGGCGGGAGAATTCTTTTTGGCTTGGTCGAACAAGTCGCGCACGCGCGCCGCGCCCACGCCCACGAACATTTCCACAAACTCGGAAGCGGAAGCCGAGAAAAACGCCACTCCGGCTTCGCCCGCTACAGCTTTGGCCAAAAGGGTTTTACCCGTCCCGGGGGCGCCGTACAACAGCACGCCTTTGGGCAGCTTGCCGCCGAGCTTTTGAAATTTTTTCGGATTTTTCAAGAATTTGATAACATCCTGCAGTTCTTCTTTGGCTTCTTCGCAGCCGGCCACATCTTTAAACGTAACGGTGTTTTTAGACGGGTCCTGCATTTTGGCCTTGGAACGGGCAAAATTCATTGCACTTTTGCCGTCGCTTCGCTGCGGACGCAAAAAGATGAACCACCACAACCCGATGAGCAGTACAATCCACAGAATATTAAATAAGATATTGCCAATCCAACTTTTATCCGCTTCGGCTTTGTAAGCAATTTTGGCCGCAGAGAGTTCCTGCACCAAAGAAGGGTCCTCCATCCGTACGGTTTTGAACGGGACAAACTGGCCCTGCTCGTTTTTGTACATACCGGAGATGACTCCCGACGACACCGTCAAATCCGATACCTCTGCTGATGCCACTTTCTGTTTAAAAGCGGAATAATCCAATACGGCTTGTTTTGCCGACGGCTTATTAAATAAAAACACGGCCACCGCAAACACCGCAATCCACGCGGCGATTTGGCCAAAAGAAATGATTCTGCGGCTGTTCGGATTCTTGTTCTTCATTATTTTCTAAATACTCCGATATAAGGAAGGTTGCGGTAAAGCTCGTTATAATCCAAGCCGTACCCGATAACAAATTCGTTCTCCACGGTAAAACCGACGTATTTGGGATGCACTTCGGCTTTACGGTTGCAGGGTTTGTCCAACAGACAGCAAATTTCGATACTGGCCGCTCCGCGGTTTCTTAAATTACCCAGCAGATACTCAAGCGTCAGCCCCGTATCCACAATATCCTCCACCACCACAACGTGGCGGCCTTTAATGCTCTCGCGCAAATCGAGCATGGTGCGCACCTGGCCGGTGCTGGACGTGCCGGAATAAGACGACAAACACATAAAATCCATATTGCAGTCCACGCTGATGTTTTTCATTAAGTCAGAATAAAACAAAATACATCCGCGCAAAATACCGACAAACAGCGGCTGTTTTCCGCGGTAATCGGCAGAAATTTGGCGGCCCAGTTCGGCCACTCTTTTAGCGAGTTGTTCTTCAGAAAATAATACACGTTCTAAAACCGGATTTTCAGGCATAAGCCCTCCAATGGAGAATATATATAATAGGATAGCTTATTTTAGGCCGGAAATAAAGCGAAAAGGTGCCGCTGCGGGGCTTACCCTTTTTCCCAACCCGCTGTTACCACTTCTTAATTTAGATATACTCCCGCACTGTACCACACCGTATGAAAAATGAAACTCCCCCTGCGCAGCAGGAGGAGTCGTAAGATGAAAAGCATTCTGAGAATTTACCTAAATAATCTGAGTACATTTTTGAGTACATTTACATGATAAAAAATACTATGGTTGCAAATATACGGATTGTTGTCGGGATAGGTCAAAAACTCCTCATAATGGAAATGTTGGAAAGGATCATTCGTCTGTTTTTTATCAAATTTCCTCTCCTGCTCGTTCCAACGGTATTGGTTGTTTCGTTCGTGAGCGCCGCGGCGAAAGCGGCTGTAGCGCTTATTCACGTTAACGATTGTCAGACTATCAGCCAGTAGCATCAATACAGAATCCTTTAATTCGTCTACAAACATAAGAAAAAGATCCTCTCCATCAAACTTGATACCAATTTCCGCTTCCGGAATCCAACTGCCTTCGTCGCTAATCTCGCCGCCGCCCAGAAATTTCATATTCTTCTGAAAAACAGCTCTGGTAAATAATGGTTCATTGGTATTCGTCGAATAAAAGGAGGAAGCCACATCATTTACACGCTTTAATTGCCGGATATCACGCTGGCAAGTACCCTCAATATTCTTCAACGGCATGTTTTGGCAGCCAGCAAAAAGGGACGCGTTGGGCACCCTATTTCTAGGGCACAAGGAGCCATATCGGCCTAAACAGTCGCGGAGAGATTCTGCCTGTCTTGCCGACACAGGATCTCCTGTATTTAGATAGATGTCCAAATCGGACAAGGTCCAATCACGTTTCACGGACGATCTAGCGCTGTACTGGCATGTGGCCCTCGGGGAGGACTTAGCGATAGACAACGCTCGGGCTCCTATTTTTGCTAGACTTTCCGTCCAGGTAGTTACAAAACCCATAGTTTGGAGATCAATATCTATAGCACGCTGGGTATCCACAATATCATATCCTTTCGGTACGTCTCCCGAAAATACTTTGTCCCAGAAGTTCCTTTTGTACTCTACCCAATTATTCGCAAGCATCGGCGCCAAAGAGTTATTCAGCTCATAAACACATACAATTCCCACTCCCAGGAACACGCCAAGGTATGTTCCGAGAGCCGCTGCACTCGAACTACCGATTGCAGCCACACTCTCGGCAGCAGACACGGCTATAGCCCGAAGCTCTGCCGCTGTAAACTGCAGCCCTGCTTTTGCAAGCATTGAGGAGGAAAATACCAAGGAGGCGGCCGCACTTGGGGCATACTCAAGACACAGTGCAACTTGCCGGATTTCAGACGGGTGCAACACAAATTTTGGTGCGGCAAGCGCAACCGAAGCAGACATGTATGTCGAAGTATGAGTTGCTCCGGTAGACGCAGTTTCTTCTGATTTATTATCTATGTTGGCATACGATTCAAGGGCATTCGCCGCAGCGAACGCCACCCAGCCCCGTTTGTCGTACAAGTATTTTGTGATCAATCCTTTTTCTGTCGGTTCCACTTTGTCTGCCAAAAACATAAAGGCCGAGTTTATAATGGCCGGATGAATATACGCTGATTTCTTAGGGTCATCACTTCCCTTTGCGGCCATTACCTCAATAGCAGCAATTAAACTTTTCTTATCCAGTTGAGATAAAGAATAGATCTTTGCTTCCATGTCAGCAGTCTTTGTGATCACATGGAAATATTCACTAAAATCTGGCATATCAGTAGAATCAGTCCCCTTAATCTTTATACTGGACTTAGAATCTTCTTTTTTCTCTTTTTCCGCTCTTTCCCGTTTGCTCTGTTTTTCTTTCTCCATCTGTTTTTCTTTCTTAAGTGTTTCACAAGAAATAGGCTTTCCATATATGTTAACACACAGACTTCTTGCTATCGGCACATCCGGAATCAGGTCGCCAAGCTGATTAACAGCAGATTCGAACTGCAGGGCTTCCTCTACCTTACCGTCGCGCAAGAGGGCTAGAGCCTTGTTTGTCAAACGGTCGGTAACTTGTGCTATGGTTCTGACTACTTTTTTGTCTTTCTGATATTCTCCGTTAGCATTCCTCACAGCATCAATAACGCGAAAGATGCAGTCTAGATCAACCCATTGGCTAGCAGTTGCATCATGAAGCATTTTTTCGATGGGACATTTTCTTTGCATCGCACGTTCGATATCAGCAGCTGACTGTGCAAAAGCAGGCGAAACCGTCTGAAACAACAAACTACAAATAAGACTAAGAGCGATAACTCTTTTCATAAGTTCTCCTTTGAGATATATTTTGGCCTATATTTTGGATATTTCTTTGGTAGTTTAACAATATCATACAAATTTTTCAAGGGAACAATAGACCCACCGGCACAATAGGTCTTAAGGCTATTGTTCTTTTGTGCCTTACCTATCTGCCCATTATAACAATCATTTCCAAAAGGCCCTCGGCTTCGGCGGCGGAAATTTGGCGGCCCAGTTCGGCCGCTCTTTTAGCGAGTTGTTCTTCAGAAAATAATACACGTTCTAAAACCGGATTTTCAGGCATAAGCCCTCCAATGGAGAATATATATAATAGGATGGCTTATTTTAGGCCGTCTGGGAAGAGGAAAAAACCGACTTACAATTTAGGAAGGAGCATTGTCTTAGAATCCCCTGTTCCTATAATTAATACAACCACTAACAAGTCTATTAAGGTAAAACCCAATTTATTGGATCCTGAAATACTATAACCAGACTCCGGATTACGGCCTTCTGGAGTGACGCTAAGCGCAAAAAGCGTCAGTTTATAATGAGACCAACGCGTAAAACCAAGAGTTTGATACCTAGCAATATCCCCCGTATGCGTCGTCATTCCGTGAGGACGTAACACGGAATCTGCCGTTTAAAACAACAGATCCCGTATTACAACCCCGTATAACTACCTTACGGGGCAGGCTCTTACGGGGTAACAATCGGAATTATCCCCATGTTATCAAAACAAGGTCAAGCCCTTCCAAGCCGCTGTGGAGGACGCCCCTCTTTCCAAACGGTCTATTACTCCGCCTAAAAGGCAGCGTTTCTCCCAAACATCGCATCCGGCAAAAGGAGCTAACGTCTTCACGACGAAAAGACCTATTTCCCTTTCGGCACAAAGACCCGTGGTTTTCCGAACAAAACTTGATATAATACAAAGAATATCAAGGAGATAAAGATGAAATTATTATCATTTATTTTAGCCCTTTTGTTCAGCGCCGCGCCCGTGTTCGCCATCCGGCCGCACGTAACCATTCCGCCGGAATCCATAAAACTTCCGCCGATCCCTATAAACCTTTCCGCACCAAAAAAAAGAGTGCAACCTCCCCAAAAAGACACGACATGGGAACAAGCGCTGCAGAAACTGGCCGAACGCCAGAACCCCAAAAACTGGAAAGAAATTTCCTGGCAGGATTTTTTACAGCAAAACAAACACACCAAAGGAGTGGAAACCGTTTCCACCCACTTGGATATTAAATGCACGGAAAACATCTGCCAGCTGCTCCCTGCTGCCATTCCCATCGACCTGCTGCAACAAACCGGCAACAGCGAAGTGGATTATAAAAAAATACTGGAGGGACACAATTTAATCTTTGTGGCGGAAGGGATGAACCATAACACCAAACGCGCACCGCAGGAAATGGCAAAAATTCTGCGGGCGGTACGGGAAAAAAATCCCAGCGCCAAAATTTTGTTTGCCGCGGAATTTTTGGAGTGGCAGAATTACGATAACCTGCCCGCTCTCACACAAGCACTTGCGCAAATACCGGAAGTGGACGAACAAATCCAAGACGCTCAAACAGCATTAGAGGATTTGAACTCAAGCTATCAACTTTTGTCCGACGAAGGCAAAACCCTATTAAAAAAGCAGTATGACCAACAAACACAAGAACTTGCCGCCGTACGGCAGCTGGAAAAAGAGTGGGAAAGAGAACTAATCTCCCTCCAAATAGCAGCCGATTTGGAACGGGAACCGTTACTTAAAAAGGCGGGCGAGAAATCCGAGCTATATTTCCCCGAAGAGTATGCCCCTGCCTTCAAAGCCGCAGACGAATTGGGCATAGACCAACTGGCGCTTGACGATGATATACCCGGCATTATAGAAAATCAAGTTGCCGCGAAAGTAGGTGAATTTGTGGTATGGACAACGCCGAAAGACAAGGTTCCAACCTGGAGATACATTACAAAAAGACGTGAATCTGCGGAGATAAAACGTTTCTATGCTTTACAGCAAGTATTAAGCGTATCCCCCTGGGGGATACGGGAACGGAACCGTGAATGGGCACGCCGCATTAAAGCGGTATTGCCTGCGTACGACATTCTCCTCGTATACGCCGGGAATGGTCATTTAGCCAACACCTACTATATGGATTTGCAGCCCATGCTGGAACAGAAAATATTTATGAACATTACGCTCTACCCCATGGAAGAATTGCCGCAAGAGCTGGCGCAAGCCTACGCCCAACGCCATCACGCCACGGAAAGGCACGGAATTACGCAAGACCAACAATTGTGGAATACAAAGAAAAACGGCTTGAGCAACATCCATGCAGAAGATCTGATAGATGAAAGTCATTCCACCCAGTCCCAATGGAATGATGCCGCAAAACCCTTTTGGATTTGGGAGAACGGAAACGATCAAGAAATAGTAACGCGGTGCAACCCCGAAAAGGCAGAACTGTTGAACGCGGAAATAGAACGGCAAATGCAGGAATTTCCATACAAATGTGCCGCAAGCACTTTAGCAGTTTACCTTCCGGCCGAATAATTGACAAACGTAAAAGCCCTCCGGCGGGAGGGTTTTTTATTCCTTCGTCTACCCCCTCTGCTGTGCCGAAGGCATGACATAAATTATCCGAATATAACTAGAAGCCTTTTTATTCTTCGTCGTATTCTTGGCCGGATTGAATACTATACTCACAGATATATCAACAACAATATCATACAAATTTTTCAAGGGAACAATAGACCCACCGGCACAATAGGTCTTAAGGCTATTGTTCTTTTGTGCCTTACCTATCTGCCCATTATAACAATAATTTCCAAAAGGCAAAGCGCCGCAATAACGCCGTACTGCAGTATAAGAAATGATACAGCAGTGTAACGCTGAAAGCTAAACGCGTTGGCAAAACCCATACCGGACGCCTAGCGGCCGAACAGCTTGTCTACTTCCTTCATTTTCAGCTGCGCCACGCAAGGGCGGCCGTGCGGACAGTGCATACCGTCTTTGCACTTCTTCATATTTTCCAAAAGGCCCTCGGCTTCGGCGGCGGAAATTTGGTCGTGCGCTTTAATGGCCTTTTTGCACGCCAGCATTGCCACCATTTTACGTTTTAAACTTTCGGTGGATTTGGCGGGGTCGCCTATTACCTGCGCCAGCGAAACGATAAACGCCTTCATATCGTCCTCTTTAAACCGTATGATGTGCGGCATGGAACGCACGAGTACGGTGCGCGCGGAAAAAGACTCCAGTTCAAATCCGGCCGTCTTTAGCCACTCCGCCCAAGATAATAAAGTTTCGGCATTGGACGGCATCAAATCCACGTGAATAGGGAAAAGCAATTTTTGTACCTGAATATCATGATGTTCAAACGCGTCCAGATAATGCTCAAAAAGAACGCGCTCCTGCGCGGCGTGCTGGTCAATCAGCACGAGGCCAAGCGGGTTTTCAAACAGCAAATAACTTTTTTGAAGCTGCCCTAAATAATGGTACGGCCCCTGATACCAAGACGGGTCTCCCTCCGCGCAAATTTCCGTTTGCACGGAAGACTCGGGCCTTGTTTGGCTCACAGCTTGCTCCGCGCGGTTCTCCTCCGCTGCTGGAGGACGGGCCACATAATCTGCGGGTTCTTCGGTTTCCCGAATAAAACAGACGGGTTTTACAAAGTCCGGCCGGACAGCTCCATCAACGGAAGCTACTTCGTCAGGCAAGGAAGAAGAAACGGGAGCAAACGCCTCTTCGGATAAAAACGTATTTCCCGTTTGAACCTCCGGCTGCGGCTTGGGCGTACGGACGGAAAACAACCGTTCCGCCGCCGCAGAAACATTAGAAGGCAGTTCAATGCGCGGCGCAGCCGCCGGAACATCCACGGGACGCGCGTTTTGAAAAATGGTTTCCCCCGCCGCGTGCATTACAAAGCCGAACACTTTATTTTCGTTTACAAAGCGGATGTCGCGTTTTTGCGGGTGGATGTTTACGTCAAAATCGGCGGGAGAAAGCGTCATATATACGATAAATGCCGGATGACGGTCTTTCGGGCGGACGTTTTGGTAAGCCTTATAAACGGCCTGTTGGACGGTTTTGGAATCAATCGGACGGCGGTTTACGAATACAAACTGCATATCGCGCACGGAAACCAACTTATCCGCCGGAGTAAGAAACAACTTTAGCCCCATTTCGTCAAACTCTTGAAATACCAGACTTTGGCTGACTTCTTCCCCCAAAATGGCGTTGGCGCGCGCGGGTACGGCTTCTTCCAGCGGCCCCGCATGGGCGGGCAGATTATATACTTCGCGCCCGTTTACCGTTACGCGGTACGACACCCCCAAATTGGCAAGTGCGCTCTCTTCAATTACCTTTAACAGACAGGCGCGCTCGTATGAATCGCTTTTTAAAAACTTAAGGCGGGCGGGCGTATTGTAAAATAGACTACGGATTTCCACCGTCGTTCCTTTAATAGAAGGTGCCGGACTTTTTAATACCACTTTGCCGCCGTGCAGTTCAAGACGGTTTCCGCTAGCCCCTTCTTGACAGCTGGTCAGCGTCATCTTTGAAACAGCTGCCACGGAATAGAGCGCCTCACCGCGAAACCCGAACGTATGCAGGTTTGCCAAATCGTCAAACGCGCGGATTTTGCTGGTTGCGTGACGCAAAACGCTCAACTCCAAATCTTCCGCGCTCATTCCACAGCCATTGTCGTTAATGCGGATAAGGTCTTTACCCGAACCTTGAATATCCACATTAATGCACGTGGCCCCTGCGTCCACCGCGTTTTCAAGCAGCTCTTTAAGCACTCCCGCGGGACGCTCAATCACTTCTCCGGCAGCAATTTTTCCGGCAGTTCTTTCATCCAATACGCGTATGTTATTCATTGATGCGTTTCTTCCATTCACAAATTAACTGCAGGGCGGCCAGCGGAGTCAGCTTATCCGGATCTGCCATTTTAATTTCTTCCACAATGGGCGAAGAAAACAAATCTTTAACCATATCCTGTTCTTTGGCGGAAATTTTTACACCTTGTTTGGCTTCCAAATCTTTCAGCACTTTTTTGGCGCGCAGCGTACACGCCGCCGGAAGCCCTGCAATTTCGGCTACATGAATTCCATACGAACGGTCGGCCGCACCGGCTAAAATTTGGTACAAAAACGCCAAACGGCTTTCGCCGGATACATCCTTGTATTCCTTGGCGTCCACGTGCCAGTTACTCACACTTTCGTATTTGTTTGCCAAATCCACCAATTCAAAATAATGCGTGGCAAACAGCACCTTCGGTCCGCCAGACGGTTTATATAAGTATTCCACAATTGCCCAAGCAATGGAAATACCGTCAAAGGTAGAGGTTCCGCGGCCAACTTCGTCAAGCAAAATTAAGCTGCGCGGCGTCATAGAAACTAAAATGTGCGCGGTTTCGTTCATTTCCACCATAAAAGTGGAATTTCCTCTACTAAGAGCATCGTGCGCACCGATACGCGTCATAATTTTATCCACCACACCTACGCGCGCCGCAGACGCCGGCACAAAAGCTCCCATTTGCGCCATAATAACGATAATGGCCGTCTGTTTTAAAAATACGCTCTTGCCGCCCATATTGGGGCCGGTAATCAGCATAATCTGATTCTTCGGCGTACCGATTTTCAGTCCGTTGGCTACAAAACTGCCGGAGGGGAGCGTCGCCTCCACCAGCGGGTGACGTCCGTTTTCGTAATGCAATTCGGTACCGTGATCCACTACCGGACGGGTATAATTGCCTTTCATCGCGCACAGCGCAAGCGACATATATACATCCAGCTCCGACACAATCTGCGCAAACGCTTTAACGTGGTTAATCCGTGCCGCACACGCCTTACGTACTTCATCAAAAAGAGAACTTTCCAAGCGGTTGATTTTCTGTTCCGCGTTTAAAATTCGGTCTTCTAGATTTTTTAATTCTTCGGTAATAAACCGCTCCGCATTTACGAGCGTCTGCTTGCGTACCCAGTTAAACGGCACTTTGGTGATATGACTTTTGGTGACTTCAAAATAAAAGCCAAATACGGAATTAACCCCTACTTTCATAGTGGGAATACCCGTTTTTTCGCGTTCGCGCGCGCACATTTCTTCCATTGTGTGTCTGCCGTTTTGTTTTAGCGATCGCAGTTCGTCCAATTCAGCATTGTACCCCGCACGAATAACGTTCCCATCTGAAAGTTTTAACGGCGGATTTTCGTCTATCGCGTCATAAAGGACACGGGACATTTCCCGCAGTACGGGCAGATTTTCTTCAAACAGCGCGCGCAAATGCGGTGCAATAGCACCGTACGTTTCAAACCAGCGCGCCAGCGAATCCACATTCAAGAGAGACTGCCTAAGCCCCGACAAATCACGCGGGGAGGCCGTACCGGTGGCAGTGCGCGTCATAATGCGTTCCACATCGGATATATTTTCCAATAGTGCCGATAAATCCGCTAATGCGGACGGGTCTTTTACAAATCCTTCCACACAGTCCTGCCGCTGGGAAATTTCCGCCGGATCCATCAGCGGATGCAAAATCCATTCCTTAAGTTTGCGGCTGCCCACAGCGGTGCGGGTACGGTCCAACAAAGCCCACAGGCTGCCGCGGCGGCTGCCTTCCTGACTTTTGACAAGTTCCAATGAAACCACGGCGTTCTCGTCAATTTGCAAGCTATCCTTAAGCTCCCGATAAGATGGAATTAAAACGGTTTTAAAACTGGGCTCCGTTATATTTAAATACTTCATTGTTTGCAGTGCGCAGGCAAGAGCTTTCTTCTTATCTCCCCACGCGCTCAAAGCGGGCCAGTTGGAAGGCAAGTCAAAATTTCCGTCAAAGGGGGGTTGTTCGGTCAGAGTCAGGCTGGCGGGCAGAACAACTTTATTTTTAAGTTGTTCAAGCGAGGCTTTATCTCCCACCACTTCGGACGGATTAATCGCCGCCAAAGCGGCGGCTAAATTGGTGAGCGTGGAATCTTTATCGTTCTGGTTGACCCAAAATTCGCCGGTGGAAACCTCCACACACGACAAGGCCCATCCCCGCGCATGGACAGAAAGACAAACCAAATAGTTCGCTTGATTTGCATCCAACAGAGAGTCCTCCATCAGCGTCCCGGGGGTAATCACACGCGTGACTTTACGTTCAAACAGTTTGGTATTTTTATCCATTACCGAGCTGGTTTGTTCGCAAATTCCAATTTTCTTTCCGGCATTAAGAAGCCGTACAATGTAGTTGTTCGCAGCGTGGAAAGGAATTCCGCACATCGGCACCCCGTGACGTGCCGTGAGCGTAAGCCCCAACAGAGCACTTACTTCGCGGGCTTGCTCATCAAACATTTCGTAAAAATCACCTAACCGGAAGAACAAAATAATACCAGGATACTTAGCCCGAATATCATAGTATTGTTTCATTAAAGGGGTAGAATTCGTCTTTTGCATAGGGATATTCTAGCAATTTTAGCCCGATATTGTACGACCGCGCAAGGATAACAGACGGATATGGAGCCAACAAAAATTTTTCAACAAAATAAAAATGAAAAAATGACACGAAACATTTTTTTTGTTATAATATTTGTACCTAGTTGTTTAAGTAATAATTAGGACCGGAGGCCGCAAGGTTTCCGGCTTTTGATGCGATTTAGGTAGGATGGCTGAGCGGTCAAAAGCAACGGTCTGTAAAACCGTCGGGCTACGCCCTACATAGGTTCGAATCCTATTCCTACCACCATTTAAACCACCCGAAAGGGTGGTTTTTTTACGGCTTAGAATGCAGGCAAACTGCTTTGCCCGCGTTAGGATTTGAAAGATGGAGCGACATTTTTGTTTGAAAGCTACGCCCGAAAAGCAAAAACCGCGAGTCCGTCTGACAGAAAAATACCGCCAAGTATTTTACCGGAAGGCAAATCCTATTCCTACCAGTATTTTTCTTACTCACACACTTTCTTTCATTGTTCTTGGCTTTTTCGGGTACCCCGGACGCGCCCATTAACAGTACACGATCAGCCGCCAACACCTAGAAAAAAACTGTTTTATGTTAAAAAAATTTACCGCAGTCTGCCCAATCACACTGTCAGAAACTTTACCGGAAAGCAGATTCTCAACACTCCCAATGGAAAAATCTCTCGGGCCGTGTTTCCTTAAAACTACAGAGAGCGCACCACACACGGATCTTCCATACACAAATACACGTACGCTTTGGGAAAGTTGTTTTGTAAGAGCGGCACCAAAAAGCGGTACGCTTCCAGACGCTGTCCGTCTCCGTAACGCATTTTTCCGTCAAAATCCAAAAGGAATTCGCCGTCCAGCATAAAATTGTCTGGAAAGCGCGACTCCGCCACCTTTTTCAGTTCGCGGCTAAAACGCAGCGTGCCTACGCTGATCCACGCAATTTTATCGTGCGGCAAGGTATCGGCCATTTCCTGCACCGTGCGGGCGTAATCTTGTTGGTAGCCGTCATAAATAACCACGGGATCAAAATGAAAACCAATGCGGTAACCTGCTTTGGCTGTTTCGCAAGCCGCAGCCAACCGCTCGGTTAAATTAGGCGTAAAATGTTCGGCCTCATTTGTGATTCTAGACGAATTGACCGACCACGAAGCCACCACATTTTCGGTTCCGCCAGCTTCCAAAAGACCGCCGATATTCACGCTTTTGGTTTTAAATTCACACTGCAAATGCGGACGCGCACGGAAGAACGGCACAATTTTTTGGGAGTAACGCGTTAAATCGTCAAAAACGAGGGAATCGGTAAATTCCCCGCTGCCGATGCGCGGACGGTCAAACGGTCCTTTGTTAAACTTTGCCCCGTCAATTTTCTCCAAAAAATCATCCACATTGGCTGGCAGCAAAACAGCGTGTAAATTTTGGTACTGTTGCAAGAAACAGTATTCACATTCAAAACGACAGCCGAACCCCAAATTAATCAAATTGTAACCACAACCCACAGCCGAACAGCTGCACGGACAGGGCTTTAAAAAATCGTATTTTTCGTTGTGAACGAGCAGCGTTTCCGTACGGCGGGAAAAATTAGGGCTGCCCACTTGGGTCTTGCCGTCGGTTTCTTTAAATTCCGCCTTCGGAAACGCATCGCGCACGCGGGCAGCGAGTTCGCTGTCTTTGGCGGAAGTTTCGATATAAACGGTTTTGGGGTAAAACGGGCGGGGCGTTAAATCGGCTTTTAACGTTTCGTCCAAATCCAGTTTAGGCAGATAAAAACGGCTCTTTTCCGCCGTCTTAAAATTGACGGGATAACGGCGCGCTAAAAGCGTTTTTTTAGCGGATTCAAACGTCAAATTTTTAGCGGGAACGAGCACGTTTTTCGGTGTACAATGTTCGCGCTTGCAAATCTCGTACACCAGCCGCGCCAACTCGCGCAATTTGTTGACGCCCAGTTTGGGAAGTACGGATAAAATATAAGATTCTATTTCGTGCACGTGCATTGTCTGCCCTCCAAAAAAGCCAAATCTTTCGGGGATAACATCAGGTCCGCTCCGGCCGCGTTTTGCAAAATTTGTTCCGCCGTCCGCGCACCCGTCAGCGCGCAGGAAACCGTTTGGTTTGAAAGCGCCCACGCTACGGCCACCGCCGCCGGAGAAACCTGTAAATGCGCCGCCAATTTTTTGATGCGGTTTACTGTTTTCTGCGCTTGTAAAAATGCGCCAGCGCGGTAACATTTGTAAAAATAATTGCGTGCATCGGCGCGGCGCAGATTGGGTGCCGTTTTATATTTTCCGCTTAAAATGCCGCCGCAAAGCGTTCCGTAAGAAATAAAAGATGTCCCTGTTTGCCGGCACGCGCAAAATACATCTTCGCCTTTTTGCGGATGAAGAAGGGAATACTCGTTCTGCACGGAGGCAGTTTCAGTTATGCCAGACGCGCGCACAACTTCCTCCGCGGTCACGTTACACAGCCCGATATATCGGATTTTTCCCACTTGTTTTTGGCGTGCAAGTTCCAAAAGCGCTTCTTCCAACGGAACATTAGGATCGGGATAATGGATTTGATATAAGTCAATATAATCCGTCTGCAGACGGGATAACGATTCGTCCAGCTGGCGGCGAATCGTTTGCGGACGCAAATCGTGATCCGTCCACGATCCGTTTTTTACAAGGCCGCATTTCCCCGCCAAAACAACTTGACTCCGGCGTCCCTTTAGAAGGCGTCCCAAAAACGCTTCGCTTTCTCCATACACGGGTGCGGTGTCAATCAGATTGATTCCCGCATCAAGCGCGGCCGACACGGTTTTTGCGGCTTGTGCCGCATCTACCGGTCCCCAGTCATAACCGCCGCCAAACGGCCAACCGCCCAGACCTACGGCGGAAATGTACAAATCCGTACGGCCCAGACGGCGCATTTTCATAAAACTACCATAATCCGTTATCAGCCATAAAACAGGAATTTACAGCTGTAATTCCGGCGGTTTCGGCCAAGTCGAACGCATCGCCTGACTGTGCCCCTGGCTGGAACCAAATTTCCTTTACCCCCGCATCAATGCACTGCTGCACAGCGGGAACAAGCACAGCGGGCGGAATAACCATTACCGCCACATCCGCGCGCGCGGGCACATCGGCCAAACGCATAAAAACGGGATGTCCCGCCACTTCACCGCCTTTGGGGTTAATGCCGTACACGCGCATATTTCTTTTTAGAAGCGCAGTAAAAATCTTATATCCGTATTTGGACGGATCAGCCGATACGCCAAATACCGCAATCGTTTTATTTTGATACATACTTACGCCTGCGGCATACCGAAGTTGCCCATCGCCTGCGCAGCCATACCTTGGCTGTCGCGTACGGCTTTGTTAAAGACGGCTTTGATGTCGTCGGAAATTTCAGCCGCGCCGAAATTTTTAACAAGCGCTTCGTCTACAGTCACTTCCTTTACTTCCTGCGATCCGGAAATTGTCAGCTGAAAAATATGGCGCGGGCTGTCCACCTTAATTACCATATTATCCAAACGCTTTTTAATTTCTTCCATTTGGCTTTTGAGTTTCCACAAATCTTTGAGCTGACCTAATTTATCAAACATATACGTCCCCCTAAATGATATTTTTTATATTTTATCTTTTATAAGTTCCGCGCCGCAACGAGACGCAGCAATACGACAGAACACGTCACACATTCTCCCGCAAAAATTTTTTCGGCCGCACGCTTGTAAACTTCCAGCTGCGGACGGTACTTTGCAAGCAGTTGATCCGCTTCTGCCGCACGGGCGCGGTCCGTCTTAAAATCCACCACCCAAACCGTTCCATCCGTACGACGCAGAACAGCGTCTATCACGCCCGATTTTACGCCGTCCGGTTCCGCCAGCGTAAACGGCATTTCGCACGCCAAGATTTGGGATTTCATCAACTCTGCAAACAACGTGCTTTGGCAAAACGGTTCCAAAACACGAAGCGCATCCTGTGCGCGCAGAGATAACCCTGCCGACTCCGCCGCCTGCCGTACGGCTGCGGCCGCGTCCTGCGCGCGGCGTGTTAACAACAGTTCCATCGCTTGATGGCAAATGGTTCCCACCTCGGCCCCGGCACGCTGTTCTTCCGTCAACAAGTCCGGCGACTGCACCAGTGCGCTGGGAGAAAGTGCAGGGTCCTGCAGCATCTTTTCATACCGCGCTCGGCGTGCGGCCCAGGCGTTCTTCCACGCGTTCATTTCCCGTGCGGGAACGGACGAAATTCGCTTCTTTATATGACGAAAAATAAAGGTTTCCGGCTCTTCATACGGTACATTGATAACGGGCACGGAAAGCGCTGCGTGATGAAGCGTCCGCTCTTTCCCATCAGGAAACAGACCCGCTCCCAAGAATGCTCCCGCGGCTTTTTCGGCACCCGCGCGGCCATCTGCCACCAACACCAAATGTTCTTTGGCACGCGTAAGCCCCACGTACAACACGCGGACTTCTTCGCACCGTTCGTGTTTTTTCTGTTCTTCTTCCAAGAAAGCCAATTTCACATCGCAAATTTTTCCGGCGCGAAGCCCGTGCATATTGTACTGCCACGAAAAAATATGAGCGGCAGGATTACCGGCAGAAGCGGAATCTTTCTTGGAAAGATCTGCCAAAATGACTACCGGAAACCCAAGTCCCTTGGATTTATGCACCGTCATAACGGACACGGCATCCAACGCATCATCGGTAGGCGACGCGCCCAACCGTTCCGGCTCGTTTTCCAGCAGTTCCGGCACCTCAGCTAAAAACCGGCCCAAAGACGCGGGAACTTCACCGGCATAGCCTTCGGCCAAACGGATCAAACGGTTTAAGCTGGCAAGCGTCTGCTCACCCTCGTAAGCGGCGGCGCAAGCTTCAGGCAGAAAGGTTTCTTGAATAACATCTTCCAAAAAATCTTTCAGCGGCGTACGGCCTGCGCGGCGGCCGAAAGAACGGATCATTTCATACAAGTCCGCCAATTTTTTATCTTGCGGCTTGGCAGACAGCGTGAGCTCACCCCGACGGGCAATTCGGTAAATTTCCTCGTCTGTAAATCCGCCCAGAGGGCTTCTTAAAACACCCGCCAGCGCGGTGCGATCCGCCGGATCCGCCGCCGCACGCAAGAAGTTTAAGAAATCGTTTACTTCTTGTTTGCGATAAAAATCTTTGTCCGTTTCCACATTAAACGGAATATCCCTGCGGCGAAGTGCGTCCGTATAGGGAGCGGAAGTGGTGGAAGCACGAGATAGAAGCGTAATGTCTTTATAGGCTAGTTTTTGTCCGTTTGAAAGCGTCAGCCGCCCTACGTTGTTTTCAATCCAGTCGGCAATCCGTTCGGCTTGATTAGCACGAAAATCGTCGGCCCTTGGTGTATCGTCCCGTCCGGCGATAAAAATCCACTTAACGGCAGGAGAAGGCAGTTCTTTGGCCGGAAAAATCGGCACATAAGCCGGTTGGAAAGAACTCTCCTGCACCATCGCACGTGCACAGACGGCGTTGGCCGCGGATACAATATCCGGCGCACTGCGGAAATTTTGCTGTAAAAAGCATTTCTCTCCGCCCTGTTTTAAAATCAAATCAGTAAAGAGTTCATACGCTGTAATATCCGCGCCGCGAAAGCGGTAAATGGATTGTTTTGGGTCGCCCACCACAAACAGTTTTCCGGCCTCCAAAACAACGTCTTGCCAACGCGAAGCGCAGGAGGATTTTTCTTCCGCCAAAAACAAAAACAGTTCCCCCTGTACGGGGTCAGTGTCTTGAAATTCGTCAATAAAAAGCGCATCGTATTTTTCTTTTAAAAGACGGCGGACATAAAAATCTTTTTGCAAAAGATTACGCGTTTTAACGATTAGATCGTCAAAACTTAAAATGCCTTCCCGTTCATACGATGCGCGGATTTCCCGCGCAACGGGTTGCACCAACTGAAAAGCAGAAAGAAAAATTTGCTGTTTTTCCGGTGAGGTTTTAACGGAAAAATGCACGAGCGCGCGGGCCTCTTCGTACGTTTCTTCTTCCCACCCTTGCGGGGCCGAGGACGAAAGAAGCTCCGGCAGTTCCTGCGGCGCGGACGGCAGCGGTTCCCCGCGCAAAAAAGCGGCCGTGCGGCGCAAGGATTTGGCCGCTGAGGCCAACATTTTTTCGGCTTTACGCGGTTTTTTCCCGTCTAAAAAAGCTTTGCTTAACGCTTCCGCGCGCGCAGCTTTTTCCAAACAAACGCCAGCCAACATCGGCGCGTGGGAAAAATAATTATACTCGTCAATCTTACCGCTGCACAGTTCCCGCGCAAATTCTTTTAAATCGGGAAGCGAAATTTCCGGAAGCACCTTTTTCCACTCTTCCGCGCGCGCCGAACCGACGCCCAGTTCCGTATCCAAAAACGCATTCCAGCGCGCGTCAAATAACTGCGCCGCACGACGGCCGGAATCAATTTCCGAGTTAGGAGACAACCCCGATTCCAGCGGAAAAGTTTTTAAAATCTCGGCGCAAAAACCGTGAATAGTCCCCACGCACGCGCGATCCAGCCGCGCCAGCGCGTTTTCGGCGCGCGAAACCAGTTTATCGTCCGGCACGCCAAACCGCTCCCGTAAAAGCGTCAGCACGGGATGTTCTCTACGCTCCTGCGCGGCAGCCAATACTTCGTGCAGAGCGGTAATCAAGCGGGTTTTAATTTCGGCAGCAGCTTTTTCGGTAAACGTCAGCGCAACAAGTTTTTCCACACTCGTTCCGCGTGCTAACACTGCCAAACAAAGCCGCGTGATGAGCAGCGTAGTTTTGCCCGTTCCGGCACCGGCTTCCACCACCATATTTGCATCTAAAATAGTTTGAATTTTCTCGCGGTTACTTTGCACGCTGCGCCTCCTCCAGTTTGCGGCTCTGCACGCTTTTGCTGGCGCGCATCAAGCTCTTAAAAGAGTCCCTCCTGCAGATGGACGCATACGGACAATACGCACACAAATCCGTCTTATGCAAAAAGAAAGTTCCTTCTTGAATATACGCTGAAAGAAGCGTCAAAAACGCTTCCGCGCGCGGACGCAACGCTTCAAACGCGGAGGGTTCCAAAGTGCGCCGCACATACTTTTTGTTAATGGATAAAAGACACGATCCCGCCGAAGAATACCCCGTCAGTTCCGGCAGTTTTTCCGCCGCCAGCACGTACAAGAACGGCTGAAAAATCAAGTAGGCAAAAAAGTCCGATGATAAATCCTTCGTCCCTTTTTTGGAAGATTTATAATCCGCCACGATAAAGGTTTTGTGTTCCGCATCCACATCCACGCGGTCGATTACGCCGCGAAGTTTAAACGGTAGGCCGGAAACGGACAAACGCGTAAATTCTTTTTCAAAATAAGACGGCGTAAACGGCCCCAGATTTTTTAAATCTTCCGTTACAAATTCCGCCAGCCGCGTGCGGATTTCCTCCAAAATAAGTTCCCACACGACGGGATAAATACCAAACGCTTTATAACTTTCTTTCGTATAACGACCCGCTACGGCGCGGTTTAAATACTCAACCGCAGCGGAATCAAATACGTTATGCGTAAGGCCTAGGCGGAAAAGCTCGGCATAAAAATCCTGTAAAATTTCGTGATAGGCGGTGCCGCGTTTGTCGGGCGACAGTTCGCGGCGGCTTAACGCGTCGTCCTTTTCTTCCAGATTAAGTCCCTTGTCAAAAAAGTATTTCATCGGGCAGGCGGCCAGTTCCTCAAGTGCGGAAGGCGAAAATCCGGCCCCGTCATTAGTGCGCGCGAAAATTTCTTTTCCGCTTGAGACAAACCCGTCAAACGCGTTGGGCGCACCCGTCTCGTTCAACGCGCGCGCCGATAAAAGGGATTGGGAAATTGCGTCCGTCAGCATACCGGCGCGCCCGTAATTTTCGCGCGCTGATTCCGGCTGCAAAATAATGGACAAAGACAATTCTTTGGGCGTTAAAAACTCCGGTGCGACAGAAGAAATTTGCTCCGAAATCCGCCCGCTCACGCGCGTCGTTGCGTCCGCGCTCCACGGCAACTGCGCCGCGCGCGCCAGTTCGGTCAAATAGACGGACGGTACGGCTTCTTTTCCATCTGTACCCGTACGGGCATACAATACGTACAACTTTTCCCGCGCCGCTGTGACCGCCGCAAAAAACAGCAACCGTTCCTCATCCGCGCGTTCCAGTTTTTGATTAATCCAATAGCCCAACACGTCGCGCAGCAAATAGCGGTAGCGGTCCCGAAATACCGGATCTTCGGGAATGATTTGCGGGAACAATTTTTCGTTTACGCCAAGCAGGAACACCGCTTTAAACTGAAGTCCGCGCGCGCGAACCGCATCCGTAAACGTTACCCCTCCGCGTACATTTTCGGATTCACCGAAAGAAAGCGAATTCAGGGCATCTGCCAATTCCTCCACCATTTCTCCCTCGCGGCTTTGGGAACGGACGGAAGCATTCTTTTGGAGGGAATCAATTTTATCACACACCGCGCGGTAAATTTCCGCGTCTTTTCCGCGGCAGGCAGATTCGTCGGTATTTTCCGCTAAATACGCGCGCGACAAGGCAACTGCGTCCGCCCACGCGCGCGGCGCATTTAAGGCTTCCAAACGGCTTGCACACGTTTCCAGCCACAACAAAAAATCGGGATCGTAATTTTTGGTTTGCGGCAATAAATCTTTCCATTGGCTTAAATCGCGACTGACGAGCGAGTCCGCCGCTAACGTGCGCCAGCGATACTTTTGCACCGGCTTAAAATAAGGAGATGATACAACAGCCAGTACGGTGTCTTTATCAAATCCGCGCGCAGCCAGCGAAAATAAATTCAAACAAAATATGCCGAGCGGAAATTTATGCAGCGGATATGTAAACGACGCATCCAGCGGAATGCAATTCTGTTTAAATACGCGACGAATTTCATCTTGATACGGGGCAACAGAACGTGCGATAAGCGCAATATCGCCAAACGCATATCCTTCTTTTTCTGTCAAACGCAAAATTTCTTTGGCGGTAAAAAACACCTCGCCGCGCGGATCCGCCGCCGATACAATGTGTACTTTGCCGGCTGTTGCCGCGCCTTGCGCTTCAAACACAAACCCACCACAGGGACCAAGAACGCCGAAATCGTTTTCGTCAACATCCTCCGCCGACGGAGAACTCCCTAGCCAATTGGTTTCAAAAAATTTCTTTGCAAAACGGTAGGCGGCGTGTTTTTTATACGGAGCAAACACCGCCGACGGGTACGCTTTATAAATACGGCTGATGAGTTCCAGCTGACGGCCGGTCATATCGTAAAAACCATAAAATACGATTTGCTTAAACCCGTGCAAAAACGCGGATTTTTCCACGCCGTTAAGCGCACGCTCAAACATTTCCTGATACGGACGGTACCCCGCCACTTGCGCTTCTCGTTCTTTAAAACGCCGGTACACGCGCACCAGCCAGCCGAACCGCTCGGCCTCTTGCAACAAAACGGGATCCGCAGAGGTTTGCAGGTGTTCCTCCAACACGTCCGGATCCGCCAGTGCATCCGCCAAGTCCCGAAGCGATGCTTTAAGCGCGTGCACAAATCCGCGCGAAACGGGATAGCGGTCCATTCCACGTTCAGCCAAAATGTCTTTCAGCAGGAAATCGCGCAGATTGTCTTGCGGAAACACGGGCAGAGCCGGCCCCTGTTCCGCATCCAGTGCACCTAACAAAGAAGATCCCGTTAAAAAGTGAATGTTCGCCACCGCTCCGTTTTCACGCGCTAAGAGAGCGGACAACCGCTTGGATAAAAACGACGACGCACACACGACCAGCCACGGCTCCAACGGGACGCGGCGGCGGGTGCGGACAAAGCGCACAAACGATTTTTCCAGCGACGGATAATGCGCGTAAAATAGTTCCATAGGGGTCCGATAAATAGTAAAATAGAAACTACTTTATTATTGCATTTTTGGACACATATTCAAATACTATGAAAACGCTCGTCATTGTCCGTCACGCACACGCCTTACCCGCCTATGTGGCTGGCGTAGATTCGGATGCGCAACGCCCCCTTTCTAATGAAGGACGGCAAAAAGCCGCCCTTACGGCTGAGCGCCTTAATACGCTTGGTATAAAACCCGCAAGGATTCTTTCCAGCCCGCTCTTGCGCGCACAACAAACCGCCGCCGTTTTAGCCGAAGTGTTACACGCACCTGCGGAAGAAGCGGCGGAACTCAACGGCTTAAAAGACGAGCAGGATGTCTGCGATTTTCTACGGGAGCAAATGGAACACGCGGACTGCATACTGGCCGTAGGCCACAATCCCAACGTAACCTATGTTACCCATCTTCTGGCCGGACAGGTGCGCACATTTTACCCCGCTTCGTTCGCCGTACTTGATATGACGGGTACGTCCCCGCGGATGACTTATTTTGGAGAATGACTATGACCGTTTTTGACGCCGTTTTACTCGGCCTTTTACAAGCCTTAGGCGAATTTTTGCCGATATCCAGTTCCGCCCATTTGGCGCTTCTGCCGTATTTGCGCGGAATGGAATACCAAGGAATCGCGTTCGACATTATGCTCCACGCGGCCACACTCTTGGCCGTACTTTTATACTTTGCAAAAGACTGGTTTATCCTGATTAAAAACGGACTGACAAAACCTTTTGAACCGCAAGGCCGTATGCTGTGGTATTTGGCGGCGGCCACCGCGCCGGCGGGAATTGCGGGACTATTTTTAAAAGATACTGCCGAACACGCTTTTAGAAATCCCTTGATGATGGCGGGTTGTTTAATGGCGTTTGCGGGCCTTTTATGGTGGGCGGACCGCCGCGGAAACGGCAACAAAGAAAGCGATATTTTTTCCGTTCCGTTTAAAACGGTATTTTTAATCGGCTGCGCACAGGCGCTAGCCATTATGCCCGGGGTATCGCGCAGCGGAATTACGATTACGGCTGCGCTGCTCTTGGGCCTCACACGCGGGGCGGGTGCGCGGATTTCATTTCTGCTTTCTGCACCGATTATTGCAGGAGCGGCCGCTGTGGAAGTTACGCATTTGTCTGCCGGAGATTTTAACACCGCGTTAGTATGGGGATTTGTCAGCGCGTTTTTAGGCGCATTATTCGTCATCGGCGGCCTGATGAAATACATCAAAACGCACAGCTTTGACGTGTTTGTTTACTACCGCATTTTGCTGGGGCTTTTTATTACCGGATTTTATTTTTGGAAATAGAATTACGGAATAACATAAAAAGTATAATGCGAAGCAGAATAAGGGTTTTTCCCACCTTCGGCTAGACAAACGCGGTGCGCGTATGTTTTATTATTATATGCATAACAAAGTGTGTGCGGCGCCGCCGGATCTCTATCCAGCCAAACCTCCCAACCGCTAACTAAAGATCCTGCGGACGTATTTACGCAGTAAATGCTCCGCGGAATAAATGCCAAAGAGCAAGTGATATACGTTTTCGGAGCCCAATACGTCCCATTGGCAGAACCGGGTAAGGAGATGTCTAAATTTTCAAACTCTTCCGTATATTCCCCATTTGCCATATAATATAATTCTTCGGCCTTTTTAATGGAAGATACCAACGACTTCAATTCAGTCAACCGCGCTTTGGTGACCGCCGTTTGATACTGAGGCAAGGCAACCGAAACCAATATACCGATAATTAACACCACAATCAACAACTCTATCAGCGTAAATCCCGCTTCTTGATACATGGGACACATCCCCCTTACACAAAAGTCATTCCGTAGCGTTTCTATACGCAATCCAATTCCTTTTATAACAACAGATTCCCGATAGAAACATTCGGGAATGACGTATGTATAGTAAGCTGTCACTATCCCTATGGTATCAAAAAAAAAAAACGGGTCAAGGCCCCTTTAACGAACCGCAAAAAAGGCGGATAAACACAAGGTTTATCCGCCGGATTTTAATTACCAAGCAAAAACTATTTGCTGTATTCCGTCGCTTTCTTTTCCGTTGCGCTCAGCGTGTTGGCCACTACTTTTTTTACGTCTGACGCGGCCAATACGTCCATTCCCGCCGCTGTGCAACCGCCGGGCGTAGCCACCTTGCGCGCGAGTTCGGCCGGAGGCAAATTTTCCCGCTCCACCATTTTGGCCGCGCCGATAACCGTCTGCACCGCCAGTTTGACGGCATCTTCCTGCGGCAAACCTTTATCCGCCGCAGCCGAAGCCAGTGCATCGATAAAATAATACACAAACGCGGGACCGGATCCGGATAAGGCCGTCGCCGCGTCAAACACGGAAAGCGAAATCTCAAACGTTTTGCCCATACCGTCAAAAAGGCCCATCACTTCGCGCCGCGTGCGTTTGGGCGTTTCGGCCGCAAAATGGAAAAGCGTTACGCCCTCGCCAACCGCAAGCGGCGTATTGGGCATAATGCGGATAACGGGCCACGCAGGAAGAACACGCTGGATTTTCTCCACCGTCCACCCCAACGCCATACAGATAAGCGGCTTGGCCGGAACGCCGGACGCGGCGATTTCGTTCAGTACGCTTTCCACCTGCGCGGGCTTAACGGCCACAAACAGCCAGCCCGATTCCCGAATGACGCGGAGGTTGTCCGTCACCGCTTCGATACCGATCTCCTTTTGAATCCGCTCCGCCGATTCCATCGTATGGACGGACGCCAAAATATCTTCTTTCGGCCACCCCTGCGAGAGTAACCCGCGGATAATTGCTCCGCCCATTTCGCCTGCGCCGATAAAACCTAATTTCATTTGTTCCCCCCTATTTTTTTATGCGTAAACGGTTTTGCGTCGGGGCCGACGTATTCGGCCACCGTTTGCCCGTTTCCGTACAGTTTGTATTTATAAATCGTCAGTCCCTCAAGCCCCACAGGGCCGCGCGCGTGCGTTTTGCCCGTGCTGATACCCACTTCCGCGCCGAAGCCGTAGCGGTAGCCGTCGGCAAAGCGGGTGGACGCATTATGATAAACCCCCGCAGAATCCGTTAAATCCATAAAAATTTGCGCTTCATCGTGTTCGGCAGTAATAATTGCGTCCGTATGGTGCGAACCATAGACGTTAATGTGTTCCACCGCGGCCAACACATTCGGCACGAATTTGACGGAGAGTTTTTTCTCCCCGTATTCCGTATGCCAGTTTGTTACCGTACCCGACACAGGAGCCAGCTCACTGACACACGCGTCTCCGTACAATTCCACTCCTGCCGCAGTCAGCGACGCAAGCAACTTGCGTTTGTTCTCCTCCGGCCACGCTTCGTCAATTAAAAGCGTTTCCATTGTATTACACGCCGCAGGATACTGTGTTTTAGCATCCACACAAATCTTCTGTGCCATATCCAAACGGGCTGAACGCGCCACGTAAATATGGCATACGCCGTCCGCGTGACCGAGCACAGGGATTTTAGTATTGGCTTTCACATACGCAATCAGCGCGTTTCCGCCGCGCGGAATAATTAAATCAAACAGCTCATCAAGTGCCAACATCTGCGCCGCTTCTTCACGCGTGTGAATCAACTGCAACGCTTCCGCCGGATACCCATCTACAGATGACAGCGCATTTTTTAACACGCGCACCATCGCTCCGTTTGTGTGCAGCGTTTCGCGCCCGCCTTTAAGCACCACGGCATTGCCGGATTTTACGGCCAACGCAGCAATTTGCGGGGCTACATCGGGACGCGCTTCAAAAATCACGCCGATAAGCCCAATCGGACACGAAATTTTATACAGCGTTAAATTTTCGTCCAGTTCTGTGGCGGATAAAATCTTGCCTACAGGATCCGGAAGCGCAATCATTTCTTCCACGCCTTTAATGACAGTTTCTAATTTTTCGCGCGTGAGTTTTAACCGTTCGTATAAAGCGGGCTTTATTTCGCCCGCCAAAACGGCGCGTTCAGCTAAAGATAAATCTACTTGGTTGGCTTCTAAAATTTCGTCCGCGTGTACGCGAAGTGCGCACGCCATAGCGGACAGTGCGCGGTCCTTTACGTCGGATGGCAAAGCGGCCAATACGTAAGAAGCGGCCTTGGCCTTGGAAGCGATTTCAGCTACGTTCATAAGTCCTCACAGTAAAACGATATTGTCGCGGTGGACGGCCTCGTCATAATTCTTAAAGCCGAGTTTCTTAGCGATTTCCGCTGACTTCAGCCCCGCTATTTTGCGGCAGTCTTTGGAAGAATAATTGGCGAGCCCGCGCGCAAATTCTTTGCCGGACTCGTCCGAAATATACACGGCGTCGCCGGCTTCAAACTCACCTTCTACAGCGGTAATTCCGGCGGGAAGAAGAGAAGAACCTTTTTCGCACAACGCTTTTTCAGCCCCCGCGTTAACGCGCACGCCCCCCGTCACATTAGTGGCATAAGCCAACCACAATTTCTTTCCCGACAGGTTTTCCACCGGCTCAAACAGCGTACCCTTAAATTCCGGCCCGAACACCGCTCCCACCGCGCCGTGGCGTTTGCCGTACGCAATTACCATCGCCGCGCCGGCGCGCGTAACCACTTTGGCGGCTTCCAACTTGGTTTTCATACCGCCGCGGCCGCGCGACGAGGCGCAAAAACCAAGCGCTTCCACCTCTTCCGTCACGCCTTTGATACGGGAAATCAGTTGGGCGTTTTTATCTTTGCGCGGGTCGCCGTTATAGAGACCTTCCACATCACTCATAATACACAAAAGATCCGCGTCCAGTCCGCTTGCTACAAGGGCGGAAAGTTTGTCGTTATCGCCAAAGCAGACTTTTACGCCTTTGTCCTTATATCCGCGCAGCTCGTTGGTAGACACGGTATCGTTCTGGTTGATAACGGCAATACAGTTGAGTTCCAATAACTGGCTGAGCGTATCGCGCAAACTTAAATAGCGCGCGCGGTTGGCAAAATCGTCCTCGGTCAGTAAAACCTGCGCCGCCGTAATGCCCAAACGTTTAAAACCGTCCTCGTAAATTTTCATCAGACTCGTCTGCCCCACTGCCGCACACGCCTGTTTTAACGAAACCCCTTCGTCCTCTTGTGTAAGACCCAAAATACGCCGTCCAACACCTACCGCTCCTGATGTTACCACCAAAATTTCTTTTCCCCGGCGGTGCAGGGCGGCGATGTCTTCCAAAAACGAATACAGGCGGGAAAGGGACAAATCCCCATCGTCCGCGCTAAGCGCGTTGGTGCCGAATTTAATAACAATTCTTTTTGCGTTTTTAATAATGTCTTTCATAACTCCCCAAATATAAAAAACCCGCCCTAAGGCGGGCTTATAAAAACATACGGAACTATTCCGCCGCGGCCGGAGCCGGGGGCGGAACCGCGCACGATTTTTCGCACCGCGTGTTAAACGGGCAAACGGCGCAGTGTGCTAAGTTCGGCTCAAAATCTCCGGCTTCTATTTTCTTGCCGATACTGATAAACGTATCCAAAATTTTCTTTTCGTCAAACGCTTCAAACGGCGCGCTGACCGTTTTGTCAAACGCTACGAAATAGAAGGTGGCCTTGCCTTTTTGCATATTCCACGCGCGGCGCGCGCCGACGGCGTAAATTCCCATTTGCAAAGAATCCGTTACCGCCAAAGATAAATCTACATCCGTTCCCGTTTTGTAATCAATCACTTCCCAAGAGCCGTCGGGGTGTTTGTCGATACGGTCGATTTTGCCGCGCAGCGTCCACTGTCCTTCCTGAAAGATAAATTCGCGTTCCGAGCTGTCCACTGTCGTTTTGCGTTCGTATTCGCGTTCGGCGTACGTTTCCAGCATTTTTTTCCCTTTCAAATACCACTCCATCTGCTCGCCGGCAGATGAATATCCCGCGCCGAGCCAGCAGTCATCGTAATAAGCAAGCAGTTCGGACGGATCGTTGGAGTTGCGGTGGTATTCTTCCAGCGCGCGGTGAATGGATACGCCCAAGGACGAAGCCGGCACCAAGCCTTCCCGCTTGTTTTCCATATACTTATATTTATACAGCAGCGGGCACTCCATATACGTTTTGATTTTGGAGTAGTTGAGTTCGTACACATCGCTATACATGGGAAGCATCCTTTTCGTCTTTTTGGGCAGCGCGCATAAAATGCACTAACGTATCGCCGTATTTTTCCACGCGGTAGACTTCCAGCGAATCGGGAACAGCAAACGCTTCCGTCTTGTGGTTTTGCAAGACGATAATCCCGTTGGGAGAAAGCAGGCGCGAGTCAGCCACGTTTTTTAACGCAGGTTCCGAAAACGAGAGCATTTTGTTGTTAATATCGCGGTAGGGCGGGCCCATAAAAATAATGTCATAGCCTTCGTTATCGCTGTAGGGCATCAGCCAGTCGAGCGGCTTTAATACATCGCCGCGCAGCACCTTGGCACGGTCTGCAAACCCCAAGTGTTCTAAATTACGATGAATGTTTTTAATACACGCGGGTTCACGGTCCACCATCACGGTTTTAAGCGCCCCGCGCGACAGTGCCTCCAAAGACACGTTCCCCGTTCCGGCGAACAAATCCAGCATGATGGCCCCGGTAATGCGCGGGCGCAAAATATCAAACAGCGATTGTTTGATACGGTCCGAAATCGGCTTTACCGGCAGATTTTTAGACACGGAAAAAATTCTCCGCCCGCGGGCGGTTCCGGCGATAATACGCATAAGAATCCTTTATTACAGTTGCGCGATGCCTTCTTTAATGGCATAGCGCACCAGTTCGGCCTGTTTATGGATGCCGAGCTTTTTCATAATGTTGTTACGGTGCACGTGAATGGTGTTAAGCGACAAGTTAAACGTTTTGGCGATTTGCTTGCTGCTGTACCCTTCAGCGATGAGCTGCAATACTTCTTTTTCTTTAGGCGTAAGGCCCGTAGCATCACGTTTGCGCGAAGAAGTTTTGCCCAAGAAACCCTGTACAATGTATTTTGAAACTTTACTGCACAGATAAAACCGTCCGGCGGCCACTTCTTCTACCGCATCCACAATTTCATCGGCGGCGGAGACTTTTACAATATACCCTTTTGCCCCCGCTTTGAGCGATTTTTCCACTGATACGCGATCGTCATACATACTAAGCATAACGACTTTGGTTTCCGGATTATTCTTCACCATCCGCTCCACAGCTTCAATTCCATTGAGCACCGGCATAGAAACATCCACCACGTATACGTCGGCGGAATTGTGTTGGGCATATTCCACCAGATCTTTTCCGTTGGAAACTTCGGCTACGATTTCCAAATCCTTGCCCAAGGTTTCCAGTACGGCGCGGACACCGTTTCGCACAATTGCGTGATCGTCCGCCAATACTATTTTTCTTTTCATTATTCTTTTCCCCCATAAACCACGCTCGGGCAGCGCACCGAAATACGGGTGCCTTTCCCCTGCGCACTTTTAATAGTAATCGTTCCGCCCAAAAGTTTCACGCTGTCCTTCATAGCCAAAAGCCCCACGTGACGGAGGGAACGCTGTTTGGAAGGTTGGAAACCGACACCGTCATCTTCTACCACCAAACGTACTTCCCCGTCTTTACGCTCCAACAGCACATAAATGTGCTTCGCATTTGCGTGCTTCACGATGTTGTTAAGCGCTTCTTGTACAATACGGTACAACATAATTTTTACGCTGTCAGACACGCCGCCATCCCCTGTAATGGGTTTATAGTCAAACGTGTACGGAATATGGACTAACGCACTAACATTTTCCAGCATATCGCGTACCGCACCGCCCAATGCGCCGTCATTTTCCAAACTTGGCGGACGCAGCGAAACCACAATATTTTTTACGCGTTCCACGCTTTCTTTAATTTGTCCGTCCAATTTGGAAATGTCTAAAAGAGCTTGTTTCTGGTCGCCCTTTTTTACGCTGGCCTTAACAATGCCCAAGAGGGCAGTAAGAATCACGGCCATAGAGCCGATTTCATCGTGCAGTGCTTTAGAGATAGCCTTCTTTTCCGTTTCGCGCGCGGCCAGTAAAATTTGCGAAAAAGTACGCGGGGAAGACCAATCCTTCAGCAATTGTCCGCCCACGGCGCTCCAGTCCGAAATATCCCGAACCAAAGCGAGCACGCGCTTTATACTGCCTTTCGCACCCAGAGGCACAAAGGTTGTTTGATAATAATAGCGGGTCCCGTCTTTTTCGGTACTCCACTCGTAATGATATATGCCGTCTTTGAGCGCCGCCTGCAATGCCTGTACGTGCAACTCGCGGCCTTCTTCTAAATCTTTTCTCTGCAAATGGCCGGAGATATTGCTCAGCGTAAACACCTTAAGCGTTTTCGGATTTACCAGCGCAACCACGTCATACCCCTCTATACCGTGTTTTTTAAGATGTTCCAAACCGGTAACCTGCGGGCAGGAAGCGCTGTCTAAACATAGAGAAGCCCCTGTTGCTTTACAATCGCCGCAAGCAGAATAATCCTCATCCTTTTTCTGTTTTTTTATCATAATCAAATCCTTGTTACTCTATTTTATTATTTTACTATAGTTTATATTCATTTTACTATTGCAAAAGGGTAAGAAAATGTGCTTGCCGTTGCGGTTACGGTATTTTTGATATAATTTTAAAATATGGTCCGTAAATTTAAAAAAATCGTAACCTCCAAACCTTTTATCTTCTCCGCGTTGGCGGGGCTGTTCGTGCTGATTCTTTTGTGCGCCGTATTTATGCGCTACATTTTTTCCGGCCTGCCTCCGGTGTACGAGATGGAAGAATACACACCGTCCCTTACCACCAAAGTATTTGACCGCAACAATACCCTTATTCACGAATTTTCCATTGAAAAACGCAGTATGGTACCACTCGAAGATATCCCCGTTGACCTGCAAAATGCCGTAGTGGCAATGGAGGACCGAGATTTTTTCAAACACGCAGGCTTCTCTCTCCGCGGTATCGTCCGCGCGCTCTTGCACGACCTAATCAGCGGACGCGCCAAACAGGGGGCTTCCACACTTACCCAACAGCTTTCACGCGGTGTATTTTTGACACAGGAGAAAAAACTCATCCGCAAAATCCGCGAAATTATCTTGGCGATTCAAATTGAACACCAATTCAGCAAAACCGAAATTTTACAGCTTTATTTAAACGAAATTTATCTGGGCAGCGGCGCGTATGGCGTAAAATCAGCCACTAAAAAATACTTTGATAAAGAACTTTCCGAGATAACCACCGGCGAAGCCGCGCTCATTGTGGGGCTTATTCCGGCCCCGGGCCGTTATAACCCGTTTGCCAACCCGCAGCTTGCACGCCAGCGGCGCAACTTGGTGCTTGACGTAATGTACCAGCAAAATTATATTTCTAAAGAAGAACTGGAAAAAGCTAAAGCCGAACCGCTGCCTGAAAAACAACCTGTACCCGAAGAAAAACCCGGTCAATACTTTATTGAACACATCCGCCGCATTTTGGAACCCAAGTACGGAATGGACGTTCTGTGGAAAGCGGGCCTGAATATTTATACGACTATTGACATCGAACAACAAGCTTTAGCCGAAAAAGTGATGAACCAAAAACTACAGGAATACGACGAACAAGTCGCCAAAGGCCTAGGCATTGAAATTGATCCCAATGATTCCGAAGCGGAGGCCGCCTCCCCTAATACGGAAAAAACAGAGCAAGACCCCCAAGCCGATTATCCCCGCCTGCAAGGTGCGTTTATGGTGCGCGACGTAAAAAGCGGAGCCGTGCGCGTGATGGTGGGCGGACGCGGATTTGACGAAAGCAAATTCAACCGCGCCACGCAAGCCAAACGCCAACCGGGGTCTTCGTTCAAACCGTATGTGTGGATGGCTGCGCTGCACAAGGGCTACACGCCGGCCACGCTGGTTAAAGATTTGCCAACAATGTTTTATTACGACGGACGCAACTGGCGGACGTTTAATGAAAACGCCGATCTGTATTCGCTTGATTTGGCCAAACAAAATTTTATTGCGTCTAAAGATTTCAATGTGTGGGTACCGCAAAACTATGGCGGGCGCAACGAAGGATGGATTACGCTTAGAAAAGCGCTTGAAAAATCAAAAAATCTGGTAGCCGTCAACTTAATTGACGCGGTAGGTATACCTCAAGTGGTGCGCGTCGCGCGCAAGGCGGGCATTACGGCTGCACTGCCGCGCGTGCCAGCACTGGCGCTGGGTGTAAGCGTAGTGCAAATGGACGAACATCTGGCCGCTTTGTCTACCTTTGCCAACGGCGGAATCCACACCGACAACTATTACATTGAACGTGTGGAGGATGCCAACGGACGCATTTTGGAACAACATATTCCATTGGAATCGGCCGAGTTTTCCCCACAGCATTCCTATTTACTAATCAATATGATGAAGGGGGTTACCCAACGCGGAAGCGGCGCCTACGTCGCGCGTTTGGGACGTAACATTGCGGGCAAAACGGGAACCACCCAAAGCCACCGCGATATGTGGTTCGTCGGAATGACACCGCGCACCGCGGCCGCCGCCTGGATGGGCTACGATGACGATGCTTCCCACGAAAACGGGGCGCGTTTTACTGGCAGTACCACCGCCCGCTGGTGGACGGAAATTATGCAGGAAATTTTGAAAGACGAGCCGAACGACGATTTTACCGTCCCCGAAGGCATTTCGTTTGCCTATGTCAATCCCGCTACCGGAAAACTGGCTATGCCGATGGAACGGAACAAATTTTTAGAAGCGTTTATTACCGGAACGGAACCCCAAAGCTTTTAACGCTTCTTCGTCCGGCACCCGGCAGCGGTATCTATGAGTGAGAAAAAAGAAACATCTCCGTATTACTTCTACGGTCTGCCCAACAGCGCCGCAAAGGCATATTTCGTTTGCCGAAATTACCTCAAAAAACACCCGAAAATTTTGTTTGTATCAGATAAAAACCCGGAGGATTTTGCCCAAGCCGCGCAGGAATTTGCCCCGCAACACACCTTTATTCTTTCCTTTCCGGAATACGAAGCAGGGCGTCTGGCCGCACTGTACCGGTTGTTACACGCACCGGAAGGAGAGTCCGTTCTTCTCTGTGTACCTGATAGTGCGCTCTGTGCGCCGCTCCCCGCACCGCAGGATTTTTTAAATGGGACATTTACCGTTAAACACGGCGACAGGCTGCGCCGCCAAGAACTCTTGGACAAACTGGAAACTGCCGGATATACGCGCGAGGAATACGCCGAAACAGCCGGACAGTATGCCGCCCGCGGCAGCGTGGTGGATGTTTTTTCCCCCTTGCAGGACGAACCGCTGCGCCTCTACTTTGCGGGCAACCGCGTAGATCTCATCAGCGTGTTTGACTTGGACACCCAAAACACCAAACGGCACGCAGACGAAGCCGTTATCATTCCTCTTTCGTTTAAAAATACTCCCGCCGTTCTAACCGATTTCCTTACGGATTACGCCTTTATTTTTGACGAACCGGAAAAAGACTTTTCGCCGGACGCTTACCCCGCCGTAGCTATTATCCGCGCACTGCCCTGCGCCAACGCGCAGGACGGCGGACTAAAATCAAACCTGCCCTTTAACGCCAATCTGGGACTGGTGGACAGAGAAGTCGCCAATTTACAAAAACAAGGATTTGCCGTAAACATTACCTGTTTAAACCGCGGAGAACTGGACCGTATGACGGAGCTGTCCGCTGATTATCCGCATTTTAAAACAGCGCGTTTTTCCATTTCTCCGCTGACGGAGGGCTTTTACAGTCCGCAAGATAAAACCGCCTTCATTACCACCAACGAAATTTTGAACAGACGGTTTAATGCGGCCAAAGTCGTTAAAAATTTTGACGTAGAAGGTGCTAAGCGCGTACGGTTTAAAGAACTGCAGGCAGGCGATTACGTCGTCCATCAGGAACACGGCGTAGGCCGTTACTTGGGCCTTCAAGTGCTGGATCCCGATGATAACCCCACCGATTGTTTAATCATTGAATATCGCCGCGGCAGCCGTTTATACGTTCCGATGTACGATTTTAAAAAAGTACAAAAATATATTGGTGCAGGCGGTAAAAAACCTGCTTTATCCGTACTGGGCGGAATCACGTGGAAAGAAGTAAAAAAGCGCGTCAAAGAAGAGGCACAAAAAACCGCCAAAGAAATTTTAAAACTTGAAGCGCTGCGCCAAGCCACCCCCGCACCCGAAGTGACGGGCGACGCGCGAATTGAAGAAGAATTCGCAGATTCTTTTCCTTATACGCTTACCGCAGGGCAGGAACAAGCCATCCGTGATACACTGCACGATTTAGATTTGCCCAAGCCAATGGACCGCGTTCTTGTGGGAGATGTGGGATTTGGTAAAACAGAAGTGGCAATGCGCGCCGCGTTGCGCGTGGTGCTGTCGGGTAAACAAGTAATGCTTGTGGTACCCACTACCATTTTAGCCGCACAGCATTACAAAACTTTTTCCAAACGCTTGGCAGGATTTCCCGTTAACGTACGGATGTTGTGCCGTTTTCAAACAGCCAAAGAACAAAAAACCGTCGTTCAAGAACTTAAAAGCGGCGTGTGCGACGTTATTATCGGCACGCACCGCCTGATGAGTAAAGATATCGTATTTAAAGATTTAGGGCTTGTCATTATTGACGAAGAACACCGTTTCGGCGTCAGACAAAAGGAAAAAATCCGCGCCAAAAGTACCGGAGTACATTCGTTGATGTTAAGTGCCACGCCTATTCCGCGCACCCTAAACCAATCGCTTTCCTCCCTGCGCGACATTTCGCTTATTGATACACCGCCGCGGGGCCGCACGCCGATTAAAACTGTCGTTACTGCGTGGAACGATGAATTAGCCGCCGCTGCCATCACACAGGAACTGGCGCGGGGCGGGCAGGTATATTACGTATACAACAGCGTGCAGAGTATGGAGTCGCGCCTGCTGCTGCTAAAAAAACTTGTTCCGCAGGCGCGGATTTGTATGGCACACGGACAAATGGACGAAAAAGCACTGGAACAAACGCTATGGGATTTCAACGCCGGAAAATATGATGTACTTTTGGCGTCCACTATTATTGAATCGGGCATCGACATTACAAACGCCAACACGCTTATCGTAGAAAACGCCCACAATTTCGGGCTTGCCCAACTCTATCAACTGCGCGGACGGATCGGCCGCGGAGACCAAAAGGCGTTTTGTTATTTATTTCATCCCGACTGGCTATTCAAAAAAACCGAACAAACAGAAGATAATTTTTCCGACTTAGCCGCCGTTTACTGGAAACCCAAAGAAGAAAAAGATCCGACCGAAGAAGCCAAACAGCGTTTAGCCGCGCTTATGGAATTTGGCGACCTCGGCAGCGGGTTTCGTCTGGCGCTGCGCGATATGGAAATACGCGGCGCAGGAGAACTGCTGGGGGTCAAACAACACGGCTACGTAAACGAAGTTGGGCTTAGTTTGTATTGCGATTTGGTATCGGCTGAAGTAAAAAAACTGCGCGGGGAACGGCCGGAGCCAAACCGCCGTGCCACCGTTAGTCTGCCGCTGGCCGCTTATATCCCGCCCGACTACCTGCCGGACGAAGCCGAACGATTAAAATACTATAAAATGCTGATGGATGCGGACGAAACCAAAACAAAAGAAATTTTGGCAAAACTGGCCGACTTGTGCGGCCCCGTCCCGACAGAGATTTTAAACTTAACCCGTTTATTTGCGCTTTCCGCCCGCGCGGGAAAATTGGAAATTTACCATCTTGACCGGATTGAGGGAAAACTGGAGCTTTTGTTCACACGCCGCTTCCAAATGCCGCCGCAAATGCCCGCCGAACTTTTTAACCGTTTTGGAGCGGAAAATTTGGAATTTATTAAATCCAAAAACGGCGATGGTCTGCATCTTACACTGCCCGCAGGGAAAGATCCCGTTGCGTTTGCAGAAGAAGCACTGACTTTTTTCGAACGCCTTACCGCACCGGAAAAATGATATAGTATATAGTATGAAAAAGGGTTTTATTTTCTGTTTACTCGTCTTGGCTATATGTGGATGCCAAAAACAAGCCGCAGAACAGACTACCGCGCCCGAAGTGGCCGCGCGCGTGGGAGACAATACCGTCACGCAAAACGATGTGGATGCGCGAATGTGGCTGCTATCGGAAGAGGACCGCAAATTCGCCCAAACCCCTATCGGACGGCGGAATTTGCTCAGTATTATCGCGCGGGAAAAACTGATTGCGCTCGCGGCGCAGGACGACAAAATAGACCAAAGCGACGTCTATCTTTCGCTGCTCGAGGACAAACGCCGCCAACTGAAAGAAATCTACGACGAATACGCAGCCCAAATGCTGGAACAGCTGTGGTACGACAAATTAAAAGAAAACGGCCAATTAGAAGTATCAGACGACGAAATCTCCGAATACTACAAAAAATATCCGTATGAAATGACCGTGCGCCAAATTATTTTAGACAACGCCCAAACCGCCGACCAAGTGCTGCGCACGCTAAAATCATCTCCTTCCCGCTGGAAGGAAATGGCCCGCCAGTACAGCGTAGCGCCGGAAATCATCCGCAGCAACAAATTCTCCTTTATGCCGGGGGAATTTATTCCCGAACTTGAAGTCATCGCTGCCACTTCCGCAAACGGCAGCGTACAGGGGTTTATCAAAACGCCGCAAGGATTTCATATAATAATGAAGACGGGTGAAAAACGCCTCTCGCGCAAAGAGGCCGAACCGCGCATCCGCGCCGTTTTAGAAAATAAAAAGTTAGACGATGTACTTGATTCGCTCCAAAATAAATACGAGGTTGTAATCTATGATAAAAATGAATAAATTAGCAATAACCGTTTTACTAGCCGCCGCGGGCGTTTGCGCCTATGCCGCCAAGATTGACTCTTCCGTTGCCACCGTTAACGGCCGCCCTGTATTGGCCTCAGAGTATGACAACTATCTCGAAGGCGTTGTGGAACAATATCAGGCCGCCGCACCGGAATTTTTGCAGCAGCCCTACGCCAAAGATATGTTGGGCAGAGAAGTGCTTAAAGAACTTATCTCCAAAGAATTGCTCTATCAAGCCGCCGAAGAAGAAAAAGTACAAGTAAAAGATTCCGAAACCGATGCCGGCGTCAATGAAATCAAAATGCGTTTTATTATCGATGAAGTTACCGGCAAAGAGGATCCCAAAGGCGCGGACAAACGCTTTAATGAGGCGCTTAAAAAACAAGGAATGACGCTGAAACGCTTTAAAGAAAAAATCAAAAAAGACGTGGCCGTACGCAAACTAATGGAAACAAAACTGAAAGAAACTGTCACTCCCGTGGAAGAGGCCGACGCCAAAGCCCTCTACGCCAATGTGGAAGCGGTAATGAAAAACAATACAAAAAAAATCAAAGCGCTTGAAAAAGAAGATCCGATGAAACTCAAAGAAGCGCAACTGATTGCCGCTAAACTTCACCAGCTGACTGCGGAACAAGTCCGTATCGGGCATATCTTTTTGGCCGCCCCAAAAGATATGAAACCCGAAGACGCCAAGAAAAAAGAAGAACTCGCCAACCAAATTAAAAAAGAAATTGACGGCGGGCTCGATTTTTCCGCCGCCGTTAAAAAATACACCGAGGACACAAATGCCCTCGCTTCTGGCGGAGATATGATTTTAATTAAAGGCGTCGCTCCGAAAGAAATCGACGCGCAGGCTTTTACGCTGTCCGTCGGTAAAGTAAGCAAACCCATTAAGAGCGAACTAGGCTACCACATCATTAAAATTAAAGAAAAACGGGCCGAAAAATCTATATCCTACGATGACATCTCCCGTGATTTGGCCCAATATCTTGCCCAACAGCGCGTACAGCTGGCTATGGCCCAGTACATTGAACAGCTGTACAATAAGGCCGATGTAAAAATTACAAAGACCTTTGAGTCCGACAAGCTGCTTGAAGAACAGGCCGCCGCCAAAGCGGATGCCGAAAAAACGGAACCGGACGCCGCGGACAAGACGAAAAAATAAAAGGATAAAACGAGGTTTGTTCATTAGCAAGGCTGAAAAAGCCAAGAGCCCGCTTTTCCTTTTTCGCATAACGGACGAATTATGAAACCCCTCGTATTTATATCAACCGGAGATCCCTTGGGGATCGGACCGGAAGTGACTGTTAAGGCGTTGCAAAACCCCCTCGTCCAACAAGCTTGCCAACCGGTCCTTTTGGGGGAGCCGTGTTCCCTGGTGCGCGCCGGATTTACCGACCGCTTAGCCAGACTTATCAGTATGGACGCGTGTGAGTGTTTGCAAGACGCCACCCCTGGCCCCACGCCTGTGGGAGGGTTGATTTCTTTCAAAGCGTTTGAACTGGCTTGCCGGCTGGCAAGCAAAACCGGCTGTTCGCTGGTTACCGCCCCCATCTCCAAACAAAGTTGGGCTTTGGCCAACATCCCTTATACCGGACATACCGAGTTTTTGCGCGAAAAAGCCGGCAAAAATGCCCTGATGATGTTTGTCAGCGGACGGCTGCGCTGTGCGCTGGTCACGGAACATTTTGCCCTTAAAGAGGTATCCTCTTTGCTCACCAAACCCCGCGTTTTGCACGCGGCAAGAGAATTTATCGGCGCGCTTGAAAAACTAAATATTCAAAATCCGCAGATTGCGGTCTGCGCGCTTAATCCGCACGCGGGCGATAATGGGAAATTCGGCTCGGAAGAACAGAATTGTTTGGCGCCCGTCGTAAAAATGTTAAACCGGAAAAAGGTTTGTGCGCACGGCCCGTTGCCGGCCGACAGCCTGTGGCTGGCCCATGCGCGCGGGCGGTATGACGGCGTGCTCTGTATGTACCACGACCAGGCGCTTATGCCGCTTAAAATTGCCGCCAAAGAGCCTATCGTGCACATAACGGCAGGGCTGAAATTTACGCGTACATCTCCTACGCACGGCACAGCTTTTGATATTGCAGGCAAAAACCAGGCGGACGAATCAAGTATGATTTCGGCAATTCTGTTTGCCGCAGAGCGCAGCAAACAGCAGCAGATATGAAGTAAAATTCACAAAAATCCCCAGCATACAACTGGGGATTTTTAAAATTCATAAGGAGAAGCCGTCTTTCCTGTAAGCATTTTACATAGGTTGCTTCCTTCAGTAGTATCCGGTATGCAAGCTAATTTTAAACTGTTTTTAGGATAAGCAATTGAATACGGTTTTCTATTATGACGGCAGACAGCCAGATACAAAAAAGAATAAGAACTTTTGCCAGAATCAATAGCCCTGCACGAAAAATTTTTAGTATTTTTAGAAGGAGTACCCTCAAATATCGCAGACTCGCCCTGAATGCTAAAATCTAATTCATTTAAATCATCCGCATAACGCCCGTTAGCCATATAATACGCCTCTTGGGCTTGGAAAATAGCGCGGCTGAGTATAACACCTTCCGCTGCACGGCTTTTCTCCACCGCTTTTTGATACTGCGGCAACGCCACAGCCGACAAAATACCGATAATTAGAACGACTACCAACAATTCTATAAGCGTAAAACCTTTCATTTCGTTTTCTCCATTACAAAAGCTATCACGAGTCGCTTCTGCCCGGAATCTACCAATTTTAACGAAATAAACCCCAATTGGGATATCCCACACAGAAATCCTGCGGAATAACCCTATCGTATCAAAAAAAAAAAACGGGTCAAGGCCCAGAGCCCGGGCTCCCTAGTTATCCGTCTGGTAAGGATCTGCCCTCCTCTAATTAGTTTAGACTGCGCTGTTTTAGATATACGGCAAACAAACGAGCCTGCAACTCTGAAAAAATTCAAAAATTCATCTTAACCCTTTTATCCCTTTATTTTGTTACAATAAAGATATGCAGCCGCCTATTCATTTTGAGGAGCTGGACTCCACCAACACCTACCTGAAAAACAACCGCGCTTTATTGCCGCCCGGCACCGCTGTATACACCGACAGGCAAACCGCCGGACGCGGACGTTTTAACCGCAAGTGGGTATCACAGGAAGGCGGCCTCTATTTTTCCATTTTACTCAAACCCAAAGATACCCGTTTTCTAGCCAACCTTACGCAGCTGATGGCCGTTTCCGTCTGCCGTGCACTAGAAGAACTGGGCGCGGATCCAAAAATCAAATGGCCTAATGACGTACAAATAAACGCGCAGAAAATCTGCGGAATTTTAAGCGAAGCCGTTACCGACAAAGACCGCGTAGAAGCCGTGGTGATAGGCGTGGGAATAAACGTGGCACAAGAAGGACTTAATAAAATCGACCAACCCGCCACCTCACTTAAAGAACTGGGTATCAATACTACTAAAGAACGCGTGTTGGACCTTGTATTGGAAGCTTTTTGGCAAGGTTATCCCTCCTTAACGGAAAACGGATTTAAAACTGTCCGCGCGGACTTTTTAAAACGCTTTGCCGCGCTTGGCAAAGAAGTAACCGTCAAAAACGGCGAAAAAACGATTTCCGGCACGGCGCAGGATGTATCTGCTAAAGGAACGCTTATCCTGCGCACCGCTTCCGGCACAGAAGAAATCTATATAGGAGACTTGATTGTATGATTGCAGACAACTTACTGATGCAGTCCGTCAACATTACCGTAATCGGGATGACAATCGTGTTTACGTTTCTGCTGATATTGGTATGCATTGTATTTATACTGGGGATACTAAACCGGTGGGCGGAAAAATATTTTCCGCAGGAAACAGAGGCAGACGGCGCCGCGTTGGCCGTGGCGATTGCCGCCGCTAAAAGATTTCAAGGCAGATAATTTATTTAAGGGAATAACATTATGAAAAAAATTAACTTTATGCTGACTGCGTTCCGCGACGGCTTTCAGTCCGTCTACGGTGCGCGCGTACTTACCAAAGATTTTATGCCGGCGGTGGAAGCCGCGCGGCACGCCGGAATCACCCATATGGAATTTGGCGGCGGTGCGCGTTTTCAGGCGCTTTTCTTTTATTGCAACGAAAATGCGTTTGATATGATGGACACTTTCCGCAAAACCGCAGGGCCGGACGCCAACTTGCAGACGCTCGCCCGCGGCGTAAATGTGGTGGGATTGGAAAGCCAGTCCTCGGACGTTATCAAAGCCCACGCCCAGCTGTTTAAAAAACACGGCACCACCACCATCCGCAACTTTGACGCGCTTAACGACGTCAATAACCTCATTTACTCCGGTCAGTGTATTCACGACGCGGGCCTAAAACACGAAGTCTGCGTGACAATGATGTCCTTGGCCCCGGGTTGGGATTCCACCGGCAAAATCCATACCGAAGAATTTTATGAAAAAGTCCTACGCGACATTTTAAAATCCGGCGTTCCGTTCGACTCCGTCTGCTTCAAAGACGCCTCCGGCACCTCTACGCCGCATACCGTAGGCAAAACGATTGCTATGGCACGCCGCGTATTGCCCGAAGGCACCAAAATCGTTTTCCACACACACGAAACGGCGGGCAACGCCATCGCCTGCTGCTTGGAAGCCATTAAAGCGGGTGCGGACTCGCTTGATTTGTCTATGCAGCCTACCTCCGGCGGCACCTGTCAGCCCGATATTTTAACAATGTGGCACGCCTTGCGCGGAACCGAATACACCTTGGATATTGACCCCAAGAAAATTCAGGAAGCTGAAAACGTGTTCCAAGATTGTATGAGCAAGTACTTCCTTCCGCCCGAGGCCACCGCTGTCAACCCGATTATTCCGTTCTCCCCTCTCCCTGGCGGCGCGCTGACGGCAAATACCCAAATGATGCGCGATAACGGCACCTTTAACAAATTCCCCGAAGTAGTAAAAGCGATGGGCGAATGCGTTAAACTTGGCGGTTTCGGTACGTCCGTTACGCCCGTTTCCCAGTTTTATTTCCAACAGGCGTACAGCAACGTAATGTCCGGCCCATGGAAAAAAATTACCCCCGGTTACGGCAAAATGGTGTTGGGTTATTTTGGCAAAACACCGGTGGAACCTGATCCGGAAGTGGTAAAAATCGCCAGCGAACAGCTAGGGTTGGAACCCACTACAAAAACACCGCTTGAACTCAACGACGCAGACCCGAAAAAAGGCCTTAAAGTAGCCGAAGCAAAATTGAAAGAAGCAGGTCTGCCGGTAACGGATGAAAATACTTTCATCGTGGCCACCTGCGCCGACAAAGGGATTTTGTTTCTAAAAGGCGAAGCCAAAGTAAACGGAATCCGCTGGGCAGCCGACCTGAAGAAAACCGAATGTGCAAAAGCGGCCAACGGCCCCGTCAAAGTAACCGTGGACGGCAAAACGTATGAAGTATCGTTTGAAAACGACAATACCGCCGTCGTCAACGGTAAACGCTATACCGTGGGAACTGCCGCAAGCGAAGCCAAAGCCGCCGCGCCGGCTCCTGCCGCTAACGGCGCGGGCGCGACAGTAGCCTCTCCTATGCCAGGTGCCGTATTGCGCCTAAGCGTAAAAGAAGGCGACCGCGTAAACGAAGGACAGGAAATCGTCGTACTGGAAGCGATGAAGATGGAAACTCCCGTTTCCGCGCCCGCGTCCGGCGTGATTCACTTCCTTGTCAAACAAGGCGATCAAGTGCAAACGGGTCATACGCTTGCGGAAATCAAATAGGAGTTTTTGATTATGGAAATCTTAGATTCTTTAACAAGAGTGGCTCAATCCACCGCGCTATACACGATTACGTGGCAGCAGCTGGTGATGATGGCTGTGTGCTGCTTCCTGTTGTGGCTGGGCATCAAAAAGCAGTTTGAACCGCTTTTGCTGGTGCCGATTGCGTTTGGCGGCCTGTTAGCCAATATCCCTATGCCCCCGGGCGAAGCGATTGCCGGCCCTGCGGGTTTTTTGGGCATTGTGTTTAACTTTGGTATCAATACCGGCCTCTTCCCGCTGTTTATCTTTATGGCTGTTGGCGCAATGACGGATTTCGGTCCGCTGATTGCCAACCCCAAAATGGCCCTTTTGGGAGGCGCGGCGCAGTTTGGTATCTTCGCCACGCTCATCGGTGCGATTGGACTTTCGTACATCCACTTTGGGGACGTACAGCCTTTTGCGTTCGGCTTAAAAGAGGCTGCCTCAATCGGTATTATCGGCGGAGCGGACGGCCCGACCTCCATTTATTTAACGTCACGTCTGGCGCCCGATTTGCTGGGAGCCATCGCCGTGGCGGCATATTCGTATATGGCCTTGGTACCGATTATCCAACCGCCTATTATGAAGTTCCTAACCACGGATGCGGAACGCAAAATCCGAATGACGCAGGCGCGCCCCGTTTCCAAACGCGAGAAAATTCTGTTCCCGATTGTGATTCTTCTGCTCTGTGCGCTGCTATTGCCGTCCGCCGCGCCCTTAATCGGCGCGCTGACATTTGGCAACTTAATTAAAGAATCCGGTGTAGCGGAACGCTTGTCCAAAACCCTTCAAAATGAGTTTTGCAACATCGTTACCATTTTACTTGGCTTGTCCGTAGGATCCAAATTGCAGGCCGATCACTTTTTGGTAACGGAAACGCTGGGTATTTTGGTGCTCGGTATTATTGCGTTCTCTATCGCTACGGCTTCCGGCGTACTGCTCGCTAAGCTGATGAATGTATTCAGCAAAACGAAGATCAATCCGCTTATCGGATCGGCAGGAGTGTCGGCAGTACCGATGGCTGCGCGCGTGTCCAATAAAGTAGGGTTGGAATACGATAAACAGAACTATCTGCTGATGCACGCAATGGGCCCGAACGTAGCCGGTGTCATCGGCAGTGCGGTGGCGGCGGGCGTACTGCTTTCACTGCTTGGCAAATAAGTTTTAGCAAAGTAAAAAACCCCGCCCAAACGAGCGGGGTTTTTTGATCGGAGGGCAAATCGGTGCCAAGCCGAAAGATTAGTCCTTTTCGGCGGACGGCAGCGCCCATTGGTTGGCGTGCAAGAGAGACGTAACACTTTTATCAATCGCCAACGCTTGATGCGTTAAACGGCGTTTCAACGCCTCGTCCGCCGCTGAGGAAGATTCCACCAGACGCGCCCTATCGTGACGGACAAACCCCTCCTGCATAATAAAAGCAATGTTTGTTCCCTCTGTAATAAACGCAAAATGAGGAGCGGACGCATCCAACGCGTCGTTTCCTATAGCAGAAAAAGAATTATTTAATCCCAGCAGATGAAATAAAGTGGGAATTAAATCCAGCTGCGACACGGGATAATCCACTTCCCGCGCCTTCAGAACGCCTTTGCCTTCCGGCGCATAAATCACAAACGGAATACGGAATTTGGTATACAGTTCATCATCCTGTTGTGCAAGACTGATGGTATGGTCCGACATAAACACAAACACTGTATCCTTCAGCCAGCCTTCTTGCCGTGCTTTTTCCAACAGCGTACCAATGGCATAATCCGCATAAGCAAGCGTATTTAAATATTTATTCTCATCGGATGTTCGGGGATACTTATCAAACGCGGATGTAGTAGACGCAAACGGTGTATGAGTGGTGCCCGTAAATGTAAAAATAAAGAACGGTTTACCCTGTTTGGCAACGGCAGATGCTTTATCGGCAGCAAAACTTAACAAATCATAATCCCAGCCAAAGCCTTGGGGAGCGGTATAATCCATTAAACGGGGAAAATCCTCCATTCCGTAGCTTTCTTCAAAACCAAAGATATGAGTAGCCATACTGCACATCTGATACGAGCTTCGTTTTGAACTTTGCATAAATGCCGTATAATACCCTTTTTGCCGCAGCAGACGCGCCAAATACGTAACATTATTCAATTCTAATCCGTCCGAAAATTGAGTCAGCCCCGATACAAGGGGAATTCCCGCAAAAGTGGAGGTCAATCCGAAAATGCTCCGCACGCCCACGGCAAAAGCCTGCGTAAACCGCACGCCGCCGGAAGCTATCCTGTCAAAATTAGGGGTTACCCCGTATTTGCGGCCATTGAGATTGAAAGAATCTATATACTTGGGCGTCCAACTCTCCAGTAAAACGATAAATACATTTTTCACGGCAGCGGGCCTTGGATTTTTAATTTTGCGGGACAGCGGATAACTATCGTTTGTCCACTTTTCGTTGGAAGAAGAAAGGATCTCCCGTGCCGTTTGCCACGCTTCTTCTTCCGGCATTGGGTTTGACGTAACGGACTGCGTCTTACGAGTAGAATGATAAAGTGAAAATACGCCGTTCATCATTAATACCGCTTGTGGCCCGCTGGTGGAAAAAAGATTTAAAGAACGAATAGAGAGCGGCTTGCCGCGCCCCAAATGGCCGCGTATACCCAAAAACAAAAGTCCCGCCGCAAGAACGCATACAGTTCCTGTTTTCCACCAAGAGGAAGCGGCGGGGCGAAACGAACGGGAAATCCAACGCATCCCCGCCCAAAGCAGAGCGAAAAACGACAAAACCAACCCTAAAAGAGCAGGCCAATACTGCAAAAAAATAACACGCAGCAGAAACACGATTTCGTTGCGAACAGTAAGCACTTCTTCGGCAAGGTGGCGTTTTGCCTCCGGAAAATAAATAAAATCGCCCGTCAATATTCCGGCTGTCAGTACAAATAAGATACACCACAGCACATAAACGGTTTTAATGTATTTAGGCGACTTTATGGGCAGCAGTAACACCAACACAAGCGGAGCGCAAAAGAACGAAACAATGGACAAATCAAAACGAATACCTTGTATAAACCCGCGCCAAACCTCTGCCGCTGTCAAAGCAGCAAAAACGGGATGATAAAAATAATAAACAGCATACCGCGCCGCCGAAAAAACGATTAAAAACAGCACAAACCACGCCAGAATCAACTTCAACTTAAAATGTAAATCCTGCCAGCATTTTAATCCAATATTACGAATGGCGCACATTTACGGCCTCCCTTAACGCCGCGATTCTTTCAGTTTCCCTTTTGCTGCTTATGCAAACAACACCCTCTGTTTGTAAGTTAGGCAGAAACTTTTACACCCAAGTGCGGACAAAGATCCGCTAATTTACATTTTAAACACGCTGGCTTGCGCGCATTACACACCTGCCGTCCGTGCAAAATAAGCGCAATGGCAATCCAACCCCAGTATTCATACGGAATAATTTTCGTCAAATCTTTCTCCACTTTCACGGGATCGGTCTGTTTAGTAAGCCCCAAGCGAAATGATAACCGTTTCACGTGCGTATCCACCACAATGCCGGCGGGTTTCTTAAAATAATCGCCCAACATCACGTTAGCCGTCTTGCGCGCCACGCCGCGAAGCGACAATAAATCCTCCATACACTGCGGTACCTCTCCGCCGAACACCTCGCACAGGCGCTTGGAAGATTCAATTAAAGATAACGCCTTGGAATGATAAAATCCGGCGGAGTGAATAATTTTTTCCACCTCTTTTATATCGGCATACGCCAAGTCCTTTACGGTGGGATATTTTTTAAACAGATGCGGCGTAATGGTATTCACGCGCGCGTCCGTGCATTGAGCGGACAAAATCACGGCGCACAACAGCTGCCAAGCATTCTTGTGATGAAGCGGAATAACGTGTTCCGGATACAATTTTTTAAGTTGTTTAACGACATCCAACGCGTGCGTTTGCAGCGTAGTCTTTTTAACGGGCATCCATCCCCCCCAGTTTGGAGTAGAGATAACTGCCGGCCAGAAAAATCAAATTGACCAGAATAATCGCCGCTCCGGACGGAATATTAAATACAAACGACAAATATACCCCTGTCCAAACGCTCCCCACCCCAAAACACGCAGCCAGCCACAGCACCTGCCTAAACGTACGTGATACTAAAAGCGCGCTGACGGGTGGAATTATGATAAGCGCAGAAATCAAAAAAATTCCTACCACTTTAAATGCTAATACCACCGCAACGGAGGTTACCATAACAAGCACCGTATTAACCGCTCCGGCACGTATACCGCGCGTGCGGGCAAAAGGCTCGTCAAAACAGGTGGACGTTAAATCGCGGTAAAAATAAATAAGGCCGAACAGAACGGCGGCCAGCAAAAGACCGCACAACACGGCTTCGGATGAGGTAACCGTCAAAATACTGCCAAATAAAAAGCCGAGTAAATCGGTATTAAAACCACCTGCAAAAGCGGTAATCATGAGGCCCACGGAAAGCCCCGCCGCGCTGACAATGCCGATAGCCGCATCGCCATAGATTTTAAACTTTTGCGCCAGCTTCATAATACCCAAAGAGGAAGCCATCACTACCGGCACCGACACATACACCGGATTGGCAGACGTCAGTAACGCCAGGGCAACACCGCTTAAACATACGTGGCTCATTCCGTCTCCAATTAGGGACAAGCGTTTAAGCACCAAAAACACCCCCAGTAGCGCACACGATGCCGCCGCAAAACTGCCGGCAATAAGACCGCGCTGCACAAACCCATAACTTAAAAATTCCCCAATCACTTGTGTTCCTCCCCGCACGAACAACCCAGCGGACAATGCCCGTGGTTGTGTAAATGGTCAATGGTATGTTGGGCAAACGCGCCCAGTTTCTGGGCCACTTTATCGGACTTACAAAATTCCTCTTTCGTACCAAAAAACACAAGTGTTTTGTCCACGTACATAAATTTGGAAATATATTTGCCCACCTCACCCGTATCGTGCGTAATGAGCAAAATGGTCACGCCACGTTTATTGTTTAACTCGCCCAAGAGGTCAAAAAACATTTCACGGGACGAAGCGTCAAGCGCAGTGGACGGTTCATCCAAAATCAGAAGTTCCGGTTTGCTGACGATAGCACGCGCTAATAAAACGCGCTGTTGCTGTCCGACGGATAAATCGTGAAAGATCCGCCCCGCATATTCACGCGTGCGCGTTTGGCGCATTGCTTCGTGCACTTCCTTCAGCTCCGTGCGCAACACATCAGCCCCGCGTCGTGACGGCAGTCCCATCAGCACCACTTCTTCGGCCGAAATCGGGAACCGGCTCTGCGATACGGGGCTTTTCTGCGCTAAATAACCGATTTTTTGCCAATCTTTAAACCGCGCGAGCGGCGTACCGAACAACTCAATTTTTCCCTCTCCGCGCTCAAGCCCTAACAATAATTTTAACAGCGTTGTTTTTCCGCCTCCGTTAGGACCGATAATCCCCACATAATCGCCGGACGTTATCTTGAAAGAAACGCCTTCTAAAACGGGCGTACGCGTATACGCAAAACGCAAATTGTCCGCGCAGATTATGCTTTGCATTCAAGCCCCCTTTTCAAACTTTCCAAATTCCGGCGCATCAGTTCCGTATACGTTACGCCGCGGTCAAAATCCTCTTTGCTGACGTGCTCCACCGTATAAAGCGGCAAAATTTGCGCGCCCGTTTCTTCCGCCACCGCAGCGGATAAACGCGGAGAAAGCGTTTCTTCGGCAAAAATGGTTTTTACGTTTTTTTGGCGGATAAACTTAACCAGATCCGCCAACTTGCGCGCGGAATGTTCCCCGTCGTGAGAAGCCCCTGCTAACGCGAAAAGCGAAAGGTGATATCTCTGTGCCAGATTTTGAAACGCCAAATGCCCTATATGTACCACTTCTCTTGATCGGCAATCCGCAAGCGCGCGTTGATAATCAGTGTCCAATGCGGCAAGTTCCGCTTGAAAAGCGTCTAAATTCTGCTGGTAAAATGCCTTGTTTTGCGGATCTTTCTGCGACAATGCCCCCGCTAACGCAGCGGCGATTTTTCCGGCATTATCAAAATCCATCCAAACGTGTGGATCCTCCGACGGTACGGCAAACGCCGCCGACTCCACCGCAAGCGTTTCCGCTCCCGCAGCGGACAGCACATCTTTCGCCCACGGTTCAATGCGGGGCGACACATACACAAACACATCCGCACGGCGCACGGCTACCATATCCCCGGGGGCAGGCTCAAAAGAATGAGGTTCGGCATTGGCCGGAAGCAGCATAGAAAGAGAAATTTTATCTCCGCCGATTTCTCTGGCAAGCGTATACGGCACATAGCCCGAAACTACTACGGACGTTTTATCCGCACGCGCCGTATTCGGGCGCGAGAATCCCCAATACAAAAGCCCCAGCGCAATTAAAACAACCAAAAGAAAAAATGTTTTTTTCATGCGTTTCTCCTTAATATATATTATACGAATTCACGGCCGCACGCGTACGGCCGGTTACTGGCGCCGGTATTAGACCCCAAAAGAAAAAAATACAGGATGACAACAAAAAAATCGGTAGATTCCCAACTACAACCCCGGGAATGACAGCAATAAAATAATGCCGTGCAGATTAGAATAACATTACATAGCTTCGGCTGGTTTTTCAGATTTGAGCTAAATTTGCGTTGCCAGTTGCCCGAGGAAGTACTGCCAGGTACGCTGAGTGGCAAGGGAACGCAAAGTTAGCCAAATGTGGAAAATGGTTGCCCGTAAAAGCAACAAGGGATAAGAAATATCTCTTTCTTATCCCTTGTGCGCAAATCGCCAGTTAACATCAGCCGTCCGTTGTTATTTACTATAATATTTTAAAGGAGAACTATTTTAACTTATGGGATATATCCTCGCCGTCTGCCTGGCCCTCTGCTGGGGTACCGCCCCGCTGGCCACCAAATACATTGTATCCGCCCTGCCCCCAGTATGGGGAACGTTCTTTCGCGTTTTTGCGGGGCTTATATTTTTTGCCGTTTTATACGCGGCACAGCGTAAAAGTTTATATTTGCCGCTGCGCCGCGCGTGGAAACCCGCGCTGTTGGGATTTACCCTTATTTTGTTCCCGTTTGCAGCCTTGTCGTGGGGACAGCGTTTTGTGGCGCCTACCGTGGGAGGTATTTTTTACGGCACCGTACCGATTTGGTCATTTATTGCGGCCGGCATTTTTTTAAAAGGAGAGGACCGCTTTACCCTAAGAAGAACCATCGGCGTACTGTTTGGCCTTATCGGTATGTGGACGGTAATGTGGCCGATGGTGTCAGCCGGAGCTGCTTCGCTGGAAGGCAACCCGAACGCCGTCTACGGCTGTGCGGCGTTTATTTTGATGACGTGGTCTTTGGGGATGGGCGGCGTGCTCATTAAAAAAATTATGGTGGACGAACACACCATTACGCCGCAAGCCAATACGTTTTACCAATACTTTTTTTCCGCCGTAATTTTGCTGATTTCGGCGTTTATGTTTGAACAAGTTCCGGCGGCCTCCGCCTTCAGCACAAAAGTAACGCTGGCTATTCTGGCAGCGGGCGTATTGTCATCCGCGGTAGCTTTCTTATTAATGGTGGCTTTAGTCCGGCGCTGGGGCGCCACGCGTATGGCCGCAGTGGCGTATTTTTCCCCCGTGGTGGCAATGGGAGGAGATTTTATCGTCTACGGACGAATTCCGTCCGGCGCGGAAGCGTGCGGGCTGCTGCTTATTTTTATAGGGCTTTTTTTAATTCAAAAGAAAGTGGACGCAAAGTAGAAAAAACCTCGGGAAAATTCCCGAGGTTTTTTAATTGAGTGAAAACGCTTTATAATTCCCGGTCATCAGCGAATAATCTTCCGGAATTTCGCTCGTTCCCAGGGACTGGCAAACGGACATTGCTTTTTCATCCGACGCCTGCGCGACGCACAAATACCTTCCGGCATAGGACGTATTCGTGTTCAAGTCGCGCAAAAAGAAACGGTAGTGCAAGGTGCTGTTATCCCGTTTGACACGGATATTTTCCGTCGTAAAATCCAAATCAAACGTCCAGCCTTTTATTTGGGGCTGCGTTTCGCCCAACTCATCCCAGTCATCTGTATACCGCCCGTTAGATAAAAGGAACAATTCCTCCGCTTCCACTAAATGTTTCCCCAGAATAAACGCTTGCGTGGCGCGGGATTTTTCCACCGCCGTTTCGTATTGCGGCACCGCCACCGCCGCCAAAATGCCGATAATCAAAACGACGACCAATAATTCAATCAGCGTAAAACCTGTTTTCATACTGCTCCCGAACAGCTTGTTAAGGATATTTACACTTATACTACTTTTCGGACTGGAAAATCAATCCGTTTCCCCCCTTTTCAATTTTTAAATGCTACAATATAATTGGGTTAAAGGATTTAAAAAAGGACATTACAAATTAAACAGGGGAGGGGAGAATAATATTATGACGCAAAATTTATCTTCATCTGCATTAGTACGTCCGCAAGTAAAAGACGCCAATGCGGAAGCAGACATTCCGTCAGGATACGGAAAAACGGAAAGCTTTTTGCTTCCTAAAGATCCGGCTTGGCTGTTCCTGTTTTGGGAAATCACCCAAAGCACGCTGGATTGCGTAAAAAGCCAATACGGCCAAGAAACGCTTGAAAAAGCGCGTACGGTCATCCGCCTGCACGACGTAACAGGCGTGGAATTTTTTGACGGCACGAACTCCGTACGCTTCTACGATATGCCGGTTATTTTTGAAGCCCGCAGCTGGTACATCAACGCCCCCGAATCGGGCCGCACTTATTTGGCCGATTTGGGATACCTGACCGAGGACGGACGTTTTATTTTAATTACCCGCAGCAACATTACCTCCGTGCCGTCCGGCCGTATTTCCAATGTGGTGGACGACAAATGGATGATTGTGGAAGGCGATTTCCAGAAACTCCTGCAGCTCTCCGGCGCAGACTACATTGGTCTGGGCTCCAGCGAACGGATGCAGGTACTCGGCGAACGCTGGAAACTGACGGAACTGACCAATTCCGGCGCGCCCAGCTCGTGGAGCTCTTTCAAACTCCACTTGGACAGCGTTAAAACCGAAGAGGACGAGGACATCTGGCTCAAGGCCGACTGCGAAATCATCATCTACGGTTCCGCCTCCAAAAACGCCATTGTTACCATCAACGGGCAGGAAATTGAACTTAAAGAGGGCAAATTTTCCATCCGCCAGCATTTACCCGCCGGCAGCGTGGTGGACTTGCCCATCAAAGCGCGCAACGCCAAAGGCGACAAGACGCGCCAAGTAACCATTAAAGCTCTGCGCGAGCAAGGAAAGTAATATGGGAGAAGAAAAGGGATATCTCGCGCTTGTTCTGCACGCGCATTTGCCGTTTATCAAACATCCGGAATATCCGGACTTTTTGGAAGAGGACTGGTTCTACGAAGCGATGGTGGAAACGTATATTCCGCTGTTAAACGTATTCGAAAACCTGACCGAAGAAGGCACCGATTTCCGCCTGACGATGACCCTCACGCCGCCGCTGTGCAATATGATGGAGGATCCGCTTCTTATCGAACGCTTCCGCCATTATTTAAACCAACGCGTGGAATTGTCGCAAAAAGAGCTCAACCGCACGCAGGGCACCGAGTTTGAAGGCGTGGCGCGGATGTACTTTAACAAATTCCGCCGCTATCAGGATCTGTTCGAACACCGCTACCACGGGCACGTGCTGCAGGGATTTAAAAAATTCCAAGATATGGGCAAACTGGAAATCATCACCTGCTGCGCCACCCACGGCTACCTGCCGCTAATGGTACATAAAGAAAGCGTCAACGCGCAAATCAAAATCGCCGCCAACGACTACCGCAGCCGCTTCGGCCGCAGCCCGCGCGGCATCTGGCTGGCCGAATGCGCCTACAACCCGGGTGATGACAAATTCCTGCGCGACGAAGGGATCCGCTTCTTTTTTACCGAATCGCACGGCATTTTACACGGCACCCCGCGGCCGAAATACGGCATCTATGCCCCCGTGTACTGCCCGCAGACGGGCGTAGCCGCTTTTGCGCGTGATATGGAATCGGCCCAGCAGGTATGGAGCGCCGAAGCCGGCTACCCGGGCGACGCCCGCTACCGCGAATTTTACCGCGACCTGGGGTACGACCTCGACTACGATTATATCAAACCCTACCTTCACTCCGACGGCGTACGCCGCAATATCGGGATGAAATACCATAAAATTACCGGCAAAGTGGCGTTAAACCAAAAGCAAGCATACGATCCGTACGCCGCGCGCGAGGTAGCCGCCCAGCACGCTGGCAACTTTATGTTCAACCGCCAGAAACAGATTGAATATTTAAGCACGGTAATCGACCGCAAGCCGCTTGTCGTGTCTATGTACGACGCGGAACTATACGGCCACTGGTGGTACGAGGGGATTGATTTCCTGGAATATCTGTTCAAAAAAATTTATTACGACCAAAAAGATATCAAACTCATTACCCCGAGCGAATACTTGGAAATGTACCCTGAAAACCAAGCGGTACAGCCGTCTATGTCCTCGTGGGGAGACAAAGGATACCACGACGTGTGGCTCAACTCCGGCAACGACTGGATTTACAGACACCTCATTAAATCGGCCGAACGGATGATGGAACTGGCCAATAAATTTCCCAATGCGGACGGGCTTCTGCGCCGTGCACTCAACCAGTTGGCACGTGAACTGGTGCTGATGCAGTCCTCCGACTGGGCCTTCTTGATGACCACCGGAACAGCCAAGGAATACTCCACCAAACGCACCAAGGATCACGTCAAACGCTTTAACGAGCTTTACGAACAAATCCAAGGCAACCGCATTAACGAAGGGTACGTCTATGACTTGGAACAAAAAGATTCCATCTTCCAACAAATAGACTACAACGTATACTCGTCTGCAGCTAAAGAAGCCGTATTGAAGAAATACTAATTTTCTTCTTAAACCAACGGGCCCCAAAAGGGCCCGTTTTTTTGTTCTCCCCCACCCTGCGAAAGCTAAAAGACCTATGCGCGCACTAGGCCCAAAGGCCCTGTTACCAAACAAAATCTTTTTCTATACTTTTTATATGAAAAGACCAATTTTGCTATTATCTACCATCTTGCTGACGCTGCCTGCCTATGCACAAATAAAAGGGCTATCAAGAGTAGCGAGAATATCATCTACAGTTACCGAACGGGTATCCCAACAGGTATCCCGCAATCTCTCTGCCGCTTCGCGCAACGCCTATGTATTGACACTGGGACTTTCCAATTCCCCCACCAAACATATTTTAAACCAACGTTTCCAGTTCCAACGCGAATACGCCCGCGCCGTTGACTTATACCAAAGCTTGCAGAGCCCAAGTGCTCTCCCCAAAAACCTGCGGGACAAAATACAGGAAGACATCATCAATAATACACTGAGAACGTCCCTCTTAGACAATTTGGACAAGGGCTTCGTTTCCGGTATGACCCGGGATTTGGAAGAATACTTTAATCTTACGTCTCAAATGCCGGTCTTTTCCACCAGCGCCGCCCCTGGTGAATCGTTTGCTCTCTCGGCACGGAGCTACTTAATGCGCCATCCGCATAAACCTTCCTGGCCGCTGCGCGAAGTGATTAAATTTGGCGGAATGCGCACCATTAGCTCAGAACTATCTAGGGACGGCCGCTCTCCGCAACAGGCAGCTCTTACACACAACCTCAATGAGGACGAAGCTAAACAACTGTTCGCACTGTACGAACGAGCAAATATATTCAACGCCGAAATCAAAGAATTTATCGCCAAAGGCACCCCCACCCCACAGGAATATGAAGACGTGCTGGTTACGCTGCGGCAAATGAGTGATTTGTACAAAGAATTACTGGTTTTTGCCGAAAACAGCATTTCTGTAAGAACCACCGTTGAAATTTACAACAACTTATTAGCGGATATGGAGGCATTCGTTGCCGAATACCACCGCGCGCCGACGTGGCAAAACCCGCTAGAACGGCCGTTGTACAATTTATTTGAACCATTGGTGTTTAACAACCAAGTCAACATGTTTGAAGAAATGGTCCCCATTATGACACGACTCTACGAACTGACGGAAATGTATCCGGTAAAAAGATTGACAGAACAAGAAACATTAGCAGGCATACAAAAGTTTAGGGAAAAACACGGATTTTTCCCCCGATCCGTCAAAACCCGGGATTTCTTTGACATCCGCAAAGACGAACCTATGCTGTTTGAAGCTATATCCTACTGGAAACAGAACAGCAATAAATTCGCCGGAGAGCTCAACCAGTTGATGTTCCCTGCCGAAGAAAATTGATTTCCGCCGTTCTTTTAAACTCAAATTTGCAAAAAAATCCACGGCATTTAAACCGTGGATTTTTTATATTCAAAGCATTTATTTATATTCCAACTTAACCAACTTATATGTTTTGGGTCCGCGCGGCAGCCGGGCTTCAAACGTATCGCCTTCTTTCTTGCCCAGCACGCCATTGGCCAGCGGAGACTGAACGGACAAAAGTCCTTTTTCCGGATTGGCTTCCATAGAACCTACTAGCGTATAAGTAAACTCAAGGCCCGAGTCCACATCTTGGAACGTAACGGTAGCGCCAATACGCGCTTCGCTTTTATCCACCGTTAAATCGTCGGTAATTTGGGCGTTTCTAAGACGAGATTCCAGCTCCTGAATACGAATCAGCGTTTCGGCCTGTTTTTCTTTGGCAGCGTGATATTCGGCGTTTTCTTTCAAATCACCTTGTGCGGCGGCTTCTCCGATTTCATTGGAAAGCTGGGCTTTTAATTCTTTTAAATCTTTCAGCTCATTAACAAGAGCTTCGTATTTTTTACGGCTGACATAAAAAGCTTCTGGCATATTGCAACTCCTTATCTTTAATTTTAGTGTACAATTTATGTACCTTTATTTCAATGTTTCCACCCGAAAAAAAATTATTATATAATCAGTAAATGAAGAATCTTTTTTCCGCGCTTCTCATTTTATTGTGTTGTCTGGCCGCCCAAGCGGAAAACGACCATGTCCGCATTGCACGCGACAACGCCCCCGCCGTGGTGGCCGTAAATACCGTCCGCAAGGACGGATCCACTTTTACCGGTACGGGCTTTGTGCTGACACCCGACGGACTGATTGCTACCAGCCGCCATGTGTCAGACGATACACTTTATATCAATATCACCTTCAACAATGGGATTATCTCCAGTGAAGCCGTTACCGTTTTAAGCGCGGGAGATGTGGATTTGTCCTTACTTAAAATACAGGCGCTAAACCTGCCTACTGTCCGGCTGGCTGATTCTGACGAAGTGCAAACCGGTCAATCGATTACCGTCATCGGTAATCCGCGCCGCCTGCAAAATACCGTAACGTCCGGAATAATCAGCCAAGTACGAAAAAAATCAAACGGCGTCATCTGGCATCAAATTAGCGCGCCCATTTCCCCCAGCTCCAGCGGCAGCCCCGTGTTTAATGCAGACGGAGAAGTTATTTCTATTGTTTTCGCCAGTTATTCGGGTGATAACAACCAAAACCTAAATTTTGCCATACCCTCCAAATACTTAGCCAAACTGGTGCAGCGGGCGGGCTATTCCCTGCCCCAAAAAGATGCTCCCCCCCAAACAGAACAACCCTCTAAAACTGATAACGCGTTTATAGCCCACATCAAAAAAGCGTGGGCCATTTTAAAACGGCTGCTCCGCGGGAATGAGTCCCAAGGTCCCACAGAGAAATAGGTCTTATTTCCCTTGAAAAAATCTCCACAAACGAGTAGACTATGCCTAGATAGATCCTTAAGCCTTTCACGGAGTATTTATGAAAAAAGCTGCTAAAATTATTTTACCCATTTGTATCTGTGCGTTATGTTTATTTTTATTACTACCGTTTTTAGAGACACAAGCGCCCTCAACAACGCATCCAACCACCGATAAAGTCGAACCGCAGATTTTTACGTCTAACCCGCTGACCGAAATCATCGGTCGGATTGCGTGGTTCTTTAACGTGCGCGAAAAAGCAAAATCTGCCCGAAACGCACAAGGACAAACCTTGACGGATAAACAAGCCGCCGAAATGTTTGGGGAACCGCAAAATGATACACTTTACGCCGCCGCCAACGGTACTGCAGCAGGTGCCTCTTTGCAGGACGCCGCTGCCTACAGCAATGCCTATCTTCAAAATGACGATGGAGAATGGGTACTCATCCACCAAAAAGTACCGCAGGGAGCTTCACGCGGTATGCACGAAATTAATGTTCGGGATAACGCCTATGACCGCCTCATCACTCAGGAACGCCATGCCCGTTTTACGCCTGTTATGCGTCTTCCTGCCGTCAAAGGAGAAGTGCCCGATTCCCGTATGGCACGCATATTTAACCCAATAAAGCGTTTCTTCGGTTTTGGCGAGGATCCTTCTTCCTTCGATGCATTTCCAGATGAGCAAGGTCCCTTTTATGTCAGCCAACTTGCTTCTTCTGGAATGAACAAAAATAAAGAAAAAAGATCCACACTGCCCTCCATTCACCCCATAGACTGGGAAGGATTTAGAAATAACCCCTTTGCCTCGATGGCAGCAGGCGGAAAAGAAGCCACCAAAGCTTTGGCTGATATGATTTTTCCCAACTCAGCTTTACAGGAAGTTGCGGAAATGCTGGCAAATATTAAATTTCCCAATGCGGAAAACGATCCGCAAGTACAACAAGAAAAAGAAAATTTCAAATTACAATGGCTGCAAGAAAAATATCAAGAGGTTAATGCACAATCCGCCGAAATTTTGAAGGAACAAGCAGTCAATCGGGAAAATACGTTGGGAGACATCTTAAAAGACTCCTGCCCCAGCGAAGTTCCTTCCGTAAAAAAAACCAGCTGTTCCATCACCGACGGAGAAAACCAGCCCCAAAACCAACAGGAAATGGAGGAAATCAAGAACCTGAATAAACGGATATTCTACGAAAAAACCAATTTGAATCTTCCGCCCGCCGGAATTACCGTCGTGCTGCACAAAACGGACTTGCCGCTTCCGACACTAGAAGACATCCAATCCTCTTATGAAGGGAAAGATGTTCCGCTTGAGAAGCAACAGGCTATGGCACTATTCGATTATATGCAGAGGCAATGCCCCGACTGCTACTGGGTAGCCACGGGGAAAGGCCCAGCACAGGAACTACAGCAAACGGTGGAAGCCACCGGGCTCTTGATGAAAGGCGACCCGTTGAACCGCCACCAACAGTACATTGACGGATTCCTCGAAGAAATAAAACAAACCGGGGTAAATGAAGAAACATTAAACGAGTTAAAAACACATTTGGAACAAAATCCGACCCCTTATACGGCCTATACAAAAGCGGAATTACAGCAGCTCCACGCACAGATATTAAGATTGATGATAGACAACTCTATGCCGGAAGAAGCGGCCGTACCTTTCTTTGTACAAGCCAGCAGTGCTTACGACTATTATAACGAAACCGGACAACGACACCCTATGTTTTATGGAAACGGCAGTGCCACAAAAGAAGGCACCTTACAAACCCGTTCCGAAGCGCTGACCAACGAAATGGCGGTTTATGTTAACTCGTGGAAGCCAATTCTCCGAGAAGTTAAACAGGCAGCTGCCCGAGAAGGTGTTACGGATTTAGCAGGTCCCCAACTACAAAAAGTGCTGCAAGATTATCTTCAAAGAAAAAAAGATTTTGACGCCAACAATGACTTGGGAAAAACCCAAAAATAAGTTTTTGCGCACATTCCGCAGGGCCCTTTTTTACGGGCCCTGTTTTTTTGCATTGCAAACCAGTTTCTTTTCTTTCCAAAAACGGGTATAATCTGTATAGGAGTTTCTATATGCGCATAAACGCGCCAAACCTGAAAAACAAGGAGCAAAGTTTATGAAAAAACTGCTCGGCCTGCTGTTAATTTCTTCTTTCGTTTTACTGGCGGGATGCCATTTAAAAAAACAATCCCCCTATAACCGTACCGATGATAAACAAGACTACGAACGCTTGCTTAACACTCACGTGTTTGCCGCGTGTTTAAACATTGGCAAACCCTACGCCACTTATTCGCTGGCCGATCTCAATAAACGTCCATCAAGTAATCATCCGTATTATAAAGTTACGTTCGTCAACGGTCCATGCAAAGGCCAAACACTGTGGACCAAAGACGTTTTGGTAAAAACTGCTCCTGTAGGGGCGGAGTATCTGCCCAAAGGCACCGTACTGCTGCGCAATTACTGGAACCCCAAAGAACCCTATAACCAAGAAAAAGTAGATTCTTGGCACATCGGCATCGTGGCAGATTCCTCCCGCGCCGACAAAGGCATCGTAGATTTGGAATTCCCGCGCGACAGTCACGATTTTATGCCCGCACGCGAAGGGGTTTACTTGCACAATGTACGTTATATTACCAAACCGGAAATAAAAGACATACGCACGTTTCTGTAATTTTAAGGAGCGATTATGAGATTAAAAAATTTTGCCATTTTATTCACTTGTCTGACGCTGACGACCGCCGCGTTTGCGGATCAAGGCGATCCTATCAGTCTGGAAACCACGCTCATCGACATCCCCACCGCCGAAACGCTGGACCGTTACCAAGCTTCTTTCCTTACCCGTGCGTATGACCACGGAACGGTTATGGAAAGCATTGATTTCGGTGTATTCCCGCGAATTAACTTAGGCGTTTCCGTAGCTGTACACGAACTTTTAGGCTCGTCCTCTTCCGTACGCGTATTGAATCCGGATTTCCAAGCCAAGTGGAAAATTTACGACGGCAGTCTCTATCTGCCCGCCATTGCCATCGGCTATGACGGCCGCCGCTACGGTTACGGCTACGACCAGAAACGTAACTATACCAAAACTAAAGATTATCTCGATGACCGCAAAGGCGGATACGTTACCTTCTCACGCGAAATTATCGTCCCCGGATTAAATGCAAATGCGGGGGTAAATCTGTCCGATTTTGATTTTGACGATTTGTATATGTTTACCGGTCTTTTCTACCATATAGCCGAACAAGCATCCCTAATAGCGGAATGGGATAACATCCGCAATATTCGCGATTCGCGTTTAAATTTGGGTGTGCGTTTTTATCTGCATCCGTCTTTGGCACTTGACGGAGCCGTGCGCCGCATCGGCCGCGGGGACGAAAGCGAACGCGTGTTGCAAATCCGGTACGTAACCAATTTCTAAGGCGCTCCTATGAACCAAACCAATCCACAGCCCCAACCCCAATTTAAACGCCGCACCATTTTCATCAAAAAAAATCAACAGCTGCGCTATATGCTGATGATTATCTTAAGTGTATTGTCCGGCTTGGCGATTATGACACTTGAACTTACTGCCACGCTTAACGATTTGTTCGATACCTACCCCGTCCTCGTCCAACCCATCTACGATCAGTTTATCCCCATCGCCGCCGGTTTCTTCTACAAAATAGCGATCTACGTGTTGTTTGTGGTGCTCATTTCGGCTATTTTATCGCATAAAATGGCCGGTCCGGTCTACCATTTCGAACGCGTATGCAAAGCCATCGCCAAAGGAGACTATTCCCAGCGCGTACACTTGCGCAAGGGTGACCAGCTGACAGATTTGCAAGAAGAATTTAATAAAATGATGGACCGCATTGAAGCGGAAATAAATAAAAATAAACCGTCTTAAACGGTAAACGGGGGTCTTATGAAAAAATATTGCGCACTGGCGCTGGCTTTTTTGTGTGCGGCGCTGCCGGCTGCGGCGCAACAAGAATACGGGCTAAAATTTTCCAACCTAATTAATGACGACTTGTCTTTGGAAAATGCCATCCGGCTGGGGCTTGAAAACAATTCCGAATTTCTAACCGCACGCCAAGAAATCATCATCGCCGAACAGAAAATCAACGAAGCAAAATTTCGTTTTCTGCCGCAATTTTCACTACAAGGCACCGCCACGTGGTACGACTTGGAATACCCTATGGTACTGCCCGACGCAGTCGCCAACCGCTTTCTGCCTAGTACGGATACACTCAACGAAAAAAAATTCTTCGGCGTAGGTGTAACAGCTACCCAGTATTTGTATTCCGGCGGCCGGATTCGGGGTACGCTTAAAATGGCACGCGCCAATTTAAAACAAATGCAAAGCCGGTATGAGACGGTTAAAAACGCCGTCGTATTGGACATTAAAAAATCGTTTAATAACCTTCTCTATGCGCAAGAACGCGTCCGGTTTACTCAAGAAACGCTGGAACTGGCCCAAAAATGGTATCCCCGGACTTCTGGCGATGTTTGGACCCAAATTCGCCAACGCTCGCTGCTAGGAGAACTCAGCGCGCGCCATAACCAAGCCCGCCAAAATCTGCGCCGCGCGCAAATGGCAATGCTCGTCAGCCTGAACAAAGAACTTAATGCCTCCATTACTATTAAAGGAGATTTCTCCCCCGTCAAAATGGATTGGGACTTACCGCATCTCAACCTATGGGCAATGGAGTTCCGTCCCGAATTAAAATCCGCTATTTACGCTTTAGAGGCCGACAATATTGCCATTGACCTTGCACTTTCCAAACGCTATCCAGACATTATTTTAAACGGCTCTTACGAACAGATGGGGGCGGACTCTCTTGAGGAAGTAAACAAACAAGTATCGCTGGCCGTACGATTGCCGATTCCGTATAACTTTTCCGAGCAAATCGCCCAAAAGAAAGCCGAACAGCGCAAGAGTTCGCTGCGCCGCGCGGCAATTGAAGATAAAATACGCACGCAAGTGGCGGGCAGTTTCGAAAGTATGCGTTTCTGGCAACAAGAAGTGCTGGAACGCCAAGCCGTCTATCGGGATTTGAAAGACCGCCTTGCCGGCGCCAAAAATGCGCCCAAAACGGGAACCGCGCCGCTGGAAGCATTGGTAGCATTTGAGCAAACGGCTGACGGCTATTTCGATGCCGTCCTTCAAAACCGCACCGCCAAAGCTGAATTGGAATGGTCCATCGGTCAGGATTTATAATGAAAAAATTTTTACGCCGCGCAAGCTGGCTTATATTATTGTTGGGATACGTGCTGCCGTGCAGTGCGCTGCAAATCCAAACAGACGATGATATCCTGCGCGATTTTTTATGGCAGCGTTTTATCAGCCTGCCCAAAGACAAACGCCCCCAAATCGGGCTGGCGTTGTCGGCTGGAGGAGTGCGCGGGTTTGCACACGTGGGCGTGCTGGAAACGCTTGATAATGCGGGCCTGCCGATTGATATGATTTCCGGAACGTCAATGGGCTCAGTCGTAGGCGCTTTATATGCGGCAGGGCTCCCTACGGAAAAATTATGGGAAATCAGCGCCCATCTGACGATGGACAATATCACACCAGACTATAACGCAATAGGGCTTCTGCGCTTTTTATTTGCCAAAAAACTGCCCTCCTCATCCAATCTCGTTAAGTTTTTTCACGAACAATTGGGGGATATGCAATTTGAAGATATGAAAATTCCGTTCTCCTGCGCGGCAATGGACGTAAAAACGGGGGAGCGTGTCGTCTTTAACTCGGGGCCGCTGGCCATTGCCGTACGCGCCAGTATGAATCTTCCCGGGGTCTTTGAACCCGTGGAATACCGCCACCGCGCATTGGTAGACGGAGCCGTAGTGGATTATCTGCCTGTGGAATCCGTCAAATTAATGGGAGCCGATTATATCATTGCTTCCGTCACGCCGCCGGATTTTTATTCCACCACACCGCAAAGCATTGCCGCCTATCTCTTGCGCGTGGGTGACGTACGCGGCGCGGCAATGATTGAGGAAGCGGCCCAAAAAGCAAACTTTGTACTGACTAACCGCGTACTTGATATCGGCACACTGGAACTGGATAAACTGCATCAGGCAGGAGAGGTGGGCATTCAAGAAGCCACCCGCAATATGGAGGCACTGCAGGAGGATATCCTGCTGTTTGCATTACCCTATGTGCGTACATTATAAACCTTTTTCAACCATACTCGCTGCCCTTCTGCTGGCGGGCTGTTCCACCGGATTTTTAGGCCTTGCCCCTGCCGGCGACCGCAGAGAATATGTCCAAGCGCGCAACTCATATGACGCAGGCGACTACGACCAAGCCATCCGCGAATTGACCTCGTACATCAATAAAACAAAAAACGTCAAACGCCGCGAAGCGCGTGCCTACCGTTTGCTCGGAGCCAGTTATGAACAGCAAAACAATTTGAGTAAAGCGCTGGAAGTCTATTTGGAAGCATTGGAATTTCACCCCAGAAACGCGCCGCTGTTGGCGGCTGCGGCGCACCTGTACCAAGAAACCGGACTGACAGCCCGTTCCATAGAACTGTATGACCGTGTACTTAAGGAAGAACCCAACAATTTGGATGCGCTTTCCGGTCAGGCCGCCAATTATACGGCAATGGGTTTTTATTCCAAAGCGCGCCATATGTACGATCGTTTTTTTGAACTTAACCCTACGGCCGACGCGCGCTACCGCGCCCGCTACGCAGACACATTTCTGCGCCAACGTAATTTTAAGGACGCGTTTATCAACATTACTGCCGCTTTGGCTGAAAATGGGAAAAATCCCGATTTTTGGCGTCTAAGTGCGGCAGCGCGCCGCGGCCTAGGGCAAACGCAGGAAGCCTTAAACGATTTAAACACCGCGCTGTTGCTGGCCCCCGCACGGCCAGACCTTTTAGCACAAAAAGCCCTGTGGGAATACGAAGAAGGACGGTATGAACAATCGCTTGCTATAGCGGAACAAATTTTGGCGCAGGAACCGGACAACCAGCTAGCCCTTTTCATTCAGGCGATGAATTGGTACCGCCAGGGAAAAACGGCCGCCGCCGAAAAACAGTTGGAAAAAATCCGCCGCAGCGATTCTGACACGTTTGTAGGACAAGTGGCGGCCAAGCTGCTAACCTTTTTACCTGCAAAATAAATTCGTTTAAACTAAACGCGCAGCGGAATTTTAACACACAAAAAGGGACGGGAAAATTTTCCCGTCCCTTTCGTTTTTCAAAATACTACGGTTTACTGATAAACGGAGGTTTGTCCGGCTTCACATCACTGGGCAGGATTTCCGCCTCTTCCAATAGTAAAGACGGCACAACAACTGTGGACTGACCATAAGAACGCTGAAAATAGATTACCTCTTTATTATTACCGGCGGCGACGATGTCCCGCAAAGACCGCGAATACAGATTCCGCAAATTCAACCCGAATGCGGGAACTTTTCGGCCGTCCTGGGCGTAGACACGCCACGCACGGTTTACCAAACTGCCGTTGGCGTCATCATACGCATCTATCTGGTAGCAGTATTCCAGTTCCCAGTCGCGGCATACGGACAAAAATTCTTCCTCCAGTTCCTTCTCCGAAAGAGGCGTCTTGGGTTCCACAAACGTATTGGTTAAACTTTCGCGCGGATACGTGTAAAAATCCATTCGGGCGTGCCCGTTGCTTTGGTGGTTTTCTCCCAGCGGACGGCGCGTCTGCGGAAGCACGCGCAAACGTCCCAGCGAAGTCAGCTGCAGGTCCTGTGAGGGAACGCCCTCATCATCCACTGGCATAAAAACAAGCGGTTTGCCTTGGTATTCGCGCAGCAGCGGCTTGTCGATCACATCCACAACATTGGAAATGACCCGCATTCCTTTTTTATCCCGAAACAATCCGGAATATTCGTCGTTCTCAGATCGGTTAGAGAGGAGCGGCTTGACGTTTTCCACATTCCGAACAAATTGCTGCTGCACAAACTGCGCCGCGGCGGTCGGCCGGAACAGAACCGGCCCCAAATAAGCCTCCGCTTTATAGGCGTTGTACATTTGCGCCGCGTCTACTAAAAACGCGTCCGTTTTTTCTTCCAATGCTTTTTCGTCCGGCGCGTCAAATCCGGCCAGCTGAATTGTGTCTTCCGCTTCTTGCAAATAACCGTCCTGGTTGCGGAAGCGCGCCTTTAATTTTAAATCGGTTTTGGTGAACGGAATTTGGTACGCGCCGCCCAAACTGTTTAAATAATACGTTTCCTTCCGCTTTATTTCGAAAGAAACCGTAAAATTTTCAATCCACGAAAGATCTTTCCCTTTGGCGGAAAGTTTTTTAATGGTTTTTTCCCATTTTTCCATATCGGGGAAAGAGAAATTTTTTACCTCTTCAAACACGGCGGCTTGCGGGGCGGGCGTAACGTCCGGAAGCGTATCCGGCAGCGCTTTTTGCCGTTTATATGCCTGCTTTTGAACGTAAAAATCAGAAGCCACCGAATACTCGGAATCCGTTATGCTCCACAAAGCTCTGCGGATGCCTTCATAGCTGTCCGGTATATTCCGGAGGCTGCCGGGGTAGTAATAAAAACGGTCGCTTTGAAAACCGAGCTGATCACTTTTATCCGAACCGATACCCAACATAACAATCGCGTCAAGCCTCGTTTGCGGCGCCTCTGAGGAAGGATACAACTCCCCGAAAGAGGCGTCCTTTTCCAAATAAACAGTCCGCATCAGCTTATACGCCACGTAATAGGGATTAGGAGAATCTTTGGCACGCAGCTCTTGAAGGGTACGTTTCATTTCGTCCTGCATCGCGCGGAAATAAATGTTATCCGGCAATTTGGGCGCGGGCTTGCCTGCGTCCGCAGGGACCAAACAGCCCAAAAGACATAAAAGGGTTAAAAATTTTCTCATTTTTTATCTCCTTTTTTGACAGCAAACGGCGGAGGGAGCACAGGCGGCTTTACCGCGCTTTTGGCCGTGTGTTCAAACTCCAGCGTTTTAAACAGTACGCTGGGCGCAATGGCCGAAACGGGCACCCAACCCGATTCCGCACCGCAATTTCCGTTAAATATGCCGTCATCATCCGCCGCCGCCAGAATTTGCGAAAAACTGACAAGCGGAGTGCCCACCAAATCCGCCCCGCGGATAACTTCTTTTTTGCCGTCAGGGTATACGCGGTAAACGTATTTCGGTTCCAGTTTAAACACTTGCGGGAAACCGGTATCCGTCATCGTAAATCCGCCGGACAAATCTTCCACAATAAACCCGTATGGTTTGCCTTGGCGGTTAATTTCCTCTACAAGCATTTTTTCCAGCTCATTATACGGAACGGTTTCGGAAGCAATTACACGCGTATTGCCCATACGCGCCACGGCCCGTTTGCCCGACCCGCGCCGGCCGTGCCCGTTTGACACGGGAAATCCTTTAATAGGACTTGAACTCATCAGAAAATTTTTAAGTACGCCGTTTTCAATCATCACTACGGGCTGGGATTTTACCCCCTCGTCATCATATTCATAAAATCCGCGCAGCGGCTCGCCGTTAAACGACTGCAAAGTGGCGTCGTCCACCACGCTGATAAACGGAGCGGTAACGGTTTGCCCGATTTTGGACGTAAACGTCCGCCCGAAAGAATCTTCTTTTTGGCGGTGGCCTTCCATACGATGCCCGAGCACTTCGTGCACAAAAACCCCCATCGCCCTGTTTTTCAAAATAGCGGGCACCGTCATCGGTTCAGCCAGCGGGGCGCGGGAAAGTTCTTCCAATTCACGCAGCGACTGTTTTACATCCGCCAGCAGTTGTTCTTCAGATGGCAAACCGCTTTCATCCAGCATATCATACGAATTGAAACGCGAAATTTCGAGGCCGTCCGCCGTCTTTCCGCTTAACGAATAAGTCAGCCGGAATTCAATAAGCGGCGTTTTTAACTGCGTTCCTTGGGAATCTACAAAATAACGGTGGCCGAAAGTTCCCGAAAAAACAAACAAACTATCTAACACGACGGCATTACCTTGCACCGCGCGGGAAACGGAAAGCAACATTTTTTCAATTTTATCCAAATTCATAGATACCTCAGGCGCGGTACGGCAGAAAGAGGATTTGGGCGGAAGTACAAAATCGGGAGAATCGTCCATACGTTGGGAGGCCGCCTGCACGTCCGCCTGTACGCGCCCATAATCTTTTTGAGCGCGCTCCACAGCGCGCTGTGTCAAGCGCCACGCGGCGGCAGTAAACGATGAACCGTTCTCTGCCATTGCAGGAACGGAACCGCCGACGACAGCATAATCGTTATTGGCATTCTTAAGGTTACGCGTATTATCCAGCGCCGGACTGCCGACGCGAACCTGTACGTCCAAGTATTGAAAAGGGGAATCACTTCGATACACAACGCCGCCGTCTGCCACAGGAATGTAAAATTCCCGCGCGTCTATATACGTATAAGCCATATAATAGACAGGCGGATTTTGCTTTTTAAACGTCTTAAATCCGCGTTTAAGTTCAGCAGACAAAAGTTTTATTGGCTCCTGTGCCGAAACTTTACAATTTTGTTCCGCCGCACTAGCGGGAGCAAGCATAATAAAAAAGAAAAACAGACTTGCCAAATGTTTCATAAAAACCCTCCTTTGAACATTGTACTAAAATACCCATTTGGAGTGGACCGCAAAAAATGGTATGATATATAAGTAGCTGTAACGCCGAGGTAGCTCAACTGGCAGAGCAACGGTTTTGTAAACCGTAGGTTGTGGGTTCGACTCCCATCCTCGGCTGACTTTATCCACCCGTAAGGGTGGATTTTTGTCAGCAGGGAAGCGCACCAACTGCTTGGTGCGCGTTGGGAGGAGAAGGCCGGAGCGATGTTTTTGTTTGCGCCTGCCAAGTGCGCAAGGCAAAAACCGCGAGGCCCGGCCCGAAGGCTTTTTCCGTCAGAAAAAAGACCGTAGGGGACTCCCATCCTCGGCTGACTTTATCCACCCGTAAGGGTGGATTTTTGTCAGCAGGGAAGCGCACCAACTGCTTGGTGCGCGTTGGGAGGAGAAGGCCGGAGCGATGTTTTTGTTTGCGCCTGCCAAGTGCGCAAGGCAAAAACTGCGAGGCCCGGCCCGAAGGCTTTTTCCGTCAGGGAAAAGACCGTAGGGGACTCCCATCCTCGGCTTTTTTGCTGCCTATTTTACGCGCGGACTTCGTTCTCGCGCCCTCTCTTTAAAAGCGTTTTTTCCCCCCCGCTTACTCAAACTGCTATAATTTATATATCTTTACTTTTGAGGAGTCAAAATGGAACCCGTCACCACCGCCGTTTCCACCATTATGTGGCTTGCCTTTTGGGTAACCGTCCTTGCGGCGTTATTTATTGATTTAACCGTTCTAAATAAACATCACGGCAAAGTAAGCGTAAAAGAAGCCGCGCTGATGGTCTGCGCGTGGGTAACGCTGGCCGGACTTTTCGGCGGAGCGATTTGGCTGATGGAAGGCCCGCGCCACGCGCTGGAATTTTACACGGGCTATGTGCTGGAGTACTCCTTGTCCGTAGACAATATGTTTGTGTTTATTATGATTTTCAGCTACTTCGCTATTCCGTCCCACTTACAGCCCAAAGCGCTTTTGTGGGGAATTTTAGGAGCGGTAGTCTTACGTTTTGCATTTATTTTTCTGGGCGTAAAATTAATTTCTATGTTTTCGTGGACGATGTACGTTTTCGGTGCGCTGCTTGTATTTACGGCTGCCAAAATGCTTTTCCAAAAAGACGACGACTCGTTCGACCCCTCCAACTCGTGGGTATTAAAAACGCTTAAAAAAATTATTCCGCTCAAAACCGATTATTACGGAGAAAATTTCTTCGTCATCGAAAACGCCAAACGCTTTGCTACGCCGTTGTTTGCCGCAGTGGTAGTGATTGAAATGTCGGACTTGATTTTTGCGGTGGACTCCATTCCGGCTGTTTTATCTATCACACAGGATACGTTTTTAGTCTATTCGTCTAACATTTTTGCGATTATCGGTCTGCGCTCGCTGTATTTTCTGCTTTCGGGAATGGCGGGAAAATTCCCGTATCTTAAATATGGTATTTCGGTCATTTTATTTTTTGTGGGTGCAAAAATGCTTTTATCGCACCATTTCAAAATTCCGGTGGCGGCTTCGCTGGGCGTTATCGTAGGCGTTTTGGCTTTAAGCATACTAGCCAGCAAAATTTTCCCGCCCAAAGAGGCATAAGTCTGGACACGCCCGCGATTATTTACTAAAATGTAAATATAAAATTTAATTCAGTTATAAGGAAGGAAACTATGGCGTATAAATGTGCAGTATGTGGCAAGGCTCCTGTCTCCGGCGGTTCTTACAGCCACTCCAATATGAGAACGAAAAGAAGCTTCAAACCCAACTTACAGAAACAAAAAGTGGTGCTGGACGGCAAAACTCAAACCGCCTATGTTTGCACCTGCTGCATTAAAAGCGGTTTGGCGCAAAGACCCACCAAATAAATCGTTTTTAAACGATACAGGCCCGCGCTTTACACCGTAAGTGCGGGCTTTTTTTAAGGGGAGGCTTTATTACGTTATTTAAACGCTTGGCCGCAGTTACATTTGCGGCGTTTTTATCTTTATCGTACGCGCGCGCGGAAGAATCTGTGCAGCCGGAAATGAACCCCAACGGGCCGTGGATGATTTGCGCCGTAGAAGCAGACGGCGTAAAAAATATCCGCCCCAAAACCGTTACCAAAGCCGCCTCCGCAAAAAAAGGTGTTCTGTACGACCGCTACCAAGTATCCGAAGATATTCAAAGTATTTCCGCACTGGGAAATTTTGATAGTGTAGAAGTGGACATTTCCCCAATGTCCGGCTCCCGCAAAGACAAAGACGGCGGTGAAGCGCTTTATCCCTGCCACCGTATTACCTACATCGTCGCGGAAAAACCCATTTTCGACCGGCTGACTTACCGCGGACGCAAACACCTCGGCAAAGGCGCCATCACACAAGCGATGACGCTTAAAATTAAAGATCCGTTTAATGAAGCCAAATTACAAGCCGACTTGGAACGTATCAAGGCTAAATACGCCGAAAAAGGCTACGTCCGTGCGGATGTACAGTACGAAATTACCAAAGACGAAAAGCTTGGCGTCGTATATGTAGAACTTGTCATTAACGAGGGTGACCGCGTACGCGTAGGCAAAGTCACACTCAACGGCGCGGAAGAACTGCCTGCCGAAAAAATCTTGAAAAAAGCCTCCAACCGCGAAGGCAAAGTGTTTAAACCGCAAAATCTCCAGCGCGATTACGTCAAAATGATTCTCTACGGACGCAACAAAGGGTATTCGGACTTTATGCTCTCAGCCCCGCAAGTGGATATGAACGACGCCAAAACCGAAGTTAACATTTCTTACAACGTAACCGAAGGCGAAAAAGTGGACTTTGGCACCGTGTCTTTTGAAGGCAACAACGTATTTACGCCGCAAGAACTGCAAAAACAGGTTTTCTTCCGTGAAGGACACCTCTATAACCAAAAAGATTTCGATGACACCATTACCGCCATTCAAGAGCAGTATGCCAATAAAGGGTATCTGCAAGCCCGCGTAACCCCCGTAAAAAACATCCAAAACGGAAAATTAAACCTTACGTTCGACATTGCCGAAGGGCATATTTTTTACATTGACCATATCGACGTTACCGGCTACACGAACACTAAAAAATACGTCTTTACGCGCGAGCTTTCCATCAAGTCCGGTGATGTGTACGATAACGAAAAAATCCGCCGCAGCCAAACGAAAATTTTAAACCTCGGATTTATCAACGACGTACAAGTAGACCTGCAGCCCACCGCCGATCCGCAGAAAGTGGACCTCGGCTTCAACATTGTTGAAGGCCGACCCGGAATGTTTACGGCGGGCCTTGCAATGAGCTCTATGGACGGCTTGTACGGAGAACTTTCTATTAACCATATGAACCTGTTTGGCCGCGCGCAGCGTTTGTCACTCAGAACGCTGTTCGGTAAAGAAATTTTGGACTATACCGTCAGCTGGTCCACTCCGTGGATCTACGACAAACCCACCTCGCTGGGCGTAGACTTATTTAATACCCGCCGCTACCGCTCGTTTGCCGATGATAACCAAGCCTATACTGAAAAACGTATCGGCGGACGCGTAAAAGTCGGCCCGCGTTTTAATGACGACATCTACCAACTCTCTTTCGGCTATGCGTTTGAACGCATTGATATTTACGATGTAGAAGAACGTTTCATCTGCTCGCCGGATAAAAACCCTAGCGAATGTATCGCCAAAGGGATTACCAATATGTCCACTATCAGCACGGACTTTGCGATTGACACGCGCGACAACATCTGGGATCCCACCCGCGGGTGGCGCAACTCCATTGGTCTTGCGCTGGCGGGCGGCCCGATTGGCGCGGACCTTGATTTGTGGTACTTAAACGCGCGTTCTATTTTTAACTACACCGTTTTGAACGTAGGCGGAAATTATCCGATTGTTTTTGTACTGTCCAACAAATTCGGCTCCGTGCAAGCATACGGGCGCACTAAAGAAGTACCTCCCTTTGAAAAATTTTTCTTGGGCGGCGCGGATACAATCCGCGGCTATGAGCGCGCGGGCGAAATCGGTCCCGAATACGGCGGAGATATGTATTACGTAATGAACGCAGAATTGCGTTTCCCGCTGGCACGCGAAGGCAGAAGAAATATGGCGCAGTTTGCCTTCTTCTTTGATTTGGGCAACTCGTGGAACCATTTTGATGATTTGGACTTTTCACTCGGGCCGGATGAAAACCAATTTAAAGCGGGTGTAGGCGTCGGACTGCGCTTTACCACTCCGTCGCTGCCCATTCGCATCGACTGGGGGTACGGTCTTAACCACGGCCCGAACGAGGACCGCTCCCACTTCTATTTCAACATTTCAAATATGATGTAGAGAAGTTTATGAAAAAAACGCTGGCGTGCTTAACTTTACTGATAACGGCTCCTTTCCTGCAAGCACAGGAAATGTCCGCCGACGCGCTGACGACAGAAGAAGAAACGGCGGTAGCCGCTATTTTGGCCAAGCAGGCACGGCAGGACGAACCGCCCGGTAAAGAAACTACAACGGCAGAAAAAATCACGCTTTCGGAAGAAACAAAACAGCAGGCCCTTGATGAAAACAACCAAGACGCAACAGCTGAACCCGACGAAACAGCATCAGAAGAGAAAGAGGAGGAGGATCCTAAACCGCAAAAATGTTTAACGGTAGCTTTCGTGGACATTGACGTCGCTTTCAACGAACACCCGCGCACAGTGGCGGTAAAGGAACAAATCCGGTTGAAAATTGTTTCAAAAGAGGACGAAGTGCGCGGAGCCAAGCAACTAATTGAAGTATTGGCGCAGGAAAACGCAATGCTGTCGGCACAGATACGTGAACTGAAACCGTTTTACGAACGTATTGTGGTGGAACCGCAGCCGCTGCAGCCCAAAATAGAGGAAAGCGCTGACGCGCTCCTATTGGGAAATGTGCTCAACCGCCTGACGTTTTCGGGTGCGGAAATTTTATCCACAAGCCCCCTCAACACGCCCGCTCGGCTGGAAGATTTACAGGCGCGTATTGCATCCAATAAAAAAATTATTGCGGAACGCGGATTATTTATTGATAATTATAGATATACCACCCGCGAAGAAATTTTACAGTTGGAAAAGAAAGAAGTAAACGAGATTTTGAAGGACATTTATACGGAAATTAAATCTTTCGCCAAAAAGAGAAACATCGGCGCAGTCGTACGCAAAGATGAAATTCTCTACGGCGAAAAACCGGTCAACGTAACGAAAGATTTCGTCAGCCGGCTCAAAAAATCAAAAAAATACCGCAAACGCGGTAAATAGGAACTTTGTATGACGTTTAACTTAACCGTAACCGAAATTGCCAAAATTACCGGCGCAGAAACCGCCGGAAAAGAAGAGACGCCCGTTACCAAGCTCTGCGCGCTTGATGACGCACAGGAAGGCGGCGTTTGCTACCTTACCGGACTGGAACATGCAGACCAATTAAAAGATTTAAAAGCTGCCGCCTTATTTGTGCCCGAAGAAGCCAAAGGAAAAGAGCTCCCTTTTAACGGCGCGCTTCTTTACGCTAAAAATCCTGAATGGGCGTTTATTATGTTAATGAAATATGCCGACGCCAAACGCCAAAAACATACCGCGGGCATCCACCCCACAGCCGTCATCAGTCCAAACGCCAAGCTGGGCGAAAATGTTTCCGTCGGCGCGTATACGGTCATTGAGGATGGCGCCGTCATTGGAGATAACACCGTTATTTTTCCGCAGTGCTATATCGGAAAAGATGTTACCGTCGGGAAAAACTGCTATATTTATCCGCAAGTCGTCATCCGCGAGGATTGTATTTTAAAAGATTATGTCATTTTACAAGCCGGTGCAAAAATCGGTTCGGACGGATTTGGTTTTACATTTCACGAAGGCCGCCACCAAAAAATTCCGCAAATTGGAAATGTGGTTATCGGGAGCGACGTGGAAATCCAATCCAACACGTGTATCGACCGAGCCAAAATTTCGTCTACCGTCATTGGAGATAACACCAAAATAGACAATCTCGTCCAAATCGGCCACAATGTGCGTATTGGGATGAGCAGTATTCTCTGCGCGCAAGTGGGCGTGGCAGGGACGACCGATATTGGAAACGGTGTGATTCTTGCCGGACAGGTGGGACTCGCCGGCCATATGAAAATTGGTGACCGCGCGCAAGTGGGAGCACAATCCGGCGTGATGGGCTCTATCCCCGCCGGAGCAACGTATTTCGGCTATCCGGCTATGCCGCAAAAAGAAGCCTTCCGCCAGTTGGCTGTATTACGGAAACTGCCGGAAATCAATAAAGAATTTAAAGCGTTCAAAAAACAAATGAATGAAGCGAAAAACCTTTCGTTTTTCGGAAAACTAAAAAAATTGCTAGGACTTTAATTATGAGAAAAACCCTTGCTTTACCTGCCGTCGTTAAAGGAATCGGTCTGCACACGGGCGTACCCGTTACAATGACGTTTAAACCCGCCGAAAACGGCATTACTTTTCTGCGTACAGATCTACCCGCTGCCAAACCCATTTTGGCGCACGTAAACAATGTAGGTTCCACCTTGCGCGGTACCAATTTAATTAACGAAACTGCCGAAGTATGGACGGTGGAACACGCGCTGTCTGCGCTGCACGCCTTGGGCATTACCGACGCGGCCGTGGAAATGGACGGGCCTGAACCGCCCGTTACCGACGGGGCGAGTGATATCTTCGCCGATGCATTACAGAAAGCAGGCGTCAAAGATCTCGGATCCGAACAGCCCGTACTCAACATCAAACAAAAAATCACCTATTCGTGCGGAGAGATTTCCTACAGTGCCGAACCGGCTGACAAACTGACGTTTACCTTTTTATTCCTGCACAAACATCCCTTGGTGGCGCGGCAGGAATATACGCTTGAATTTACACCGGAGAACTATTTAAAAGAAATTTCCCGCGCGCGCACGTTTGGGTTTGAAGAAGAACTGGCCTTTTTAAAAGCACACGGACTGGCCAAAGGCGGAAATTTAGAAAACGCTGTTATCGTAGGCAAAGATAAATTTGCCAACGAACTGCGCTATCCGGACGAACTCGTCCGCCATAAAATTTTGGACCTTGTAGGCGATTTAAGCCTTACGGGCCGCAAACTGCCGCCGCTTAAAATTACATGCACCCGCGGCGGCCACAAACACAATGTTATTTTCGCCAAAATTCTTTTGGCCAATTCGGAGGAAAAATGAGCGCAAAATCCGCCAATTTAAAAGAATTCTTAACGCTTCCCGTTTTGGAAACGCTGAATCAAGAACAAATCAAATCCAACATTCCCCACCGCGACCCGTTCCTGTTGGTCGACGAAGTACACGTGTTGGAACACGGAAAAAAGTATTTGGGAATCCGCCACGTACGCGCGGACGAATACTATTTTCAAGGGCACTTCCCGAACAATCCGGTTATGCCCGGCGTACTTGTAGTGGAAAGTATGTCCCAAGCCTTCGGCGGCGCGATTATGAGTACCGTATCAAAAGGGAAAGGAATTCCGCTTTTTTTAAGTATAGACGAAGCCAAATTCCGCGGTATGGTCCTTCCCAACGATACGCTGAAAATGCCCATTGAAGTGTTGCGTCTGGGTAAAATTTCCAAAATTTACGCCGAAGCCTACGTAAACGGCAAGCTTTGCACACAAGCCACCCTCAACTTTATTTTAGGAGAATCTTCCAATGACTAACATCCATCCCACCGCTATTATCGACCCGTCCGCCAAGATTGATCCGTCTACTGTCGTCGGTCCGTATACTATTATCGGGGCGGACGTCGTCATCGGAAAAAATAACCGCATCGGCCCGTTCTGCGTCATTGAAAATACCACGATGGGCGACGGCAACGATATCATCGCCAGTGCATTTATCGGCGTCAAACCGCAGGATTTATCTTATAAAGATGAGCCTACCCGCGTCACGATGGGAAACGGCAACAAAATCCGCGAATGCGTTACTATTCACCGTTCTACGGATGTAAACGCTCCCACCTCCATCGGCGATAACTGCCTGTTAATGGCTAATGCGCACATTGCGCACGACTGCCACCTGGGCAATAACATCATTATTGCCAATTCTACGGGTGTCGCGGGACACGTAATTGTGGAGGACCGCGTGGTAATGTCCGGTATGGTGGGTATTCACCAGTTTGTGCGCGTAGGCACTATGGCAATGCTCTCCGGCGGAGCGATGCTCCCGCTGGATATTCCCCCTTTCTGCATTGCACAGGGCCAACGGGCGCGCCTTGTGGGGCTCAACATCGTAGGTATGCGCCGCGCAGGCCTTACGAGAGAAACCATTATGGAAATCAAACGCGCCTATAAAATTTTGTTCAGAAGCGACAAACGCTTACTTGAAGCGTGTGAGGAATTGGAAGCGAAAAATCCCTGCGCCGAAGTGCAGCACTTAATTGATTTCTGCAAAGCTTCCAAACGCGGTGTGGCACAAGCCAAACGCAAAATAAATGAAAATGACGGTGAATAAAATAGGCTTAATCGCCGGCGAAGGCAAAATGCCCGTATACATTGCCCAAAAAGCTAAAGCCAAGGGGTTTGAAGTGTACGTCGCCGGCGCCAAAGGAAACGCCAAAGAAGAAGATTATAAAAACCTTGCTGACGCATTTGCACCGCTGCGGCTTGGGCAGATGGGCGCGTGTATCCGTTTCTTTAAGGAGCACGGAGTCACGCGCATACTAATGGCGGGGCGCGTACAGCACACGTCTATTTTTTCCAATTTAATGCCGGATTTACGCGGAGCCAAGTTTTTAGCCTCTCTAAAAAATATGCAAACCAAAAACATTCTTTCGCGCGTCATTGAGGAATTTAAAAAAGACGGACTGGAGTTTACCAATTCCGCCCTGTTTTTGGAAGATTATATGCCCAAGGCGGGCGTGTGGTCCGCGCGCAAACCGACGGAAGAAGAAAAAAAAGTAATTGCATTCGGATACAAAACGGCAAAAGCCGTGGCCGCGTTGGATATTGGACTGACGTGCGTAGTTAGCCAAAACGCGGTTATTGCGGTGGAAGGAATGGAAGGAACGGATAAATGCATCCTGCGCGCTGGAGAACTATACTGCAACTCAGCCGATAAAAAATTAGCGGTGGCGGCCGTTAAAGTGGCCCGTCCGGACCAAGACTCCCGCTACGACCTGCCCGTCATCGGCAAAGGCACGCTGGAAAGCCTGCACAAAGCGGGTATCGGCGTACTGGCGTTTGAAGCGGAAAAAACATTAGTGCTGGACTTGGAAGAAGTCATTAAACTGGCGGACAAATACAACATTTGCCTGACGGCGGTTTAAAGGGATCAAAAACCCTCTTTAACTGGCAAATGCATTGCTTTACACAACCGTTTTCCGCGCGCGTTTCCGGGCTGTATACATTGTATTTGACCGCCGTTCTTCGCTGCATTATCAAAATAAAATATTAATGAGGCAATACATCCCTTAACGCAAGCCGACCAAGAAGTTAATCCGTTAGGACATAAAGCGATAAAAAAATATCCGTAAGAAGTATAGGAACCGGCATGATTATTAATCATAATACCATCTGCAGAGCAAACCGCTGTATTACGCATACCACTCCCAAGTAATTCTTCACAACCGGATGGCAATTCTACATCTAAATCCCATAAATTATAGGCATACGCCCCATTGGACATATAATAAGCTTCTTCAGCCTGTTTAATACTTTTACCTAAGGATAAATATTTCCCCAATCTTGCCTTATCCACCGCCGTCTGGTACTGCGGCAGCGCAACAGCCGCTAAAATGCCGATAATTAAAACAACTACTAACAGCTCTATTAACGTAAACCCGTATTTTTGATACATAAGATTATTCCTTAAAAACCGTAATTTCACAAAGTGATATCACAAAATAAATGTTAATCAGAATTATTCTTAATATATCAAAAAAAAAAAACGGGTCAAGCCCAGAGGCTGGACTCCCCATTTGTCCGCGCTCCTTTGATTACTTGAGCCACCCTATTTTAGAAATGCCGCTAACAAAGAAACAATATTCCCAGCGGTGCTCCCTTACCCAAAACAACCCTTTCCATTTTGCTTACTTTATGATAGTATTTAATAGGAAGATTCCCGCCTAATAACGGGAACACGCCGTAATTTTATATTTTCAGAGGAATTTACAATGACCAACAGAACTCCCATTATCGCCGGAAACTGGAAAATGCACAACACTTTGGCCGAATCGGCCGATCTCATCACCGCTTTGACCAAAGCCGGAAACAAAAATCATGTAGAAATAATCGTCGCTCCTTCTTACACCTCCCTTGCTAAAGTGGCGGAACTCGCCAAAGGCTCCGAAATTCAAATCGCCGCCCAAGACGTGCATTGGGAAGACAAAGGCGCTTTCACCAGTGCCGTTTCCCCCGTGCAGGCCAAAGACGCCGGCGCCGCGCTTACCCTTATCGGACACAGCGAACGCAGAAGCGTTTTCGGTGATACGGACGAAATTTTAAATAAAAAAGTGGCCGCCGCGCTGCGCCACGGCATTAAAGTTATTTTCTGCGTCGGCGAAACCTTGGAAGAACGCGAAGCCGGAAAAACCTTGGAAGTAATTGAAAGCCAACTCAAAAACGGTCTTAAAGATTTTACCGAAGAACAATTAAACGGTATTATCATCGCTTACGAACCCGTATGGGCTATCGGCACCGGCAAAACCGCCACCCCCGAACAGGCACAGGAAGTTCACGCCAACGTCCGCGCATACTTGGCCAAAGCGTATTCTCCCGCATTTGCCGAAGCCACCCGCATTCTTTACGGCGGCAGTGTAAAAGACTCCAATGTCGACGAAATTATGGCCAAACCCGATGTGGACGGCGCACTCGTGGGCGGACAGTCTTTAATTGCGGACAAATTCGCCCGAATTATCAACTTCAATAAATAAGGTATTTCGTATGAATCCGGCAAAACTGATTGACCACACTATTTTAAAACCCGTCGCCACAAAAGAGGACGTCCGCCGCATTTGCGACGAAGCCAAAACCTACGGCTTCTTCAGCGTCTGCATCAACCCGTACTGGGTGACGTACGCCAAGGAACTGTTGAAAGGAGCGGACGTAAAAGTGTGTACGGTCATCGGTTTTCCGCTGGGGGCCAACACTACGGCCGTCAAAGAATACGAAACCGCGGACGCTTTAAAAAATGGCGCCGACGAGATCGATATGGTGATCAATATCGGCGCTCTTAAAAGCGGCGACTATGAAACCGTGTTCAATGACATCGCCGCCGTACGTAAAGCGTGTGAAGGCAAAATTTTAAAAGTTATTATTGAAACGTCGCAGCTGACGGAAGAAGAAAAAGTCAAAGCCTGCAAATTGGCCGCAGAAGCCAAAGCCGATTTTGTAAAAACCTCCACCGGATTTACCGGCGGCGGGGCCACGGTGGCGGATGTAGCACTTATGCGCGCGTCCGTTCCCGCCAATATGCAGGTAAAAGCGTCAGGCGGAGTCCGCTCGCGCGAAGACTTTGACGCTATGGTCAAGGCCGGAGCCACCCGTATCGGCGCCAGCAGCGGCGTAAAAATTATCGAGGGCAAATGATTAATAACTGGGATATTCTCGCTCGGCAGGATTCGCAATCGGGCGGTCTGCGTTACACGTTGGTAACGGACGGCACAGAGTATGACGCGCACTTAATCGCTAAAAAACTGCAAGGTTTTGTGCAAGAGCCTATACCCGCTATCGCGCCGTATGTTTACGCATTTGAATTGCCGCAGACTATTGACGAAGAAACCATCGAAAAAATTCGCACCGCCGCAGCAGAAGTTGCAGAACAAAGCCGCAAAGTAAACGAGTTTACTTCCGGCGGCATATTAGGAGATCCCCTTTTTAACGCGGATAAGACCGGCAATGCGACGAACGACTCTTTCGGCACAATTGAACCTGCCGACAGTTTTTTCCGCACGCCCGCACCGCAAGCACCCAATATCCAGCCCCCGCAACAAAATGACCTCTCCGCCACCTCTGGTGAGATCACCATCAACGACAAAGATATGTTGATTAAGGATATGGAAGGTACGCTGCTAGACAAAATGCCTTTGGAAGATATTTTCGCCGCGGAAACCAAGTATGATATGTTTCTGGATTTAGAAAATCAGAAACTGGTGAAAAATTCTCAAATTCAGCGCGAACAAAAAATGGGCAACTTGGCCGATGGAAAAGACAGTCTGGAAGAAACATTTAATGTTTTTGAACAAAAAATTAAAGACCAAACTTGCATCATTGAGTTAGAAGATTTAAACACCATTACCGACGGTTTGTCGAAAAAGGACCTCAGCTTTGTCCAACACGCTAACACAACGCCGCCGCAAGGGCTTCCGCAAACACTCCAACAGACAGATACGGTGGTGTCTTCCGCAGGATCTCCTTTGCCGGAGGAAACACAAAATAACCCAAAAGAAAAGGAAAAAATGGACGGTGCGCACGCTCCTATCAATTTGACCGTCAGTATGCCGGAACCGCAAACGCCGCAAGGAAATGAAAGCATCGGTGCGGCTATTCCTGCGGTACCCGAACCGAAAAACGCAAAGGAAGATACGTTCTCTTTCTCGCAGCTGGATACTCCCCTGCCTGATACAGTAGACAGAACTCCCGCCCCCACGCTTTTTACGGTCCGCCAAGCACACGGACAGGATGATATGGTAGAAATAGAACAAGCTACCGCCGCCGATCCAATGCCGGAAGAGGTTAATCTAACCAATACGGTTCCTCCTGTACGCACCGGTGCTAAACCGATTTCTCCCGCAGGACTCATAGATGATCTGCCGGAAATTACTATCCGCGGGCAACAAGTAGATACGTTGGAAAAAACATTCAACTTGGAAACTACACTTAATACGGAAATTATGCGTACCCAATATGAAAAATCTTTCCACAATACGCAAGACCCGCCCGTAATGCATCATAAAAGTTATGCTCCTCCGCAGCCGTCCGCATCGGTTGCACCGCCGGTTCTCGCAAAACCGCAGCCCGCACCGGCACCGGAAACACAACCTTTGCAACCGCAGGCCGCACCAGTCCCGCAGTCTGCCAACGCGCCATTATATTCAGAACCGAAGCCCGCTACGACAGCTAAACCCGTCAATGAACGAACTACGGCACCGGTCCGCACACGCAAAACCGAAGTCAATACAGGGGAACCCAATATGGAAGAAAATATCAAAGAAAAAACCACTTTCCGCATTCGGCGCAAAATCGCCTCCACGCAGCCCGTACCACCCGCACCGCAAGCTCCGATTCCGCCGGCTCCCGTGCCCACACAAAAACAGCAGGAAGCCGCACCCGCACAGCCGGTTCCACCCGTTCAGTCTACGCCGCAGTTTGCCCAACCTAAAAAAACCGTAGCTCCCGCGCAGCCTGTACCACCAACGGCATCTATCCATCACTCACCGGCTGCGCCGGCACAACCGCGGGCGGTAACACCTAACCCCGTTATTGAGAAAACAAAAACGATTGACCACTCCATCGAGCTGCCGCTTTCGGAACTAAAGAAACATAATTGGCCGCTTGAAGTACCAATGATTCCCACATATACGCTGGAGAATATGGTAATTTCTGTCCACCGTTTTGCACACGCAACAGCCATTTCCGTTATCGAAAATCCGGGTAAGCTGTATAATCCGCTTGTTTTCCACGGGACCACCGGCACCGGCAAAACCCATTTCTTAAACGCTATGGCCTATGCGTTTTCCCAAAAATACGGACAAGAAAATATTTTTATGACCAACGGCGTGCGCCTTTCGCGCGGCATACAGCGTTATGTAATGGAAGGCAATATCGAAAAATTTGAAAAATTTATGGATACGGTAAAAGTTCTCTTGATTGACGACATTCACTTGATCGCCGTCAATGAACAAAACCGTACCCATATTTCCGCCCTCTTAAATAAATTCCTGCGGGAACAGAAACAGATTGTGATTACATCTAAATATCCGCCGGAAAGCTTAGAGAAATTAGAACAACTGATCCGCTTTAAACTGGATTCGGGGTGGATTTCCGAATTAAAACAACCAGGCGGTTCCACGTATTTAAAAATTGTAAAGAAAATGCTGTTGGACAACGGGGTCGATTTAAATGACTCCCAAATTTCCGCTTTCTTCGGCGGCTCACATATGACGCTGGGCACCATTACACGCAGTATCCGCCGTTTAAAAGTGTTGGAGAATTTAATGTATCCGAATATGCGGGAAGAGGACCGCTCCCAAGCTAAAATTTTTGAAAAATTATTGGCCACTTCGGGAGAAGACGCTTCCAGCGAATTGCTAACCATAGAGCCGTCGGATATTACCGCTATCACGGCCTGTCCTCAGACGGATTGGGGCAGGATTGGGTTCTTCTATCCACACGACAGCTCCAATATGATGCCTTGGATGGTATATGCGCTGAAACAACGCGCGAAAGAATTAGGAATTCCGGGCGGGTTTGAAATTGCGGTCCGCTCTTCATATTCCACAGAAAACATCATTTCATCGGCTTTTAAAATTGCTAATTTGTGTGACAATAAAAAGTTAAAAGGCGCGGTTATTTTGGGTCCCTCACTAAAGGTGTGCGAACCCTCTGTGCGCGAAAACTTTTACGATATTCTCACACATATGTTGGAAATTATGCTTATACGCTGCGGCATCATCAATTTTGAGGATGTCAGAGTGCCGAGCACATACGTAAAAGTGATTTCCGAATTGTTGAGGTAACGCTATGAAAAAAATCTGCACGCTTCTTGCCGTTGCCGTGTGCCTGTGCGCCTGCGGCTCCACGCTAAAAACAGCTGTCAAAAACGGTGCGATTGCACCCGCTTTTAACGACACCCTTTTAACCGGAGACTATCTCTGGGTGCGCGGTTTCGGCGCGGCCAATCCAAACCATAAAACCGATTCACAACGCCGTATTATGAGCCGAGAAGCGGCCATTGCTCACGCCTACCAGCGTGCCAGCGAAGTGCTTTACGGCGCGAATTTGGAAGCAAATGTGCAAGTAGTGGATGCGGTATCCGCCGGCAGCACGATTGAATCAGCTACAAACGGCGTCATCAGCCAAATGGAACTTGTTTCTACGGAATATATGGAGGACGGCGGATGCACCGTCATTATGCGCCTAAACAGAGAACGCCTTAAAAAAGCCGGTTTGGATCCGGAGGATAAATAATGAAGAAATCAATTTTATGTTTGCTCACAGCGGCGGTATTTTGCGCGGCTTGCAGCGGAATTCGTATCGGACCGAAAGGAGAGGGTGAATACGTATATGCGGAATCGCTCGTTCCTTACGACGAAAACAATTTAAAACAGATGAAAAAAGACGGCGTCTTAGCTGCCCAGCGCACCGCCGTAGAACAAGTAGCAGGCGTATTTATTTCTTCTGCCACAACGGTGGACCAAGCGCAGCTTGTGGAAGACAAAATTACCTCCAAAACCGCCGGTTTTATCCGCAGAAGCCACGTTCAAAAAGCTTACCGCAAAGGCGACCAATGGTTTACGCGCATAAAAGCGATGGTACTTGTAAAAGATATCGGGGAGATTATCAAACAGTCCGAGTCCGACGCGTTTGCCAAAAAAACCACCATTTTAGTAACTTCCCGCGAAATGAACGGAGAAGACATCTCCCTGCGTCAAGACTGCAAACAGGCCATTTACCGCGCTTTAAAGAACCAGCCGTTTGCGCTCGTAAACGGGGATAATTTAAGCCAAAATAATATTGAAGAACCCACCTCGGTTATTGACAAAGCCCGCACTGAAGGAGCGCGCTTTGTTATTGTAGCAAACGTAGAAACTAATCCGCTCGTTACGCTGGCGGGCAACACCTCTCCGTTTAAAACGTACCGTGCGCGCGCCAACATCCGCACCTACGCCGCCAACAACTATGCGTTGGTGGCCGAAGGCGCACAGCAATTATCCGGTTTGGACCCGCTGCCGGATATCGCTGCGCAGAAATCCATCTCCGCCGCGTGCGAAGCTGCCGCCAAACAGCTGGCCGAACCCGTTAATGCGGCCATTAACTCGGCCAAGACGTTTAATGTAACCGTCAAAGACGTAAATACGATTGAACGGTTGAAACAAATTCAAAATATCTTTAAAGACTTGCGCGAAATTGAAGATTTCAATCTGGTGCGCTATGCTAATTCCAGCGCGCAGTTTGAAATTGCGGCCAATATTGCTACACCCGAAGAACTGGCCGCCAAGATTATCCGCAAATACAACGTCAATTTTACCGTGGTGACGATTACGCCGTCCGCCATTGTGTTGAGTTTTAACTAATATGCTGGCCAACGTTTGTACAGGAGCCATAAAAGGCATTGAAGGCTTTGCCGTGTCCGTGGAAGTGGACATTGCGCCCGGTATGCCCACGTTGGCCGTTGTCGGGCTGCCGGACGCGGAAGTGCGCGAAAGCAAGGAACGCGTCGTAGCCGCCGTACGAAACAGCGGGTTTGATTTTCCCACCAAACGCATTACCGTCAATTTAAGTCCTGCCGAACTGCGCAAAAGCGGCACGCAATTTGATTTGCCGATTGCGCTGGGTATTCTGGCCGCCAGCGAACAGCTTTCGCCCCAATCCGCGGCCAAATTGAAAGATTTGCTCGTTTTAGGGGAACTCGCGCTGGACGGATCGCTCCGCCCTTGCGCAGGGGTGCTTCCCATGTTAATTTCCTGCAAAGACCAGCGCAAAACGGCTGTCATTCCGCCCCAAAACGTATTGGAAGGGCAGGTGTCCGGCGCGGATTTTATCACCCCGCATACGCTTAAAGAGCTGGCCGACTATCTGGAAGGAAAAGCCGAAGAGTCCGCCGTTAAAATCGCCTATATCCCGCAAAAAGAAGAAGAGGTTTTGCCGGAGCTTGATTTTTCAGAAGTCAAAGGCCAGGCTCTTGCGAAACGCGCGCTCGAGATTGCGGCCGCAGGCGGACACAATGTACTCATGATTGGCCTGCCCGGCACGGGCAAAAGCATGCTGGCCAAACGTTTTTCGGGCATTTTGCCGCCGCTCACGCAGGCAGAATCGCTTGAAATTACCAAAATTTATTCCATTTGCAATTTAATGGGAAAAAGTAAACTGCTGACACAGCGTCCGTTTCGGGATCCGCACCACACCATTTCGGACGTAGCGCTCATCGGCGGAGGTTCCTCCCCCCGCCCGGGCGAAGTGTCGCTTGCGCACAACGGAGTGCTCTTTTTAGACGAATTTGCCGAATTTTCCCGCTCTTCGTTAGAAGTTCTGCGCGAACCGTTGGAAAACGGCCAGGTAACCATTTCCCGCGCCAAAGAAACGGTTTCTTATCCCGCCCGATTTACCTTGGTGGCAGCCATGAACCCGTGCCCCTGCGGGCACCTGGGGGACCCGCTCCACCCGTGTTCCTGCTCGCCGATGCAGGTAAACCGCTACAAATCGCGCATTTCGGGGCCGCTCCTGGACCGTATCGATTTAACCGTCAATTTAAATCCCGTCAAATATACGGACTGGACCAAAACCAGCGAAGGGGAATCCTCCGCCGCTATCCGCGGGCGCGTGTTAAAAGCGCGCGAAGTCCAGCGCAAACGTTTTGCCGGCACGCCTACCACGGCCAACGCGTTTATGACGCCGAAGCAAATTAAAGAATTTTGCAAACTCCCCGCCGAAGCGGACGATGTTTTGGAAGCCGCCATGCGCAAATTCGGTTTAAGCGCGCGCAGCCTTGACAAAATTTTAAAAACGGCGCGAACCATCGCCGACCTTGAACAAAAAGCGGACATTGAAACCAAACACCTGGTGGAAGTAATGCAATACCGCCCGCTGGACCGCAAAGGAGTGGCGGACATCTGATGAACCCGAATATCTCCGCCGCCGAACGGCTGGCCCGCATCCGCTTAAACGCCTTCCTGTTTTTTCGCGCTGACTGGCTCGAACGACTTATTGAAATTTTCGGTTCGGCCGAAGAAATCCTTCGCCAAGATGCCGAAACGCTGGCGCGCGAAGCCAATTTAAACCCGTCCACCGCAGCCCACCTGCTGCACGACGCATTCGCCATAGACCCGCAGGAAGAATGGGATAAAACAGCCGCACTCGGCGGGCACATCTACATTCCCGAAGACGAAGAATACCCGCAGTCTTTACGCAACATTAAAGAAGCCCCGCTTGCCTTGTATGTGCTCGGTAAACTGCCCGCAGAAGAGCAAGCGTGCGTGGCAATGGTAGGTACGCGCAAAATCACACCGTACGGCAGAAGAGCCGCCAATAAACTGGCTACAGATTTAACGCAGGCAGGCGTAACCGTCGTGAGCGGTTTGGCACGCGGGGTGGACAGCGAATGCCACGCCGCCGCGGTACGTCTAAAAAAACCTACGGTGGCCGTCATCGGTACGGGCGTAGGCCGCTGTTACCCGCCGGAAAACCGTCAACTCGCCCGCGCACTCTTGGAATACAACGGTGCAATCATCTCCGAACTTCCTTTTAATAAGCCGCCAAATGCGTTCCATTTTCCGCGCAGAAACCGTATTATCGCCGCGCTCTCGCAACCTGTAGTGGTGGTAGAAGGAGAAATCAAGTCCGGCGCACTGATTACCGCGAAACTCGCTTTGGAAATGGGAAAAGACGTTTTGGCCGTACCCGGCCCGATAGACAGCCCGCAATCGGCCGGCCCCAACCACCTCATCCGCGAAGGGGCGGGGGTTGTAACGTCCGCCGCAGATATACTAGACTATATACCACAGCAGCTTCGTTTCGGGTTGGACCCGCGTTTCTTTGAAACGCCCTCCTTAGCACCTGACAAGCCGCAAGACGATTTAACGCCCCGCCAACGCGAAGTAATGCAGGCCGTGGGCGAAGGATTCGCCAGTTTGGACCAAGTGGCCGACGCCATCGGTGCGGACGTGCCCGAAACGGCGGGGCTTTTATTTGAATTGGAAGTAAAAGGCTTTCTGGCTTGTGAAAACGGCCTGTACAGCAAGAGCAAATTTTAACTTTATAAGGAAGTGAATTATGGCAACACCCAACGTAAAAGGCAAAAAATTGGTAATTGTGGAGTCTCCCACCAAGCAGAAAACAATTAGCAAAATTTTAGGCAACGACTTCATTGTACGCAGCTCCTTCGGCCACGTGCGCGATTTGCCCTCCAAAGATATCGGCGTCGATATCGAACACGATTTTAAACCCACCTACGTACCCGTGGACCGCGCCAAACGCTTAATCGCGGAACTGACCGCCGCCGCCAAAAACGCCAGCGAAATTTATCTTGCCACCGACCCTGACCGCGAAGGTGAAGCCATCGCGTGGCACTTGGTGGAATTGTTAAAACTGCCAAAAGAACGGTACCAGCGCATTTTCTTCCACGAAATTACGCCTACTGCCATTAAGGAATCTTTTGAACACGCCCGCAAAATTGATGATAACCTCGTCAACGCCCAGCAGGCAAGGCGTATTTTAGACCGCATTGTGGGGTATAAATTATCCCCCCTCTTGTGGCGCAAAATTACGTCCGGCCTGTCCGCCGGACGCGTACAGTCCGTAGCGGTGCGCCTTCTTGCAGAACGGGCCAAAGAAATCGCTGCGTTTAAAGAACAGGAATACTGGACAATCAGCGCACAATTTGAAAAACCGCAAACCGCTCCCAAATTTTGGGCACGCGTCACCAAATGGCAGGGTAAAAATGTGGAACAAACCACTACGCACCATTTATTTGCGGAAGATTACAAAGTAAAAACCACGGTCTTTGACAAGCCCGAAAAGCTGGCCCCGCTTTCGGATATTTTACGTAAAGGGCCCAACACCGTTATTAAAGTGGAAAAGAAAGAGGTCAAACAGAAACCCAAACCGCCGTTTATCACCAGCTCTATGCAGCAGGACGCATATAACAAATTGGGTTTCGCCTCCCAAAAAACAATGATGACGGCCCAACATCTCTACGAAGGTATTGAAATCGCCGGACAGACCGTCGGTTTGATTACGTATATGCGTACGGACTCGTTTAACGTATCCAAACTCTTGCAGGAACAGACCAAAAAATTCATCGGCGAAAAATACGGTCCGCAGTTTGTTCCCGCCAAACAGCCCGTTTACAAAAGCAAAGTAATGGGTGCGCAGGAAGCCCACGAGGCTATCCATCCCACCGACGTACGCCGCACCCCGCAGCATATGAAACCTTACCTGACGGCCGATCAGTACAAACTGTACGAACTTATCTGGCTGCGCTTTGTAGCCAGCCAAATGGCCGACGCAGTCTTTAATACCGTGGCGATTGACATCGCCGCCGGAGAGAATAAGGAATGTCAACTGCGCGCCAGCGGACGCACGGTCAAATTTGCGGGGTACTTATCCATTTATAAAGATCAGGACGACGAAGAGGATAATAATAAAGAGGACGGAAGCGCACTGCTGCCAGTCCTCACGGAAGGGGATACACTGACGCTACTAGAGCTTAACACTAAAGCGCATAAAACGACTCCCCCACCATGCTATAACGAGGCGAGCCTGATCAAAACACTTGAAAAACACGGTATCGGCCGCCCGTCCACTTACGCACCTACCATTAAAACGATTTTGGATCGCAAATACATTGCCCGCCAACCTAAAACCAGTAAACTGGTGGCAACGGATTTGGGCATCACGGTTACGGACAGTTTAAAGGATTTCTTTAAAGAAATTATGGACTTGTCCTACACCGCAGGCGTAGAAGAACAGCTTGACCAAGTGGCCGAAGGCGCCCAGCAATGGGTGGCACTTTTAAGCGGCTTCTACGGTAATTTTAAACGCGAACTGGACGAAGCCGACAAAGGTATGCAGCGCCCCGCCGCTAAAGAAACGGATGAAAAATGCCCCATCTGCGGCAAAATGATGCTTAAGAAAAGAAGCCGCTTCGGCGAATACCTTGTCTGCAGTGATTCCACGTGCAAGGGAAAAGTCAACTTAACGAGTTCCGGCGAAAAAGTACAGCCCGAACAAACCAGCGAACGCTGCGACAAGTGTGGTTCGCCAATGGTCATCCGTATGGGACGGCGAGGTAAGTTTTTGGCGTGCTCGGCTTATCCCAAATGCAAAAATACATTTTCGATTGACGCGCAAGGCAACAAAGTAGCCTCCGCGGGCCCCATCGTTACGGACCGCAATTGCGAAAAATGCGGCAAGCCGATGGTACTGCGCAACTCTAAACGCGGCGAATTTTTAGGCTGTTCCGGTTATCCCAAATGCAAAACGATTGTAACCGTCACGCCGGAAGAAATCGCCCAATTTAAAGAAGCGCACGCGGCCAAACAAGCGGCGGAAAAATAGTTCCGGAGGTCCTGCGTGAAAGACTGGGTGGAAGCATTTTTATTACATTTGCAAAACAAAAATTTTTCGCCCTATACCGTTAAAGCATATCGGGAAAATTTAACGGAGTTTTTGCATTTTGCAAAAACCCGCAGGCAGGAAGATTTGCGCTTTTTTACCCCGGCCAATATCCGTTCTTTTTTGGCCGGAGCGCAAACGGAAAAGCACGTTTCACGCAATACGGTTTTACGTAAAATCGCCGCGCTTCGCAGTTTTGCGGCGTATTTGTTGGAGCAGGGCAAACTGGTCAGCAACCCGTTCAAACTGCTGCCCGCGCCCAAACGCGAGAAAATTTTGCCTAAATTTTTGACCGTACCGGAAACGGACCGCCTGCTGGAAGCGGCCGCGCACAGCAAAAATTTCGCCCCGCGCGACAAAGCGCTTTTTGAACTGATGTACTCAAGCGGCCTGCGCCGCAGCGAAGTGACCGGGCTTAAAGTAAAAGATGTAGATTTTTTTAACGGCGTAGTCAAAGTACTCGGAAAAGGGAACAAAGAGCGCCTCGTGCCGGTAACGGACGCCGCGCTCGCCGCACTGAAAGATTATCTGGCCTGCCGCCCTATAGCCAAACCGCAGGATGCGCTGTTTTTAAACGCGCACGGCAAACCGCTGACGGGCGATGGCCTTGCGTATATTTTTAAAAATACGGCCATTTCTGCCCATTTGGCCCGCAAAGTGACGCCCCACAGCTTGCGCCATTCGTTTGCCACACATCTTTTAAACAACGGCTGCGACTTGAGGAGTTTACAGGAAATGCTGGGGCACCAAAGCTTGGCGGCGACGCAAGTATATACACACGTGTCGCTGGAAAAATTGAAAAGCGTGTACCATCACGCACATCCCAAAAGCAAGGAGCAAGATTTATGATCGGCATCGGAGTAGATATTGGAGGAACTTTTGTAAAACTGTTTGTAATGAACGAACACGGAGAAATCTTCCGCAAAGAAAAAATGGAAACCGATTATTCCCGCGGAGCCAAAGGGTTTATCGCCCAGATCGGGGATTTTATTAATGCCATCCAACAGGAATTTCCGGACCAGCGCGTTGCCGTGGCCGTCGGCGCCCCCGGGGACGTAGACAACCAGCGCGGCATCCTGCGCTACAATCCCAATTTAAAATTTAAAGACGTGGAAGATTGGCCGCTTGCCGAAATGATTAAAAAGCATACAGGCGTTATACCCTGCATCGCCAACGATGCCACGCTTGCGGCGTGGGGAGTATATGAAGCAGACTTAAAACGGCAGGGAACAAACATTTTGGTAATTACGCTTGGAACGGGTGTGGGCGGAGGACTTATCATCAACAAAGAACTCTATCAAGGCTCCAATGGTACTGCGGGAGAAATCGGACACACAAAAATAGCCGATATCGCTACAGGCCCGCTGTGCGGCTGTGGTGCGCGCGGATGTTTGGAATCGTTCGTGGGTACCATTGGCATCAAACGCCGTGTAATGGATGCTGTTTTCGATGATCCCTCCTCCGAACTGGCAAAACTGGTCAACGCGGAAAAAGATTTTAAAGTGGAACTCGTTTCCCGTGCGGCGGAAAGAGGCTGTAAGTCCGCCTTAAAAGTGTGGGAAGATACCGGCTATTATTTGGGTATCGGCATTGCTAATTTTACGCTTGTATTGGATATGGACACCGTCGTTCTGACAGGCGGCGTATCCGGCGCAGCCAAATTTTTTATGCCCGCTTTAAAACGTGTTCTTGAACACCAACAAATTCAAACGCCGTTTAAGCGGCTGAAAATTCTAGTTTCCCAAAACCCCAATATCGGAGGAGTTGGCGCAGCTATGTACGCCATTTATCACGCACAGAAAGACCATACCCTATGCAAGTAAACCCGCTGAAACTTTTATGTGCACTCCTTTTCGCCGCCGTGCCCGCCTGCGCTGCGGACAATACGCTGCCGCCGCCGGACGGAGACGGTTTTGTTTATTTTACATCTGACCAAGCTACTCTGGAACCAAATGATAAAAAAATCAACCTAACGGGAAATGTAACCCTCATCCAAAAAACGCCCGACGGAAAAAAACGCACCGTTACCGGCGAAAATATCACGTTCGATCAACCCAACACCACCATCACCTCCGTAGGCCCCATTACCGTAGAGGATGGACAGGGCGGCATACTGCACGGAGAAAATGTCTCCGTTAATTACACGACACAAGACTTTACCGCCGACAATTTAACTACCGAATATCCGCCAATCCGCATTGTTGGCGCCAAACAAATTTCGTCTAAAGACGGCAAACAAATTGTGCGCGGAGCCGAAGTAACCTGCTGCAATAAGCCGGACCCGCACTATACCGTTTCCGTAGGCAAATTAAGCGTGTCTCCGCAAAAGCGCGTATTCGGTACCAATGCCGTATTTAAGTTGGACGGAGTGCCCGTCTTGTGGCTGCCGGTATTTTGGCGGTCGCTTGAGTCCCAAAAACCGTGGACGACCTACGTGGAATTTACTCAAAGCGACAAAGTCGGATTCGGCGTTTTAACAACAACGCTTTTTCAGCCCGTTCTCAATCTGCGCCCTAAAATTATGCTGGACTACTATACAAAATCCGGCGTGGGCCTTGGCGGCGGACTGACTGCCGTGGAATCCCCCACTCTACGCGGTTCAGGCGAATTTTTGTATATTGACGACCAAGCCGACCATACCGAAATCGACTTAAACAGCTCCAAACGCTGGGGGGTTCAGGGTGGATACTGGTGGGAGATGTATGACTCCTCGGATCATTTCAATAACCCAAACGGCGCCTTATATCAATTTCAAACGCAATTTCGCAAAGTGTCGGACCCGTATTTTAACGATACCTTTTTCCGCAGCAACCCGTATATCTTTATGCCGGACCAAGAAACAAATTTCTCGCTCTCCCGCCAAACGCGCCGATCCACGCTCCGCGTGAACTATCAGGAAAAAGATATCTTTGCGTGGGATAAGCAGGAATTTTTGGCCGAAAAACGCACGCTGCCGGAAATCAATTTTATGCTGTTGCCGTTTAACGACCCCATTTTCAAAACGGCCAACCGGTTGGAAATAGATTTCAACAACACCTCTACCCTGCAATACAAAAACGGTATTCCCAATGAAGAAGGCCCTTACCAACGCCAAGCTCACGCCCGCTGGACAACGGAAAAATCGTTTCGCCTGATGCGCGGACTGGCGTTCGCCCCCAGCGTATTTTATGACCAAACCGTCACGTTTACCGACACACAGTACGACAATAAAGACGCGTGGGTCGCGCGCATCGGCACCGATTTAAATCTGCAAACCCGCACAGCACTGGGCACGTTTGATTTCGGTTACCAGTTTACCAAACGCCTTTCTACAGGAACATTAGCGTCGGACCAACTTTCCCCCGACAAAGGTATTGAACGCAACCACCTGTATTTCAACAACTACTACCGCCCAACGTTTAACACCTATGTACGGTTTGGCTCGGGTTTTAACCTCTCCGATTACACGTACGACTTAACCGACGGCTACGGACGAGAAATCAGCTGGAATCATTTAAAAGAACGCATAGAACCGCTGCTGTTGGAATGGGGGTATAATTCACCCGACGGAAAAATAAATTTGTTTTTGCAGGACCAGTACGACTTAGAAAAGAAAAACGTCAGTTTTATTGCGCAGTCTAACTTTATGATAAAGAACCATCTGATCGGTTTTGGATTTAATAATTTTTCCGATTATACGGACCCGGGCTCTTTATATGAAACCAATGCGGACCGATATACCGCCACCACTACGTGGGGAATCCGGCCGGAAGGCGGAAAATGGACGGCCGATTTCGGGATAGATGCCGTATTCTTTCGCGGGAGTACGGTAGGATTTAACAAATTGCTGCGCGTGGGATATACGTTTCACGACGCACGTGTAGATTTAACCCTGCGAGACCGCAACCACAACTTGTCGTTTGCGTTCCGTATCAACATTATTTGCGGGAAAGATCCCCTCAAACAAGCCCAGCTCCAAGAAGACGCCTATTGGTATCCTTGGCGCGCGGAGGGCGATTTAAGAGATTAAAAACAGGAAGTAAAACTATGGCAAATCCATTAATGTACCATAAACAAGGCTGGATTGAAGTGATTTGCGGATGTATGTTCTCAGGCAAAACCGAGGAACTCATCCGCCGCGTGCGCACCGCGCTCATCGCCAAACAAAAAGTGCAGCTGTTTAATTCCAAAATAGATACGCGCTACGGAATCGACAGCATCATCAGCCACAACCAAAACAAGGTGGCTGCTACGTGCGTTAAAAATTCGGCGGAAATTTTACCGCTTATCGAAAAAAATACGCAAGTCATCGCTATTGACGAAATCAACTTTTTCGACAAAGGCATCGTAGATGTATGCGACAAACTGGCCCAAATGGGCAAACGCGTTATCGTCGCCGGACTGGATACCGACTACCGCGCAGAACCGTTTGAAGTAACCGCCGCGCTGCTGGCCAAAGCGGAATACGTGACCAAGAACTTGGCTGTCTGCACCAAGTGCGGCAATCCGGCCAGTTTTACCCAGCGCATCAGCAAAGAGAAAGAACGCATTGTAGTAGGAACAACAGACGCCTATCAGGCCCGTTGCCGCCGCTGCTATAAAAAACCGCGCAAATAGTCCGTTTTAAGCTGTACGAATGCTATATACGTTCAACGAGCAAACAATATAAAAGGAAATTTATGAATAAAACTCCATACATTGGATTTTGCAAACGCGCTATCGCGTTTATTATCGACAGTATTCTCGCTTCTCTTCCCCCCGCCGTCATCTGCCTGCCGCTGATTCTGTGGCAAGTTTCCAAAATTACACAAACGGAAGGGACCGAACCGGCCCTCGGGCATATTGCTGCCGTGGGAGGAATTTACATTCTATGGCAAATTTTGGGGCTTGTTTGTTTTTGGCTTTATTTTGCGTGGTTGGAAAGCGGCCCCGAACAAGCCACTTTCGGCAAACGAATAATGGGCATTAAAGTAGTGGATTACAAAGGAGAACGCCTCGGCTTCGGACGCGCGACGGGCCGCACGTTTGCGAAACTGCTGTCGTACACCCTGATGTATATCGGATTTATTATGGCGGGTATGACCAACCGCAAGCGCGCCCTGCACGATTACATTGCGCAGACTTATGTCGTGCGTAAAGACTTTCAAACAGGCGACGATCTGCCCGATACGCCTGCCCACCCCGTTTGTTTGGGTATCGCCTCCACCTTGCTCGTATTGGGAATGGCCGCGATAATTTTATTCTCTATCGCAAATGCCGCCCCCGCCATTACGGCCAATACGGCGGCGCAGCGGCTCCAAGCCTTTGCCGCAGAACCCCAGTTACTGCGGGAACCGGCGGAACTTAACGGCGTTTCCTATTTGCGCACGCGCGAAGGGTTTGAAGCGCGTTTTGAAGCGAACGGAGACGAGTACCGCTTAGTGCTTACGCGAGCGGGCGAGGCCGTCTGCTGCGACGGATTTGCCTGCGAAAACACTCCCTTTGAAGAGTGCTATTAACCGGCAGACGCGTTTTAAATGTGCTCTCCGCACCCGCGAGGGGGGCGCATTTTTCTTGCCAATACCGTACTAAAAAAGTATACTGGAAAATAAACTTTTACAGGAGAATACTATGTCCCGCATTTATCCGTACGCCGGTTTTTGGCGCAGAGCAGTGGCCTTGTTAGTTGATTCCTTGATTATCGGAATCATTTCGTCCATCTTGTATATCACCGTTTTGGGAACGCAGGTCTTTAAACTCATCGTCCAAAACCCTCAGACGTCGGATCCGAAGAACATTCTTTCCATAATGGGATCGATGATTTTGTTTCAGATATTAGCTTTTATCTTTTTTTGGCTCTATTTTGCCCTGCAGGAAAGCAGTAAATCGCAAGCCACGCTAGGTAAACGGGTAATGGGGCTTAAAGTCGTCGGGGCTGACGGCGGACGCATCAGCTTCGGACGCGCGACAGGCCGTACCTTGGGAAAGTTGGTATCTAATATGACGCTCTATTTCGGCTACTATATGGCCGGATTTACAAAAAAACGCCAGGCGCTGCACGATCTTATGGCCGATACGTTTGTAGTGCAGCATGCGTTTCAAACCGGCGATGAAAAGCCCGCTCTCAATTTTAGCACGGGCGGCCTCATCGCTTCCATTTTGGCGGCAATCCTGCCCGTCGTATTCATTGCCCTAATGATGCTTGTCGGCATAGTAGCGGCATTTAAGGAAACGGAGAATATCAACGTAGATAATATGAATTCAATCTTAGTACGAAGCAAAGCCGTCAGCGCACAAGCCAATTTATTTTTACTGGCTATCGATGAAGATAAAGAGGTGCCGTCTTCCGACGAAAACGGGATTTCTTATTCTAAAACGGTCAACGGTTACCAAGCGGTATTTTCGGACGACGCTGGCAACCGCTTTGTACTGCGTGAGAAAAAAGGCGAGTACGACGCCTGCTGTGCCGAAGGGAATTGCGAACTGATTCAAATAGACCCGTGCAAATAAAATTTACTTGCCGACATAAACGCCCGAAACAATAAAGTTTCGGGCGTTTGTATTACCACAACGCATAAACATTACACGGCTTCCCCCCGCCCATATTGCACCTCTCTCCTTTGTAGAGAAGCGTTCCCATACTTTGGCAGACGCTGTCGGCATCTTTTGTCACCGCATAACAGCGCGCCGTTTCGTCAGAGGACCCTGCGCTCGTATCATAATAATAGGTAAACCCAATGACCTGTTGAATTCCCCCGTAGGAAAAACTGCCGTATAACTTATAATCCAATCCACGCGGCGTTTTTAACCCTACGAGCAAATTATCATCCACAACCTGATGTTCCGTCCCATTTAAAGAAATATCTAATTTTTCAAACGAATCGGCGTACTCCCCGTTTTCCAAATAATACACGTCCTGCGCATTTTTAAGCTGGCGCGCCACCAACTGCACCTCCGCCGCGCGGGATTTCAAAACGGCTTTTTGGTATTGCGGAAGTGCAACCGACGCTAAAATACCGATGATTAAAACAACTACCAATAATTCAATCAACGTAAAACCTTTCGCTTTATCGTCATCCCGGACGCGGCTCCGTGCTCCAGTCTGTTTATTAAACCTTGTTTCCCCCTGATATGGATGCTGAAACGAGTTCAGCATGACGGCTTTTTTATACATGGAATATCTCCTATATTATGGTTTGGCGGATTACTTATTATTATTGCGTCATCCCGTAATGTCCTTATACGGGATCTCGCCGTTATGAAACGACAGATTCCGGATTACCACCCTCCGGAATGACCTAAAGGGTGTTTCCGCAATAACGCCACAAAAGCAAACCCCGAACCATTAAAAGTCATCATGAGTCGTTTCTGCCCGGGATCTACCAATTTTGACGAAATAAACCCCAATCGGGAGATCCCGCACAGAAATCCTCGGAATAACCTCATGTTATCAAAAAAAAAAAACGGGTCAAGGCCCTGAGGCCGCCCCCCTTTCCCGATCGCGTCCATAAAAAACAGTCATTGCGCAGCGTATTTATACGGGATCTCGCCGTTATGAATTAGGGCATCCTGTCTCTGGCGGCCCGCAGCATGCGGCCGCGCAGCGTGCCGGAATAACGGCAACAGTTGGTTCCTGAAACCAGTTCAAAAAACAATACAATCCCTTGCGGCCGGATCTCCCGCTAATCCGCAAACACACCAAAACGCCCCGTTAGAAAACGGGGCGTTTCAAAAGGACAAGCTAAAATACCGTGGTTAAAAACTCCAATGCGGCGTAAAAGAGTCGCCTTTCAAGTCCGCCAACAAGTGCGGCGCACTGCCGTCCATATCCATTAAATACAGCTGGCGTTTGCCGTTGCGCGTAGTGGTGAATGCAATAAAGCGGCCGTCGGGGGACCAAGTCGGGTCCTCGTTGGAACCGGCGTCCGTCGTCAGACGGCGGATTTGTGTTCCCGTCAAATCTACCAAGAAAATATCCATTGGGTGGTACGGCGATTCGCGGCCAGAAAATACAATCCACTCTCCGGTAGGAGACCACTGCGGGCTGTCCGACCAGTTGAAGTTTTTTGTCAGCGGGCGGGTGTTGCCAGTAGCAAGCTCCATCACATAAATTTGCGGGTTGCCCGCACGGTTAGAAACGAACGTAATATATTTTCCGTCAGGCGAATAAGACGGGGAACCGTCCACCGATGCTTTATTGGTAATACGCGTTTTGGCGTGCGTTTCCAAATTGTAGATGTAAATACTGGGATTGGAACCGCCGGAGCTCGTAAACGCCAGAGCTTTACCGTCCGGCGATACGCCGCCGATAAGCGATAACCCGCCTCGGATAATAATCGGCGCGATTTTTCCGCCGCGTAAATCAATGGCGAAAATATCCGGATTTTTATATTTGTACGTAGTGTAGAAAATCCGCCCGTCCTTGGACCAGCGTGGCAAAATCGCAATGCTTTTATCGTTAGTCAGTTTCTGTAAATTGGCGCCGTCATAATCCACCACGTAAATTTCTTTGTGGCGGGTGGAATTGTTAGAGAATGCGATTTTCGTATCCGCAATGCCGCGTTTGCCCGTCAGTGCGGAAACAATTTGGTCCGATGCAATATGCGAAAGCCGGCGCAGACTGCTTTGCGTACCTTTAAACGCCTTGGCAAATACAGGTTGGCGGGTGGAAATATCGTACACATACAGCTTAATGGTGTAATATGGATCAGCATAGCTGATATCCCCAGCCAACAGATAACTGGCGCGCGCGCGGGCCCAGCCCGTCAGCGTTTCGCTGAGTTTTTTAACATTAAAATCGGGACCGTCCTCGGACACGTCAAAATAACGCGCAAAAAGCAAATCTCCGCGCATTACGTCGCGCACCTCTACAGCGGCGTCTTGCGCTTTATCCCCCGAAAAATTAAAAGGCGGCATTCCAATGGTGGGGAGACGTTTGTCCCCCACAGAAGTAATACCGATATAAACATCGGTCTGCGGCGCGCAAAACGCTGAAAAGGCCGTCAAACACAACACGCTTAAAAGGCTAAAACAAGAGAGAATTTTTTTCATAAGAATAAAACCACCCACGCGCACGGCCATAAAATTATTTCAGTTTGGCAAGCTCGGCCTTGGCCAATTTGGCTTCGGGCGAGGAGGCAAATTCCTGCACCACGGAGTTAAGATAGCGTTTAGCTTCGTCAGTCTTGCCCAACGGCACAATGCTGCGGGCGTATTTCAGACGGGCGGCAGCTGTTTGTTTGCTCTGCGGAAATTTTTGAAGCACCGTCGCATAAGCTACGGCAGCCTGCTTGGATTGACCAGCCCCTGCGTAAGCGTCGCCCATATACATATAGGCGGTTTCCGCGTTCTCGCTGTCTGGATATTTGGAAATATAGAGTTTAAACCCCATAGCGGCGGAATCAAAAGCGCCTTTATCTAAATGCGTTTTGGCTTCGGCAAATAAATCCGAAGGAAGCACGGCAGTGGACTTTTCCGGAGCGGAAGTTCCAACCGCAGCGCCGGATTGAAGAGAAGCGGTCAAATCATCAAGTTTAGCGGAAAGTTTTACAATCTGCGCGTCTACTTGAGATAAATTCTCACCGGAAACGGACAGATTACGGTTTAACTCATCCATCGTACCGGCCAGCTCCGCTTGGTTGGCCTGCATCTGGGCAATGGTAGCGTTAAGTTCCTGAAGCTGCAGTTTAAGCGTACTTATATCGCGTTCGCTGGCAATGCAGCCGGACAGCAAAAAGCCCGAACCGGCCATTAAAATAAGTTTAATAATGTTTTTCATTTCGGTTCGGGCTCCTTGCCAAAACAAATTAGTTTACTTTAAGAAGCGTATCTGCTCTGCGGTTTTGCGCCCAGCAGGACTGAGAAGCTTCGTAGCAAACCGGTTTTTCTTCCCCGTAAGAAACGGTGGTAATGTTTTTGGCCGGAATGCCCAAACGCACGTAATATGCTTTCACTTCATCGGCGCGTTTCTGGCCTAAAGCGATGTTGTAGGCAATGGTTCCTCTGTCGTCGCAGTTCCCTTCAACGGTAACGGTGTAGTTGGCCATAGAAGCGGCGGATTTAATAGCCTGCGCGTTGGCTTCTACAATTTTGCGGGCATCAGAAGACAAAGTATATTTGTCGAGCGCAAAATGCACTACGCCCAAAGCCACTTCCTGAGCGGGCACTTCGGCCACGACTTCTGTTTCTTCAAGCACCATTTCGGTTCCGGTGCCGGCGGTAAGGTCCGCATTGGCGTCATCTTTTACATTCTTTTTACAGGCGGTCAAGCCGGCAGCCAAAGCGAAAACCAAAACAACTTTCAGTAAGTTTTTCATTTGTTTCTCCGTTTTATATTTTATACTTCTATACATAAATCATAGCAGACTTTGACCCCCTCGGTCAACGGAGAACACCCCCCGTCCGCCATATTTATGCGTATTTTTATTTAAGCTTTTTTAGAACTTACGGGCAACGTAAATTTTAGATTAGAAAATCTCCCCGGCAAAACTGAGGGGTTTTTTAAACTTGCGGCGGATTCTCTGCGGGAGCTTCCGTTTGCGCGGGCGGTGGTAGCGATGCGGCAGGCGTTTGCACTTTATGCCGTTTAAACATTGCTTTTCCAAGCCATTTAAGGCCGCCTTTTTCTATTCTAAAAGACATCAAATTCGACAACAACACGCTAAAGAAAATCACTGCATAAATCACATCCTGAATGACGGATCCTTCCTCCGGCAGTTGAGAAGCTATTATGGACGCCAACACTGCACTCACGAGTCCGTTGGGACACATCGCCAAGATGACGGAGGTATCCTCCCGACTGATATTTTTAGATACGCAGTAGTTTACCACAGGCGCGCGGAACAACAATTTAAAAAACGATACCGCAAACCCGATGGCCAGCAAATCCACCCGCCCGATACGCATACAAATGCCCATATATACAAAAAACAACGTTTTTAAAATAAATTCTATCTCATCAAAAAACGCTTTTTCGCCGTGGTTTAAAGACAGCAGGTGGCTGAAATCAAATTTTGTCAGCCACAGACGGCGGATCAGCCGCGTATTTCCCGCCATCACCCCAAACGCCAACGTAGCAATCGCCCCGTCTGCACCAATCAGCCCGCTAACGCTATAAACAAGCAGCACAAATGCAAACGTCAGCGAAACGGCGTTTTCCAAACGGCGCACCCGATTTAGAATTCCCATCCAAAACACGCCCGCCGCCGCCGCAAACAAGATACCAAGCCCGAAAGATTTTATTACCTTCCACGAAATTTCGGACGCGGAAACCTGTCCGCCGTGCGACGATACGCTTAACAACGCAAGCGCCAGTACAATGGAGTATACCCCCGTCAAATTGGCTTCCAGAAACAAAATGGTTTTGGCGGTTTTGGATACCTGCAGTTTGGAAAGCATCGGTGTAATAACAGCGGTAGAATTATCCGCCACGATCGCGCCGATGATAAACGCGTAGAGCTGCGGGATATGCAGCATCCGCTGGGTAATAAAAGCCGTCGTCAACGTAATGACCGCAAAGCACACAGTAGTCAGCAACATTCCCTGCCCTACTGCCCCGCGTAAAGATAAAATACGAAAATCCACACCGCTTTTAAATAGAACTACGATAAGAGCCACTGTCGTAAAAATCTGCCCCGCGCCGCCAAAATCATCTGCGGAGGCCCAGCCGAACACAGGGCCAAGCAAAATTCCCAACACCATCAGCGGCAGTACATCCGGCAGACGTGTTTTCTCAAACAAAGAAGAAAACACCTGCCCCAAAAAAAGCAAAACGCCGATAAATAAAATAGTATATGTCATTAGTGTATTATACGAAAAACATCTCTTGCACGAAACCGCAATATTTAATTAAATATCCATATGGAACACAACGCAAAAATCTTACTGGCCGACGACTCCCACGCTATCCGTTTTTTAGTGTCCGAAATTCTAACCGACGCCGGATTTACCGTCATACAGGCCGAAAATGGACAAGAAGCCATTGACAAAACATATAAAGAAAACCCCGATTTACTTATCTTAGATTACGAAATGCCCCAAAAAACAGGGTTTGAAGTAGTTAAAGAGGTCCGCAGCCGCACCGGATATTTACATACGCCCATTATTATTTTCACCGCAGTAACGGACAAATCCACCAAGTTAGAAGGGCTGGGATTGGATATTGACGATTATCTTACCAAACCGGCCGACGAGGACGAAATCGTCGCACGCGTAAAACTGCTTTTAAAGCGCAGCAAACAAAAAATGGATTGCAACCCGCTTACGCGCCTCTCCGGAAACCCGTCTATTCAAGCGCGTGTAGAGGCGGAAATTGCCTCCGGCAGTCCTTTTGCCGTATTATATTGCGATTTAAACAATTTTAAATCCTTTAACGACCATTACGGTTTTGAAGCCGGCGACCGCGTACTGAAAACGGAAGCGGACATCATTACCCGCGCCGCGGCCAAACACGCAGGTACGTTTGTGGGACATATCGGCGGGGATGATTTTATCGTGGTCTGCCCGTTTGAAGCGGCAGAAGATATTGCGCGGGAAATTACGGAGCAAACTGACAAGGTATCCCCCTCTTTTTATAACGAAGAGGACCGAGTCAAAGGTTTTATGACGGCTATTAACCGCAAAGGCGAAGCAGAAAATTTCAAGTTTCTGTCCATCGGTATCGGTATTGTGCACAACACGAAACGCCCGTTGACATCGTTTGCGATGGTCAGCAATATTGGCAGCGAACTGAAATGTCTGGCCAAGCAGCATCCGAACGGCAGTTTTTACGTAATAGATCGACGGAGCTAAAAAATAAAGAGGAGCAGAAAACTTGCTGCTCCTCTTACACAAACCGCAAGTTAAGTACAGCTGTTATTATTCTTTATAAATGGGATAGTAGTAAATGCCCATATACACAGGATTGTCTACAAACCCCTTCACATTTGACCGTACAGCCCACAGACCCGTGGGGTGAACAGTGTAGATTTGCATCGCATCATCGTGAATTAGGTTATGTACTTGTTTGTAAAGCGCATTGCGCTTTTTAGCGTCCGTTTCCGCCACAGCGCGCTCAATGAGTTTATCGGCTTGCGGATTGGAATACCCCTGTGAAAGCGCATACCGCCCCTGACTGTGTGCAAACGGGAAATAGAAATTATGCGCATCAGCATAATCCGCCACCCAGCCGCGCGCCCATACAGGCATTTGGCGGCGGGCCGTTTTTTCCAAGAATGCAGGCCACGTTACCCCGCGCAAATCAATCTGAAACTTGGGATTCAAACGCTCCACGTTACGTTTTAAAATTTCACTCGCAATTTGGCGCATTTCTCCGCTCGTATTATACGTAATCGTAAATTTAAATCCCTTTTCCCATACTTGCCCGCCCCACGCTTTTTTAAAGTATTCTTCGGATTTTTTTAAGTCAAATTCGTAGCGTTTAAAATCTTTGTCGTATTTAACCAGTCCGGCGGGAGCGGGGCCAAATGAAGCTTCACCGCGGCCTTCCATCGATTCGCGCAAAAATGCGTCATAATCAAAAGCATAAACAAATGCTTGGCGTAAATCGCGGTCAGCAAAAAAGTCAGAAGGAATACCATTTCCATCTAATTTGCCGGATCCTACGTCCGGATTGGCATCCATATTAATATCCAGTGTAAAGAAAATCACCGGATCGGTACGCAGGCGCGGCAGATTGTCATACAACGTAATATCCGGATTCCCTTTGAGCTGGGAAACAAACTTGGGTGACAATTCTGCAATATCCGCATCGCCCGATTCCAACCTTAACCGCAACGTACTGGCTTCGTCCACCGTCTTTAGATGAATGGTTTTAATTTTCGGGGCACCCGCAAAATAGTTTTCATTGGCAGCCAGCGTAACGGACTTGCCCGCAATATCCCAACGGGCCAGTTTAAACGGTCCTGTGCCATTTGTTTGCGCAAACAACGGGGAATTTTCTTTGGAGAAATTGTTGAATTGTTTCCACGTTTCTTCCGTTCCGTCCCACGCGCCTTGCCCGACAGCCCAGTTTTTGCTCATTACATACCCCCACCGCGCCACAATAGACAAAAACGGTGCAAAAGGACGCTTGAGCCTAATAACGACATTATTTCCCTCTACGCGCACCGCATCGGCCGCGTCTTTAAAATTTACAACGATATTCCCTTTATCATCACGCGTGGAAGAAACCCCCAAAACTGGTTCCAATAAAAGGCTTGAGGGGCCTCCCGCAACATCGGACAACAAAAAACGCAAGAGTGAATAGCGCACGTCCTCAGGCGTCAGTTCCGTGCCGTCGTGAAATTTAACTCCTTGGCGAATCGGGAATGTATATGTACGGCCGTCTGCGGAAATCAAACCGTTTTCTTTAGAAGGAACCTCAAGCGACAGCGACGGCTCCAACTCGGTAAGCGAACTGCTCTTAAATTTTAACAATGTATCGTAAATGTTGATCAACAGTCCGTGCGTAACACCGTCATAAGAATACACAGGATCCATCGACTCCATCTCGCTTTTATGCACCACAACAAGTGTGTCTTTTTGTGTACCTTGAGAACACGCGCCCAAGATACAAACTAAAAGTAAATATAACAATATTTTTTTCATTTTTTCCTCACAATATACGCGACCCCTTTTTTGTTTAAAAGCCAAGCATCAGCAAATTGGCGGGCATCATAGGCCCGCAGAACGGTTTCTTTAGTGGCGGCGGCAGGATCGGCCACCAGCACCTTTCGTTTTTCCCAGCCGCGCACCAGCACTAAATGACCCGCGGTGGATTCCATTGGCGCACCGTCCAACTGACCTCTGCCATACGAAATGCTGGCCACCGCAAACGACTCCGGCGTTACAAAATCTTTCAGCTCTTCCAACGAGGAAAACCGCCGCACAAAAGATTGTACTCCGCGCATACCCGCCGCGGCCGTATTAAACGTCCAATTCCCGTAGACGGCGGCGGACTGGTCAAATACATCCTGCAGAAAGGAACCCAAACGCGTTTGACACCCCAGCGCGTTTAACGCCATAGACACGGAAACGGGGCTGCAAATACGTCTTTTGTCGGGATGTTTTTGTTCCATTTGCGAAACAGGTTCTACCGCCGCGCAGAAGGTTCCGGACGGCAGACGCGACGCGGATTTCACGTCATACGCAAAAGGCGCCCGTACTCCACACGCCCACAACCCGTTAAGCGAGACTTCTCCCGACGACTTCAATCGGAACCGGTACGCTTCGGCAGGCGCAGACAGACAAAGCTCATCTGTTTCTACACGGCCAAATGTGTCCTCCTGTGGAGGAAAGCTCCTTTTAAACTGTGCGGACAAAAGCCCCAATTTATAAAATCCGCTCCATTCACCGCCGCGATAAACCTGTGCCTCCAACAACAGGCAGGCCTCGTTGTCCGCTGACATATTGCCGGACAGCACCAGTGACGAAAACGGAAAAGCGGGACGGACGGGGAAAGAGACGTTAGTTTTAATCCCATCCGTGACAGCGGTCCGCTCCACATCGGACGGCGTATGGGAAAGGTTAAATGCGTTTTGGCGAAAAGAAGAAAGCGGTTTCATCATAAAAAAATCGGGGCATCCGGACTTGAACCGGAAACCTCCCGCTCCCAAAGCGGGCGCTCTACCACTTGAGCCATGCCCCGAACATTTATATTGTACCAATTTTACGGATTTTACCAAAAAAGAAATTTTCCACCGTTGTTTTTATACTCATTAGAGATGCAGCATAATGAAAAAGCAAAAGCCCGCACTTTATGTGCGGGCTCAAAATCTGCGCCCACCAAGCGGTGTTCTACCGACGATGGAGTGTCCAAAATAGTGCCCTATTTCTTTATGGTTCTCTGTCGCTAACTTTGCGAAATTTTGCGTAAGTTTTTGACAGTTGCCCTAGTTCAACTTTTATTAGCGCAGTTACCCGCGAATACAATGTGCTATAATACCGGAAAGGAAGAAAAATTTAAGGAGAAGAAAAATGAAAAAATTTATCTTATCATTTCTTATAATCGGATTGTTTACCGGTTTGTGTGTGGCAAAGGGAAAAACCAAAAGCAACATGACCAAAAACCCCCAATCCGGCAGTTATAAAATTAAAACACAATCTAACACCATACTCTATGGCAAAGACGGGCATAAAAAAAGTGTTACGCGGGAAACTTCCTCCGGCACAACCGTTACTACTAAGTATGACAAAACAGGTAAAAAAACAAAAACAGTAGTAAAAAATCCCAACGGAACGGCAAAAGTATATAACAAAGACGGGAAATTAACAGAAAAGAAACAAGTTACGACTTACACGCCTAAACACGATAAAAAAGGCAAAGAAACAAAAACGGTGGTAAAAAATTCCACCACCACGACCAAAGTGTATAACAAACAGGGCGAATTAATCAAAAAGAAAGAGGTTACTGCTCATTGAAGCAGCAACCCCTTTCTATATATTGTTCCTTAATTTATTGGGAAGGTTGTTAAAGTGCTATTTACCAGCTGCGGATGGGGGAAAAGTTACCTTAAATTGCACGGAAACATCCTTTTCTTCTTCTAATTTAGAATCGTTGCATCTCTTATAAAATGCTTCAATACCCACCTTTCTGCCTAGCAGTTTGGCATCTGCATATCCTTCCAGTTCCGCTTGCATTTCTTTACAATCCATCTGCTGTAATTTATGCAAATCTCTGGAGGAAAAAGTGGCAATATGTTCTTCCAGGTTAGAACCCTCTTTAACTTGCCGAACTAAATGTCGCCAATCCTTTTTGTGCGGATACCATACCAACCAATCTTCTTCTCCTGTAAACTGGAAAGTATAAGGAGGGGTAAAGTTTTGCGAAATACTATTAAGTCTTTCTTGTAACTGTTCCCGTTTCACTGATTCTTCTTTGTTATAACTGCCTTCTATTTTCCCTCCGACAGCCACACCGGCCGTTTTTTGCTCTCCATGCACAGCCCCCTGTAAAGCAAGCGTGCTGTCATTTTGTTGCCCCTTGGAAAGGAACACTACATTTCCGGCCAAACATTGTTTAGCCCCTATCTTGTCCATCACTTCGCAAAATTCCCTTATTTGCTCCGTCAACAATCTCCATTCGTAACCACTTTCTAATAAAATATATTCTTTTGTATACGGATGGGCAATATATACTTCGCCCACGCTGGGCTGCCCAGAGGAAAACGAAATATTTTTCGGTAATTCGTGAATGTTTACGGGAATAATTGTGGCATTAGCGTTCAAAAAGGGAATAGCATCTGCCAACACAATGAGCTTGCGTTCATTATAGGGCAGTTCAAAGAAATGTTCCACAAATTCCTTTTCGGCTTTTTTCTTGTATTCTTGGCGGATTGTTTCATCATATTTCACCGCCAATTCACGTGCCATAGCGTATTCTTTTAATTCAAGTGCTAAATCAATAAGCGGGTAAACCGTTTCACTTTTTACAGGCGTAATTTTAAGCAAAGAAATAGCTTTTTTTAATTCTTCCGCCGCGTCTTTTCTATATTCTTCTTTCTTGTGTTCATCCTTCGCGTTTTGGTATTTGTCATAATCAGTTAAACTTAAAGCATGATAACATTGCCAATTGCGTTTATCACAATTTTTTTCTAAGAATGCTTCTCGTTTGTTTTTAGGTGTGTTTTGGAAGTCCTTCCAAAATGTGTCTTGCAAGGACGGATTGGACGCATACGCCATTCTACGGAAGGATTGGTATATTCTTTCCCCCATGTAAGAAATGTCCTCATCTGTAAAAGGCTCCCAGTTCTCTTTTAAATCGTTTAAAGAAATGTGATTATTGTTCCCTAAATAAATATGTCCGTCACTATACGTACTATCCCAAAATTGCTCAAGGGCAATAGGCGCTTTTTCATATCTATATAACTTCTTATTCGTAATGACTGCGGCTGTATCTGTGAGCCACCAGCCCGGCTCATTGGATACATATAATATGTCTTCATCCAAAGCAATAGTGGGAACAAATTTTTTGCGCACTTTTTCTATTACTTGTTCGTTAAGGTCCTCTAATACTAATCCGTCTGTACACAAGCTCAATCTGGTAGTTTCTTTTTCTACAGGAGATAAGTTCGTTTGATCAATACAAGAATCAAAGGGGGCAAAAAAAAGATTTACTAATTGTTCTGGATCATTACTCAATGTTTGGAGACCTGTTTCTTGCAATCTTTTATGGAGGGAAGGAATTTCCTGTTGTATCGTTTCGTCCCATCGGTCTATTTTTTCCTCAACTTCTTTCTCGTTTCCGTCTATTATTGCCAGCTTTAAGTCATTAATCATGGCTTGTATCGAACTGCGCTCGTTATCCGTCATTTCTACACTAAACAATGCTTGTTCCCACACTTCAACTAGCGCGAGGGGCATCTTCTTTTCCGCGCAGTTGCGAATTTTCGCTTTGTTTCCCTCCGCACTATATCCCGATATCCCAACTAATAAACATAAACAAATTAAGATTATTTTTTTCATAAGTAGATTCTCCAAATGTTATCCATATCGCTATTATAACAAAAGAATCCTCAGGTGTGTCCAAAAAATAAACAGCTGGGCTCTGTGAGCAGGTAGCGCAAGTCCTGGACGCAAGCAAAGCAGTTTGCTTGCTTGGGCATAAAAATTTAACCCTGCCGTAAAGGCAGGGTAAATTTTACTGCGCCCACCAGTTGCAAACTTGGTCACAAGTCGGCTCGTTGACCCTCGCCGCTCGCGACCCCGCCTCGCCATCCTCGCCTTTCGTTCACGCCATGCGTAAACTCAAACTCGGATAAGGCTCCGGCTTTCAAGTCCTGGACGCAAGCAAAGCAGTTTGCTTGCTTGGGCATAAAAATTTAACCCTGCCGTAAAGGCAGGGTAAATTTTACTGCGCCCACCAGGACTTGAACCTGGAACCCACCGATTATGAGTCGGTTGCTCTAACCGATTGAGCTATAGGCGCTAAATCTTTTTTTATTATAACAAAATTAATGCACTGTGTGGAATGAAAAAGAAAAAGTTTTCCTTTTAAAAAAAATGTGCTAAAATATTTATGTTAATCCGGGATGGTGTAATGGTAACACGGATGCCTCTGGAGCATTAATTCTAGGTTCGAGTCCTAGTCCCGGAACCAGATTTTAAACCGCCTTTTTTAGGGCGGTTTTTTATTCTAGGAAGCAAAATAACTGCGTAGTCTGCGGCTAAGATGAGAAAGCCGGAGCCTGTATTACGGTTTTGCGGGAGGACAGCATAAAACCCCAGTGAGCCGGAAGATTGTTTATTTCCCTGCCGGCCTTAAAATCGACACAACCAACATCGCCTGCCGGTAATCGGTTTTTTCCCGCTCGGAAAGTTTTTCGTTCCCGTCCAAGAGATCGGCCGCCGTTACTCCGCCCGCCGTTTTAATATCCGGATCCGCACCTGCACGCAGCAGCATTTTAAGGACTGCAGCAGTATTATTCTGTGCGGCTAGCGTGAGAGCCGTTTCTCCCTGTGCGTTTGCCACATTGACGTATGCCCCGCCGGAGATTAATTCTTCCGTTACCGCCGCAGACGGATTATATTTGGCTGCCCGCATTAAAGCCGTGCAGCCTTGTTTGTCTGCCAAATTCACGTCTGCTCCAGCCGCCAGCAACTGCTGTACGGCTTTGGCATTTTGCGCATAACGCGCGGCATAAAATAGGGCAGTACGTCCGGTTTTATCGCGTGTGTTGAGATCAGCGGCACGTTTGATAAGTTTATGCGTCACTTTCAAATCTGCGCGTTCCTCTAAAGAGCGCATCAAAAGAGTGGCCCCGCGCTCATCTATATCCCGTCCGTGGTAACGGTAAAACACCCCTGCGCCGACCACAACCAAAGCAATCAAAACTAGAACAGTATATTTTTTCATATTACTTTATTGTATCATTCTTATCCGCGCCCGCAAACGCCGTAATTTGGTAAAATACTTTTAATACTAATATTGAGGTTTTACGATGTCTACCGAAAAAACACAACAACCGCAGCACAATAACGCGCTGAACGAAATCATCGCCCAGCGTTACGCCGAAGTGGAAGAAATCCGCCAATTGGGGGTGCCCCCCTATCCCAACCGCTGCGAAAAACAAATTTCCTGCTTGGAAGCCAAAAACGCCGAAGAAGGCGCCGAAGCTGTTACCGCTGGACGCTTGGTCCAGCTGCGCTTAATGGGCAAAGCGGCATTTGCTCACTTGCGCGATTTTTCCGGCCGCGTACAGCTCTACATCGCCAAAGACCAGCTGGGTGAAGAACCTTACGCTTTCTTTAAAAAACACGTAGCGGTGGGCGATTTCGTCTCCGCCGCCGGACACGTGTTCATCACAAAAACAGGTGAAAAAACCATTAAAGTAACCAAACTGACGCTGCTTTCCAAAGCGATCCGCCCGATGCCGGAAAAATACCACGGACTGCAAGATACCGAAGTCCGCTTCAGAAAACGCCACTTAGATTTAATCGCCAACGAAGAAGTGAAAGACATCTTCGTCAAACGCGCCAAAATTATTTCTTCTATCCGCCGTACGCTGGATGAAAAAGGGTTTTTAGAAGTGGAAACGCCGATTTTAAACCCCTCTTCCGGCGGTGCGATTGCGCGTCCGTTTGAGACTTTTCACAACGCCCTCAAAATGCCGCTTTTTATGCGTATTGCGCTTGAACTGCACCACAAACGCTTAATTATTGGCGGAATGGACAGGATTTATGAAATCGGACATATGTTCCGTAACGAAGGTATCGACACTACCCATAATCCCGAATTTACGATGATGGAATTGTACCAAGCGTACGGAGACGTCAATACAATGGCGGATTTGTTCGACGAAATTTTAGGCAACGCCGCCAAAGCGATCGGAGTGGAAAAAGTAAATTTTCGCGGGTACGAAGTGGACTTGCGCCCGCCGTACAAACGTCTTTACATCCCGCAGGCGTGGCAGGAAAAATTCGGCCGCGATATCCACGAAGTGTTAAACGGCCGCCAGTTCAACCGCGCAAAATTGGAAGAAGTCGCCCGCGAACAAGGCGTTAAATTCAGCTCCGACGATTCCGATGCCACCATTTTTGACGAATTGTTTGAAGGCAAGCTGCTTGCGGATTACCACAATCCGGTCATTGCGCTTGATTATCCGACGGCTGTCAGCCCGTTCTCCAAAACCAAACCCAATGATCCGGAATTGGTGGAACGCTTTGAAGTGTTTGTGAACGGACAGGAACTTGGCAATGCATATACCGAGTTAAATGATCCGGCCGACCAGTTGGCCCGCCTAAAAGACCAAGCCGCCGCCAAAGCGATTGCCAAAGGAGAGGACGCTGAAAACGCCGATATTTTGGACGCCGATTACATTGAAGCGATGGAAAGCGGTATGCCGCCAACGGGCGGAATGGGCATTGGTATTGACCGTATTATTATGATGCTGACCGGACAGGACTCAATCCGCGAAATTATCCTGTTCCCCACGCTTAAAAAATTAGACGAAGAAAAATAAGTTTCAACCGACATACAACAGGCCCTCTTAAATAAGGGGGCCTGTTTTTCGTTCGAATGATATCCGATACTTACGGGACAACCGGTTCAGGTTCGTAATAATGTCCGTTCACTTTAACGGACTTTCCCTGCTTGGCTTGCGGCGTGTGCATTGCGTCCTCCATTGGGCGCGAACGCGAGAACGGAGCGATGTAAAACATCGTTTTAGACGGCGCAAAAAATTTCATCCACTCGTCCAAAACCATCGGCTTATCTCCCGCCAAAAAATTATCGGACACCGCCAACACATATCGTCCGTCTCTCATCAAAACCACTAAAGAAGCAGTATGATAATTCCACTTGGGCGCCATTTGGCCCGACGATAACTGAAAACGTGATCCTTTCGCCGGAATAAGCGCTCCTCCGGCAAGCAACGGCGCCGCCGTTATTTTATACACGCGCAGCGGCTTGCCGTTTTTGGATGAAAAATGCGTTACTGCCCGACACAGGCGTCTGCATAGTTGGTAACTACAATAGGCACATTCATCGTTTACGTAACGATATGTACGATTAATATTGGCAGATTTAACGCCCACCTTCCGGTCTAAATCCTCCATTCTGACGGACGCCGATTCAAAAGTAACCACCTTATTTTTATTTTGTTCCAAGTTCCGGCGTAACTCACGCGATAAAAAAATTTTGTCTGCTTCCGACAAACTTACCGACATTCTGCTGCCCAAGGCATAATAATACGCAGGGCGGTTAAAATAAATCGGAGCATTAGACAACAAACGCATAAACGCTAGTTCACGCCGGTCATTGACGCCGTCTTTTACCTGATAATTTTTAGGGGAAAAACTATTAAAAAAAGTAAAGAGTCGTTCTTTTATTTCCATTTTATGGTCTTTGTAAAATTTCTCCGCACCGGCCGTTTTATACATCGTCCGTATCCAACCGAATGAATCTAGCACCCCCAAATAATCCGTTGTTAGGCGGGCAGGCATATCCTCCCCGTAACAGGCCGTACTGATGTACATATTAAACAAATAAATAGCAGTAGCACGAATTTGTGCCTCCTCCTCCCCCCACCCGAATAGCTTGTCCCAAAAACCGATTTCTTCCGGCATACGGTCATTAGACGGATAATACCGCAGAAATGCCAATCGTTCTATACCGGCATTTTGCATCCCAACCTTCCGCCTGCATATTGTTTCCAATGAATTGGAAAACGGCGTGCGGAAAGATTCGGCCGAAGCAGATACGGTAAAAAATATTAAAAAGGATAGTAACAAATATACACATTTTCTCATACATTATAGTATAGAAAACAATCTTTAGTACGACAAGGATCTACAGATCTATTGTAAAGGAACGGACGGACAACACTCCGTTTTTGAATTATAATATAAGAGATGAAGGGTCTATTCTATTTACAAGGAGATAATTATGTGGTACGGAATTACCGCCCTGCGGCCGTTTGAACAATATGCGCTATTCGGCGTATTGTTTATTGCGGTCTTGGGGCTTTTATATGCGTTTTTCCTGCGCAGACAGGTAATTCGCGAAGATACCGGCACTCCCGCTATGCTAAAAGTGTGGGGAGCCATACGGGAAGGCGCCAACGCTTACCTTAAAAGACAGCTCAAAACCATTTTGCCGCTTATCGGGCTTTTAACGGTCTGTCTTTTCCTGTCCGTCTATATTGTACCCGTTTCCCAAGATTCTATGGAACGGTTTGCGGGCCTCAGCCCTGAAACGGTAAAACTCATCGCGGCTTTTGGGCGCGCGGGCGCGTTTATTTTAGGGGCGGTGTTCTCCCTTTTAGTGGGTCAGTTGGGGATGCGTATCGCCGTGGACGCCAACGTCCGCGTGGCGGCCGCGTCCAAACGCGGGTTCGGCGACGCACTTCGGATTGCCTATCGCGCAGGTACCGTTACCGGTATGCTGACAGACGGGCTCGGACTGTTCGGCGGAACGATTATTTTTATTATTTTCGGCATCGCCGCGCCGGACGCTTTACTCGGCTTTGGGTTTGGCGGCACGCTCCTCGCACTCTTTATGCGCGTAGGCGGCGGAATTTATACCAAAGCCGCTGATGTGGGAGCCGACCTTGTGGGCAAAGTAGAAGCGGGCATTCCCGAGGACGACCCGCGCAACCCCGCCGTAGTGGCTGATCTTGTCGGTGACAATGTGGGCGACTGTGCCGGTATGGCCGCGGATATTTTTGAATCGTATGAAGTGACCATTGTATCCGGCCTTATTTTGGGTATCGCTTTGTGGAGACTTACCGGCCACCACGAATGGATTGTATATCCGCTGCTCGTACGCGGGATTGGTGTGCTTTGTTCCATTATCGGCACATATGCCGTAAAAGATTCCAAACGCTCCGCCGGAAACGCAATGAAAGCCATTTTTAAAGGCTACAGCATTTCGGCTGCTATTTCCGTCGTCATCTTTGGTGTACTGGCGTATTTCTATATGAACGATGTCCCGGGCGGTTGGTGGCGTCCGTTCGCCGTAACCACCATTGGCATTTTGCTGGCGATAGGCATTGACCGTCTGACCGAATACTTTACGGGCACTGAAAATAAACCCGTACAGGAAATTAAAAAATCTACCGCTACGGGTTCGGCCACAACTATTCTGTCCGGCCTCGCTGTGGGAATGGAATCAGCCGTATGGACGACGCTCGCTATCGCGGCGGCGATTTTCGGCTCCGTGATGATTTTCGGCTCCGTGGACGGTTTAACTCCCGCCGAAAAGTTTAACTTTATCCTCTACGGCGTAGCGATGACGGGTATCGGTATGCTGACGCTGACGGGCAACAACGTGGCGATGGACTCCTTCGGCCCGATTGCCGACAACGCCAATGGCATCGGCGAAATGTCTTGGCACGGGCAAGAGGACGAAGAAACCAAAAAAGCGCGCCAGATTATGGCGGACTTGGACGGCGTGGGCAATACCACCAAAGCTATTACCAAAGGCGTGGCTATCGGATCGGCAGTGATTGCGGCCGTGTCGCTGTTTGCGTCTTATATGGTGGACGTAAGCAACGTCCAGCGTCTGCTTAACGACGCTTGGGCCGCCGCGGGAGAAGATAAAATCCTGCCGCTTCTGTCCCAAGTGGGCATTGTGGTTTCCAACCCTGTCGTTTTTGTAGGAATGTTAATTGGCGGCGCGCTGCCGTGGCTGTTTTCGTCGTTTGCGATTAATGCCGTCAGCCGCGCGGCGGCGCTTATCGTGCAGGAAGTCCGCCGCCAGTTTAAAGGAGGCGTTTTGGAAGGCAAAACGCAGCCCGATTACACCCGCGCCGTAGGGATTTCCACCATCGCCGCGCAGAAAGAACTTATCATCTTGGCGCTGCTGGGCATCGTCTCCCCGATTGTAGTAGGTCTTGCTTTCGGCGTGGAAGCCTTAGGTGGATTCTTGGCGGGGATTATCATTTCCGGCCAGCTTTTGGCTGTATTTATGTCCAACGCGGGCGGCAGCTGGGATAATGCCAAAAAAGTGGTGGAGGACGAACCTTCCGACCTTGCAGCCAACACCGGAAAAGGATCCGAACGCCATAAAGCCAGCGTAGTGGGCGATACCGTGGGAGATCCCCTTAAAGATACCGCCGGTCCCGCCGTCAACCCGCTAATTAAAGTGGTTAATATGGTGGCCGTGCTCGTCGCGCCGATTATCGTCAACTACCACAACGATTTTACCCCGTTGGGCAAAATCGGCTGGGTAATTGTCATTGCACTCTTGGCGGTTCTCAGTTGGGCGATTTTGTCCAGCAAAAAGCCGGCGCAGGATTTAAACAAATAAGTTCGATGACGCAAAAAACGCCCCCGTTTTAGCGGGGGCGTTTTTTATTTTAACCGCTATAACTTAAAATCAATACGTTTGTCATTCGGGTTCCGCCCCTCTTCCTGCTGCTTAACCTCCATAAATCCATTAAACAGCGGAGGCCGTTCTCCAAAAGCGTTTTTACCGATATTGCCAGGCAACAGCACCAAAGCCAAAAAACCAAAAAATGTTACTATCATATCAGGGAGCAACATTCCAGCAACTCCCAACCATACGACTAAACCGATTACCATCAACAACAACCAACCCGATAACCCAATATCGTGCATACGACGAACAATAGCCGTATAAAAAACCCACATCACTAAAAAATCTAAAGCTACTGCAGGAACACCTGTTATCAACACAACCGTTGCCCGCCATAATCCCTTCGGCTCCTGCCGAGAAAAGGCCTCAATAAAAAAGACAATTTGTGTAAGCAAAGAAGATACCGCAAACGATCCAATCCAAGTGGTTAAAAACTCTATCCGTCCGGAACGTCCGCTAAAACGCAAATAATGTTTCATATTATCACACCTCCGAGTATTTCTTCTTTTTTAACACACATAGATTATACATAAATAAAGTACAATATACCTATGAAATTTGAACGATTTATTGCCGTGCGCTACCTTACGCGCCGCCAAGGGCTGTTCGCTTTTATTACCACGCTTATCGGCGTGGCGGGCGTCAGCGTGGGGGTGGCAGCACTGATTACCACATTATCCGTAATGAACGGCTTTCAAACCGATATTAAAGACAAAATCATCGGCGCGCAAAGCCATATCCTCGTTTTCGGGCAGATGAGTAAAAAAACATATCCCGAAAAAATGAAACAAATTGAACAAATCCCCTTGGTGGAAGCCGCCGCGCCGCATATTTACGGGCAGGGAATCATCACGTATGCGGGGCAAAGTTTAGGGCTTGTCGTACGCGGATTGGATCCGGAGCAGGAAAAGAAAATCAACACGTTGGCGGACTCGCTGACTGCGGGAACCTTTGATCCCAAAGACTGGGCGCAAGACGCGCCGCCGCCGCTCGTCTTGGGGACGGAACTAGCCGCCAATATGGGAGCGGACGTCGGAGACGATGTAGTGTTGATTTCTCCCCAATCCATTTCCACCTCGGCAGGAATGTTTCCCAAAATGAAAAAATTCCGCATAAGCGGACTCCTTCGCACCGGATATTACGAATTTGATAACACTATTGCTTATACGCTTCTGCCGCACGCCAGCGATTTTTTAGGTCTTAAACAGGGTGTAACGGGAGTGGCCGTAAAACTCAAAGACATCAACAAAGCCGACGAAGCCGCCCGAGATATCCAAAACACCATTGGTTACGGGTATTCCGTACGTACGTTCGCACAGATGAACAGCACGTTATACGCCGCCTTAAAACTGGAAAAAACGATGATGTTTATTATCTTGTTCCTCATTATCGGCGTAGCATCACTGAACATTGCGGGAAACCTTATTTTGCTCGGTACCGAAAAACTGCGCGATATCGGTATTCTGCGCGCTATCGGAGCAAGCCCGAATCTTATCCGCAAAGTATTTATGTGGGAAGCAATGGTTATCGCTACATTAGGTATCGTGCTGGGGTTTCTGTTGGCGTGTTTATTGTGCTGGATTATCGCCACGTTTCAAATTGTAGAACTTCCCGGGGATATTTATTACTTAACTAAAGTGCCGGTACGTATGCTGTGGAGCGATGTACTGGCCGTTGTGGGCGGAAGTTATTTAATCTGTTTTACCGCGGGGCTGTATCCGGCGGTAAAAGCATCGCGCGTGCACCCCACGGACGCTATCCGCTACGGATGAGAATACTATGATAGAACTTGTACACTTAACTAAAATTTACGGCCAAGGCAAAGAAAACCTGTGTGTGTTAGAGGACGTTTCGCTGACTCTCAGACGCGGAAAATTTACAGTGCTTTTAGGCCCCAGCGGTTCGGGTAAAAGCACGCTTTTAAACTTAATCGCGATGTTGGACGCCCCCACCTGCGGCACAATTCTCGTAGACGGAACTGATGTTACCGCCATCAAAAGCGAATCCGTGCGATCGGCCCTGCGTCTTAAAAAAATGGGATTTGTATTCCAGTTTGACGGATTGCTGCCCGAATTTTCTCTCTTGGAAAATGTGGATATGCCCGCCTTGATGCGTGGAAACCCCAATCCCGAAAAAGCGCGGGAACTGTTAGAAAAATTCGGCTTGGGCAAAATGACAGACAAACTACCGGCAGATTTATCCGGAGGAGAAAAACAGCGCGCAAGTATCGCACGCGCATTACGCAACGAACCGCCGCTTTTACTGGCGGACGAGCCTACAGGCAACCTAGATGCAGCACGTAAAATCCAAGTGTTTGAAGATTTTGCCCGTATGAGTAAAGAAAACGGCTTGACCACCGTTATGGTCACGCACGATGCGCACGCCTCCGAATATGCAGACAATGTATTCCAACTTGAAAACCGCAAACTGGTAAAAATCAAATGAAAAAAACGCTTTTATTGGCGATTCTGTTGGCCGCCGCCGCTTTAAATGCTCCTGCCCGCCAAATGCAAAAGCCTTTCTTTCCGGCCGACAATTCCGCCGACCGCTTGGATACTTACGATGAACTTTACCAAAAAGAACAACGCAAAACCGCCGAACGCCGCTTCAAACAGCTCCGCGCCGAAGTACGCGGCGGCTACGCCGAATCCGCCAGAGAACTGGCGTGGGCTTATTACCGCGGCGAAGGCGTAAAAAAGAGCGATAAAAAAGCCTATAAATATATGAAAAAAGCCGCTCAAACGGGAGATGAGAACGCCGCCGTAATGCAAGGGGTTATGCTGGCGTACGGTAAAGGAGTCCGCCAGAATTTGCCGCTTGCCTGCGCAATTTTTACGGAGCTTGTCCAAAATGACAATCCCCACGCGATGTTCCAACTGTACCTGTTGGCCGCGAAAGATAACTGTACCGTACCCCCCGAAGAAAAACAACGGATGTTGGACACGGCCGCCCTGCGGGGAATCGCGCCTGCATTATACGAAAAAAGCCTTTTATCCGCCGAAGAACCCGAACAAGCCTTTCTGTATATGGAACAAGCCGCCCGCCTAGAATATCGCCCCGCGCAATATGCGCTGGCCCGAATGTACGAGACCGGAAACGGTACGGAAACAAACCCCGCCAAGGCGTTTGATTATATGCTACTAGCCGCCAAACAAAAACTTCAAGAAGCACAGTGGCAAACTGCCCAATGGTACGAAGCGGGATACGGCGTCAAAAAGAGTCTGCCGCTGTCGTTTCACTGGACAAGAAACGCTGCCAAAAACGGCGTAAAAGAAGCACAACAACGCTTGGCGCAAATGTATAAGGAAGGAGCGGGAACGGTCGTTAATGTGGGGCAAGCCCGCAAGTGGGCAAAGAAAGCCTCTGAAAACGAAAAAACTCCGGTCCATCAAACCGAGGAGGAATTTTATTAATGCAAAACGCTTTACATCCCGTTCTGGTAGGAATATTGTCTTTATCAGCCGCAGGCTTCGTGCTGATGTTATATCAACGCTTGCGCAATCCATTTAAACAAGTTCTCCGCCAAGCCCAAGCGGGCGAAGCGGACGCACAGTATCGCTTGGGGGTGTTGTATTACCAAGGGAAATACACGCCAAAAGACGATAAGCAGGCATTTTATTGGTTTGAAAAATCCGCCGAAAACGGTAACGCCCGCGCAATGACGGCTTTGGCCGGACTTTACAATGCAGGACAAGGCTGCCGTAAGGACGAAACTCAAGCGTTCCGCCGCTACCAAACCGCCGCCGAATGGGGCGATTTTGAGGCCCGCGTAAATTTGGCCGTCTGTTATCTGCAAGGTATCGGCACCGGAAAAAATGACTCCGCAGGATTTGAAATAATGAAAGCCGCGGCGGACGACCACAGCCCTCTTGCCCAATTTCTGACGGCTGATTTATATGAACACGGAATTGGTGTGGAAAAGAACGAAACCTTGGCATTAAAATACTATATTTTGGCGGCCAAGCAGGGTGAACCTCGTTCTAAAGAAAGAATTAAGAAATTAAAATCAAAAAAATAAGCAAATACGGAATTCATTCTTCGCAACACCCCTGCCAAAAACGGGGCTATTTTGTATGTAAGTAAGTGGGGCTGCGGCGCGAAATTTTCGGAGTGCTTATTTTCATTGCTAACAACAACTCCCAGACCACTGCGGGTAAACTATAAAAGGACAGCATATATAATAACGCCCCGATTTTACTCGGGGCGTTACAAAATATATATCTCTTAATACACTAAGGATGATGTGGGTGCAGTTTCATCCGGCAATAGTTCGTTTGCTCTCTCTTGTTGGAACGACGTCGTGATTATAAAAAGATTCCAATTTCTATCCTGCTGCGCTTTCTTCTCCCATTGTTCGACAAAACCCACCATCTTACGGTCCATTTCCTCTCTGGTGCTTGAGGACTGATAAGCATCCTCAAGCCCCGCGCGCAATTCGTTCAAAAGAGAGGAAATATCTTGATGTAACATTGTTGACTTCATTTCCAAGGTATCAATCTGCACTTGATAGGCCAGCCTCAACTCCTGCCGTTTCAATTGCTGACAGCGGGACAATACCTTCGGATCTCCAGAGGGAATACCCGTTTTCTGAAGCATTTTTAGGTCCGACAAAGCTGATTGAAAAATCTGGTTGGCTTGATTAAAAAGTGCAGCGTGCCGCTGTTCATCAAAACCATTCTCATATAGAGAGAGTTTAGCGTTGTACCACAATTTATACACATCAGTAAACATGTTTTCAAATTCGATTTTGCTAACTTTCGAATCAAGTGCTTGATTCCACTGAACGAGTTTGTCATTGAAATCTTCCCACGCCTTATAAAGCGAGTTCGACTTGTCTGTAAGCGTGCCTTTACCGCCATATATCCGTTCCAGTTCTTGTTGAGAAGAAGAAATTAACTGAGCCATTTTCCGCTCCTCACGCGTAAAAGTGTCTGCTCCCATTTGCTGCTTCAAGAGCTTAAAAAGCGATTCGCCATTCTCTTTGGTCTTATTTATCTCCGCCACTATATTATCGTACAATACTGTCACCGTATTTTCAGTTACAGCTTCTTCATATCGGCGCAGTATACGGTCGACTCTCAACCGGTTCGCTTCTATTGCAAAACGGGTCTCAACCCCATCATTCATAAACGGCGACGAGACAAGCTGCGTGCTAGCAAGGCCGTGCCACGCGGCAGTAAGGGGAAACAAAGCACTTGCTCCAGCGAACGAGGGTTCTTCCGCGGCACGCACATCACCAAGCACGGATTGATTGGACAGCGTAATTTCTTGATCCTCAAGGACTTTACTTGTCTTTTCCATAGCGTCTTGATCTTCTTCCAACAGTTGAGGATCATATGCATCCTCAAAACGTTGCTGCACTTCTGCTACGGCTCTATCAGCATTGGTATCCACATATTGTTGGTAAAAATTCCCGAGCAACGCATCGAGTCCATACAGTCCACCAAAGAAGGCAGTATTTCTGAATAAACGGCCTCCCCAGCGGCCTGAGAGTATATAGGGAAAGCCCAACGCTTCCGTCTGCCCCGTACGCGATAAATGCACGCCCAACTGTTCTGGCACGGCTCCCCAGTTCCCCTCATTGAATCCAATCCCTTTGGCAGACATGGGAGAAAAGTCCTTTGGCACATTTGTTCCTATCGGTTTGGTAATCGCCAAAGATACTCCTTCCGGTGATTTAGGCAGTGCTGCCGCCACGGTTTTGGTATCCGACAACAATAATTTGGCATCATAGGCACTACGTCCAGCCGGTGTTTTCAACGTAGTGTAAGCGGCGTTTAACTCTTTCATCATCGCGTCAGCCCCTTCAGGCCCCAGCTTATCCGGATGGACTTCACGCGCCAATCTCCTATAAGCCAGTCTAATTTCCTTCTGTGTAGCCGTTCTGCTTACGCCCAGCAAGGAATAATAATCGGATACGACCTCTTTCCCCTCCCCTTTCAAAACGTTTCCCAATTGCATAAATTCTTGTTGATTAACACGTACCCAGCCCGAGTCGGTATATTTCCAATAATCAAAAACACCTTTGCCGGCCTCTTTTGCCGCATCTTTTTGGAAAGCGCTAGCGGTCGCGCGCAATACACGTTTTTCATCGTAGATTTGGCCAGCAATAGTTTGATAACCAAATAACGGTTTAAGAGCGGCGTTCCACCACGAGGAAAATGGGCGTAACGATTCTCCTGCCACAGACAAGTGCAGTCCATTCGCCGTACGGGTATTACGCACTAAATAGCGCCAATCATCCCAGTTACGAATACCGAATTGTAATCTTTCGGCTTTTACGCCCGTCAGCGTCGCTGCTTCAAAATTAAATCCGGGGCGGTGTACTGTAACGGTCCACTCCTCTACAGAGGGCAGGCTTCCGCGCCACCAGCCGCGGCTGTTGCGCAAGCCCCGCATAGATGTAGCAGACGATGTAACCGCTTCTTCCGCCACGGTATACGGTGTTTTATTCCACAACGAGCGGACTTTAGCCGACCAACCGCCACTAGTGAAGGATTTCCACCCAGACTTAAGATGAGAGATAACACTCGAGTTGTTCCACCACAATCTGGATCCAGTCTCCGTGGTAACAGGCGGCGGAGCTAAACGCGGAGCATTGGCGGGTGCGGCACCGACCCCTGCTGCATTGTTTGCGGAAGCAACAGGCTTTCTTACTTTTTCCATACGGGTGGCGGCCACCGTTATCCCATGTTCGGGCAGAACACGAGACAAGTTGGCATAGCGGACTCCTTTTTTTATTTCAATACCAAAGCTGATCGCCCGCCGGCCCTTATTGGCCTTAAAAGCTGCACGGGTTGCTTTCGGCAGCGCCAATGTAGCGCCCCGCGCCACACGGAAAGCTCTGCCCAACAAAGCCAAGAATTCCGCACCGATACACCAAAGAAGCACTTCCGCCGCAAATGTTAAGATTCCAACATCTAAATCATTTTTTACTTTGTGCGGATTCTTTCCGTTGTCAAGACGCATTTCAATCCACTCGCCATTTGATTTACGACCTGCCCCATAAAATGTTCTCAAGTGGAGATCTCCGGCGCCAAAACCGTTACCGTTATATTTCCAAGCCTCCAGCATCGATGGCGAACTAAGCGGACGCAAACGGGGAATTTCATTATATGTATTTTTAATTGTACAGAGACCACTCTTCGTCTGTGTGATATCCGAGTACCTGACCGGATCCCAGTCTGGATGTTCCAGTTTCAAATCAGCATTGGCAAAACCGTTGTAGATTCCCGCCAGTTTATCAGATAGTATCCGCATTTGTTCGGCGTCCAAGCCGTATGTTTTGTACTTGACGCTATTCAGCGAGGCATAGATATCCACCGTACGGGCAGCCAGCAACCGTTGGGTTTCAAAAGGCAGCGTAATAAACCGGTGGTGCAATTCAGGTGCATTAGCCACAAGACTGTTTTTGCGAATATTTGCCATCATGTCGTACCGTTCCTCTTCAGTAGGTTGTGGAACCAGCACGCTGGTAGCCTCTAATGCAAAAATGCGCGTAGGTAAAGAATAGGAGTCCGGATCTGTAAAAGACGGCAATAAATCGGCCACCTCTATATCCCTTGGGCTAGATGCTATAAGAGCAAACTGCAAATGTTCACGAATTGTTTGAAAAATAACATTTAACACCGTTGTATTTTTCTGCAAAAAATCAGTGGATCGAGGACCTTCATCTAAAACAGCAACGATCCGGTTTATTGTTTTCGGTTGATACAGAATGGCCGACATTACAGCAAACTCCGTCCACAGTGCCATCTTTTGATACTCGTCACTGCTTTCATCGGGGGATTGATCGCTGATCTTTTTAATCTCCTGCACAAAGCTATTCATCATTTGCTGATACATATCAGGCGAGAAATACTGAAAGACCTGCACCTCTCCGTCAACTATAGCCCACGTTGCGCTTGTTCCGGCCGGTCCCCGTCTTTCGAACAAAGGATTTTCCTGTAGGGTCCTTTCGTAATACTGATTTACTTTCAACAACAGCATCCGCAAAGTACCAATAGTTTGAATTTCTTCGACGGACCTTTCATCAACAGATTGCGCCTTATTTTCAAGCGCCTGCAAACGGAAGATAGCACGTAACTGCAATTCAAGCAGATCCATTTCCTCAATGATTGCTGCCTGATCGGAGTCCAACGTATTGCCCAAAATCTCGGCCACCACAATGGTAAAAAGCAAATTATCAGGTTGATCAAGAATTGGATCCAAATATAACATCAGGTTTTCCCACGATTCTTCTGCATTGGTAATACGGTTAATCAACTGGTCGACTGTTGGGGAGGCTTCTTGCAGCGTATGCATGGCATGTTCGGGATTAAAGGAAAGAAAATCCGGCAAGTACCGAGACAGATCTTGCGAAGAAATGTTCCCTTGGGGATTAAGGGAAAAGGAATCCGGCAGGTGCTGGGAGGGCACTTTCACCGCTGCTAACGATGAGTAAAACAAAGGAGCAGGCTGATGCAGCTCAAACAATACCGGGTACAATTCAAACACATCTTTTGCGTTCGCATATTCTTCCCTTAAGCGCGCCAGACGCTGATCATACGATTCCTTTCGTGATTCATCTACAATTTGTTGAACTTGGCTTGAAAGATGACTAAAATCGGTATTTAAAGTCGTTAAATCCGGCTCGTGAATGGTAAACGTCTGTTGAGCCAACAAATCCGTCGGTGAGAGAATGGTAAACGTAAAAATAACAGCCATTATCCGGCTTAACCAAGTAGTCATAGGAATCCTCATATCAATATATATGTCTTATTATTTATTATAGCTGTTTTTGCACGATTTCCCAGAGGGAAAAAGCCCCATATTTCATATAGGTCAAAAGACCTATATAAAAAGCAAAAGGGTCCGCAAAAGCGGACCCTTTTGTATCATTGCTAAAACGTCTATAACAACTTTGAAGCCAAATCCGCCAGACGACTGCGTTCCGTTTTGGTAAACGTAATATGCCCGTAGGATTTTTGGCCTTTCAAGCGGTCCACCAAATACGTAAGACCGTTGGATTCCACATCCAGATACGGCGTATCAATTTGGTACGGGTCGCCGGTAACGACAACTTTCGTTCCCTCACCCGCACGCGTCAAAATCGTTTTCATTTCGTGCGGGGTAAGGTTCTGCGCGTCATCTACAATAATGTATTGGTTTGGCAGCGAGCGGCCGCGCATATGCGTAACGGAGGCAATTTCGATTTTGCCGCTGTCCAACAGATAATGCGCTTTTTCTTCGCCCTCTTCCGGATTTTTACGATCGGCCAGAAACGCCAAGTTATCATAAATGGCACCCATCCACGCTTCCAACTTTTCCTCTTTTGTGCCCGGGAGAAAACCCAAATCTTTGCCCACGGGAACAATCGATCGGCACACCACCAATCGGCGGTACGCGCTTTCGTCCATTGTGCGCTGCAAGCCGGTAGCGAGCGTGATAAGCGTTTTACCCGTTCCGGCAGTACCGACGAGGGTAACGATATCCAAACTGTCATCAAGCAAAAGTTCCATGGCAAACCGCTGTTCCTTATTAAGCGGCTTAATACCCCACGCAGTCGGCTCCTGCGACGAAAGCGGACGGAGTACAAATTCCCCGTTATTGGCAATGCGGCCGATAGCGGATTTTTTACTGCCGTCGTTTGTTTTCAAAATAATAAATTGGTTAGGGAAATACACAGTGGAGTCCATGGGAAGCTGCTTATCACGGTAGAAGGCGTCAATCTCGGTGGGAGACACTTCCAGCTCGTTCATACCGGTATAGAGTTCATCCATATTTACTTTGTCGGTGGTGTAATCCTGCGCCGAAAGCCCAAGCGCTTCGGCTTTCAAACGCATATTGATGTCTTTCGTTACTACAAATACCGGCGCAGTATTTTTTTTGTAAGAACCTTCTTTCTTGCTTAGCGTATAGGCGATATTTAAAATAGAGTTATCTGCCTTGTTAAACGACAAAGACGGCGGCAGAATATTCGGCCGGTCCAGCTCGATTTTAAGCGTACCGCCTTTAGGCAATTTTACCCCTTCGTTCAGGCGCCCCTGTGCGCGCATCTCGTCCAGTGCGCGGGAAACCATACGGGCGTTTTTTCCGCGCGTATCGCTGGCGCTTTTAAACGAATCCAATTCTTCAATGACGGCCATCGGGATAATAATGTCGTTATCCTCAAACGCGTGCAAACAATTTACATCGTGCAGCAAGACGTTGGTGTCTAAGATAAATATTTTTTTCATAGTCGCCTCTCTGTGCGCCGGACGGCGCCGTTACTATTAGTATAAATCCGTTTCCGACGAAAATCAAGTAATTTCCCCGCCGCAGGATCTCCGGCTTGTGCATATTTTAGCATTAATTGGTATAAATATATATATGAAATACCTTTGCATACACGGACATTTTTACCAGCCGCCGCGCGAAAATGCTTGGTTGGACGAAATTGAACGCCAAGAAAGCGCGGCGCCGTTTCACGATTGGAACGAACGCATCTGCGCAGAGTGCTATTCGCCCAACGCGTTGGCACGCGTACTCAACGACAAACAAGATTTAATCGAACTTACCAACAATTACGCCCACATCAGCTTTAACTTCGGGCCGACGCTCTTGTCTTGGATGGAGAAGAAAGAACCCGAAGTATACCAAACCATTTTGGAGGCGGACCGCTTAAGCCAGAAACGCTTCGGCGGCCACGGAAGCGCCATAGCACAGGCGTACAACCACATCATTTTGCCGCTCGCCAATGCACACGACAAAGAAACGCAAATTAAATGGGGAATCGCCGATTTTAAAAAACGCTTTGGCCGCGAACCGGAAGCATTATGGCTGGCCGAAACAGCCTGCAACACCGAAACGCTGTGCGCGCTTGCGGACAACGGAATGAAGTTCGTTATTTTAGCCCCCGGTCAATGCGCGCGCATACGCAAAATCGGCGAAAGCGCGTGGCAAGATGTCGGCGCAGCAGTAGACCCCAAACGCGCGTACCAATGCAATTTACCGAACGGCAAAACTATTGCGCTGTTCTTTTATGACGGCCCAATTTCGCAAAGTATTGCCTTTGCGGATACACTTTCCTCGGGGGAAAAATTTGCTTCGCGCCTGTTAAGTACATACAATACCGCAGACGAACCGCAGTTAATGCACATCGCCACCGACGGAGAAACATACGGACACCATCAAAAATTTGCCGATATGGCACTGGCATACTGTCTCAAAAAAGTGGAAGAATTACCGGACGTGGAACTGACCGTGTACGGCGAATTTCTGGAAAAACATCCGCCTGAATACGAGGCGCAAATTGTAGAAAATACATCGTGGAGCTGCTTTCACGGAGTGGAGCGGTGGCGGTCGGACTGCGGCTGCAATTCGGGCCGCGCGGGCTGGAACCAAAAATGGCGCGGGCCGCTGCGTGCCGCGCTTGACTTTATCCGCGATGAAATGATTAACACTTTTGAAACAATCGGCCGCGAGTACTTTAAAGATCCGTGGGCCGCGCGCAATGATTATGTAGAATTAATGATGGACCGCAGCTTGGACGCGCAGCACCGCTTTTTCCTGCGCCACGCTACCGAAAAAGCGTGGGTCAACCGCTCCACAGCGTTAATGCTGCTGGAAATGCAGAAAAACGCACTGTTTATGTATACCAGCTGCGGCTGGTTCTTCGATGAAGTAAGCGGTCTTGAAACGGTACAGATTATGCAGTACGCAGCCCGCGCATTGGAACTCAACCGCCTGATTACGGGCAACGACTTGGAACCTGCATTTGTGGAAAAACTGGCTTTAGCGCCAAGCAATTTAAAAGAAATCAAAAATGGGGCCGTGGCATACGAGCGCTACGTGAAGCCGCAGGCAATGCCGATTGAAAAAATCGCGCTGATGCACATTGTTACCCTGCTGGCAGATGAAACGGGCAACCCGCACCGCGCATACGAATGTGAGGTTTTGTCATTTGAACCCAAAAAGCTGACGTCGGAAGGAGCCTCTTTGTGTTACGGTACCATTACGCTTAAATCTACCGTAACGCTGTTGGAACGCAACTTGCCGTTTGCCGTATTCCGAAGAGGAGCGGCAGAATTTGTCTGCGCCGCCGGCGACAAAAGCGACCGCGGGACCGTTTTCGCACAGCTTGAAGAATTGTTTCACGCAGCCAAATATGAGGAACTGGCTCCCTTCATCCGCGGCAATTTTGAACAAGAACATCCGCTTTTGTCAATGACGCCTGACGTGCGCCGCAAAGTAACCGACGTTACCCTGCGCGCAATGGACGAACAAACAGATAAGGAATTTACACGCGTGTTTGAAATGCAGTATCCAGTCGTGCGCGCCTTGCAGTTAATTGGCGCACCAATCCCCAAAACATTTCTTTCCGTAGCGGAATTTGTTCTATCGGCCGACTTAAAGGCGGAATTCCGCGCTTCCGACGTAAACATAAACGCACTGGAAGAATTAATGGAGGACGTTAAAACGCTGGGAATCGACGTCTACAACGGTACGGTAAAAGATGCGGTAACCGAAAAGCTGACGTTTCTGGCTTTCTCGTTTGCGCGCAAACCGCAGGAGATGACCGCCGCGCTCAAGTTGGTGGAATTTCTAAATTACGCCGACATCTTCGGCTTTAAGCCCGATACGGTCAAAGCACAGGAATTTGTTTTCTTCGGATTGCGCACATTAGGCGAAGACGCCAAGAAAAAAGATATCCTGCGCGCACTGGCGCGGAAACTCAAAATCGCACTCTAACCAAGTTTGTTCTAACACAAACTCCCGAAACGGAAAACCGCTTCGGGAGTTTTTTGCCCTGATAACTTAATGTAAACCGCACTTACAAACGTGGTCTTTTTCAAACCTTTCCAAGCTTTCTTTTTCCTGCGGCTTATATTCGCTGGTACGGCGGATAAGTTCGTCAAAATCAATCGTTTTGGACGGAAACATCGGGCCTTCCACACACGCAAAACGCACTTTTCCTTCCACTGTTACACGACAGCAGCCGCACATACCGGTACCGTCAAGCATAATGGGGTTCAAGCTGGAGAATGGTTCCATTCCCAGTTTGTCCATTAAATGCGAGGTAAATTTCATCATCGGAATCGGACCGATAATAAAACCGGCAGCAATTTTTTCGCCTTCGTCGTACAGTTTTTGGATAGCGTCGGTTACCATTCCTTTCATTCCGAAAGAACCGTCATCGGTAGTGCTGACGGTTTTGTCGCACAAAGCGGACATTTCCGGCTCCAAGATAAGCAAATCTTTCGTGCGCGCGCCGAGCACCGCAATCACCCGATTACCCGCTTCTTTAAATGCGCGGGCAATCGGGTACACTTCGGCGATACCCACGCCGCCGCCTACCACAGCCACTGTGCCGTAGTTTTTAATTTCCACGGGGGTGCCCAAAGGACCGGCGACATTCAAAAATTTTTCACCTTGTTTCAAGGAATTAAACATCGCAGTTGATTTGCCGATCGCCTGAATGATAACAGTAATGGTGCCTTTTTCCGCGTCCCAGTCCACAAGTGTAACGGGCACACGTTCGCCGCCCTCACGTCCGCGCAAAATAACAAACTGTCCCGCCTTGGCGGACTTGGCGATGAGAGGGTTGTAGATCACAAATTTCACCACCACATCGCTTAAATTTTCTTTTACTAAAATGGTATTTTCTTCCATATTATTTTCCCTCAAGATATTTGTTAATGCGTCCGGCGGCTTCAATACCGTCTTTCATCGCCAAGAGTACTGTTGCACCGCCGCGGATAATATCTCCCCCCGCATAAACGCCCGCAAGCGTGGTTTTGCCTTCCTCGTCCAACTCCAGCACCCCGCGTTCGGTGGTTTTCAGTTCGGGCGTTGTTTTGGCAATAATCGGGTTGGGTTTCTGCCCGATGGCCACAATAATAGTGTCCACGGGAAGTACAAATTCCGATCCGGCGATTTCCACGGGCCGTCTGCGGCCTTTTTCGTCCGGCGCGCCCAATTCGTTACGCGTACATTTAAGCCCAGCCACGCGGCCTGTTTCGTCCACCACTACCTCTTTAGGCGTTACCAGATATTCAAACACTACGCCTTCTTCCTTGGCGTGTTCTACTTCCGCTGCACGCGCGGGCATTTCGGCTGCGCTTCGGCGGTAAGCAACTGTCACACTGTCCGGCCCCAAACGCATTGCACAGCGGGCCGCGTCCATAGCACTGTTTCCCCCGCCTAAAACTACGACACGTTTGCCTATACGTATCGGTGTATCCGTTTCGGGGAATTTATAGGCTTGCATTAAGTTTACGCGCGTTAAAAATTCATTTGCGCTGTATACGCCCACGGCATTTTCACCGGGGATACCTGTCAGCGTAGGCAGCCCCGCGCCGGAACCAACGTATACAGCATCAAACTCTTTCAACAAATCCGAAATTTTTTCCGTTGCGCCCACAAGCACATCCGTGCGGAATTTGACCCCCATAGATTGGACAGTTTCGATTTCGTGATCGATAACTTCGCGCGGCAAACGGAACGAAGGAATCCCGTAACGCAGTACACCGCCAAACGCGTGAAGCGCTTCAAACACGGTTACATCGTGGCCGGCGCGCGCCAGTTCGGCTGCCGCCGCAATAGAGGACGGGCCGGATCCAATACACGCCACTTTTTTACCCGTGGGAGCCGCACAGACCGGCGTTTTGAGAAGCCCTTCTTTGCGGGCGGTGTCAGCGGTATACCGTTCTAACTGACCGATGTTGACAGATCCAAAGCGGTCTTTTAAAATACAGTTGCCTTCGCAATGTTTTTCCTGCGGACAGACGCGTCCGCAAATGGCAGGAAGCAAACTGGTTTCCATAATTTTGCTCACGGCTTCACCCACTTTATCATCTTTGAGCAGCGCGATAAACGCCGGAATCTGAACCCCTACGGGGCAATTAGCCTGACAGCGCGGATTTTTGCAGTTTAAACAACGGTCTGCTTCAGCCAACGCTTCTTCTTTGGTAAAAATCTGGGCCACTTCTTCAAAGTTGCGTTTGCGCACGGCAGGATCCAACTGTTTGCCATTATGGCGAGGTGCGGACGGATTGGGCATAATGAATTCTCCTTACAAACTAATTCAAAAATACGATGGGCAAAAAATTATTTTGCCGTTATACTACAATAAATGGAGGGAATTTTCTTCCCGCTGTTTGTTGTACAATATATATATAACATTATAGCAAAGCAAAAGGAGGGGTATATATGTGTCATAAATGTCATTGCGGGGGAGCGGGTCTTGCCGCTTTTGTATTTGGGGTGCTGGCCGGCGCAGTGGCCGGAGCCGCCGCGGGAGTGCTTTTTGCACCTGCAAAAGGGGAAACCACCCGCCGAAAACTGAAAAAATTAGCCTCTGACGCATATGAGGATCAGAAAGAATTCATCTTGGAACACGCAGGAGACTTGAAAGAAAAAGTAAAAGAACGCGCCAACGAAATGCGCGAAAAAATTGCCGACAAAGCCGAGGAGGTACGCGAACGTCTGGCTGACGGAAAAGAAAAAGCGGTAAAAGAATTTGCAAAACGCAAAGAAGAAATTACCGCCAAATTCAAAAAAGAAGAAGATAAATAAATGCTTTTTTAGGTTTGTTGCGAAAGGCTCCGCAGTACGGAGCCTTTTTGATGGTTGCTTCAATTCAAGGAACAATTTAGCTTTTTTTGTTACAAACCCTAGCGATTTACATTCCCCGCCACCCGACTGCAGCACCCCCCTCTGCCACCTTTTTCATCCTGAGAAAAATAATAGGTTAATAATGTGCCAACACGCTAAGTGCCTTCTTGGTCAAAAGGACGGGTGCAGCCGCTCAGCCCGATATCAACTTCGTCCAAACAAATTGGGATAGGCTCCGTTGTCCTCATAATATACATACAACATACGCGCAATCGCCTGCATATTGAAAAAAACGGGTCAAGGCCCAACCGCAGGGATCCCTGCTCGTCCGCATTTCTACAATTACCGGAAGCAAGCTATTTGAGATATGGCACAACCTTATACAGAGAAGTAATCCGTAAAAAACCGCCCCAGAAACGGAGCGGATTTTTTTCCACCAATAAATTGTTTATTTTTCAAGAGATTGGCAAGCCAATGAAAACGCGTCTTTTAAATCCATCGGGGCCGGCCCCGCGTTTACTTTGCTGATAAACATTTCGTGATTGGATACGGCCCGCGTAATTTCATCAAACAAAAATCCTTTGTCGGTTTCACGTTCCACCGCGTCAATAACGGTCTCGGCATTTTTAGGCGCAAAGATATCTTCCACGCCGCAATGCAGCATTTTGACAGCACTGGCCTCCTCGTAACGCAGACGCGCTTTAAACAGAGGGAAACTGACTACACAGCCTTTATAATTGAGCCGCTTTTTCAGAAGTCCTTTAATCATTTTGTCCGACAGCATTGCTTGATTGTCGTTGTCAATGTTGGGAAACGTCATATCGGACGGCATAATGCAGTCCGCACGGCGGAAGACGTGTTTATAAGGCACAAACTCCGCGTCCTCCATTTGCGCTAGCGTCTTAAGTACCCCTGAGACCCCGGGAAAATACTTTACGCAATTAAGCGCTCCGCCGTTGGAAAGCCCCGCAATAAAATCCCCCGCCAGCCGCGTAACGGTCATTGGGTCATCCCCAAACGCCGCAGACGAATATCCCAAATCCACCACGGGCGCAAGCACCCAGTCAAGCCCTGCCGCGCGCGCCATACGCGCCGTAAGGTTTCCCTTGCGGTAAGCCGCATCCTGCGGAACGGGAAAAGAATTTAAAGAGAGATTAGAAGCAAGCACGGGAGCATCAGTAATAATTTCGCTTAAATCTTCGCCGATATCCGCACAGAATAACAAGCGTCCGTACGGCGAAATATCATTCATTCTGCGGGTAAAGTCAAGCGTTTCCTGCGCCGTACCGCCGTATACACAAAAACCGCCTACGCCGCGCCGCGCCAAGTTGGCGGCTTCTTCAAAACTGCTTTCACCAAAACAAAAACGGGGAAAAACAATACGCGCTGGTTTCATACAAAAGACTCCTAAAACGTGCAGACGCTAAAATTTTACTCCAATACAGACGGAACGAGTGCCTCTTCCGTAGCGGAAGGCCCAATAAATACGTCTCCGGCCGTTTCACCGGAATTTTCCGCCGCCGAATCAAGCGCTTCGTCCGGCAGCACTTCGGGGCGGCGCGGCGTTTTAAGCCATTGAATAACCGACGGAATCAAATACTTATCCAACATTTCGTGCGACGTTAAATCGTATGCCGTTAAAAAAGTAACGCGTCCGTTATCCTCTCCGGTAGATACATAGGCCACATTGCGAATGACGCTGGCCTCCAAAAACATTTTTTTGTCCGCCGCACCTGCGGCGATAAGCACATTGCCTTCTTTATATACGCGCAAGGACGGAATCGTCAGCACATCGCGCACATTGGTGGCCGGGCTGATCAGCGCAAGCATAGGAATCTCTGGCGCGAACGTCACGCTCTTGGCGGCCACATTGGCGCCTAAACCGGTGCCCAACACGGCTATATCCGTATCCGCAACGCCCTTTTTCTTCAAAAAAGCGATCGCGGCCAGCACATCGCGCGTCATTTTGTTAAATTCGTTATCCACACCCTCTTTGGCAAAAGAGGCCGCATTACCTTTACCCGTGCTTTGGCCATATCCGCGCAAATCCACAGCTAAATACCCAAAACCAGCGCGCGCCAAAGCATTTTCAAAAGACCTAAACGCTTCTTTCGTTTTACCTAAATCGTGCAACAGCACAACGGTACGCTCTCTGTCCTGCGCTGGCATATAAAGCGCAGACAAAGCCCATCCGTCCTGCGTATCAAGTGTAACGGGAGTTTCTTTGATCTCCGCGCCGGACAACGGCAAGCCTAAAGCAAGCAAAGCTGCCGGCGCGAAGTTTTTTATAAGACGACCAAACATTTAGCGGTCCAACACCTCTTCGGGTTTAAACCAAAGCGCGATTTCTTTTTCCGCGTCCTCCGGCGAACCGGAAGCGTGTACACAGTTTTGCATAACTTCGCCAATAAAGCGGCCAAAGCTGCCGCGAATCGTCCACGGAGCGGCTTTTTCCGGATTCGTACTGCCGATTTCCTGACGGATTTTGGCAATGGCGTTTTCTCCCTGAAACACAAACGCGTAAATTTTATGGTTGGGTACATTGTTGAATTCACCCATCATATACTGGATAACTTCATCCAAAAACGGTTTGCCTTCCAAGTTTTTATAGTGGGCGCGCGCCAACTCTTCCGTAAGCGAAACAACCTTGGCCCCGGTCATTTGCAAGCCGAGGTGATCTAACCGGTCCAGAATCAGACCGCTGATGCGCTTTTCAATAGCATCAGGTTTAATAAGAACAAGTGTTCTTTCCAAATATCTCATACAGACATTATACCAATATCGGCTGGCCTGTCAATCTTTTTGCGTATGCGAAGGAACTTACTCCGCAAGAAGGAATTTAAGTATAATAATAAAGAACGGAGAGGATTATGGCGGAAACAAACAATATTAAATTCGGCGTGATTGGCGCCGGAAAAATCGGCACCTTTCACACGCGGACGCTAGCTAAAATGTCCGGTGTGACGCTCGTCGGAGTATGTGATCCCGACGTGATGCGCGCCCAAAAACTGGCGTGGGCGCACAACTGTACCCCCTATACCAAACCGGAAGAACTCGCCGGGCAAGTGGACGCTGTTATTGTAGCAGCCCCTACGCAGCTGCACCATCAAATCGGTATGTTTTTTTTGGAACGCGGCGTACATACGCTGGTAGAAAAACCTATTGCCGTTACGATGCAAGAAGCACGCGATTTAATTAACGCCGCCAAACGCCGCGACCTCGTGCTGCAGGTAGGCCACGTGGAACGCTTTAACCCCGCTGTGGTGGAAGCCGTCAAATATATCCACAATCCTCGTTTTATTACCATCAACCGCCAAGGCCCGTATGATGCGCGGATGTCCAACATCAGTGTGGTACTTGACCTGATGATTCACGATTTGGATTTGCTTTATACCCTCATTCCCAGCGCAGTTATTCACGTTGAAGCTGTAGGCTTAAGCGTATTTTCCCCGCACGAGGATATTGCCAATGTACGGCTGCATTTTGCAAACGGCGCCGTGGCTGATGTTACCGCCAGCCGAGCCAGTTTTGAACGCGCCCGTTATATGCACCTGTTTCAGCCGGACGGATACGTATCCGTTGACTTTATGAATGCACGCGTAAAAACGTACCGTAAAGAAAAACCCGTCGTACAAAATATGAACGATCTGACGGTAACGTACCCCAAGGTGGAAAAACAGCTGCCCATTACGGCCGAAATTTTACACTTTATTGATTGCATTAAAACTGCTAAAACGCCTGCCCCGAGCGGTGAAAAAGGCACCAAAGCGTTGGAACTGGCCTTGCAGATTATGGAAAAAATGAACCGTTTTGACATTCCTAAAACGGGCCACCTGCACACCCCCAAGCCGCTGCAAACCATTAGCACCGTCGCGCGCGCCGCACAGACGGTGTTAGACGAAACACTCGGCCATTTAAAAGGAGACGATAAATAATGTCCACCGTTACGCCTATTGCAAAAAATATTTTAATCGTCGCTGGAGATGTGTCCGGAGATCTGCACGCCGCAGGACTTATCCGTGCCTTAAAAGAAGCCGATCCGGATGTGCGCATTACCGCTATCGGCGGGAAAAATATGCAGGCTGTAAGCGACAACTTTCTCTTTAACCTTGCCTGCAAAGGCGCGCACGGATTTATTGAACCTCTTAAAAAAATGCCGATGTGGATCCGCCTGTTAAACCAAATCCGCGACTATATGGAAACGAAAAATCCCGTCGCGCTTATTGTGGTGGATTTTTATGGATTTAATCACCAAGTTTTAGGGATGGCCAAACACCGCAGCATTCCCGCGTACTACTATGTTACGCCGCAAGTGTGGGCCAGCCGCCAATACCGCGCCAAACGCTTGGCAGCACTTACAAAAAAAATGTTCGTCATTTACCCGTTTGAACCCGAATTTCACCAAAAATTCGGCGGCAACGCCGTGTTTTTGGGTAATCCGCTGTTAGACATTATGCCTCTGCCGGCAGAAAAGAGTTATGATGTCTCCGACCATAAAAAACACGCGTGGAAACTAGGTATGCTGCCCGGAAGCCGGATGGGCGAAATTAAACGGCTGACGCCGGTATTCTATCAGGCGTTTAAACAAACGCTTAAAGAATTTCCCAACACGCAGGCATATATGTTCCTTTTGCCGGATGCCGACGAACAAGTGTTTTTGGATTTAATCGGCGAAAAACCGCACGATAATTTTCACTTGGTAAAGGATAAGAATTACGAGCTCCGCTCGCAAATGGACTTTTTACTGGCCTGCTCCGGCACCGCCACCTTAGAAAACGCGCTTTTAGGCGTACCGATGGCTGTAGCGTACAAAATGTTCTGGCCGACGTATCAAATTGCCAAGATGGTCATTAAAGTGCCGTATATTTCGCTTGTGAATTTGCTCAGCCGCAAAGAAGTAGTTAAAGAGCTGATCCAACAAGATGCTTCCGCGCGGGCATTGGCCGCAGAAACGATGGCAATGTTCCAAAACCCGCAAAAACTGGCGGATATGCGCGCAGAGCTGTTAAAACTGCGCGCCTCCCTAGGGGAGACCGGAGTCGCTAAACGCGCCGCGCTGGAAATTTTAAATGATTTAAAACAAAACTAATCGATGCAACAAGCCCCCGACTTGCAGACCTTGCTGCGTAAATTCAAGGAATATAACCCTAACCAAGATACTTCTCTTATCGAGAAGGCCTACCGTTTCGCCGAAAAAGCACACGCTGCCCAAAAACGCGAAAGCGGCGAGCCGTATTTTACCCACTGCCAAAATGTGGCCAGTATTTTGATGGATTTTAATCTGGACGCAGACACCATCTGTGCCGGCCTTCTGCACGACACGGTAGAAGATACTTCTGTTTCCTTGGAAGATTTACGGCGGGAATTTAACAACCAAGTCGCGCATATGGTACAGGGCGTAACCAAAATCAGCGATTTAAAATTTTCATCTACCGATGAAGAAACCGTGGAAAACTGGCGTAAAATGCTCATTGCCGTGGCGGAGGATGTGCGCGTAATTCTCATTAAACTGGCCGACCGCACCCATAATATGCGCACAATGGAAGTAATGCCGCCCGAAAAACAAAAATTTAAAGCATACGAAACAATCTCGCTTTATGCGCCGCTGGCGCAACGGCTGGGAATGTTTACCATTAAAACAGACCTTGAGGATTTGTCTTTCAAATACCTTCATCCCCAAGAGTATGCGGACATCAAACAGCAAGTGGAAGCCCGCACCGCCGACCGTCAGGCCGCACTCGACAACTTTAAAAAACATCTGGAACCGGCTTTAACCGCCGGAAAAATGGAATACCGCATTTTGGCGCGCGCCAAAAATTATTATTCCATTTACCGTAAAATGCAAAAACACCACTGTACGTTTGCGGAAATACAGGATTCTCTGGGTGTACGCATTATTACCAAAACCTTAGCCGACTGTTATAAAGCGCTGGGACTTGTCCACAATGTATTCAAACCCATAGCCGGTACATTTACCGATTATATCGCCACCCCTAAAGCCAATATGTACCAAAGTATCCACACCACGGTGCTTTCTCCTACCGGAGACATTATTGAAATCCAAATCCGCACCGAAGAAATGCACCGCACTTGCGAATATGGTATCGCAGCGCACTGGCGGTACAAAATGGGCGGCGTGAAGCAGGATAAAAATTTTGACGAAAAAATCAACTGGATTCGCCGCTGGATTGAATGGCAGCAGGATTTAACCGCTCCGCGTGAATTTTTGGAAGGATTTAAAACAGACGTTAATCTGCAGCAGATTTTTGTGTTTACGCCGCGTGCAGACGTAAAATCCCTTCCGGAAGGTTCCACCCCCATTGACTTTGCCTACGCCATTCATACCGATATCGGCGACCATTACGTGGGAGCAAAAGTCAATAACCGTATGGTACGTATGGACTACGCCTTTAAAACGGGCGACGTATGCGAAATTATCACTCGTAAAAACGGACAGCCCAAGCGCGACTGGCTGGAATTTGCCAAGACTGCGGGGGCACGCAGCCATATCAAACGTTTCTTACGCAGTAAGGGAATTGAATTATGAACTGTCCGAAATGTTACAGTCTCTGTGACGATACCGACAACTTCTGCCGCCGCTGCGGCAAGAGCCTAAAGGCAGGTACGGGTTTTTTATATACTCACTACGGAATTATTCTGCTAGCCGCCGTACTTGGGCCGTTTGCACTGCCTGCCGTATGGGGCTCCAAACTCATTGGATTGACCGCCAAGTGGATTTATACCATTATCTTCCTGTTCATTGGCTTCTATTTGATTGTTGCCTGTTGGCACGCCTACCAAATTGCTACGCAAGCCGCACAGGTTTTTTTAGGTGCGGGGCTGTAAGTTTTCCCGCCGCCCTACTCCATATTTAGTACAATATAGAGTACCCTTTTGAAACCAATAAGGAGAAATAAATGACAGACAGTGAAGTGAAGCACAACGTGACCAAACACGGCCAGCCGAAAGCATTGTATATGCTGTTTATGGTCGAAATGTGGGAACGTTTCAACTATTATGGCATGAGAGCTCTTCTGTCGCTCTTCATGATCAGCACCGTAATTGGATTCTCTAAAGCGACATCCAGCAAAATTTACGGTATGTTTACGGCCTTGGTCTACCTAACCCCCGTACTCGGCGGTTACTTGGCGGACCGTTTCATCGGCAAACGCCATTCTATTACTATCGGCGCTCTTTTAATGGCTGCCGGTCAGTTTTCCTTGGCCTCTTACGAAATCATTAACCCGATTTTAGCTTTGGGCACCGGTCTTACGCTCATCATTATCGGTAACGGTTTCTTTAAACCCAACATCTCCGCCATTGTCGGCGAACTCTACGAACCCAATGACCCCAGAAGAGATTCCGGTTTTACTATCTTTTATATGGGCATCAACTTGGGCGCGTTCTTTGCGCCGTTTATCTGCGGATTCTTGGGTGAACCGCAGGATCCGTCCAATATCTTGGAAGCCTACAAATGGAAATACGGCTTTATGGCCGCCGGCGCGGGTATGATTATTGGCCTCGTATGGTATTTAGTCTCCCAAAACAAATACTTGGGCCATATTGGGTTGCATCCCGTAACCAAAAACAAACAGGATGAAGACCCCGAAGAAAGAGCCAAAGCCGAAGCCGCCAATCAACCGCTCACGCAAGAAGAATGGGATAAAATTAAAGCGATTTTCACTTTCGTTTTCTTCGCCGTATTCTTCTTTGCCTTCTTTGAACAGGCGGGCACTTCGCTGAACTTCTTTGCCAAAGAGGCCACTAATCTGCACCCCGTACTGCCGTTTATCGGCGAAATCACGCTGAAAGCTTCTTACTTTCAGGCAGTCAATCCGGTTTTCGTGCTGCTATTTGCGCCGATTTTTGCCAAAATGTGGATTAAGATGGGTTCCAAAGATCCGTCTATCCCGAGCAAATTCGGCTGGGGTTTGTTCCTGCAAGGGTTGGGATTCGCTGCTATTGCGGTGGGTGCGGCTCTGTATCAGGCGAACGGCCCTGTCAGTGCGATTTGGCTGATTTTGGTCTATATGTTCTGCACGATGGGTGAACTGTGTTTGTCTCCCGTCGGATTATCAATGGTAACCAAATTAGCTCCGCTGAAATTTATGTCCCTGTTTATGGGCGTATGGCTGACCGCCAGCTTCTTTGGCAACCTGCTTGCCGGATGGCTTGCCAGCTACTACGAATCGTGGAGTCTTACCACGCTGTTCTCTGTTCCGGCGGTATGCTCTATTTTGTTCGGCGTAATTATGTGGATTATGACGGGCAAAATCAAACGCTGGATGCACGGCGTACACTAAGTTTTACCAACAAACCAAAACCCCGCTCAAAAGAGCGGGGTTTTTTATTTTGATCCCTGCCAGAATATCCCGTGTGTAAATGCGGGGAGTTTCATAAGCATTACTTTATCAAATAATATCCTGTGCTTTCACTATTTCCCGTATCTAAAGGGCCAAAAGACCGGCACAATTTGTGATGTTGCGGTGTAGTTGCCACACACCACATCTTTCCCGATACCTCACCCTCTGAAAAAGGGGAATAAAATTCAAAAGTAGGATTTCTTCCTCGTCCCAAAGCATAACAAGTATTAAAATTTCGCTCGGGAGCAGAAGAACACTGAAAATTAAAATTTTTTGTTTGAGAAGGAACGGAAACGGGTAGTTCATCCAAATCAGTAGCATACACGCCATTTGTCATATAGTATTCCATTTGAGCAGTAGTCAATGTGCGCAAATAGGTAACAGCCTCTACTGCACGGCTTTTAAAAACCGCTTTTTCATACTGCGGCAGCGCAACAGCCGCTAAAATGCCGATAATTAAAACGACTACCAACAGCTCTATAAGCGTAAACCCGTATTTTTGATACATAAGATTATTCCTTAAAAACCGTAATTTCACAAAGTGATATCACAAAATAAATGTTAATCAGAATTATTCTTAATATATCAAAAAAAAAAAACGGGTCAAGGCGTTCTTCTCACTTTTTGTATCGACAAAAAGTAAGCAAAAAACTCGCAGGCCACACCCATAAAATCCAGTTCCGTACGGCGCATTTTACAACTCGCCTATGACTCGAACAAATAAAATGCTTCTTTCGTGCGTAACGGATTTCATAGACGGGTTAAGGCCTGCCAAAACAACCAAGATAAATAAGCGGAAAATTCCCGGCGGCCACTCCCTGCAATGATGGCAAACAGAAAATGCCGTGCAGATTAGAATAACACCGTAGATGAGTATATGATTTTTCAAAACCGCACCGTATTGCGCGGACAAGTTGGGGCGCAGCGTAGTGGTAATTACGTAAGCCCCAAGGTACGCGCAAGACGGCAGATTTTGGAAAATTGTTTATCCTTAATGAAACTCCCCGGGCTCACGCCCGGGGTTTCTTTTCATCCGAACAATTCCATT
>NZ_JBJEGE010000009.1:0-61723 GCF_051874775.1 Candidatus Avelusimicrobium sp.
AATAGTATTCACGGAGTAACAAGTATAGCATCTCAGGTTGCTTTTGCTTGGATGATACAAACATTTGGGGTAAATTTTACGTATGAGTGGATTAAAAATCATTCTAACAAGAAATATGCCCACAATTATTGGAAGAAGATTAAAAATCTGTCTTATCCTAAACAACAGGAAGAACTAGTTATTAGGGATATTATTGCCTCTAGTATTAACTCATTTCAACCTGTTACACTCCAAACATATCAAAACTTTAAAGATATGGAGTGGAATAAAATTATACCTCAATGCGTAGGTAATACTACAAAATCGCTAAAACAGCAAGGCGGTGAGAATAATGGGTCCACGGTTAGTGTCTGCTGAGGAACTGGCAACGTATATAGGGACTACTAAAAAAAGTATCTATACATACAAATGTCAGGGCAAGATTCCAAAGCAATGGATAGTACCAGTTAGTAAAAGAAGTATTAGATTCGACTTAAGTGAAGTAAATAAGTCAATTGAAGAAACAAAAGGCAGTACAGACGGGCTAGAAAGCATCTTCCGTATTCGGGCGTAAAACCATTATAACCTGAAGGATGTTTAAGAGAGCCAACATATGCTCTTAGGGGTCGTTTTGTCTAATTTTGGGGCTTATATGGCCAATTTACAGGTAATAACCTATAGACAAAATGCCTTAAGCATCTGTAGAAGATTCAGATTGAGTTGACGTATCTTCCTCGGCTTGAATTGCTTTAGCATAGCATCCATTTATTGCCTTGCGAATCAGCCAGGAGATACTACGTTCATCAGTTTGGGACATCTTTTTTAGAGCCCTATACTGCGCGCCAGTTAACAGAATTGTTATCGGCGTATTTGGTGATTCTTTCGTTCCCATACAGGAATTATAACAAATTTTTGTATGGCACGTAGTTTACAACATAATATAATATGTTACAATATGTTACATGACATTATAAATAAACAAGAAGGTATTTTATGAGCATCAGAAAGATTGCTATAGATAAATATCAAATTGGTTTCTTTGATGAAAACAATCAAAGACACCGCGAAATAGTGAAGGGTACTAAATCCTTCGCTAAAGAAGTATTAGCCAAAAGAGAATCTGAGGTTATGGAAGGCAAGTATTTTCCAGAACGTCAGAAACAGCAACTCACGTTTGTTGAGGCAGCAGACAAGTATTTTGAGATTCACTTGTCCAAAAAGAAAAGTGCTAAGAAAACCAAATGTACCATTGAATGTTTAAAAAGGTACTTTGGCAATAAACCCTTAGCACGTATTACCACAGCAGACGTTCAAGAGTTCTACAATAAGCGGATGGCAGAAACAACTCCATCTACAGCGAACAGGCATTTTACGGTCTTGAACGCTATTATTAATAAAATGCTACGGCTCAAACTATATAGAGGTGAGAATCCGTGCATTGGGGTGGCAAAACACAAAGAAAACCCTGCTAGAACTCATTATTTAACTAAGGAACAAGTGCGGGACGTCTTAACCTATATCTCTGGTCGGTCTCAGGAAATGGTGGCGTTTGCAATTGGTACTGGGATGCGGCTAGGTGAAATTATGCGTCTAGATTGGAAAGATATTGATTTAACCAATAATATCATCCATATCTACATATCCAAATCTGGCTATCAACGCGAAGTGCCGATTATGCCCTCGCTTAAAATGTTACTACTTAATATGCAACCACAACCGTATGGCAAAGTGTTTACGATTTCAGATAAACAAGTATCTGCTGATTTTAAACACGCCCTCAAGCAGGCAGGAATTTGTGATATACGGTTTCACGACCTTAGACATACCTTTGCCTCACATTTTATGATGAGCGGCGGTAGTATAACAGACTTACAGCGAATTTTGGGACATAGTGACTTAAAATTGACCCAACGCTACGCGCACTTAAGCCCTACTTATTTGCGCAAATCAATTGAAGTGGTAAATGATTTAATTCCACAATTACAATGAGGCTGTATTTATGAAAGATATATCGATTGAAGAATTAAAAAGAGCATTTGATAATTTGGATGCGAATTCAAACAATAAAAATGTTTCTGTCCAAAATATCCAAGAAAAGGAAAGTGAAACTATTATTTATAGTTTTGCCAAAAATACAACAGAAGAGGTGAAATGTAAAGTCTTCTCTTATCAGGGGCATCAATGCTTAGCGATGAGTGTACACGATATAACTCCATTTGGACCTTCTAGGTTCTATAAGTCTTCTATATGTATGCGTTTAGACACTTGGCGCAAGCATCTGCCTTTCTTGGTTGAAGCATTACAAAATACAACTGTGTAAGTTGGTATTGTCATCTGCTAGCCTACGCACAATTTTACTTGTGCGTAGGTTATCAAGATAGCTTAAAACACACCTTAAGAAGTTAACATTTTTATAAAGTTTTTCAGGTTAAACTAGAAAAACTATTTACTTTTTACAAGTTTTTCTATATACTATAAATACGTTGAGAGGTGGTATTTATGATAAACAGACCCGATTATATCGAAAAAATAAGCAAATTTATAGATGTCCCCATTATTAAAATACTGGCAGGAATCAGACGTTGCGGGAAATCTACTATCTTTGAAATGATACAAAACGAACTTCTTGCCCGTGGGATTAAGAAGGAACAGATGATTGTCCGCAACTATACCGATGTTGAATTAAGCGGTCTGACTGCCAATGAAATGTTAGCGGATGTAAAAAAAGATATTACAAGCAATGATAAATATTACCTATTCTTAGATGAACTACAGGAAATTGACGGTTGGGAAAAGGTAGTCAATCAGTTAATGGAACAAGGGAATATAGATATTTATGTAACAGGTTCTAATTCCAAATTAATGTCTAGTGAAATAGCCACGTATCTGTCAGGACGTTATGTGTCTATTCCCGTCTATACATTATCTTTTGAAGAATACCTTTCCTTTATGCGCCCTTCTGAACTACCTGCCCAACAACTCCTTGAAAACTACATTAAAATGGGCGGATTCCCTCTCATTGCCGCTAATAAACTAGATACGCAGTCTGCCTACCAAATTGTACAGGATATTTATAAAGCCATTGTTACAAACGACATTATTCGCAGACACCGCATCAATAAACAGGATTTATTTGACCGTGTTGTAAAATTCATCTTGGACAATATGGGTAAAACGTTCTCTGCTAATTCTATTGTTAAATTCTTACGCAGTGAACATCGTAAAATATCAGTAGAAACTATTTATAATTACTTGAAATGGTTAGAGCAGGCATTCATCATCCATAAATGCCAACGATATGATGTAATAGGCAAATCTATTCTCAAAACCCAAGAAAAGTATTATTTGGGCGATGTATCCTTAAAATATGGGCTGATGGGTTACAATAATACAATGTTACCCGCCGTCATTGAAAATATCGTCTATTTAGAACTTCGCCGTAGAGGATATGAGGTATTTATTGGCAAGAATCAAACCCAAGAGATTGATTTTATTGCTCAAAAACAAGATGATAAAGTCTATGTTCAGGTTTGTGTTCATTTACCGCCCGAATCTACCCGTGAAACTGATAATTTGCTTGCCATTAAAGATAATTATCCCAAATACGTGGTTACTTTAGATAATCTGGCCGTTGGAAATGTAAATGGAGTCAAAATTATCCATTTGGCGGATTTCTTACTTGGAAAATAAACTATTTTGACACAAATTTATGAAAAAAGTGGCACGATTTTGGCACTTTGCTTATAGTTTAGTATAATAGATATATAATTTATCGTCGTAACGCGCTCGTAGTTCAATGGATAGAGCGTCAGCCTCCGAAGCTGGAAATGTGGGTTCGACTCCCGCCGAGCGCAGTTCTTTTAGACGGATATGTAGTAAAAAATGTAGTAAAATAAAAAATCCTCAAGCCCCAAAATGAGGATTTTTTTATTTTTGACATCCTTCCGCCTGCGGATTACACACGCAATAAAAAGCGAGCATGGCGCGGGCATTCTGCTCGTTTACCCCCGTATCTGCATAATCAAAGCGGATCCGGCAAACCGCCGCGCTACTCTTTACGTCCGAGGTTCTGCAACCGCTGGCGCACGTCATCAGCAGGCAAATGCTCCACATTATCAATAATCTGCTCCACTTTTTCACGCTCCAAAGCCTCCTTTTGTGCTTGTTCCAAGGCCGCGCTCTTGCGGGCCAATTTGGCCGACAGGGCGGCAATACACCACACCGCCCCCGCCGTCAATACCGCTTTTAATAATGTTTCCCACATTATTTGGCCTTGGGCTGTTCAAACCCGAATTTAGTCAGCCAGCTGATAATCTTCACGCCGGCGGCGCGGACTTTGCCCAGAATTTCGTCGTCTTTCTTGCTGTCAGTCCATTTGACGACGATTTCCGCCGTACCGATAATGCACGCCCATAAGGCCAAAATATCGGCCCAGTTCGCTTTCAGCCAAGCGATAGCACCCGTAATATGTTCCATAATTCTTTCTCCTTTTTAATTCCGTCGAATTCGACGGAATTAACTTTTAATCTCAATATGCGGATAATCTTTGAAGTTAGGCCAAAAGGCCCCGTACTCAAAGTGGCTTTGGATTTCGCCGCGGGCGCGAAGTACCGCGGCCACAGCGTCAAAGCGGAAAACCATTTCCCGAAATCGGGCCAAATTGCCCCAGTCAATCGGGTATGGTGCAATATCCACCGCCAAACTGGGCTTTTTATTATGGGCCGAGTTTGGATAGCGCACATGGCTGTTGCCCGCGTCGTATGCCGCGTTTTGTGCCTTTTCGCCGCGGTGCCCTTCCAGCACCGCGAAATCATACTGTTTGATAAGTTCCCGGCATACCGCCTGCAAATCCGGGTGGCATGTTTGGAGCCGTGCCTCGCTCGTTTTGCTAAACTTTGGCATTATTCCCCTCCGTGCCTCGTGAGCAGAAAACTTTTAATCGTTTTGACGTCGTCCAAAATAATGTTGATTTTGACGTCGTTGCGGTCAATCTGCTTTTGCATATCGGAAACCGTTGTTTCCAGTTTTTCCACGCGCGGCGGCAGGCCGTACATCGTGGCGAACCACATAATCACGCCGCCTACGATTCCGGCCAAAACGAGCCATTCTTTAATTGTGCTTGGGGATACCGCATTCTTTCTATTTTCTTCCTGTTCGTTCATTGTGATACTCCCGCGCGCATCGCACCACATACCCACTCCGACAAATTCGGATCATAATCGTAATAAACGATGTATTTCCCTTCCGCAATATCTGGCGCGGTTTCGTTGAAAAAGTTTACGGTTCCCCAATTTATCGTCGGCGTACCCGTTACTTCCATAAACAACTTAATCTGGTGGTGTACAGAAATGTCTTCAGGGGCTTGAAGAGTAAATACCGTTGCTTCGTTTAGGCTCAATCTATAAACTGCGTCAGGAACTAAAGATATGTTGCCGGAACTAACCGTCAGAACCGTAATAGGCATTTTAACCGTTGAAACAGCCTGACTGGCGGCCTGCTGTGCCTTGGCCGCCCAATGTCTAGCGGAATAAACTTCGTTTGCCATAATGGCCCCCTAATTTAAGGCCGATGTATCCACCGCTTCGTCTTCGGGATTATTTGCTAAAGCCAAACATAACTGGGCCAAGGCCTCGGCTTTGGTTTTAGCCGTTTCAGCAGCAGTTTTACTGGAAGAAGCCTCGCTTGCGCTTGTGGACGCCGAAGCCGCGGAGGACGAAGCCGAACTGGCGCTATTGGCCGCAGCGCTTGCCGATTCTTCCGCCAAGGTGGCTTTACCCGCCGCCGCTGTGGCAGAGGCCTGTGCACTGGTGGAGGAGGAAGCGGCTTCTTCGGCTTTGGTAGTCGCTATTCCCGCGCTTTGTTGCGCCGATGTGGCACTGCTGGCCGCGGCGGTTTTTTCTTCTGCGGCCTGTTGAGCCTGTTTTTGCGCCTTGGACGCCCAATGTTTTGCTGAATAGATAGTTGTTTCTTCCGACATATTACACTCCTTTATTTTCATCAAGTAAGATAGCGATGTCCACAGGGACATCTTCCGCCGCGCCCGCTATATTGCGAGCGCAACGGGCAATTTCCAAAACTTCGCTTTTGATTTGCTTCATTTCTTGCAGTCCCGCCGAAACGCTGGACTGCGCTCCGCCGCACAAAACAAGTGTATTTTGTACGGCGGGTTGCGTCCGCACTTCGGACGTACCTACCTGCAAAACCAGCCGGATTTCACGCGCCATAAAACACCCCTTGCATCACTTTTAGCGTTCCCTCGCCTTCCGTGGTTTGTGTTCCGTTTACCACTACGCGCACGGCGAACTGATATACTCCCGCCGCAATATCCGTTTCCTTGGCCGTAAGCGGTATTTTTAAAAGCGTTCCTCTTTGCGGTTGATACTCTTTAAGCAGCACCGCTTTATCGTCCGGTTCAAGGCGGTTTTTCTTCAAAATAAAAATGATTTTTTTCCCGCCAAAGTCCATTTTGGATCCGTCCGGCTGTACAATTTCAAGAGACAGAACCACATCGTCGCCTTTATAAAAGCCCTCCGTTTCCCGCGTGCAACTCATTATTCCTCCTCTGCAGCATTGCGTAACGGAGCCGCCATATTTTCCAATTTGCGGGCTTGGTCTTTGACGTATTGACTAGAGCCGGAATTTTCAGTCAACACTAATTCGCGCACCGCGCGGGTAAGGCCCGTTTGTGTTTCCAACACATCCACCTGCTGCGCCAGCGGAAGCGTTACGGGTTCAGGAGGAGGCAGTAACGTCCACACCTCACGAATTTGCCCGCCAGCTTGTTCATAGGACAGACCATACTCCTTTCCGTCATCCGGCCTAACCGCCGGAATAACCGGCAGATATCCATCGGCAAGCATAGCCGAAATGTCTTGGTCAAAATTGCTGACCGCACCCTTGTTTTTTGGCGCGTATTCCAAATTACCGTTGATTATTTTTGCGTATCTCATAGAAACATCCTTATCTGTTAATTTGAAGCCACGAAATTTTGCCGGCTCCTCCGCCTGCTCCTCCGCGGCCGCCGCGGTCTGAACCCGTGGCGTTGCCGCCGTATCCGCCATTGCCCGTAGTCGTTCCCGCTTGGCCGCTATATTGTGTTCCATAGCCGCCTTTTCCGGCCGTTCCTCCGTCTTCGTTTAAAGCAGTGGATCCGCCACCCGCACCCCCCGCGGTATAACCTCGCCCCCAGGAAGCACCTCCGTCCTGCCAAACACCGGCAGAGCCGACACCACCCCACGCTCCCCCGCCTCCGCCGCCTCCGCAGGCTAAAAACGAAGCGCCCGCATCATTTAAACGGTTGCCAAACAGTCCTATCCAACCGCCAGCTCCCCCGCCTCCGCCTACCCAACTGGCACCAGCCCCGGGAAGCCCGCGGGCGCGCAACGTGGCGCTGCCTAAATTAATCACAGGCGCACTTAGAATAATCGCCCCGCCGCCAACGCTGTAATTTAAATCTCCCGACACAACCCAACCGCCGCCCCCGCCAAATAAAGGGATAATCTGTTGGTCATTCTTAACGAGCAGTTCTTCATAATGCAACGCAATATATGACAAAAACGTATTTACTGAAACGGATTTTCCGCCGGAGGAGTATTGAAAGCCACCTCCTCCTGCGTTGGCTCCTCCGCCGCCTATTCCTTTAGATCCGCAGACACCGCTGCTGACTGAGCCTTCCAATCCAAACTTATTATTTTCTTCAACGCAGGTATAACCCTTTCCGTCTGCGTCAATAACAGCACCGTCCTCAATGGTAATAGAGTGCGTTGCCTTAATAAAAATGGGGACCAACCGTTCGGTTGTCAAAACCGCATTGCTTTTTAGTGTAAAATTACGCGCGTTCACAATACCGCCCGCAAAAGTACAGCTGGACGGATAAACGACATCTCCGTCCCTGCCGGTGCCAAAACCGAGCCAGCGCGAAGCCCCCAATAATATTTCGCTGGAAAACAATCTCATAATGCGCCTGCCTCCATAGCGCCGGCCACCCATACGTTAAGTGCCGGAACAAAATCAAAATATACAACAAACTCCCCTTCCTGCACATACGGGGCAAACCCGCCGAAAAAATGGCTTGTCCCCCAGTTAATGGCAGGCGTGCCGGACACGCTCAAAAATACTTTAATTTGATGATGCACGCTGACGTCCGTCACGGCCGGAAGAACGAAGGTCGTAGCAGTGCTGATACGTATACGGTACACGTTACCGTCTGCCAACGTAACGGTGCCGGAAGAGGAGGACAATGTCTGCACAGGGATTTCTTTGGGTTGCATACCCCGGTTAAAAAATTCTTTTTCCTGTGCCAACGTCATAGAATACGTACCTGCCGCGTTTTCCACCGGCGTTTTGTCTGATTCAGACAACTCGGGTATCGGATTTAAATCTGATATACTCACTATTTCATAAGATTGATTTGTTTCTGCCATAAAATCCCCTTATTCGCTTTTAAACGTAACTTCCAAATAAATACCGCCCGGAGTCAAAATTGTCAGCACTTGACGGGCTTCATAATAATCACCGCTTTTGACTGTACGTTGGAATGCAAACACTTTTCCGGCTTTATCCTTTACCAGTTTTTCATCCAAAGTACCCCAAAGCCGCGTGCCGGCACGTTTGGCCGTAATGTTAATACGCAGTTGGGCTTTACCTAAAACTTCAAATACTACACCTGTATCCGCCCCAAAAATCGTTTTAAAAACCGAAATATAACTTTCAAACGTACCCGCCGTACGGAATTTTTCAAAAAGGGCGTTCATCGTACCAGCAAACGTGTCGCGCGGTAAAATGTTGGACAGCGGAGCCAGCCCCGCATCATACAGCACGCGCCCTAACCCTTCTGCATTGTAGGCGTTTTGAAAAAACGCACGCACCTCTCCTTCCAATATTTGGAAAAGGCTTCCGGCGCACGATACAATTTTCTTTTCGCTTTTGTCCCCCGTGAAGTATTCCATTACAGCACCACCGTTTCCATACGTTCTTGATTAAATACAAATAAATCTTTGAAATCCGCTTTGTATACCTCATCACTCCACGCCCCGCCCGTTTCTTTTTGGTACTCTAATTTTACGGCCGCAGCATACGATGCATCCCGCGAAACGGTAAAATACCGCTCCGGCTCAAAATCTACTCCCATCCGGTACATAGCCGCTAAATTATCCGCAAGCGTTTGTTTAATTTGCGATTCCAACGGTACAGCCAAACCCGAAGAAGCGGACGCGTGTATGGTCAGTTTCAGGCTGACCTCGTACCGTGCTGGCAGGAAAAACGCGTACGGCATAGCCTGCCCGTTACTTAATATCGAGGTTCCCGTTTCCGTGCCCGCGAAATAAATTCCCCCCGCCGTGCACGTTTTCAAGATGTCTAATACGCGCTGTTTCTGTGTTGCATAATTGGGTAGTTTATCGTCTAAATCCACGCAAAACGCCAACTCTCCGGCGGTGTCCTGCGTTACAGGCCGCACCGAAGCCGTAAATCCGGCTGTACGGAGTATTTTTAATGCGCGTTCGGGGTTTACCGCAGGCGCATTGATTTGTTCATTCATAAAGCGGACATAGTCCTGTAATTTAGCATATACTTCGGCAAACGAAGTATCTAACGCAACAATACGCTGAGCCAGTACATAAAAGAACTTATAAAACCCCGTTCCGACAAACTGGTCATAAGAATACGATGTATTGAACTGGTCGTTTATATCCAATAAAATCAGTTGCATTACTTCTTCCATAGTATGCGGCACATAGCCGTTTTTATCGGTATATGGCATTTTTTACCCTCGCATTAAGGCCGTGCCGCCGTCCGGCTCGGCTAAATTAAAAAGCATTTCTCGGCAGAATTTGCCCTGTTTGGCGGCGAACTTCGCCACGTTGATACCCCAATAGCCCATACGTTGGAGTAAATGGGCTTCAAAGCATTCGGCTTGAATGGTGTAATCGGGGTTTAAAAAGTACGCCTTATCCGCGCCCCATTCCGGCGCGTACGTAAGCGCGCCCAGTTGAACGTCAATTAAATTTGCCGCACGCGGAACCTCGGAACTAACAAAAACCAAATCATTTTTGGCCGCGTCGTACTGAACGTCTTTCATCATTGGATATTCCCCTTTAATTCGTCCAAGGCCTCTTTTAACTGCGCCAAATCCGCCGCAAAACTGCCGGACGTAATCGGGCCGCCAGCGTTACTGGGTAACACGCCCGAAGACACCGCCTGCGCCAGTTGGGCCGTTAAACCGATTAACTGGGAAAGCGTTTCCACGGGTACCGCAACGTAAAACACTTTTTCCCCGCTGAAAAAGGCCACGCCCTCACTTTTTGCCCGTCCGGCGGATACGATAACCGCTTCCGGCACGACAACGCCGTTTACGGTTACTGTGCCGCTTTCGCACGCGGCTTTAATTGCTTTGGTTTTGCAACTCATAGGTCCTCAAAATAAATTGTCTGTTCTGCCACCGCGCCACGCCCGAAAAAGATAACAAGCGTTGCCGGTTGTACACCGCGCCCGCCTGCGGCAGTTCGTCCACCGCAATCAGCGCGCCGTTGACCTGCGGATAAAGTTCCAGCGTTTTGGTAACGGCGGAAAGCGGGGCGAGTTTCCGCGCGGCGAGGTCAAACACGAAACCGTTGGCGCGTATTACGTCTTCCGGCAAGCCGCAGTAGTTTACGCCAGCCGTAAGGCCGCCGTACGGCTGTCCTTTAATGCTGACGCACGGCAAATCCGCAAGCGGCGCGAACGTAAGGCCGTCCGCAAAGCGCACCAGTTTATAACCCGTGGCGGCTTCAAAATACGCTTGGTCGTCCATATCTTCCGGAATGAACGAATAAAAACCGTGTTCGCAGTTGAGTATCACAACAGCACCCCCAGCCAAACGTACCCTTCCGCGTCCAGTGCCGCGCCGAACTTGCCGTCCGGCGTAATAAACGGATTGCGCCCGTTGACGCCGACGGGCAAAAACAGTTCTTCTTCCGGCAAAACAAGCGCGTAATGTTGCCCTTTGGTCAGCCGCGCGGTAACGGGGCCGTAATCCTGCAAATCAAAGTCCTGTTTCACATAGGGCAGATTTGCAACCTCCGCCGTGTTAAAAAGCCGGAACCACGTTAATTTTTTATCCATACTAAGCCGCCTTTAAAGGGATTTTGCTAATGGGCTTGCCCTCTATCATAGTTACGCCTTGCTCGCTCTCTTCCGCCGGAACTTCTATCCCCAGCGAAAAAGAAACCAAATCATTTTGCCGCGTTTGGTTAATTTCAAAAGAGGCCAGCCGACCGTTAAAAATAAGCGTGTTTTTGTTGAAATACGCTAGCCGGTAATCTTTCTTGGCAATAATCTTTGAATAAATGCTCTGCAACGCGGGCAAAAGCATATTCAAAATAATGCTGTCCCTGCGTCCGATTAAATTAATAACGGTCTGCTGGCTTTCGCCTTTTTGCTGTAAAACCAAATTGCCTTTGTTGCCATTATTCGGATCATAATTTACAACGGCGTCGGTGGAAACGGTTAAACCGTATTTTTCCGTGTCCACATAAATACCCGTCAGTTTTTCATCCAAATATACGGGTATAGGGGTTGTAAAACTGTTTCTACTTCCGGCTTTTTTTGCGAAATACAACAACAGAACAGGGGCCGCATTTAACTTGATCATCTGTTTCTCCCGTTCCAAAGATGTAAAGCCGCGCTGGTACTGTAGCCGAGCGGCCCCATAGCTTTTACGATAAAGCCCGCTATGGTTTTAAGGTGCGGCGTAGGGTCGCCCTTGGCGTCTTTGACGGCACCAATCAATTCCTCAAGGCCTTCCGAAGCCGTTGTAAGAATGGGCAGAAACGTCAAGCTAAAGTTCGTGATGGCTTTTTCCACCTTGTCCGCCGTTTCTTGGAGTTGGGCCATTCTATCGTAATTACCATAAAAAGAATTATCTTTTGCGTTTTGGGTACGCAGATAGGCGTCTTGCTTTTTAATAGTATTGTCCGTAGTCAGCTTGGACTTTGCAAAAAAATCATCTATTTCGCGCATAACCGCTAATCGCGCCTGCTTGTTACTCAAAGCATCCTTTTCCAAAACAGTATTTTGGTATTTTTCCCAGTCCACGCTTTGCAAGGTTTTAAGCAGTTCTTTGTCGCCAAACCCCTCGGACACTAGCGGCCCTAACTGCGTTACCGCGCGCTGCCCGAATACGGACGAAGCAAGCGCGGCCCCTTGGGCTTTATCCACCGCGCTGACCTCAGCGATACGGTTCATTACGTTGTAAAACACTTTGGCCATATCCGTTTCGCCGCGGTAATTCCAAAGAGCATTCCGTTCACCGTTTTTAGCCGCGCCTACCATCGTTTGCATACGGGATAAAAGCGCGTCAAACATTTCTTGGCTTATCCCCTTGGATTGGGCGTAGCCGCTGATAAACTCATAAGAAGCAATATCCGTTCCCGCCCCTTGCGCCCTGTCTTTTAAATTGCTGGCCTTGGCCAAAAGCCCGTTTACTTGGTCGTTTACCTGCCCGAAACGGCCCAGCAAGGCGGTAATGGCGGTTGCGGCAAAGCCGATTCCGGCCCCCCATTTGATACCGCTCCACGCTTTTTGAAACAGCGTTTTGAAGCGGTGGGTTACTCTGTCAAAAATTCCGTTCAGCTTCTTTTCCGTCTGCTGCAAAGACTGCGACGTCGGCTGAAATTTTATAGTAATGATGTAACTTTCTGCCATTCTGTAAACTCCGCTCTGTTTAGGGCGCGGTAAAAGGCCGCGTCCATTATTTCCTGCAAGGTATAGTTCCCGTCCGTGCGCCTAAACGCTTCCGCCAGAATATCTACGCTTCCGGCGGGCAGTTTTTTTTTACATTTTCATTAAGGAAAAACGGTTTGATTTTTGCAAACGCCATGCAAACGGCCAATAAACCCTCAAAGATTTTCTGAGGCTCCATTTCTTCCACGTCCTTTTGGGCGTACGGAATACCGTTTGCATCCACGGCAAACGCCAATAAATTGAGCATATCGTCTTTGGATAAATTGACAAGTTTTAACGCGTGTTTTAACTGTTCTTCTTTTTGCTCTTCCGGCAACGCCTCAAATTTGGCGAATGTCGTTTCTATGCGCTGGCCCAAGTGGGCTTGCTCTACGGCAAGCCCCATAAGCAACGCATAAAACGCATTATACGCCAGTACCGAACGATAGCCGCGCAGTTCTTTGACTTTAACGGACATTATTTATCCTCCACGGTAAAACATTCAAAAATAACTTGCACGTTCTGTTCTTCCGCCCCCTCGGACATCGTAGCCTGCGCGGGTTTTTGGCTGACGATAGCGTCTTTAAAAGAGCGCATTTGCCCAGTCTTGCGGTCAATGATTTTAAAGTCCGTGCGTTCTTCCTCTTTGTACATATCGGCAAGCAGCGCGGCGTATTCCGCGCTAAGGCCGATAAACACCACCGTCAAGGTTTTCGGGTCTTTGATGCCCTCGGTATAAATAAGCCCCGTACTGTTTTGGCCGGAAGAGCCGCGCGTTAAATGTTTGCGTTCGGGGTCTTCAAACGCCGCACTGTCAACGGCGGCGGTCAAATCGTAATCTTCCCCGTTGCGGGAAAAATAAAAGTCGCACAAACTGGTGCGTAAAGCGTATTTTCTTTCGCTCATAAATTACAAAGCCTCCTGCGTTAAAATGCCTTTCAGCCGCCACAACGCCGACGGTTCGGGAATACGGACGTCAATATCCGCCACATAGTTTTGATTGGTAAGCGTAATCGTAAAACGAACGTAGGACAAAATCCCCGCAGCCACGTATTTGGCGTACGCTTTGGCGTTTAAATTATCTTCCAACAGCTTGGCCTGCACAAGGGTATATTGCGGGCGGTTTAAATTGAGGTACTGCATCGTCCACCCCTGCGCGTTGATTTTCAGTTCTTCTGTAACGTACGGGGCGATAATCGCCTGCCCGCCGGCGCAGAAGAACGCCAAACGCGGGCCGTACTGGTCTTCGCTCGTAAGCGCAAAGCTCAGGCGGTCCTCAAACAGCGCGTCAGCCGTACCCGTATCATTAATGCCGTCGTCTTTGGGGACTGGGATATACTGCTGATTGTTCCACGCGCTCGCGCTCAAAAACGAACCGAACGCATAAAACGCGTTTGCGCCCTTGTTGCCGTTGCCCGTCAAAAAGGCGGTACGGTTCTTCTGTTGGGCGAATACTTTTGCTTTGGCTTCATCTTCAAAAACCGCAGCGACTACGCCGGAAAAACCGCCGACGTCCAAACCGTCAATTTCCGCGGCGGAAAAGTCGGACGAAACAAGCACGGTAAAAAACCGTTCTTTGGCGGCGGAAATAATGTCCGACAAATCCAAATCGTTGGTCGGTAAAACAAAAGCCGCGTTCATCCCGCCGTTAAAAAGATATTTTACGTCCTCGTTATCCGTAAGGCTTTCCGCCGCCACCGCGCTCGTTAAGCGCGTGATTTTGCCCGTTTCCACGCCTGATTTGGGTTTAACCACCACCAAGGCGGCACGCAAAAAGCCCGTACTGGCCGCCGGAACGGGGGTGCGGGTTTCCAACTGCAAAATATAATTTAACAACACATCGCCGTTTGCCATTGTTTTATTCTCCTATGATAAACCGCCAAAACAGTTTGGCGTATTCAATTATGCCCTTTACAGGCGCGTATTCTTCTTCGTAAAAATACGTAAAATCCATTTGGTACGCTTTTATTTCCCAAGGCATCGGCGTTAATACCGCCGTTTCTTTGCCGGAAAACCAAAATCGGCCCAGTGCGTCTGCCGGAGCCTCGTACAGTTTTTTGGTTAAAAAGCCCGACGGGTTCTTTTTGAGTGTGCCTTTAATGGCCAGCGTACCGCTGACGCGCGCCCACGCGCGGCCCGCCTGCGCGCCAGAACGGACGGAAGCAGTGTCCACGCATAAAACGTCCTGTTCTATAGTGTCCGCCGCCGCGCAAAAGCGGACGTCTTTCACTTTAAAAATCGCCTGCAAGTCAGCTTCCAGTTGCTTTTTAAACACGATTCAAAAACTCCACTTTGATACTTTCAAACAGCTTGCCCGTCTGCACAAACAACCAGTCAAACCCTTTGCGCTTTTGGGTTGCCTGCGTATTGGAGCCGTATTCCTTGCGTTTGATTGGGTTACGGATTACGGCCTGTACCCCTGCTTTGATTCGGGCCAACCAACGGCCCTTATGATTTAAATCCTTTGCAATGTCGTCCACCACTTGGGCGACTTCTTTATTATTCGGGTTTCGCCACGGGGCCAGCAAGATGTTGTACGACGTATTAAATTTAGCCATTAAGTCGCGCAAGGATACCCCTTGCTCTTCGCCCTTTCTTTTTCGCACTTTGCCCATTGGCCGGCGTGTTGTTCCCGCGGCGGGCTTAGCCGCTGGCTTATCTTCCAATACCCCCGCTTGCACCGTATAGCGGTTTAAATTATTAGGCAAAAACACGCTCAGTTTTTGCTTTGCCACAAACTCAATATCTTTGCTCATAACGGAGCACCGATAAAGATATTGGAAAATCCCGGTTTATCTTCCAAATCCGCAACACGCAACCCACGCGCGGCAAAATAAGAATGCAGGGCTTCCAACTCCCCGCTGCAAATTCCGCCGCGCGCGGTTAAAACGGCGTGAAGAGCTTGATATTGCGCCTTGGCATCGGTTCTGCCGTTCATAATAGCGGCTGCCTTGGCCCACTCGGCCAAGGTTAAACAGGTCGCCCCTAATTGTTCAAGAATGTTATCTAACTCTTCACGCATAGCAAACTCCTAGTCCGCCACCGTAATGGGCTGTACGATTAACCCGCCCATTTCTTTTACGTCCACCATGGCGGTGCCGTAAATGTAATTGACCCATACTTCGCCGGCGCGTTCGTCGGTGCCGGTGCCCTGTACCTGCGGCAGAAGCGTGTGGTTCAGTTCCACGATTTCGGGGCAGATAACCACGATGCCGCTTTCGGTTTCGGCCAAGTTGGCGGGCACTTCCAAAAACGCCACGTTTTTCAAGGCGTCGGCCAAAATGCGGTTGTACGCCGTGCCGTTGGTCAGCGTTTTGCGCAGATATTTTTTAGCCGCGTCGCCGTAAAAAGCCAGTTGGAAATTGGACGAGGAGGACGTTACTTCCACCTGTTTTTGCAGGTCGGTCGCCAACGATACCAGCGCGTCAATGCCGTTATTGCCGCTAATGGTTTTGGGCAAGGTCGCGGACGGGTTGGTAATGTGGAACGGGTCGGACGATACGATCACGCCGTTGTTGTCTTTACCCAGCCAAATTTCTTTATCCAGCTGTTTGTGGAACGCTTTTAAAACGCGGTTGTTCATATCCGGCAAGGCGGACTGCGCGTTTAAAATGCTTTCGGCGTACTGCACGCCTTTAAAGGCTTTGGCGTAAGATTTGTCGCCCGCCGTCGCTTTGACGTGCTTGCGTTCCGTGTCCTGCGCGTTGATAAACGCGGCCACGATGTCATCCTCGGCGCGGATGGTTTTGAATTTGACGTTTTCAATTTTCGCTTCGTGGGCGCGCGCTTTGAAAACGCTGTAAAAAGGCGCATAATCCAGCGTTACGCCCTGCATCAATTCTTCCCGGGTGGGAACGATGTGATTATCGGTCATTTCTTGTTAACTCCTTGAAATTTTAAGAACTTACGCAAAACGGGCCTTTGGGCCGCGCTCTGCGCGTTTTCCGGCTTCGGGGCCGGAGCCTGCGGGTTTTGTTCCGCTTCGGGCTTTTTGGCCGCCTCTTTTACGGTTTTAGCCATAGATTACAGCCCGCCGGCGAAATCAATGGCTGCGGCGTCGTATTTGTTGCCTTTGCTGTCTTTGGCCGTTACTTTGCCCGTGCAAAAAACAGCGTTTACCGCGATGTTGTTGGTTTCGCCCGTTTTGGCGGCGTCGGTAAATTTGCCGCCGGAAACATAAACGGCTTTTCCGTCCGCCGGAGTGGCCCCCGTAGCCAGTTGGACGTACGTTTCCAAACCACAGCGCACCACGGACTGGCGTTTGATTTCGCATACGCCGCTTACGCCGATAACCACATCGGAGGCCGCGCTTTGCGCTTTAATCGTGCCGTCTGCGGCTTTGGTAACGGCCAACCCCTCGCCGACGGGAGTGCCGCCGTTGGGGGCAAAATTGTCAATCACGTCAGACTTGCCGCGTTTGTACGGCGTGCCTAATTGTTTGCTCATTTTGCTTGCTCCTTTTCGCCAAGGTAATGCGCACGTTTGGCAAAGACCCTGTCGTTGTATTGTTTAATCAAATCGTTGGTTTCTTCAAAATGTCCGGCGCGCGCACGTTTGGCCGCGGCCACTTGGGCGGCAAGTTTCTTTTGCCCCAAGGTAAGCGTCAGCGTATCCCAAAACTGGGCGGCTTGTTTTTCTTTGTCGTCGTCTGCGAGCGCCTTAAACGACAAAATGCGCGGTTTGAGTTCTTCCGGCGCGGCGTCAATGTTTTCCTGCAAGCTGAAAAAATCTTCCAGTAAATTCTTTTTGAGCGCGGCCGCTTTGCGCACCTCGTCGGAAAATTGTTTCTCGTTGACGGTTTTCACAAGCCCTTCGGCCAGTTTGCCCAAGTAGTCTTTGTTGTCCGCAACAAACTGCGAAACGCCCAAGTTAAACTTGATAGCGTCCTGCATACGTGCGGTTTCCGCTTCCTTTTGGGCTTTGGCTTCCAGTTCGGCGCGTACTTTGTCCGCGTCCGTGGGATCGGGGTCCGCGTCTTTTTTGCCGGCAAGCAGTTTTTCCACCTGCGCCGTCAGAGCGTCCAACTTGGCGGCAAAATCCGCGTTGTTATTCGCGCCGCCGTCTGCACCGTCCGCGCCGTCTGCCGCGCGGAGCGGGTATTTTTGAAACATCAGTTTGAGTAATTTATCCATATCGTTTCCCCTTGAAAAATAAGCGTTATTTCGCTATACTATTAATGACTGATTAACTTGACACGCATAAATTTTCCCGCTCGGATGCTGGCCAATGATTGGCTTATGGTGGGGCAATACTGGTAAGGATTTACACCTTACCTTTGCGGGGCCACCCAAGTTAGTCAGTCTTTTTATTTAATAATCCCGTACTTCCGTAACATCTTTTCCATACTTTTTGTATTTCGTTTGTGCAAATGCACTATTTCCAAACGTTTTTTCTTTTTGGAATTTTCCAAAATCAAATCAAAATAACTGCGTCCTTTTTGGGTGGGTTCTCCCACGAAATGCCAATAATTTTTATTCTCTTCATCTTGAAATATTGGCTTCTTTCGTAAATACAGGGCCTGCCGGATACCAGTATCGTAGTCCATCTTGCTTAAATCATTATGTTTCGCGCTATTACGCCGTATCGTGCGAAGCATAAGGGCGGGCCGTTTATTACGCACCCCCATTGTCTCTAAAACATCCGGACTAAGAGGAGGTAGAATATTTGTTTTGTTTAAACTGACATCTACCATTCCTGCCCTATCTTCCGGCGTCATATCTTCGTCATCCAGCCACTCAATTCCGCACTGGCAACCCCAACGCTCGCCGGGCATATACCCGTCTTTGTCGCCCTCGCCCTCGCGGAAAATCTTACCGTACAACAACTGGTGTTCTGGATCGGGGTTTTCCGCACTGGACGGCAACCAGCGGTACATCTTGCCCTTGTGCCGCTTGCGCTGTTCCTGCACCTCGGCGTACACCAAAAAGTTTTTAAGACGGCTTGTTAAAAGAGCCTGCCCGTTTAACGCTTCCTGCTTAAACGCCCGCTCGCCCGCGGCTTTTAAAGCGGCTTCTTTTTCGGCGTAAAACTCAACCGTTTTATAAACTTCCGCCGTAATCTTCCGGCCGCTCTGCCCTGTCGCACGGACAAGAGCCTTCAAATACCGCTTTTTAATGTCCAGCCCGTCCGTAAGTAAGCCGGTCTTTTCTATCCCTTTTGGGAATACCCGTTCCAGCCACGCGGACGGGTCAAACCGTTCGCCCATCAGCCAAACATTTCTTTAACAAGGCGTTCTTTTACGACCGCCGGTATGGCGTCGGTGGCTTCCAACACCGGCAAGACGTTTGCAATTTCGGCAAATTTGCGCCACTCGGACGTTTTAAACGTCAGATTCTGCACCCCAAACAACTGCTCGCACACGGGTTTAAAAATGCTGACAAAATAAAATTTGAGTCCCTGCTCCGTGGCTTGTTGGTCGCCCTCGCCCGTGGCGTTTAAACCCGCCGTCAGTTCGCCGGACACATACGCCCGCGGCATACCCGTAAAAAAGGACATCAGCCCGTACAGCATTTCCAAGGCGCTTTCCAGCGGGTCGGTATTAAAAACAGGCACTTCCACTTTGTCCGCCGCGTCCAACAGCGCGCCTTTGCCGCTTTTAAGGCCCTGCTCAATGGCTTTGGCCTGTGCAATCGCTCCCTCGGCATTCGGCAGAGAAACGCTTTCGCGCAACTGGTTGATTTGGATTAAAACGCTGCGGGAAATGTTCAGCCCCGCGTTGGCGTTTTCCAGCAACCGCTCCATTAAGGACGCAAGCACCAACAAAATCGTCGCCTGTTTGAAATCGGCAAAACACAGACACACCGCGCCTTTTTTAATCGGGTCGGCGTCAATGTCTTTCTTTTCCTCGTTGGTGGCAAGGCGTACAAAACCGTTGTCAAAAACTAAATAAAGTTTTTGCGTGCGGGCGGTTATCGCTTCGGCCAAAAACGAAATCAGCCCCTTGGCTCCTTTTTCCGCACCGAAACACATCACGGAATCCCACAACGCGCCTTGTTTATCCTGCGGGATTTCCGATGAATGATTAAAGCAGTCCGTCAAAATGCGGCGGTAAAGTTCCAACACAAACGTATGCGCAAAATCCGCATTTTTGCCGTTGTACACAAGCGGATACGACAGCGAAACGGAATAGTCCGTTTGCGTATCCCGCTTTTGAAAATTAAAAATGTCCTTTATGTTCATCCGTTAAAACTCCCACATACATAAGCAAATTGGCCAAAGCGTCCGGCGCGTCGTCGTGTTCGGCCTTGTATTCGTAATTTACGACCATATCGTTAAACGCGGTTTGCGCTTCCCTGTACGCCGGAGCGTTTAAATCCGGCGGTAAAAACTGCGCCAAACGTAAATTTTGGCGGTACGCGGCCGCGTTCATAATCCGCGCGTGCTTGTTCGTGTCCGACCGCCAGCCTTGCACGTTTGCCCCCGCCTGCCGGAGCACCATCACGGGATGTTTGCCCACGCCGTTCGTTTCAAAGGCGAATGTTTGGCAGTTAAACGCTTTCATTACGGCCACGATTTCTTCCAAGCAGTCGTCCCACGCTTTCTGCCATGCAAACCCGGCAATAATCAGCAAATCAAAGTTCCGTTTTACAAGCGCAAGGGCCGTGTAGTCGTTGCCCTCGTGGCTGGGGTCTATAAACCCCGCGCACCCGTCTGACGGGAAGAAATTTGCGTATTCCACCGCCGCAAACGGCAAACGCTCGCTCTCGCTGATTTTCAAAAAGTAACTGGCCTGTATGCTCGCTTCGCTGATACCCGCCGCCCGCTGGGCTTCCAAATTGCAGTCCAGTTCGGGGATGGAGCCGTACGGCACTTCCAGCGTTTTAACGCCGGCGAGTTTACGCATTTTGGCGTATACGTCTTTGGCGTGCGCCGGCTGGCCGATAAAAACCACGTTGTCCGTCAGCTTCATCAGTTCTTCGCGCACCTTTTCCACCCTTGCGCGCTCCGCCGCGCTGGTATCGTCCGGAGTGATTAAATCGTCACAAACGATATGCTTGGGGTGGCGTCCGCGAAAAGAACGGGAACGGAGCGGCAAAACCGCGACGTTTGGGTCTTTGCCCGCGTGTCCGGCTAAGCGCAAGTTCTTGCTGTTTCGTTGTTCAAACGCTATGCCGCACGCTTCCAACACGCGCGCGATTTCGCTTAAAATATCCTTGCCGCGTTCTTCTTCTTTCGTAAGAATAAGCCACGTGTCCGACGGCTCCCGCAAAAGAGCCCACGCAATCCCGCAGATAACGCCGTAATCCGTTTTGCCGTACCCGCGCGCACCCAGCAAAAGCCGCGCCCCCGAGCCGCGCACGAACTCCGCCATTTCCACCTGCTTGGAATACGGGCGGAAGTAGCCAACGCTTTCGCAAAATGATGCAAAATCGGGGCTTAAAGGCGGTTTGCCGCCACTTTGCATGGTGGCTTGTTCCGCGTCGTTCTGCGGCTGTTTTTCAAAGAACTTAAAAGCATACTGGGCCAACGTGCGCGACGCGGACAGGCGGTCTTTTATGTCCTGTCCGGCGTCTTGGATGACCTGCGTCCAAAATTCGCCCAGTTCCGACAGTTTCAAAATCGTGGGCTTGGCGGCTTCGGCCCCCAGTTCCTGCAAATACGCTTCGACTTCCGGCTCTTTTAGAATCCGGCTTGCGTTGCTGGCGGCGGTCTCCCGTTTGCCCTTAAAGTGCGGGTACGCGGCCAAATAAGCAGACGTAGCGTTCCTCGTTTGCAGGAACGCTAAAGCAAATTTCCGTTTATTTTCAGTAAGCCTTGCCACATTGTTTTCAGTTTTGGGGAATAAAAAACCCCGCGATTGCGGGGTGTAAGAGTGGAAAAAAAGAGAACCAACCACTCAGGCCAATTTAAGGCCTAAATAATCAGTTCTCGCAGTAATACTAGTATAACTAATCAAACGCTATTTTTCAAGGGGTCTCCTTTACAGGAGGCCCCTGCTTGTTAGCAATAGCGAACAGATAGGTTATATACGAGAGGAAAAACAGTTTACAGATAGACATATATAAACAAATAAAAAATTTACAAATAGTACCAAGGAATATGACCAAACAATACTTTAAATTTAAAAACCGAGGATGGGTAATCTCTTTAAAACCGTTAGAATGGAGCCAAAGCAAATGAAAATAAGTAAACCAACTCTTTGGGAAGTTATTAATCTTCTAATGCAATTAGCCTCGTTGTTCAAATAAAAAATTTATCCCCCCTGTATTGGGGGGATATTCGGTTATCTCGCGGCTTCTTCAACCCGTCTGCACGCGGCGTCAAAATATTTTTCGTTAATTTCAATCCCTGTACCGCGCAAGCCCAGTTTTTCGCACGCCACCAAAGTAGTGCCGGAACCCATAAACACGTCCAGCACATCGTTTTGCGCCGCGGCTGTCAGCAAAAACTCCAACAGCGCGACGGGCTTTTCGGCCGGATGGTTCGGTTTACGCGTTAGCCGCGGACACTCCACAATGTCCCCTAAGCAACGGTTTGGGATTTTGAACCCCGCTTGCGTGAACAGCGCGACCATTTCGTATGCAGGCCGGAAACCGCGCATATTGGTGCCTAAATACTTTTTATTCCACACGACCAAACTTTCCATCGGCCACCCAAGCAGGCACGACGCTTTGGTAAACGTGGCAACACTCCGCCAATTCAAGAACGACATCAGAGCGCCGTCGTCTTTGAGTTTTTTCCTCGCCTTGCCAATCCACTCGGCGTAAAATACGGCGGCGTTCATATAATCGCCCCAAGGGTCAATCTTGCCCGTTCCGTCGCTTTTGGTGTTTATCATATACGGCGGATCAGATAGCACCAACCCATAGGCCGCATCATTGAGCAAGTCCATGATTTCCAAAGAATTGCCGCAGTACAATGTTTGTTTGCCAATAATCTCTTTTTTCATTTGCTACGTCCTCTTTGCGTGTTATGCGATGCGCGCCTGCCGTACGAGCAAAGCGGGCCGCCAATGGCGGCGGAAACGTAGCCGTAACCTCTGTTATTAATTACCGAAATTGAATTTCAAAGAATTGGCTTTCATTTGGACATCCGAAAAACTTATAAACGTCGTTGGGCAACTTCCAGCCGTCAATTATTCGGATACTCTCAATCTGCCGCGTAAGCGTTCGCATCGTATATCCGCGGTGAAATACAACCAAATCCCCACGTTGCAAACCGTTTAATCGTTTGCGCCAGCCCTCGCAAAAGCGGCGGTATTCGCACGTTTTAATCCCTTCGGCGATTTCTTTCCACCAATGAAAAGTAAGCGTAAGATGTAAGGTTTTAGGCATACTATTCCTCTTTTATCCTCCCAAAAATTCTTGCTATTTTCTTGCTATTGTTTTACGCTAAAACAGTTCGCACAGCTCGCTTTTGGGTTCGTAAAATTCCGCCCGATGATTCCCGCTCTCGTATTTGGGCAGTTTAGAAGCTTCCAAATAGCGGCACTTCTGCGTATGCACGGCGCGGATAAACCCGTCCGGGTCTAACCCGTTGCGGCGTATTTCCAGCCAATACGCTACGCCGAAATCCGCCTTGCCGCCGTTTAGCTTGTACGGGCAGCCTAACCCGTCATAATACTTCACGTCGCCGCAGAACGGGCATTCGGCACGGTAGCAAACCAGCGTAGTTTTACCGTCCAACTCCACCAGCATTACGGGGAGCGACACATAAATGCCATGGTAGCGCGGTGCCATTTCGTTGTCTGCTTTTCCCTTGGGCTTATTCCAACAATTCCGGCAGCTGTCCGGCTGGTAAGGCAGAACGGTGCTTTTGTAAGCGTCTGACGCTTTTTTACTTCGCATAAACTTCCCCCGCCAAGCGTTTTTTGGCTTCGTGGTAGTATTCCGGCAGATTCCGGCAAACGGCCTCATATCCGCCGGAAAGTCCCGCTTTTTCCAACCGCTCCACGCAAACGCGGATTACGGCCAACCCCACGGGGATTTCGCCGTTGCAAAATTTCAAAATATCGCTTAAACAGCGGCAGTTGCGCTTAAACCATACGGCGATTTGGTCCTTGGTTTCCAACTCTTCAAATTCCGCCAAAACGGCGTTTGAAAATTCCTGCAATTTATTCAATTTCGGTTTCGGGTTCACTTGCCCCGCGGCAGGTGCCGCGGTAAGTTGTTTATTTATATCTGTCTCTGTTTCTGTATCTGTATCTGTTTCTGTATGCCGCTTACGGGTGCCGACGGCAGATAAAGCGGCGGTGCCGCCGTCTGAAAGTTTGCGTTTTTCGTTTGTCTTTTGCGCCCCCAAACGGCCCGCTTTTTTCTTTTGTTTCAGCGCGCTGACGCTTTCATTTTTCCAACCGATTAACATATCAAACAAAGCCTTTTCGGCATCCGTTTGCGGGCTGTAATCGGTTGCGTTTTCAAACGCCTGCTCGCAAATGCCCAGTATAGCGCGGCCGATTTGCTCCTCGCTTAAACGGCGGCTTTTAGCCAGCAAATCCGCCGTATATACTTTGACGTAGGGTATCTTCATACACTCCCCCCGACCTTCAAATCCTGTTCCAGTTCGTCCAAATCGGCAATCGCTTGGGTGTAATTCTTGGCCGTATAACGCAGCACACGGTATCCCATGACGGTCGCCAAATTGTACTTTTCGCAGTCGGTGGAATACCCGCCCACGCTCGTATGGCGGGCTTTGCCGCCAAAGATTCCCTCGTATTCCACCAATACGTTTAAACTGGGGATAAACCAATCCGCCCGAAAACGTCTGTTGGGGCAGAATCGGTATTCCGCACGAAGTTCTTTTCCGTATCTTTCGGCTAAAATCGCGCCCAGTAAAAACTTTTCTTTGGTGTGGGTATTTCGGGGCGAGAGTTTTAAAAAATCAAATTTCATTTATTTTTGACCTCGTTTTTAATGGCCGACAGTTTTCGCCGGCACCCGTGGCACACAGGACCTTTACCCAAACGCCATTTGCCGCAAACCAAACATCTGTAAATCATAAAAGGCTCCTAAATTAATAACGGCTTTGGGGTGGCGGGGAGGTGCGCCGCCACCCGGCCCGCAACTAGGCCCAAAGTTCGGCTTTCATCGCCTTAAAAAGTCCCAAGGCTTTAAAAAACGCCAGCTTGGCCTCGCGCAAACTGACGTCACGCGCTTCAAAATCCGCCGGATCCGTTTTACCAAAGCGCACTACTTTGGCACCGGCAACGCGCAAGCCGTACATTTCCTCAAATGCAATCGCGTACGCTGCCACTTGGAGCGGATATTCATCTCGCAGAGCGTTGGACGTTTTCCAGTCCAAAATAATGATTTCGTCTTTGTCGTTCACGCCTACGGAATCCAGCCTCCCGCCGAATCCCCATTCGGGGCTTGCCACCGGAATATCGCCCGAAATAATGCGGATTTTTTCTTTGCTCATCCAGTCAATGAAGTTGGTAAAACCGACCACGCTTTCTTCGTCCAGCACAGGGTCTTTGCCCAAAATATAGGCGTCAATGGCTTCGTGTACGCGGGTTCCCAAATCCGCGGCGGCGTCCTTTAACCTGTCCGGCTGGCGGTCTGCGCTTTTAATGATTTCGGCCACGTTTTCGTAACCAAGGGTTATACCGCCATCCAACGCGCCAAAAAGCTCGTTCTGCGCCAGTTTTAACGCTTCTCGACGCGCCCAAATAGCAAGCGCATTGGACTTTCCGTTATCAATTACACCCAAGATTTTCGTAACGGAGGGGTAGTCCACCCCTCCGGACGTGTAAACGTGGGCGCGTCGTACGACGCGAAATTCAACATCGATTTTAGGTTTAGGAAGTGCGGTAATCATATTAGAACGGCACCTCCTCCACCTGCGCGTCCTCCGGCAACGCTTCAATATGGTTTATGCGTTGGCGCAAAACACCCTGTTGGTCTTTCTCGCTGAAAACGTACGCTTGAAAGCGGCGGCCTACAAAAGCCGACGGCTCAATGTTGATTACGCCTTTTTCATCCGGCACGGCTCCGAGTACCTTTAAAAAGTGAAGCGCGATTCCGTGGCCTTTTTTCCCCGCCGGAATCAAATAAATGGAATGATACGTCCAACGGTTATACGGCCATTCCGGATTGTTGAGGTATTCAGCAAGCCCCAGTTTAAAATCCAGCTTCGGGTCGCCGTTTTTGCTCGTGCCGCCGTCGGTTACTTCCAACACTTCCAGCGTATAGGTATTGTCCGGAATAATGTATCGTTCGTTGCTTCCGGCTCTTTCGAATTCGTTTACGTCTACGGGAAACTGCATCATAATATTTTTTCCTCCTGTTTAGTTCGCCGGAGCGATATTCAGTAAAACATACTGCCCTGGGTTGTTTACTACGGCTTTGATTTTAACGGCTTTGCCCATCAAGCTGACCGCCTGTATGTTCATAGCCTGCGAAAACGTAACCAACGCCTCTTTTGCGCCTTTTAAAAACAGCTCCCATTTACCTTGTCCGCTGTTTTTAATTTCCGCAAGAACGCCCACGCGTTCAAAAAGTCCTTTTTCGGGAAACGCTTCCATTCCGGCGGAAACGGGTTCGGCAGGTGCTTGTTGGGCTTGCGCCGGCGCGGATTTCTTAGGCGCGGCTGTTTGGAGTTTTAACGGAGCTTTTTGGACGGACGGTTTCGGGGCCGCCGCTTGCACGGAAACCGCTTGGGGCTGCACCGCGGGCTGTTCGGTTGCCGGAGCCGGCGCGGGGGCGGCTTCTACGCCGTCATTCAGCCACGCGTTTAATATATCCGCCACATCTTTGCCGGGCTTATTAAAGATTTGACCGTTCAGTTCCGGACAGCGGGTTTTGGATACGATAAACATATTTTCCGGCGTCATTTCCGCCAATACGTCAAACTCGTATTCAATGCCCTCTTTCTGAACGGGAGCCAACCCGATTTTGACGGGCTTCTTTTTGCCATTTTCTTCCTGCATATCGTATGCAGTTTTTACACGCAAAGTAGTAACGATATGGATCGGCGCGGTAAGCAGTTTTTGGGTAAGCGCATTTTGGATGGGCGCCACTTTGGCCCACGCTTGGAATTGGTTGGAAATTTTCATTTTTTCCCGATCGGCCAATTCCAAAAGGCCGTTTTTGCCGTTGTAGGCGTGCGACAGGCTGTCAATAATAATTACGTCAAAACCTTCCGCCACCGCCGCGTCAATGGCTTTTATAAAGTTATTGGGGTGGCAGTCCGTCAAAGACAGCGTGCAGAAATCAAACAAATTCGCATATTTGCTTGCGCTGTTGCCCTCCGTATCCACCACGCAAACCTTTTTGCCAAGGTATTGCGCTATGTTCAACGCGCTGTACGTCTTGCCCGAGCCGCTGGGGCCGGTTAATGCCATACGTAATTTGGCTTTTTGTTTTGTTGCTTTTTGAAACACCATAGTTTGTTACCTCCAAGTTTGGGTTTGTAATGATTCCAAATGTTTAATTTCGCTTTCTATTTGGGTAAGAGTTCCCACATTTTGCGCGATATGCCTTTCTACGAAAGCCCGATCGATAGCAGCAGGCCACATTTTTTGCAATTCCGCGATAACATTTTGGACTTTCTTCTGACGGGATTTTAAGGCCCGCAATTTATAAGATTGTTCTTGTTTTAAGGCCATTTTTATACTCTCTTATAACAGGGCGGTATTTCGGCACACCGCCCAGTTAACCTATTTAGTTTTCCCCTAGCCCCATACGTTTTTACGCGGGGCGGGCCGCTCCCTCACTCTGCCGGGTGTGCCAGTGCGTCCACTCCGTCAAGGGTTAAGCCATACTTACTGCTTCGTAAAGAACAACCGCGGGAGGGTGCCGCCGCGTCCGGCTTGCAGGATGACCGCCTGCCTCGGGCTCGTTTGGTCTGCGGCGCAGTTAAAATCTATCGGGCGCGGTACTTTATTTTTTAGGAGACCAGGGATGAAAGCCCTGCGCGCCCGTCCGGTTCTTTAAGCCGGAAAATTTGCATCAAACGCCGCCCCAAAGAGTACGGCCAGCGTAAACGCCGCGGCTAAACCAACCAGCCAAACAGAAACCAAACTCCACTCCTCCGGCGTACTTAAAACGTGCAAAAAGTTTTTCATATTACCTCCCGTAAATCCGGCGGATCCGTTCTTGCGCTTTTATCTGCCTTGCTGCTTTACGTTTTCGGAGCCATTCCATAAAACCCGTCAAATCCTGTTCAAAAAGCAGCATTCCTGCGTGTTCAAAACAGGGACAACCTTCCTTTACATACTTCAGCAATTGCGTAATACTTAAATGGGAACCCGCATTGCGTCCTTCTATTTTGGAACACATTCCCCATACGGTGTAAAAAGCAATCCCCCCGACGGTTTTTTCAAGTGGCATTTTTGCTCTGCGTTCTTTCGTCATTTTTTTGTACCCTCTTTAATAACTCAAATTTGCTAAAATAAAAACCGATAGCAAACCTCTGCGAAAGGTTGGGCTTGGCCCTGTGCTATCGGTTCACAAACAGAACTGATTATTTTACGGTTTCCCGCAAATCGTTAGCGTGATGTCGTACTTTCTGTTTGTGCCGCCTGTCCGGGCGGTTAATCGCGTTGTATTATTTCGCAGTTTTCAACGCGGTAAGACTGTTTTGTTTTGTGTTATAAGACTTGCGCCTTATAAGATAATAATAGCTAACATTAGCCATTATGTCAAGGGGTATTTTATTATCACCCTATTTTACGACGAGGAAAGTATGACAAAAGAAGAATTATTAACAGAATTTAATGACGGCATTTTACGCGGCGCGCAAGCAAAATTAGCCAATTTATTAGAAATTTCTACTCCAACAGTATCCGAATGGGTGGCGGGCAAAAAAAAGCCATCAGTAGAGAACATAAAAAAGATGGTGAAGATTTTTAATAAATCAGAAAAAGAATTAAAAAGCATTTGGTGGGAAGAAAATTTAGAGTTTTCTCGCTCTATACGAGTTACTCCCTTAACAGACAAAAACACGATTTCTTTGCCTATTTTAGCCGACGTTCCCGCCGGACTGCCGGAATTTTCGGAAGCCGACGTGGAAACATTTTGGGATATTCCCCGGTGGGTATTCCCCGGCGCAGATTTTGTAGTAAAGTGTAACGGCGATTCCTTGGAGCCAAAACTCCACCTCGGCGATTATTGTGTAATCCGTAAGACGGAAGAACCTATACATGGCCGCGCGATGGTGGTAAAAACGGAACACGGAATTTGTATGAAAGTAATTAACAAATTAACGGACGGCCACATCCAACTTTGCTCCACTAACCCGAAATATAAGCCGTTTATACCCGAAGAGTTAGTTATTATCGGGCTGATTATAGGCTCGTGGAGCCGCCAAGACAAAGAAAACTGGCTTGGTTTAACGGAGTAAAAATGTACGAATACAAAGTAATAAGCGGGCAAATTATCCCTAACGCTAAAAAGAAAGAGACTTTTGAATCTTGCTTAGAAAAGATACTAAATGAACAAGCAAAAGAAGGCTGGGAGTTTTATTCCCAAGGGAGCATCACCGAACTGGTTTCCCCCGGTTGTTTAGGTATGCTGTTTGGACAAAGCCAAACCCTTATCGAACACCAAACTTTCATTTTTAGAAAGAAAAAAGAGGCTAAATAATATGAAAAAAATTTTAATTATACTCTCCATTTTTATTATATTAGCAGCAGGAATAGGGGGCATTGTCTATAATTCATACAAAAAGGGCCCTCTGTATTCATTAAAACAAGCCGGCCTAGCAATCAAGGATAACAACCCTATATTAATGGAAAAATATATTGATATAGATAGCCTTGCCGGTAAAATGATAGATGAACAATTAAGCGAAGCTCCCGAGATGGCTTCCAACCCTTTTGCCGTTGGTCTTGCAAGTATGATGAAACCGGCTCTTATAGCCACCGTCAAAACTTCGTTTTTATCCGCAGTACAAAGCAAAGCAGAAGAAGCCCAAAAAACTGGTTCTCCCACCAAATATTTGAAATCTGTAAAAGTCTTAAATAAAGACAATACAGCCGCCACAGTAGAACTAATTTTGTATGGAAAAGATAATGATGATCTCAAACTTGTACTAGCAATGCAGAAAAAAGGCGATTACTGGCAGGTTAAATATCTACTCAATTCCAAAGATATTTATTCGGCGATGGAAAAAACAACCAAATAATGCGTCAATTTCTTATCGCATTTATCTTTTTGCTTGCTACGCCGCTTGGTATGGCCCAGCAAGAAGTAAAACTACAAAACTTTAACAAGGTGTCGCTTGCGTCGGTATACGACGGCGACACCTTTAAGGTCTATTTAGCGTGCCGGTACTCTATTTTTTGTAAGGCTATACCTGTAAGGGTGCGCGGCGTGGACTGCCCCGAAATGCGCGGCGGAACCGAAGAAACCAAGGCGGCGGCCAAGGCCGCAAAAGCGTTTACCAAGCAGTTTTTGCGGGGCGGCAAGATACTCCTGCGCAACTGTGGCCGGGACAAGTATTTCCGCCTTTTATGTGAAGTTAAGGTCAACGGGTCTGACTTGGGGACGGCTCTTATAAAGCACGGCCACGCCGTGCCATATGACGGCGGAACGAAAACGTTGTAAAGGTAAAAAACCCAACTGATGGAGGAATGTGTATATGCCTTATGTAAAAGTTTCATTTGATAAGTTAATTTTTTGGAATAAAAACCCCAGGATTGCTAGTACCAATGCTAAGCAGGAAGAGATAAAAGATGCAATTGCAAATTTAAATCCTAAAAAATTACTGAATTTATGTAAGGCTATAATTAAATATGAAGGATTAATAGAACCATTGCTGATTGACCCTAACAATATTGTTTATGACGGAAATCGTCGTCTTACGGCATTGTCTGTATTAAATAATCCTGAATTTGCCCCGGCCGACATAAAAAAAGCCGTTGAAAAATTAATTTCAACAAATCAAAACTTAATAAAAAAAATCAGCGCTGAGATAGAATGTCGTCAAGAATCTGATTTGGATTTAATTAACTTAATTGTAGATGGACGTCACGCAACAGACGATGATGGATTGAAACAAATTACTTGGGGACCACTAGAGCGACAGAGAAGAAAAGACCCTAACGCTTTTATTCTCAAATTGATTGAATTTGCAGATAATAACGGGCTGATATTGCCGGATGATGGGTTTTCCACTTTTGAAAGGATTATTGGCACGAAAGAGGTATTTACAAAAATACAGACTTTGTGGAATAATCTACCGTCTCAATCTGATGATATAATCAAAATAATGAAAGAGATATATAAGAACATTCAGGACCGTTCTTATAATACCCGTACGTTAGGAACAGCGCAACAAATAAAGGCAATGATTTTGCCAATTATAGATAACCTTTGTGGAACAACAAAGACAAATCTGGCAGAAGAAGCCAAGCCCACTGAAAACGTACCTTCTATGATACAGCCGTCGCTATTCCCTGAAACTAGGTTACCTAAAACTGCGACAACCAAGATACCAACGGACACTCCTTTTAAATTAAGCAAAGCCGGGGTCAAAAAGTCCACAGACAGGAAATGCCTTATTTTAAAAACCTCCTGTCTGCCGGACACATCACATTTAAACAAAATCAATGATATTGTAAATGAATTGCGCACGTTAAAACTGCAAGACTTTCCAATTGCTGGGGCAATATTATTCCGTACTTTATTAGAATTAAGTACCGATCATTACTTACATTTTCAAAAACAAGATACAGAAGGCCAATTAAAACACAAACTAGTGAGAGCTATTAACAAAATCCAACAAAATAAAAATTATACTGCGGACCCTAAGGACTTGGAAACACTAAAAATAGATATCGAACAGCAAAAAGAAGATGTAAGTATTACAAAATTAAATAATTTCGTGCATGCCGAGATGTTGCCAAATGTCAACACTTTGATTTTGCAATATATCAATATGGAAAAACTGATTGCTTTTATGCTTTCCGATGTAAAATAGGGTTATGGCCAAAACACAATTTATTTGGTAGTATATAGCCATGAAACATAAAAACTGGTCGCCTTTACGCTATCCCGGGGGCAAAGCGTGTCTTGCCGAAGAAATCAAAGAGTTGTTGGAAAAAAACAACTTGGTGGGCGGTGCTTATGCCGAACCCTTTGCTGGCGGGGCCGGTTTGGCGTTAAATCTGCTTTTCTCCGGCTTCGTATCCAAGATATACATAAACGATTTAGACCGCTCTATTTATGCTTTTTGGCATACCGTATTAAACGAGCCGGAAAAATTAATTGAGACAATGCAAAACACCCCTATAACCGTAGAAGAACACGAACGCCAATTTGCCGTTCAATTAGATAAAGAAAACGCCTCTTTATTTGATTTAGGCTTTTCCACGTTTTTCTTAAACCGAACCAATGTGTCGGGGGTGGTACGCGGTGGAATTATTGGGGGCAAAAAACAGACGGGTAAATACAAAATAGATGCCCGTTTCAATAAAGCAGCCTTGGCCGATAAAATCCGTAAAATTACCGAACTCAAACATTGGATACACCTATCCAACGAAGAAGCCTCTGTTTTTTTAGAAAGGATGGAAGAAGAACTCCCGGCCGATAGCCTCGTTTTTTTAGATCCCCCCTATTATGTTAAAGGGGCGTCCTTATATTACAATCACTTCTCTAATGCGGATCATGCAATCTTGGCCAACAACGTAAAAAAGTATTCTAAACATTGGATTGTATCCTATGACAACGTAAAAGAAGTGCGCCAACTATATACGCCGCACCGCTGTAAAACATATAGCCTTAATTACAGCGTTAAAGAGCATTATCAAGGTTCAGAAGTGATGTTTTTCAGCAAAGGCCTCATATAACCCCCTTGACAAAACGTATCTTATATGATACACTTATAATATGAAAAGAGAGCAAACGGTATTATTTTCAAAATGGTTTGATAAACTCTGCGCCACGGTGCAGGATAAAATCGCCGACTACATTGACCGCGTTCTTTGCGGCAATACGTCCAACTGCAAATCCGTCGGCAAAGGAGTTTACGAAATCAAAATAAATTACCAAAAAGGATACCGCGTATATTATACGATGTTCCAAGGCAAAGCCGTCTTGCTCCTGCTGTGCGGTGGGCATAAAGGAACGCAAAAAGACGATATTAAACAAGCCCACGCCATTAAAGAATACTTGGAGGGGAAGTATGGAAAACAATGATTTTGAACTGGCAAAAGAGGATTTTGACACCTCTTACGCCAAAATCTTAAAAGAAAACCCAAAACGCCGTGAAGCGTTTAAAAAACGTATCATTGCGGATTATAACCGTACGCACAATTTGCCCGTGTTCTTAATGAACCTACGTATTTTGGCGATGTCCGGCAATATCGCGGAACTGTCGCGTAAAACCGCCATTAAGCGGCCCAATGTATACCGCCTGTTAAAAAAGGACGCAAACCCCGGATTTGCCACATTAATCGGACTTACGGAAAATCTGGGCATAAACTTTCAGTTTACGGCAAAATAATAGAGCCCCGCTCCGGCGGGGTTTTTAATCCTATGGCAAAACTACCTTCTGTCTACAAACGCGCCGGATCCCCTGTTTACTGGGGTTCTGTGATGGTCAACGGAAAGCGCAAACAATACGCCCTTTGCGAAAACAAAGCGGCGGCACAGCGTATGCTGGCAGATATAAAAGCCGAACAAAAAGGCCGCTCCAAATACGGAGCGACCCCAATTCTATCTTTTATAGACCGATATATGGAATGGGCCCTCGCAAACAAGGCCCAACAAACGGTAGCCCGCGACAAAATTTCCTTAGAATATCTGCAAGAATTTACTCATATAACAGATTTGGCGGATATTACGCCAGCATTATTGGATGAGTTCAAAACATGGCTAAAAAATCGTACTGAAAAAGTCCGCCCTAAAGGTAAAAAGAAATATCCACGTGCGCGGGGCGTTTTGGGACCGCACGGAATCAACCGCACAATACAAAGTATCAAAGTTATTATGCGAAAAGCCGAAGCATGGGGATTAATTGAGCCTCAAAACTGGAGCAGTATTAGCAAATTCAAAACTCCCAAGGGCCGTATTGAATTTTTTGAAGCGGAGGAAATTTCTCAAATTCTATCTTATGCCCGTTCTTCCGCAGCGGAATATCCTCCCGGAAAAACCCCTCCATGGGAAACTATTATCCTGTTAGGAGCCCGCGCTGGGCTTCGGCGGGCAGAAATTCACAATCTGATGTGGAAAGACATTGATTTCCAAAAAGGAATCTTATCCGTAACGCCCAAAAAAGATTGGACGCCAAAAGACTATGAATGCCGGGATATTCCTTTGTCAGCAGATTTAAGAGAGCATTTACAGCACTTGCCGCATAAAGGCCCTTATGTAATTTATGACCGTTATGGGGTGCGGCTTTCTTTAGATAGTTATACGACCTATTTTCGTGACAAAATCGTCAAAAGATGCGGTCTTGAAGGAAATGTTCATAAATTGCGCCACACTTTTGCCAGCCATCTTGTTCAAAATGGGGTAGATTTATATACGGTTTCTAAACTTTTAGGCCATAGTTCTATAAAAACTACCGAAATATACGCTCATTTGTCGCCAGTAACCCTGGCAGGAGCCATTGAAAAGTTACCAAAAGTGTAGTAAAAAATGTAGTAAAAAAATAAATAATTTCGCTCAATAAACAGGAACATTAAAGGAACCGGAAAATTATTTTGTATAGCGAAAAAGGCATATTTTTTAACTTTTACTATACAGGAAACAAAATACTCCTCGTATCCCGCCGAGCGCATACTTAAAATCCCCGTGATAAACGGGGTTTTTTGTTTGGTGAGAGGAACAGGCAAACTGCTTTGCCTGTGTTGGGAGGAGAAGACCAGAGCGATGTTTTTGCGTGGAATAAGCAATAAGCAGGGCAAAAAAATAATCTATGAAACTCCCCGTGCTTACGCATGGGATTTATTGTGAGCTGTACTTATAAATACAACAGTTTGAAGCCGACACCCAAACTCCAGTCTTTGGTACGCCAGTTTCCGGCAGCGTGCGTACTGCCGTTAATATAAAATGCCGTACCGTCGTTAACCAGCGTGCCGATTTCAAGTTCGGGAATAAACTCTGCCTGTCCGCCGTGTTCATAATCAATATAATAATATAAGTTGGTCAGAACCCACCACTGCGCCGGCGACATATATCCGATATTGGCGCGCAAACGACCGTAGTTTACATCGTCACGTGCGTGGTCTCCGACCACAGACTGATAATGTTTATATCCAAAAGCCGCATACAAATTTTTCGGGAGAGAAAACAAAATAAACGCCGAAGGGCTGAGCTGCAGTTTGCCCATACCCAGCCGTTTATCGGTGGCAGTAGGAAGAAAAAGTTCCATTTTAAAACCATAACCCAACGTCTTATCGCCCTCCGGAATCAACCACGAAAAACTGGCCAGCACGTCGCCCAACCCGTTGACGGATTTCTCCGGCGATTCATAACGGGACACGGGGACCTCTATTCCCCAGTTAAAACGCTCATCAATAACGCGGTACGCCTTCAGCGTAAGCTGGGTGAACGAGATTCCTCCTGAATCATCTATGGCGGTGGTGGACGGATTCACCTCAAACGTGGTAATATTTTCCGTCGGTACTACCCCATAATGATACGAGCGTTGGATTTGCGCGTTAGACGGTGTGCAAATCCACAGCAAAATTCCTAATGTCAGACATTTGCGCAGCATAAATCCCCCTATCTATTTATCCTACACGAATGATACGCCCCGCAGTTTATTTACCCTTCACGCGGCAAATTTTCTTTTCTTCCTGCGGACAAAGCGCTGCTTTTTCGCGGTCTACCGGCCGCCCCGAAATAAGCAGAAAGCGTGCTCCGGAACAATATGTTACAGCAAAAATTTCTCCCCCTGAGATACGTAAAAGCGAATTTTTACCAAACCGTTTACGACCTCTACGGCCAAATTGGGCCTTTCCTGCAAAAACGTACACAAAGGTAGTGTTCTCAGGCGGAGCTTGGTACTCAAATACCGCTCCCTCCGAAAGCGTTACATCAAACAAAACTGTCCCCGCGGGATGTTCAAACACAGCTCCGGGGGTATCACTGTAGCGGCCGGAAAGAACACGCACCTGCACACCGTCCCCCGTACGGACCAGCGGTACGTTTTCGCTGTCCAATTCCAACCGTATTCCCGCCCCGTCAGATGGTTCAAAAGCTTTTATCCAAAGCTCTAAGTTAAGTACGTCCACAGAGCGCTCAGCCGTTTCCTGCCGCAGTCCGCCCACCGTATTGACCATCGCCTCAGCCTCTTTTCCCTCCGGCATTTCCGCAGGATGCAATACACCCGTTACTAAATAGTTGATAGCCAGCCGATCCGGTTCCGGCGCCGGAATGGGCGCAGCTGTGCGGTCAAATTTTTCTCCGCAATAACAAACGCTCAAAAAAGAAAACGGATCAAAATCTTTTGCGTTTTTACGCTCCACCAACCGATAGACCATCAAACACGGTCCTGCCGGATCTACAGGCTGACAAGAACGCTTCCCCGATGTCTTTTTCCCCATAAATACCCCCTTATTGCTTTCTTTATGAGGTTAGTTTAACGGCAGAGTAATTGTTTTCCGAATAAAAAAATAGATTAGTTCGGAAATTAACCGTCTCCGAGCCCGTCAAAAACATCAGCGTTCCGACGCAATCAGCGCATAACCGTCCACCTTTCCATTCTCATCTTTACAGACAAATACGTCCCACGGCGTATCTTCGTACAAGCCATTTTCGTGCAGCAAGTCCATACGCACTTGAAATGCGTTTCCCGAACTCGACCTCTCAGCCGCTTTAAACATTCGTTTGGAGAGATCGTCATTGCGAATCACTTCGGCAAAGAAATCTTGTCCCAGCAAATTGTGCACACGGCGGCCCGTTGCTTCTAAGAAAGCTTTATTGACGTACGTCATCTGATAGTCCAAATCAATCATCACAGCGGGCATTTCCACGTACTCCAACGTCCGCGCCAGCGAACGCGACGCGTCGCCAAGCATTTTGCCTGTCTGGCGCAGTTCAATGCGAAAACCAAGCAGTTTGGCCATCAGCCCCATCAATTCTTCTGCTCCTTGCCCATAACTGCGGCGCGAAATACGCGAGGCAAAGCACAATGCTCCCTGCACTTCGCCGCCTACGTAAAGCGGGGCGGCAATCAGCGATCCAAAACCCTTTGCCTGATGTAAACACCGCGTACACGAAGCGTTTGCCAAATCCGCAAACATTACTACATTGCCGTCCAAAACGTCCGTCAAACATTCTTCTACAGGGAACACCATTTGGCGCTCCAAGTGAAAATCGTTCTTGGTAACGTATACAACGGAACTTTCCGGTCCGCCTTTACCTTGATCAAAGCGCAGCACCAAACCGGCCTGTGCATTAAAAATTTTTTGCCCGAATGCCAAAATTGCATCTACCTGCTCAGTAATGGTAATCCCAACTTCGCGCGTAATACGGTAGAGTTCACGCACTTGTTCGTCATATACGCGGTTTTCGGAAACATCTTTAATCCACAGCACGGCTTCGGCACGGCCGGAAATCGGCGTTACCGTCACTTCGTAACTGCGGGGGAGCTCCTTGAGCATCCAGTCAAACTCAAAATGCGTACTGACATTAATGGACAGCGCTTCTTTAATTGCAAACATCGCGCGGGAAGCAGCTTCTTGCGGCCAGAATTGCACAGGCATTTTGCCCAAAAAGACATTTTTTACGTCAGCATTCGTCAAATAATCCAAATTAGAGTACGCTTCCAGCACACGGCCGTCACTGTCGGTTTTTAAATACAGACCGGGCAGTGCTTCGCGCACGCTTTTCAGTTCGCGCGCTTCTTTGGAATCCTTGGAAAGTTGATCCATTTGGGACGTTAAATCGTGTATAACCACAAGAGCAGTGTCCTTACAAGGCAAATCAAGGGCTGTTACCACTACTTGTGCGGCAAATCCTTTGCCTTCTTTCTGGCGCACCGATGTATGAAAAGACGTTTTACCCTGTGCAGCAAGTTCCCGTTCCGCCCGTTCAAGTGTCAGTACAGGAGAAGCGTCTTCACGCGAAGGATCAAAAAACAAGTCTTTAAACGCCAGATGTACAAGTTCATCGTGTGAAAAACCTGTTTTTTGGGCAAGATGTTTATTGGCCTGATCCAGTTGGCCGAAGCGTCCCTTCTCCAAAAAAATGGAAAATACTACACCGTCCGTCGCTTCTAAAAGCGCGCTGAGCTGGGCAGAACGTTCTTCCAAAATTTTCATAATCTGGCGGTGGAACACTAAACTGCGCAAGACAAATAAATACCGGCCGTCGGCTTCTTTAACGGCTGTCAAACGCACAGCGCAGTTTTCAAGACCGCCGCCCACCGTAATGAAGTATTCACGGTTAGACAACACTCCGTCCGCCTGAAGCGTTTTTAAATCTTCGTCAAACACAAGTAAAGAATCCGCGGAAATTACCGCACGCAGGTATTGGCCTTTCAGTTCTTCCTCTTTTAACTGGCATAGAGAACAAAACAAATCGTTACAAACTTCAATTTTAAAATCTTCCGAACAAAGCGCATACGGCTCGCTGTTGGGAAGGACCAATAACTCCTTAGTGCTTTTCGGCATGCCCACAGGCAATACGGGCGGAGGCGGCGGAACGGGAGCGGATTTTTTAACGGGCTTTTTGCGCTCCTCCGGCGGAGCGGGCGGCGTTTTTACCGGTTCTTTACGTTCCAAGAAAACGACGTAATCCGCTTCCACCGTACCGTCTTTGGTGTCACGTTTATTGATAGGAATAAACGTTACCGAAAGGGGTAATGTTCCGGTGCCCTCTATGTGGTTGGGAAACATCTTGGCTGCGCGGGCGAAATCAAACACATAATCCATTTGAGCGGGAAGCCCCTGCTTGAGTTTTTTACGCGCCGCCAACGATACCGCAGGGCGCATGTATACGTTACGGTAGAATTTTTTGTCGGCTTCCGTAAAACCGAACATATGGCGGGCGGATTCATTCATTACCGAAATATAACCTTTGTGCGATAAGATGAATGCCGGTGTAACGTTTTTTTCAAATGCGGAGCGGAAGCGTTCGCGCTCGTTTTTCACATCGCGCAGCTGGCGGTTGGAACCCGTCACGTCGCGCACGAAACCCAGCACAATACGCCGGCCCAAATACTTGGAAACCACAGCCGAAAATTCCGCCTCCGCTTCAACACCATTTTTTTTCATAAAATGCACTTCAATAGCAGACGACGCGTTCTGCGCACCCGCCAGTACGGCGTCATACTTATCTTGCAAGAATAAACGGTGATCTTCAGCGGCAAAATCCACCAGTGCACGGCCCGTAATATCTTTGACCTCCTCAAAGCCCAAGAAGCGGCTAAACGCGCGGTTGGCGTAGATGATTTTTCCTTCGTCCAAAATCATAAAGCCTTCGCGGGCGTTTTCCATCAAAAGCATATTTTTATCGTTGGCTTCGCGGATTTGTTTTTCCATCTTCGTTTTTGCCGTAATGTCTTCCGACACCATCATCAAACAGTTAGGGGTACCGTCGGCATTAAACACGGGGGTTTTAACCGTGTGCATAATTTTAATGCCCTCGCTGGCGGTGGAAATAAGTTCCTGCGGAATATTCTGTTCCCGCTTGCTTTCAAACACGCGCAAATCGGCCTCGCGCAAGAATTCGGCTTGGTCTTTGTTAATGTCCGACCGATACGCTGTGCGGCCGATAACATCTTCCGAAGCGACGCCGAACAGCTCCTCGCTCTTTTTGTTCCAAACGATGTACTTTCCGTCGTAATCTTTTACCGAAAGCGCCACCGGCAGTTGGTTAATAAGCGTCTGCAAAAAGTTGCGCGCGTCCACAATGGCGCGTTCCTGTTTTTTCTTTTCGGAAATATCTTCCGCCACAGTCAGCACCATAAACGGTTTGCCGTCTTTGTCAAAAACCGGCACTTTGATTAAATGAAGCAGCAGTTTGTCGCCGTTTTTGGTAACGTACGTTTCTTCCGGAAATTCCAACATTTTTCCGTCTTTGAAAAGCGCCTTTTCGCGTTCTCCGTAGAAATTGTCCTCACAATGGTATTCGGATTCCCCTGTAAACATTTCCGCAGCTCGTCGGTTTACGAACGAAAGCGTATCGTCTACATTGCGCGCATAAATGGCCACGGGTACGTATTCCAAAATAGCCTGCAAGGCGTTTTTCGTTTCTATCAGGTTACGTTCCTGTAAACGCTTTTCGGTAATATCTTCTACAAGCGTAATGACAAACCCCTCTTGTGAGGATTGACTGTTTACCGGAACTTTTACCAAATGCAAAAGCTTCTTTTCTCCAGTAGCAGTAACATATTTTTCTTCGGGAATATCCCGCGTTTGGTCGCTTTGCAAAATTTCCTGTTCGCGGCTGATATACTGGCTGACCTGATCCGCCGTTTCGTGCGGCAGATTTCCTTTTTCGTCATACGCTTCTTCGGCAATGTTACCAAACAAGTGGTTGCAAATCTTGTTGCGCAGCAGCATCCGTCCGTTTACATCGCGCGCATACAGCCCAATTGGTGCGTTCTGCACAATAGCAGACAGAAACCCGTTGACGCGCTGGATTTCTTTTTCCTGCTGGCGGCGTTTGGTAATATCCTCCACAATCGTCAGCACAAGCGGTTTCGGCCCCGCATCCATCAACGGAACTTTAATCATATGAATAATTTTTTCATTTCCGGAGGAGTCAATATACACTTCTTCCGGATAATCGCACGCTTTGCCGTCGCGCAAGATCTGTTCTTCACGCTGGCGGTGGGCTTTAACCACTTTCTCATCTTGGTATGGGTGGGGATGGTCAACCTGCTTGCTGTCGTGCTCATTTAAGACCTTCATACTTTGCTTATTGTAGAAGGTCATTTTGGCATCACAGTCGCGCGTATAGAGGCCCAGCGGAACATTATCTAAAATAGCCTGCAAAAGCGTACGGTTGCGCTGGAGTTCTTGTTCGTGCAAATGATGCTCGGTCACATCCTCGTACAAACTGAGAATAAAACAACCCTTGCCGTCCTGATCCGCAAGCATTGTTTTGGTTACCGACAGCACGCGCTCCCCGCCGTTTACGTTATTGTATGTCAACCGCACGCCGTACTGCGTCTGCTGTTTGGAGCAGATTTCTTCATCCATACGCTTGACGGATTGCACTACTTCTTTAGGTAAAAAACTGTAAATACTTTGGTTTAACACGGACGGGGATTTATGCCCAAACAACTTTTCCGCGTTTTTATTCCATTGTAAGCAAATACCGGCCAAATTCTGCACCGTTACCGCAACGGGATATCCGTCCACAAGCGAAGCCAAAAATGCCTTTTCGGCGTTTAATTGCCTAAAAAGAGGAACATCTTCCAGCGTCAGCATAATAAACGGTGTGGAGGCCAGCGGACGCGCGCCCACGCTGACAGACAGAGCTTCCGCATCCGGATTGACAATATCCAACACCATTTTTTGGGAGGAGGAAGCGTCCGAAAGCGAACGGATTTGCGTCATTGTCAACCCCAAACGGTCCGAGCGGGAAGAAGTAAGAGAGGAAACGTCCGTACGCAACAGTGCGGCGGCAGCGGGGTTGGCAAACGTAATTTTACCGGTAGCGTCCAACAGTAAAACGGCTGTTGGGAACTGATGTAAAAAGGCAAACATTTCAGGCGTCAAAACTTTGACGGGGGCTGTGGCGGAATTATCTTTACCGGAAAAAAGCGAAAAAAGTTTATTGGACATATTTCCTCTATATGGTGAGACAAATAAAATCTTACGATTATATACTAATAAATTCCGCTCCGGCGCGCAACACATATCAAGGAACGCGCACGGCCGCGTGCGTACGGAGCGGACTAACCCTTTTTTACGGTTCTGCGCCCGCCGCAAAAACCGTATACTTCGTACAGGGGGAGATATGAAACGGCAACTGTATATCGTTTTATTGATGGCGTCCGCAGCGGCTTGGGGGCAAAATGCGCCTTACAGACCCGTTACGCTGCGCGCGCCCGCGCAATACCTGTCCACCAACGAATACGCGGTGGAGGACACCTGCCACGGACACAACATTTTAAAACAATTTTCCTGCAACAAAAACACACCGGACGGGTACACCTGTTTCGACGTTTATATGACGGAGGGCGATCCCGTGGATTCGGAACGCTATACACTGCTTAACCAATCGGTGAGCGAGGTGCCTGAATCGGCACAGCCGCAATGCCCTTTCCAACAGCTTGACTGCGCGGAATTTTTACGGACGCTTCGCTATAATCTGAATTTTTCTTGGTTTATTGATAATTTTCCCTCCTCATCTTTTCCCCAATGTGCGGAAACCTATTCTTGCACACGTATTTCGTGTTTAGCCCCCCTGCCGGACGCGGCGGACGGTTCCCCCCGAGCGCAAAAACTTTCGTGCGTGTTTAAGAAAAACCAGATTTTCTTTTTGGGCTCGCAGATAACCTGTAAAGACAAAAATACCCGTTAACCGTTGAGTCTCCCGCGGACTGTGCCCCAAATTGCTATAATGAAATATATGCTTTGGGCCCATTTTAAAACTATTTTTTCGTTCCGTATTTACCACCGTTTGGCCGCCGCTACGCGCACACAAACGGTGTGTTTTGCTGTATACCTTTTTTTTCTGTCGCTTATCGTGTTCCATTTTGCGGCGGGAGACAAAATCAAGGAAAATTTACCCGTTTTCTTAAAAAATTTTCCCGTTGTAACCTTCGAAAAAGGCGTACTGACCGCGCCGCAACAAGAGGTCCGCGCCGAAATTGCGCAAAGCGGCTTTTTTATCACGTTTGACGCACAACGCAAAACCCCGCCCACGCTTGATGAAATGACGGAAAAGCAACAGCTGATGTTTATCAGCCAAAACAAACTTTATATGCCTTCTTCCGCCGGCGTGCAAAGCCGCGATATCCCCCCGTCCGTTTCGTTTTCCACCACGCCCGAATTTTTAGCCAAAAACCAAGCCGATATCGCCGCCGCGTTAAAAGTGGTGGCGTTTTTGACGGCTTGCTTGCTGGTTCCGCTGATGATGCTGTTCGGTTTCTGCACGGCCGCAGCGGTGGGATTTTTCTTTAAAACCCTCACGCGCGCCGACGTTTCTAATGCGGTTATTTGCAAATGGGCCGTTTTTCTGCTGGGGCCGCTGGCCGCGCTGTGGTATGTGCGGATGTGGTTTTACATTCCGCTCTTTACGCTGGCGCAAGTGATTTTGTGCATTATTTACGTACAACAAATTTTCAACACGCTTACGGAGGACCGCTGATGCTTATTAAACTGATCCGCTCGTTCAGCTCCGCACACCGTCTGCCGCATTACGACGGCCCGTGCCACGACCTGCACGGCCACACGTGGAAAGCCGTATTTATTATTGAAGGGCCCGTCAAACCGGACGGAATGGTGTGCGACTTTAAAGTCGTCAAAAAGCTGTTGGACGACAACCTGCCCGACCATAAATTTTTAAACGACTGGGTGGAAAACCCCACCGCCGAAAATTTGGCGCAGTTTTTGTTTACCAAAATCGGCGCGAAACTGGCCGGAACGGGGCTCAAATTAAAAACGCTGGAAATTTGGGAGAGCGAAAATGCCGCAGCCGTCGTGGAAGGTTAACGAGGTTTTTTATTCCATTCAGGGCGAAGGCAAACATACTGGTATGCCCGCCGTATTCGTACGTTTGGCGGGGTGCAGTATGAACTGCCCGTTCTGCGACACGAAATACGCCTTTCAAACGGGCGAAGAATGGGACGAAACGCGTCTAAATGCCGAACTAAAAAAATATCCGTGCAAAACCGTTATTGTAACGGGCGGAGAACCGACCGAACAGGACGCGCCCGCACTGTTTGCCGCACTCAAAAATGCGGGCTATACCATCCATTTGGAAACAAACGGCTCCGTTGATACGGACGTCAGCCTTGTAGATTTCGTCTGCGTATCGCCAAAAAAGTACGTCAGCGCGGAAATGCTCAAAAAAGCCGACGTCATTAAAATCGTTGTCGGGCAGGACACCGACCTTGCCGATTTGAAAAAATACTATGCGTATGAAAACGCCAAAACGCAGATTTATCTTCAACCCGAAAGCAACAAACAGGAGAACATTGACCTATGCGTAAAACTGCTAAAAGAACACCCCGCCGCGCGGCTAAGCCTGCAAATGCACAAAATGGCAAATATCCGCTGACGGAAGAAAAGATTTTAAACAACCTGCGCGAAATTTTGGCCTACATCGGCGATGACCCTTCCCGCGAAGGCTTACTTGAAACGCCGCACCGCATTTTACGCAGCTGGCAGAAACTTTACGGCGGATACAAAATGAAGCCGCAGGACGTGTTAAAAACATTCACCGAAGGTTCCTGCGAAGAAATAGTGGTACTGAAAGATATTGAATTTTATTCCACCTGCGAACACCATTTACAGCCGTTCTTCGGGACGATTTCCATCGGCTACCTGCCCAAAGGGCGCGTACTCGGGATTTCCAAACTGGCGCGCCTCGTCGAAGTGTTTGCGCGCCGCCTGCAGATTCAGGAAAAACTGGTGGCCGAAATCGCCGACAGTTTAATGGAAACCTTAAAACCGCACGGCGTAATGGTGGTATGTAAGGCCAAACATATGTGCATCAGTTCGCGCGGAATTGAAAAGCATAATGCCGTAATGGTAACGAGCGCGATCCGCGGCGCGTTTAAAAAAATGGAAGTGCGCAGCGAATTTTTGGAAATGATTAAATAGAGATTCCTCATTCCTCGACGGAGAAAACATGACACCGCAATTAATGGGCATTGTAAACGCCACGCCGGATTCTTTTTACGACGGAGATCCGCAAAATAATCTGGCTTCTTTACTGGCCAAATGCAACGATTACGTGCAAGGCGGCGCCGATATTTTGGACATCGGCGGAGAATCCACCCGCCCTTCCGCCACGCCCGTGTCCGCGGACGAAGAAAAAGCCCGCGTACTGCCGCTTATCGCCGCCGTACGCCGAGAATGGCCGAAAATCCCCGTATCGCTCGACACCGTTAAAATCCCCGTCGCGCTGGAGGGATTAAAAGCGGGAGTCAACATTATTAACGACGTCAGCGGCACACCGGATAAAGAAATGTTCACACTCGTCAAAGATTTTAACGCCAAAATCGTCGTTATGCACACGCGCGGCACGCCGCAAACGATGCAAACCCAAACCGAATACAGCGATTTGTTGGGTGAAATTAAAGACTTTTTGGCCCGCAAAATTGACGAAGCCGTTTCGTGCGGCATCGCCAAACAAAACGTGATTATAGACGTAGGTTTCGGGTTTGCCAAAACGCGCGCGCAAAATTACGAACTCTTAAAACACCTTGCTTTTTTCAAAGACTTGGGCGTGCGGATGCTTGTCGGGCTGTCGCGCAAAACCTTCCTCAGCCAAAAGTGCGAAGGCGCGCCCAAACGCAAGGCCCAAACGCTGGCGGCCAACTTGGTGGCGCTGCAAAACGGGGCCGACATTTTGCGCGTACACGACGTAAAAGAAACGCGCAAAATCATCAATTTTTACGAAGAGCTGGAGTCTTCCAAATGACAACGGTTTACCTCACGCAAACGGGCGCGTTTACTGCCCGCCACGGCCACGGCGGCACGCTGGCCGAGGACGTGCACGCACACACTTTCCGCTACGAGGTAACCTTTCACGGCCCGTTAAACGCGGAAGGATATCTGCTTGATTTCCGCCGACTTTCCGCCGCGTTTGAAAAAGAAATCAATCAACACTTTGCCGGACGCAACTTAGGGGATTTTTTTGAAAACCCCACTACCGAAGCCGTCTGCCTGTGGATTTACCGCCGCGTGCGCGAAATGTTCCCGCACCTCTACGCCGTAAAAGTGGCCGAGGAAGCGGACCGTTGGGTGGAATACAGGGGAGAAGAATAATATGCCGCAAGCCGTCATCGCACTGGGCAGCAACATCGCCCCCTCCAAAGAAAATATCGACCGCGCCGTCGCCGCGTTATCCGAACTCGGCACGGTAAAAGAAACCGCGCCGTACATTGTTTCCAAGCCGGAGGGATTTACAAACCAAGCTGATTTTATTAATACGGTCGTTATTCTAAGTACGCCGTACCGGCCGCTGCCGCTTCTAAAAAAATTAAAAGAATTGGAAGTACATCTCGGGCGGACGCCGACGTTTCCCAACGGGCCGCGCGTGATAGATTTGGATCTGCTGTTTTACGACGACAAAATACTGTTTGAGGACGACGACAAATACCCCCTTATCGTGCCGCACCCGCGTCTGCACGAGCGGGAATTTGTGTTAAAACCGCTTTCTTATATCTTGCCGGAATACATTCACCCTAAACTGGGCAAGCCTGTCTACCGGCTGTATAGAGAACTGATGAAAAAAAAGGGCGCGCCGGAATGTCGAATTTTGTAGAATAAAGAGGATAGAAGCATAAACTAAATTAAGGAGAAAACTCGTAATGAAAAAAGTAACCACTTTATTGGCCGCAGCCTTATTTTTGGGCGCGTGCCACTGCACCTGCACCAAAACCGCGTGCAAAAAACAAGCTCCCGCCAAACCTGTTGTGCAAGAGCCCGTTAAAAAAGCCGCTCCCGTAAAAGCGGCCCCTGTAAAACCCGCTCAGGTAAAAGAAGAAGATTTTTCCGAAGTGGCCAAAGTGGCCCGCAAAACGGACAAAGGCTTAGTGCTTTCTTATAAAAAACCGATTAATTTTGCCTATAACAGCGACGAAATTTCCGACGAATCGCTGCCGCAAATCCGCGCTACCGCAAAAGCGCTCAAAAAATACCCGAACAGCACCGTACGCGTAGCCGGTTATACCGATTCTTTGGGCGACGCCAACTACAATGTTGACCTTTCCCAACGCCGCGCCAAAGCCGTGGCAATGCAGTTAGTTAAAGAAGGCGTGCCGGCCAAGAACGTATCCTTTATCGGTTACGGCGCCGCCAATCCGGTGGCTTCCAATAAAACCAAAGAAGGCCGCGCGCAGAACCGCCGCGTGGAATTGGAAATTACTAACAAATAAGGCTTTAACGGTATACACTAAACTACCGCAGGCAATACCCTGCGGTAGTTTAGTTTTTATTTATATCCTAACGGTTTACAAATTATTTTACTTTCTGCCAGAATCATATACTTCCGTTACACACGAATCATACCATTCTTCCATCACAGGAAAGTTATCATTATAATGATTGGGCATTACTGTTATCTTCTATCCAAAAAGTCCATTTCCAAGAGCGAAGCTGCGAAACGAAAACAACCGAGAGATAGATAAAAACACTCTCATCAAAAATCCGCCCCGACAAAATACGCCGAAGCGGATACGATATAAAACTATTTTTCTAACGGCTCATTCCTGCAAAATAGCTGCGGATTCTTGTGGCGCCGTTAAAAGCGATTGCTCCGCTTTATTATCCGCTTGCGGCTTTGGGGATTTTCTCTTAAATAATCCGAAAATGCCGCCCACACCTTTTTTGACTGCATTGGACGCAAAATTATTTGCAATCCCCTGCGTCACAAGAGACGACACGGACCCCAATACGCTCATACTCCCCGTCGGGTTAGCCACCGTCCCGCCAATGTTAAGTTTAAGCGGCATAATCCCGTCCGCATAATGCTTGCCCGGGGCCGCCTGAACGCTCATATCTACTTTCTCCGTTTTAAAATTCGTCTGTCCCGAAAGCGTGAAAGACACCGTGTCCGAAACAAAAGTTCCCTCTTTCATATCGGCCACGCCGGACTTGAAGTAAATACTCGTATCAAACTGGTCAAATTTCATCCGCCCGTCCATTTTGCGCGAGGAATACGGCACCATAATTTGCACCGGTTCCCCGTTCGGTCCTTCCACTACTTTGATCACTTTTTCCGCCGCGGTTTGAGCGTCCTGCTCGGCAGAGTCATCTGCTCCGACCAATCCGTTTAAAACGGAAAACACATCCAACGAATTGAACACTTTTCCCACCACGTTGAGCGACAAAAACAGCACCTTTGTTACCGGACTGGCGTTTGTCAAACGGTACAAATCGCGGATTTCACCGTTTTCGGTACGTAAACTTAAACTACCCTGCGCCTGTTTTAAATCCGGTGTAAGCCCCTCTAAATCCGCTTTAAACACAATATCCGTTCCATAGAAAAACGGCGCGTCGAGCGAAGCAATCCGCACATCCGCCAATACGGCTGCGGGCGGCAGGTTCCACTTCGTTTTGACCACCGGTTCAATATGCGTATCCGCTACAAAATCCGGTTCCGGCTCTTTGGCTTCGGAGTCGGGCATAGGCGGCAGCGTAACGCGTTTGGCCGACGCATTCAACACGGCGGCGATTTTTTGAAGCGTCTGCGTAACGCGAAAATTTACTAAAAAAGGTTCCCCGTTTAAATTTCCCGTCAATTTGCCGTTTACGACGCCCGTTTTCAAATCGCCGGATTCGCTGGCGGTGAGCGACGCATTTAACCCCTTAAATGCGCCCGCATACGGGAAAACGCCTTCCGCGTCTGACAAGGACACCTCTGCCGAAAGCCGCTCGTTAGACACCTCCGCCGTTCCGCTTACCCCGCCGCCCAACGCATACGGCTTCATCAGTTCCGGCGCGAGAGAGGCCAGTTTCGCCAAATCCGCCTGGAACATCAACCGCGCGTTATAAAGCGGTGTTTGGGCAAAATCAGCCGTCACGCCGCCGCCCGCCTGCAACCCCGCCATAGAGAATCCAAATGAGGAAATTTCCGCTTTTTGGGCCGGTAAATCGAAAGATGCTGCCGCAGAGAAATGAATCTGCGGCACAAAAAAAGCAGGTAACTCTGCCATAAAAGGCTTTAACGACGCAGCAGATAAACGCCTCAAATCAGCCGAAAACTCCGCCTGCGGGCGCGTAAAATCGTGCGCGGAACCTTGCACGTTTAAAACGGCATCATTAGCGCGGACCGAAAGCGCCCCCAACTGGACATAAGCATTTTGCCAATTCATTTCGCCCAAATGAACGCGCGCTTCCAACCCAACCGGAAATAATGCAGACACCGGACCGGAGCGGTACTCGCCCGTTGCGTTTAAACGGACTTCAAACAAGCGGTCTATACCCACCCCGTGCGCCGAAAAAGAAGCCTTATGCACCCGTACGGAAAATTCCGGCTCCTGCAAATAGGCAAAATTGACGTTACGCAAATCCACCCGATTTGCCGTAATACGCACCGGCAGGCCCGGGGAAGATGCGTCCGGCTCTGCAGGAGAGGCAGTTAAGGAATCAAAATTAAATCCGCCGTCCGAATTTCTGATAACTTGCACGTAAACGCCGTTTACGGCCAGCGAGTGCACTTTAACGTGTTTATGCAGCAAATGATACCACGAAACGCGCAGACGAAGCCGATCCACGCCCGCAAAAGTGCCTTCTTTAAAACCGCCCGCTTCTGACACCGCCAATCCGTTGATTTTTATGCCGAGCAAACTGGCGGATATTTTTTCAAGCCGTACCTCGCGCTGCAGGGATTCGGACAGTTTCGCCGCTACCCGGCGGCGCACCCAAACCGAGGACGACACCCACCGCAAAGATAAATCAAATAATACCAACAAAATAAAAAACGCCGTTATTCCATATACGGCGCGTCTGCCCCATTTCTTCATAACGCCCCCGTTCCGCTTTTGGCATTATCATTATAATGAATCATCATCAAATCCGCCTGCTGTTTTTTTATTTATTTTCTTTCTTTTTCGCCAAAGACGCGGCCAAACTGTATTTACAGCCGCAATATGTTTGGGCATAAAGGCCTAATTCTTTGACAAGCGCACGGCGCAGCTCTTCCAGCCCCCCTTTGCGCCAGTTGGCAGGCCAATACGGCTTGACGCTTTCCTGCCACGCGCGGCGCGCGGCTTCGTTTACCTGTGCCAAGTCTTTATAACGCGATACCCCCAGGACAGAGGTCAACGCGTCAAACTTATGCTCAAGAGCGTACTGCTGCGCTTTTTTAAGGCGCATATAAAAACATTCCGAACAGCGTTTGCCGCGTTCCGGTTCGTTTTCAAAGCCTTTCACCGCTTTATCCCAAACTTCCGGTTCGTAAGGCAGCTCTGCGAATTTTAAGCCGAAAGCTTCGCACACGCGGCGTTGCTCGTCGCGCCGTTTTTCATACTCCGCCGACGGATAAATGTTGGGATTGTAAAATAAAACGGTGGCGTCTACGCCGTCGTCCGCCAATTTTTTGATGACGGCGCACGAACACGGCGCACAGCAGGAAAGCACAAGTAATTTTACTCCGGACATATTTATATTTTACAAAATCCGCGCGAGTCCATAGCACGTTACGTCAGGGAGTATTCCCTGCGAGAGTTCTCTATACTGGCCGGGGCTATTACAGTCATCCCGTGGTGTTTCTGCGCGGGATCTCCGGCGTTAAAGCAGTGTCCGTAAAAAAGCGGCAGATTCTGAACAAAAAATTTCAAAATGACCTGATAAGGAGGGAATACACAAGAGAGAAGTGGTTGAGACTGCATTTGCAGAAAGCTGGTAAAGCCGGGGAGTGGCCTACATAAGAAACCCCCCTGCTATGCAGGAGGGTTTTTATTACATCTTTCAATTCATTCTAACTTAGTTGTTGGCCTCTTCTTCTTCCGTTTTGAAAGAATCTTGCAACAGCTGACCCAAGGTCGGGCGCGGAGCCTGTTTTAAGTATTGGGCAACCACTTTGCGGTTCTGCACCTGATCGTATTTTTTAACGGAGAGGTTGACCGTAAAGGTTTCCGGATTTACCCCCACCACAAGCGCAGTAATGGTTTCGCCTTCTTTGGCGGCAAAATCGCGGCCCATTTCAAACGGGCTGATGAAGCCTTTGGTGTTGTTTTTGCCAATCGTACACTCCACCCCATTCTCGGCGTCCACTTTCGTGATGACGGCTTTGACGGAGCTCTTGTATGGATAGCGGCGTTTCAAGGCGTCGGCGGGATTTAAGAAGAGCTGCTTCAAACCAAATTCCAAGCGCGGAGTTTCTTTGTCCAACGTCAGTAATTTGGCTTTCAAGCGTTGGCCGCGGCGGAAATTGGCAATGGCGGTTTCGGGTTCTTTCCAAGCGATGTTTTCAAGCGTTACCACGCCTTCAATGCCGTGGAAGCGCAGGAACAGTTTTTCTTTGTCCACTTTGGATACGACCACGCGTAACACGTCGCCTTCTTTAATTTCGCCCAGCACCTGCTCGCGGCGGACGGCTTCGTCCTCTTCCAACACTTGTTTGCGTGAAACGATGAGTTTCTGTTTTTCTTTGGAAAATTCAACGATTTGCGCTTTGATTTTCGCGCCCACAGGCAAATAGTGTTTGTAAGCGGTGTGCAGTTCGGACAGGGATAAAGGCATAAAACCGTTTACGCCGAACACTTCCACAATGTAACCGCCTTTAACGCATTGCACGATGGTGCCTTTGACGCGTTCTTTGTCTTCGTAAGCTTTTTTGCAGATATCCCAGCCTAAAAATTCCAACGCTTTTTTATGGGATAAAATGGAAGGTCTTTCATCGGAACCGCGTTTTACCAAAACGGCGGACACGGTATCCCCCACCGCAGGAAGCGGCTTGCCTTCAAATTCGGACACGGCGATAGCGCCTTCTTTTTTCGCGCCGGTATCCACTAAAATATAATCTTGGTTAATCTGTACAACGGGTACGTCTACAATTTCTCTTTTGTACAACTTCTCCGATAAAGACTCTTGCTGCGCAATTAACTGGTCCATCGTCATTTCTTGTTCGTTAATTGTTTCTTCGGTTTGTTTAATTTCTTCGTTTGTCGTCATAAGTCCTTATTACAGGTTCTCCCGAAGGGAAAATCTGCGTTGACCTCCGTTAGATATGAATTGAATTTATTGCTTCCATTACTTCGTTTGCAAATTGTTTATACTGCGCTTTCGGTTCCAAAGCAGGATCTTTTTTAAAATACGTAACCGTACCGAATTTCACGCGGATTTTACGGACCCACGGCCAACCGAACGTACCTTCCACTTTGACGGGAAGAACGGGCGCACCCGTTTTATAAATCAAAAATCCTATGCCGCTTTTGGGCTTTTGCGGTTTGCCGTTTTTACTGCGCGATCCTTCCGGAAACATTACCACGCTTTGGCCTTGTTCCAAGGCGCGCACCACTTCTTTAAGCGCGCCAAAATCCCCAATCGTGCGGGCGCGGTCTACCGGAATATAACCGCTGCGGCGGAAAAACCAACCGAGCAGCGGAACGGAAAAAAGTTCCTTTTTCGCTACAAAACGCGAATCGCGCACCAGACCGGCAAAACTGCCTATGGCCGGCGGATCGGCGTTAGACAAGTGGTTCCCCGCTATAATAAGAGCGCCGGTTTTGGGGATATTTTCGAGCCCCTCCACCTTAAAATCGTAACAGGTTTTAAAATAAACCCTCGCCACTAATTTTATCAAATTAAGAAGCATAATGCTCGACTTTCTCCAAAATCGCCCCAATAACCTGCTGCATATCGAGCGCGGACGTATCGATAATCACGGCGTCGTCCGCGGGTTTTAAGGGGCTGGCGGCGCGGTGGGAATCGCGGTAGTCGCGTTCTTTAATCATCGCCAAAATTTGATCGTAATCGGCCTTTTTGCCCACTTCCTGCAGCTGTTTGACGCGGCGTTTGGCGCGTTCCTCTGCGGAGGCGTCCAAATAAAATTTCATTTCCGCGTCCGGAAACACCACGGTGCCCACATCGCGCCCTTCCATTACGATACCGCCGTCCATTCCCACTTCGCGCATTTTTTCGGTAAGCACCCGTCTGGCCTCGCCGTTGGTGGACACGCGGCTAGCAACGCCGCCTACCTCTTCCAGATGAAGCTTCGCTCCCAAAAATTCGCCGTCTACGAACATTTTCAGCGCGGCGTCCGGCTGGCGCGCAAACGTAAAACGCAAAGCGCGCGCAGCGGCCAAAACGGCGTCGTGATCTTCGGGACTAATCTTCTTTTCAAACACTTTGTAAGCAAGCGCGCGGTACATTTCCCCTGTGCTTAAAAAACCGTATCCCAACTTAGCCGCGACGGCTTTGCCGACGCTCGATTTGCCCGTGCCCGCAGTGCCGTCAATGGCGATTAACATTCCGTTGGCGCGCATACTACACCACCGCGTCCATACTGTCGGTCACGCCGCGGATGGCGAGCATAATCGCATCCGGACTGGTGGCAGAGGTTTGGGCTGTTTCCAAATCAATTGCCCCTTCCTTGTACAACCGCGCAAGAGATTGGTCAAACGTATTCATTCCGTAAAACTCACCCAGTTGCATTGCTTTTTGCAAATCGCTCGGCTTATTCTCCGTAATCAGTTTACGCACCTGAGGAGTGGAAACAAGAACCTCAAGAGCAGGACGCATTCCGGGAGTAATCGTCGGCAGCAACCGCTGGCAGACAATCCCGCGAATCAAATCGGCAAGCTGTAAACGCACTTGGTCGTGCTGTTCAACGGGAAAAGCATCCACCAAACGTACAAGCGTCTGTATAACGTTTACCGTGTGCATCGTGCCTAAAACGAGTTGCCCCAGTTCAGCCGCTCCAATGGCGGCACGCATCACTTCGTGATCCCGAAGTTCGCCAATTAAAATTACGTCCGGATCCTGACGCATAGCAGCGCGCAGCGCGTGTGCATATGAAGGAGTGTCTATACCCAGTTCAAGTTGGCTGACGATACAGCGGTCGTCCGGATGAATAAATTCAACGGGATCCTCAATGGTTATAATATGCCCTGCGCGCGTTTTGTTGATATGGTCAATCATCGCGGCCAACGTGGAGCTTTTACCCGAACCGGTCATACCGGTAACGAGAATCAGCCCACGGCGGCTTTCGGACATTTTGCGCAAAATATCACCAGGGAGGTGGAAATCTTCAAAACTAGGGATTTTAAGCGGAATATGGCGTACCGCCATACAAAATTTACCCATCTGGCGGAACACGTTAAAACGGAAACGTCCGTACGATTTGGCATCAAGCGAAAAGTCCACTGCGTGATATTGTTCAAAGATTTTGCGTTCGCGTTCGCCCATACACGCATAAGCCATTTTTTTGACTTCGTCATTGGGAAGGAAACTGTCGTCAATGGGCTTCATCTGCCCGTGCAAACGCACATATGCATTGGAATTGCCGCGGACGTGCAATCCGCTGGCTTTGTTATCCACTACCGTTCTTAATAAACTTTGAAGTCCTATCGCCATACACTCTCCTATATTGACTTACACCCTGTTTTTTTTGCGGCGCAAATATGCCGGAATCATCATTGCTTCCTCTGGTTCCGTTCCTTTGGACTCAAACTGCAGGAACGGATCCACCTGCCTTACGCCGGCGTTCGCCGTTTCAGACGGAAGCGGCCGGCGTGCCGTAAAAACACTGGCCTTTTCCGCGCTGAAACCCGTAGCAATGACCGTCACTTTAATCTGTCCGTCCAGCGTAGAGTCATACGAATACCCGAACATAATAATTGAATCGTTGCTGGCGTACTGGCGGATTAAGTTCATTACTTCGCCCTGCTCCAAGAGCGTCAAATTTTCTTCCGCCGAAAAATGCACGATAAACCCTTTTGCCCCGTGAATATCGGCATTTTCCAACAGCGGCGACAAAATTGCTTTTTTTACCGCCGCCAAATGACGCCCCGCCCCGCTCGCCGCGCCCACACCAATAAGCGATTTGTGCGAATGAGACATCACTTTGCGGATATCATTAAAATCGATGTTTACTTCCCCGGGCTGCGTAATAACTTCGGAAATTCCTTTTACCGCCTGCAAAAGCACCTCATCCACCATTTTAAACGCGTCTTTGGACGATGTATTCGGATCCACGTGTTCAAACAGCTTTTCGTTCGGCACGATAATCATCGAATCGACATACTTTTGCATTTCTTTAATGCCTTGGTCCGCCTGCTTTTCACGGATATACCCTTCAAAATTAAAGGGACGCGTCACTACGCCTACGACAAGCAACTCGTCTCCGTAAATTTCTTTGGCGAGCTTGGCCAAATACGGCGCCACGCCCGTCCCCGTTCCGCCGCCCATTCCGGCGGTAATAAACAACAAATCGCACTGGCCAATGATAAGTTTTAGCTTTTCGCTTGACTCTTCCGCCGCCAGTTTGCCTTTTTCCGGATCGCCGCCGACCCCTAAACCTTTGGTAATTTTCTCCCCCACCTGCACGAGGTATGGAGCTTTGTTGCGGCGCAGATCCTGTGCATCGGTATTAACAGCAATAAAATCCACATCTTTGAGGCCGGAAGCCACCATATGGTTGATGGCGTTTCCGCCGCCGCCCCCAACGCCGATTACTTTTATTTTAGCCTTTTTGCTTTCAAACAAATCGGCCGGCATAAATAAATCTTTCATAAAAACACTCCCTTATCAGCCGCCGAAAATATCAACACCCTTAAACCATTTGCCCAGCTTGCCAAAAACAGACGTTCCTTTTTCGTAAGAACCGCCGGAAAAATCCTCATAAGCGCAATGGCCGGAAGCGTAAATGGCAAGCGCCATAGCGGTGCTGTACTGCGGATCAAAAAATTCATCGTCGCTGGTGATTAAATCGCGCTGAACAATACCGCGGCGCACTTCTTTAAGACCTAAAATGTTAACGCAGTGGTCTGTTATTCCCGGCATTAACGAGCCGCCGCCCGTTACCACACCCACCACAGGGAAATTTTTATATCCGGACGTATCCACCACTCGACCGACTTGCTCAATCAGTTCTTCCACGCGGGGCTGAATGATATCAAGCACGTAGCTTTTTTTAATATTATGCGTACTGCGCCCGTCCAACGACGGCACGGGGATTTCCCCCTCTTCATCCAAAAATGTAGGGAACGAAACGCCGTATTTTTCTTTAATTTCTTTGGCGTTTTGGCGGGAAGTGTGCAGCAGGCGAGACAAATCGCTTGTAATTAAATCGCAGCCGTAGGGAATATCACGCGAAAACTTTAAAATTCCGTCAATGTAAATACCGAGGGACATTGTCTCCCCGCCCAAATCGAGAAGCAGCGCCCCGATTTCTTTTTCTTCCTCCGTCAGCACCGTATCGGCCAGCGGCACAAGGCCGTAGAAAATGTGGTCAATTTTGTACCCGGGGCGCTGAATAGCTTTGGCCAAGTTGTTCAAGTGTGTAGAAGACCCCGTGGTAATATGCACATCCACTTCCAACAAAGAACCTTCCATTCCCTCCGGATTGGTAATGCCTTTTTGCTTATCGATGGAGTAGCCCTGCGTGATGACGTCCACGATTTCATTGTCATTTTTAATCGGCATTGCTTTGGCGTTTTCAACCGCTAGATCCATATCGGCTTGGGTAATTTCTTTATCCATACGGGAAATGTTATAAGTACCGTGGTTGGAAAAAGATTCCAAATGTGCCCCGCGTACGCCCACATATAAACTTCCGATTTCCTGATTGCACTCGCGTTCAATTCCGCCCAGCACTTGCATAACGGCGGCGGAAGTTTCCCGAATGTCGGACACCATTCCGCCTTTTAAACCGCGGCACGGCACACTGCGTCCGCCCATTACTTTTAACGTATTCGTTTCAAAATCGTGAGCGGCGGCAATACACGTTATTTTGCCGCTGCCAATGTCCAACCCTGCAATAAGATTTGTTTTTGCCATAGAAAAACCACCTAAAAAAATTGCTCTATTTCTTTATTATAAAACTTAATTTGCTTCCTGTGTTAAAAAAACTTTCCCATATTCAAAAAATTCAAAATTAAGGGTGTACGGATGCGCGTATTTTTTAGGAGACAGCGCAATAATCTGCGCCGCACGCGCGGCTTTCTTTTTTAAGTCAACGGCTTTACCGAAATCAATCACACCGCCCTGCGGCATATACATTTTAACCGTGTTCTCGGTCAAATTCATACGCAAGAAAGCAAAATCCAGTTCTCGGCGCAGTTTCAGCGTACTTTCCACCAAATCCACAAATTCCGCGCCCATTTTTTCCGGCACGGTTCCTTCCAGCTCCACAAACGGAACGGGTTCTAAGAGACCGGGATTCGGGTCGGCATATACGGTGCTGTCCGAATCAATATATTTAACGGATTTATCGGGCAGAACGAATTTGGCAATTGGTTTTCTGTGCTTAGCAGATACATTTAGTTTGCCGCTTAACAGCCCGCGTTTAACGCTGACGTCTTTTAACATCGGATATTTTTTAATAATTTCCCCGCGCAGCGCCACGGCGTCTTTAACGGAAAAAGGTTTCCCTTCGTAAGGCAGCGCCAGCGAGAGCAGCACTTTATTAAAATTGCCCGTCACGCCGGAAACAACCACCGTTTTTACGTGCCAATCGGAAATTTGGGAGCTGGTAACCAGCCGATAAACTTTGACAACGGCCCACGCGCCGCCGGCGAGTAAGCCCAAAAAGAATAGAAGCAGAATTAACTTAAAAAAAAAGGATGACCCCGTTTTCCGCCGAACCACACGTTTCTTTTTACCTAAAGACGACGCCGGCGGCCGATAGTAGTCATTCTTTCTCATTCTGCGCAACCAAAAAGTTAAATGGGCGGAAAGGGAGTTGAACCCTTAAGGACTTTCGTCCATACGGTCCTGAGCCGTACGCGTCTGCCAATTCCGCCACCCGCCCAATTAGATATATTTTAGAATATTGTACGAAAAAAATCCAGCGTTTTTATTTATATAGAAAATTTTCCAGCGGAATGATTTAAAAACGAATGTTGTTTTTAAAATTTTTTTCCATTTCGCGGTTTAAATCGCGCTTTTTCAGGCTTTCGCGCTTGTCAAACAGGTGCTTACCTTTGGCAACGGCTAATTTCAGTTTTGCCCACCCGTCTTTAAAATAAACTTCCACCGGCACCAGCGAATACCCTTTTATATCTGCCTTGGCAGCCAGTTTGCGCAGTTCTTTTTTGTTCAGCAACAGACGGCGCACGCGGGTGGGATCCGGTTCCGTCAGCGAATTAAATTTATAGGGTTTTACGTGCATATTATACACACGCGCAGTACCGTCTTCCACCCGCACGAAACTGCCCTCCAAACTCAGCTCCTTTTGGCGGATAGATTTGACCTCCGCGCCCAAGAGTTCCAGTCCGGCTTCGTACGTATCCTCAACAAAATAATCGTGGTATGCCTTACGGTTGGAGCACACCACCAAAACGGCTCCTTTTTTCGTCATAGGGATATTATAGCAAATTGACCGCACGGCGCACGTGCACCGCTGGTACGGACTGCATATAAAATCACAAATACGGAAAAATCAAGATACGCCTTACTCAAGCGTAACCGGCAGTTTACCTTTGGCAGGGATATCCCCCATCACTATTTTTGCCGCCGCGCGTACTGAATGTTCCGTCGGGCCGTATAGCGCAACCACCGTACGCGCCTGCGGATAAAGCGGAATTTCATACGGATTTAACAAAGAGAGAAGCACCGTCTGTTTGCCCGACACTTCCGCCGCACGCAACAGTTCCGTTACCGTGGTGAACTGAGCTTCGTCCATCTTGGCCGCGCGGGAAGTACCCAGCACCACCAGCTGTGCACCGCGCATACATTCACCAGCAGTCTTTAAATCCTCAGCAGTAGGGGAAACGGGCAGCAGAACCGTCCGCGCGGTTTTGCCGCGTGCCGTCAAATAATCGCTAAACGCCATTAATTGTCCGCTGAACACATTGTCTGCAAACATTACAGCGCAAACCTCTTTTATATTATCCGCAAGCGGCACAAGTTTTTGTTCGTCACGCACCAGCGTTACACCTGCTTCGGCGGCACGGCGGGAAGCGGCATCAAAGCCCGTTTCGGCCACAGACGCCGAAACGCCGTCAAAAAGGCCCAGTTTTTGTTTAAGCGCCAACACTTTGGCGGCAGCGGCACGGATTTCCTGTTCCGTCAGTGCGTCCGGCGCACCGGAGGCGACGCTTTTTTCCACAAAATCAGCTGCGCGTTTGGGATAAGCGTAAGATTCTTTTAATTTCTCTGCTGGCGCACTCAAAAGCAGCATTTCATTGCCCGCTTTATAGGCACGGCGAACGATATTCTCCACCCCCACGCCGCTTACGGCGCCCATATCCAGCCCGTCCGTGGCGATTACGCCGGAAAAACCCATTTTACCGCGCAATAAATTACGCAAAATTTTAGGCGAAAAAGACGCCGGATTCTCTTCATCAAGCGCCGGATAAACCACATGCGAATTCATTATACCATACACCCCCGCGTTCACAGAAGGAACAAATGCCGAGATGTGCTGCTGCCATAGTTCATCATCAGGAAGGGCGGTAACGGGCATCTCCCGATGGGAGTCAACAGACGTGTCTCCGTGGCCCGGGAAATGTTTGTTAAACGCACCCACACCGTTTGTCTGAAGCGCACGTACCGCCGCTGCAGCGCGGCGGCCGACTACGGACGCATCATCGCCGAATGAACGGGTTTGAATAATCGGGTTCAATGGGTTGGAGTTTACGTCCGTCACCGGCCCGAACGATACATTGCCGCCAACGGATTTGATTTCCCGCGCCTGCGCGGCGTACATATCGGAGATGATACCGTCTTGATCCGAAGCCGCCAAGAGCATATTAGACGGCATCTGCTTAAGTCCCAGATACATCGGAGAGGTTACGGTTCCTCCCTCGTAATCAAATGCAAAAATCAGCGGGATTTTGTGGCGGCTCTCTTTGGCCCATTTCGTCAAATCGGCTACGGTTTTTAACAGCAGTTTACGCTGTTTTTCAAAATACTGTTTCTGGTTTTCAACGGTCAGCTGCGGTTTGACAAGCAGCCCGTCAGTCGTTTTTAAAATAAAACCGCCAACCTCGCCGCGCTTGACGGCCTTCTTAAAGCCGCGGTGTTTGCCGATAAATACGCGGGGCACAATCGTCTGCCCCACCTGCTCGCGCAGAGACAGTTCCTCCGCTTCCGGCGCAGTCGCGCCGTATAAAAAACCGGCGCACAAACAACAAACGATCGGTACCAAGAAATGTTTCATATCCTCTCCCTCAATTTGAATTACAACTCACGCGGAACAAAACTTCCGCCTCCGAAACTCACAACAAAATCAACCCGCCAGCTTGCGCCAAAACGGCTTCTTGTTCTGCGGTTCAAACGCAACGGCAGACACACTTAACACCCCCACCAGTACCCCCTTTTCATCCGTTACAGGCAGCGTATCGCACGCGCAATCTTCAAAAGTTTTACGAAACATTTGGGCGGTTTGTTCCGGCCGCACTGCGACGGTTTCCGTCATCACGGAGCCGGCCGCGCTTTGCGGCGCGTAAAACGCCAATTCCGCCGCGCGGATTACCCCCCGCAACACGCCGTCTTTATCCGTTACCCAGCAAAACTGCGGCAGTTTTTTACGCGGCAGATTTTTAAGACGTTCCACCAACTGGGAAAGTTTCGTCTCCGTACGTACGGCTACAAAATCCGTCCGCATATAAGCCCCCGCGCTACCCTCGGCGTAATTGGACGACTCGGCAAGCAGTTTTACAAAAGACGGGTCTAGCACGCCGGAAATACGCTCCCGATACGGGCCGGAAAACTCCTGCATTACCCGCGCAGCCTGCGGCACCGCCAAGCGCGAAAGCACATACGACGCCTGCCTAAGCGGCAGACGGCGCAAAATGGCGGCAGCTTTGGAGGGTTCCATCGGGTTTAAACAAGATACCACCAACTGCGCTTTTAACGGAGAAAGCAGTAAAATCGCCTCGTGCGTCGCCATTGCAGACAACGCGCGGGCGGCGGCTTCGGGAGCCGCCTCTATAAATTTTTCCGTAATTGCACCCGCCAGCGCGTGCATAGGAGTATTCATATTCAAAAATCCTTGAAAGTTTCCGGTTTTCCGGCAATAATGTTATTATAATAAATAAAGAGCCGCAGGGCCAAAGCGAGGTGTGTGATATGTTGTTTACAAAACCGTTTCATAACATTACGTTTGACGACGTCGTCGATTTCTGCGGCCGCGGTCTGCCCGAGGGCAAGCAGCTGGACTACAAGTATATGCTGCCCAAAAACCACGAAAAATTTGCAAAAACCATTGCCTCATTTGCCAACGCGATGGGCGGAATGATTATCGTAGGCGTACAAGACGATAAAAACGACAAGCCGAAATCTCCGTTTACCGGCATACCCTACCACGAAAAAATGCGTAATTCCATTGAGGACATCATCCAAACTCACATTGACCCCGTAGTGTTTGTGGATATTAACGTCTGCGTAAGTAAAACGGGCGAACGGATGTTTGTGCTGGTTCATATTCCGCAAAGCAATTTAACGCCGCATTTAGTGGGAAAATTAAAACGAGCCTATATCCGCACTGGCCAAAGCAGCCGGCCCGAAACTATCGTCCACCCCGACAAACTGCCGTGGCTGTTGGACCACCGTCAAAAATCCGAACGCCTGCGCCACATCTTGCACGACAAGGCCGAAAGTCATTTTGAAAACTATCTCAAAACACGGGCCGCCAATCCGGCGGGCGAAGCCGTGGCCGCGCTGTCCGTCATTCCTCTATATCCCGAAGAACCGCTGACCGATTACAAACGGCTGCCCGCGCTCGTGGCCGCTTCGTCCGTGCGTGCGCCGTACGGCGTAATGGCCGATCCGGACTTTCCTCTCCTGCCCGTCCAGGACGGCGCGGCGGTTATCTCCAACAAACGCGGAATACTCCATATGACGGAATTTAATTCATACGGATTGGTGATGAATAAGCAGGTTGTTTCCTCGGAAGAAATGGTAAACGGCCATGAAGCCACAACCGTGCGTTTGGAAACCCTGGCCCAAAACTTAACGCTTTTTTTATTAACGGCGCGGAAATTTTTAGAAAAAATTTCCTTCGGCGGCCCGCTTCTGTTCCGCTGTAAAATAGCCAACACCCGCGCGCTTCGCGTATTGTTCGGCAAAAAACAAGCCACCGCGCTGGAAGATTACGTACGGCTGGAACGCGCGCTCACGCTGGCGCAATTACAAACCTCGCTGCCGGAAATTTGGGAGAGTGTGCTGCACGAAACAGCGTGGTCGCTCGGACTACAAACGAGCGAAAAAGAAATCCGCGCATTGGGTAAAAATTTGCAGAAAGAGGCTCACTAAAAATGAAAGGTTTTATGCTTTTCCGTCACATAGAATTGACGGATCCGTCTTGTTATCGTCATTCTGAACTAACGGCTATACATTGTTGCCGTCATCCTGAACTGACGGCTATACATTGTTGCCGTCATCCTGAACTGACGGCTATACATTGTTGCCGTC
>NZ_JBJEGE010000009.1:61823-67896 GCF_051874775.1 Candidatus Avelusimicrobium sp.
ATCCTGAATTTATTTCAGGATCCAGTCATCCGGTTTCAGGATCCAGTCACCCGGTTTCAGGATCCAATAAAACAGGTTTTACGCTGCTTGAACTGCTGGCCGCCATACTCATTATCACCATACTAACCGCCGCCGCGCTGCCGTATTACTACAACGCGGTAGAGAACGCGCGCATTACCGAAGTGGTAATGTTATGGGGAAGGCAGAAAAATTTTGCGTCCGGCCGCTTTATGTCGCAAGAACAAGCCGACCGCATGACAAAACGCCTGCAAGAGGAAAAACTTAAAAATTTTACGGGAAACATCATCTGCCGCGGCGGGGATAGCGCCAACACCCCCTGCTGGGAAGCCGTATTCACCCAAATAAACAGTAACCCGCACGCCGCATACGAACTGACTACCGTCAACAATTTTATGCGTCTTGCGTGCGTGCCGCTTAACCCTGCGGGAAAAGATTTCTGCCAAACGCAAGCCGAGGGCGGCCCGATAACTATAGACGGAAAAGAGGCTTATTTAATCCGCTAGGTTCTCCGCACAGAAAAAATTTTAGTCCGGCAGACAATATATTTTGGAAACACCCGGATACCACCCTGCATACGCCCCGCATTCCTTTCCGCCAAACGATTGGCACAGTTCGCGTCCTATATTTCCGTCGGAATCTCGCGGAAAACAAATCTTTTTGCCGGGCCAAATAGAAGCAAAATTCAACTGCCACTGCCAACGGAGCCATAGTTTAGAATTACTGACGGTCGCGAGAACGGCATAATAATTGGGGTGACTAAAATTGCCGGTGGAAAGAGTATAGGCTGTATTCATGCCGCCGATGTTACACTGCGCCGAAATGCCGTTAACCGTGCAGGAAGACGGGAGAGAAATATCTAACGCCTCCCAATCGGTTGTATATTCTCCGTTTTCCATATAATAGCGTTCTTCCGCGTCTTTAATAGCACGCAGCAAAACCAACGCATTGGCGTGGCGGCTTTTCAGCACGGCTTTTTGATATTGCGGCAAGGCAACGGCGGCTAAAATGCCGATAATTAATACAACCACGAGCAATTCAATTAACGTAAAACCCATTTTACTGGACCCTGAAATCGGATGACTGGATCCTGAAACAAGTTCAGGATGACGGCAACAATGTATAGCCGTCAGTTCAGGATGACGGCAAGACGTAAAACCTTTAATCGTATGGTCATACTGAACTTGTTTCAGTATCCAAGCGGAAGATTTTATTTTATTAACGGCTGGATCCTGAAATAAATTCAGGATGACGGCACCAAAACCTTTCATATTCGTTTTCTCCATTAAAAAAGTCATCCTGTCTCTGGCGGCCCGCAGGGTCAGAATCTGCCGATTGTAAGGAACAAAGGGAGATCCCGTGCAGAAACATCACGGGATGAACCTATGATATCAAAAAAAAAAAACAAAACAAGCCCCACATACGGCGCCCTTTCCGCCTCCTTTTTTCCGCGGCACAGAAACACAAAAAAGGCGGAGGAAGATAACTCTTCCTCCGCCTGTATGTTGCAAAAAAATGCTACCGCTCGTCGCGCACGATATAACCGAATTTTTCCAGCATTGTCGTGTTATTGCGCCAGTCGGGCGACACTACCACGTTCAGTTCCAAACGGTACTTTCGGCCCAAAAATTCTTCCACACGTTTTTGTGCGCGCTTTCTCAGCTCCGCAATCGCCGCGCCGCCTTTGCCAATTAAAATCGGCTTTTGGCTCTCGCGCTCGACGTGAATGTTGGCGCGGATATAGTTTTTGGGACCTAAATCTTCAGTAAAGGTTTCAATTTCCACGTATGTGCTGTACGGAATTTCTTTTTTGTACAACAGGAAAATCTGCTCGCGGATAAATTCCGCCGCATAAAACCGTTCCCAGCGGTCCGTCCATTGGCCTTGCGGAAAATACGCGGGACTATAGGGCATAGACGATACCACCGCTTCTTTTAAAGCTTCTACCCCTTCGCCCTTTGCGGCGCAAATACGGAAAGTTTTCTCAATGGGTAAATCCGCCTTTACGCGCGCTTCCAACGCATCCAATACGGCGGAATCTTTCACCAAATCGGTTTTGTTCAAGACGAGAAAAATAGGACAGTAAACGGTTTTTAATTTTTCCACCAGTTTGGCGTTAAGCGCATAATCGGCGGACGCGTCCACCATAAAAAGCACCAAGTCGGCGTCCTCGCCTACAGCGCGGTCCACGCACGCGGCCATCGTTTGCTGCAGCTTATACTGCGCGGATAAAAACCCCGGGGTATCCACAAACACCACTTGGTAATCGTCCCCGTCCGCAATCGCCAAAATGTTTTGGCGCGTCGTCTGCGGCTTGTAAGACACCGCTGAGAGAAGCCCTCCCGCCAAGACATTGAGCAGCGTAGACTTGCCCGCGTTGGGAAGTCCGGCAAGCACGGCAAAACCGCTTCTGAATTTTTTTTCGTCCATAGATGTATTATACCTATTTTTACCGCAAAAAACGCCGCGGGCTCTCCGGCAAGCGGCGCAAAATACGCCTTTTAATTCACACGCGTTACTCAGTAATATAGCTGTCTACGATTTCGCCAATAAAAAAAGCGTGGTAATTTTCCGGTTTTTTGGTATACCACAGTTCGTTTAATGCTTTATCAAGCTTCTCCTCCCCCATCATACGGTCGTACACCAGTTTACATTCATAATGCATACCGGCTACGTTAAGTACCGGTGTATTGATGACTTGGGCAGGACAAACCGTCAGTCCGCTGGCAGCCAGCTTATCCATTTTGCGGCCTGACTCCTGCCCGCAGACCGCCAAAGCAGCGGGAGGCAACTCCCCATACGGGAACGTGACTGTAAATTCACGGGATTTCTCCAACAGTTCATACGTAAACCGGCTTTTGCGCACCATCGCGATAAATACCGGCAGCCGCCACATTACACCTACCGTTCCCCACCCGATGACCATTGTGTTCACCTTGTCTTCCCACTTAGTGGTCAGAAAGGCGGCTTTGGACAAAATGCCTAAATTCTTTTCCGCATTGAAATTGTACGTTACTCTTTGCATAATAGATTTTCCCCCTGTTTTCAGTTTACCTAAAAAACACCATAACACAAGCCCTATTTTGGGTTATATGTGAAGTCAAAATCCCCGCGGGGCATAAACGGCCGCGCGGGGATTTTTTATATTTTACTACCGATGTAAGTTGATGAACGCAGCAGCTTCAATACCCGCCTTCGCACCCGATCCCGCGGCGATGACCGCTTGGCGGTAATATTTGTCCGCGCAGTCTCCTGCGGCAAAAATACCCTCAATAGTAGTATGAGTACGCTCATCCGCCAGCACAAGGCCGTTGTCAGCGAGCGCCACCAAAGAATCTTTTAAAAATTCCGTCTGCGGCACCGCACCGATTGCTACGAAAAGTCCGGCGCAAGAGAGATCAGTTTCTTCTCCCGTTTTAACGTTTTTTACCCGCACGCCTTCTACCGCATCCGTTCCTAAAATTTTAACGGGAACGCTGTTTAAAATCAGTTTGATTTTAGGATTATTTTTGACTTGTTCCACCGTCACTTGGTCAGCGCGGAACGCGTCGCGGCGGTGAATTAAATTAACTTCCGTGCAAAATTGCGCCAGAAACAGCGCATCCTCAAACGCCGTATTTCCGCCGCCTACGATACACACTTTTTTGCCGCGCATAAAAAATCCGTCGCACGTGGCACAGGCGGACAAACCTTTACCTTTAAATTCTTTCTCTTCCGGCAAATTCAACCAACGCGCAGTGGCTCCGGTAGCGATGATAATGCTTTTCGCCTTATACTCTTTACCGCCCGAACACAAGACGGTAAACGGACTCTTTTCGCCGGAAATATGTTCCACCTCATCGGAGGTAATTTCCACACCCAACCGTTTGCATTGTTTGTGCATAGCGTCCATCATTTCAAACCCGCCGACGGGGTTTACAAATCCCGCGTAATTTTCAATTTCACTCGTCTGCAACAGCTGTCCGCCCGGGATTGCCCCGCCCGCCACAACCGTTTTTACACCGGCGCGCACCGCATAAATGGCCGCACTGCAGCCTGCGGGACCCGCACCGATAATCAATAAATCCGTTTCAATCATAAAGCCAAAAACTCCTTAAATAATTTTTCAAAAAACTCCACCGGAAACCCCACCACGTTCGTGCGGCTGCCGACGATTTTCTCTATAAATTTATCGTCATCGTCCTGCACCGCGTAGGCGCCGGCCTTATCTAAATGTTTGCCCGCCATTTGTTCCAGTTCAGCGGCGGACAATTTGCGTGCCTTACACTTGGAAACATCGTGACCAAACAGCATTTTCTGTTTCTCCAAACACATCACGCAAACGCCCGTATAAACGCTTTGCCACGAACCGTTTAATTTGTTTAAAATGCGCAGGGCATCCTTTTTATCCTTCGGTTTACCGATAACTTCCCCCTTGCAGTACACAAGCGTATCTGCGCCGATGACCACGGCCGCAGGATATTTTTTGGCTACGTCAAATGCTTTTTTTACGGCCAAATCTTTCACACGCGCCGCGGGGCGTTTATAATCCGTACGCTCCGGACTTTGGGAAGGAACAATTTCAAAATGCTGCCCCAGCTTTTTTAACAACTCAATACGACGGGGCGACTTGGAAGCCAAAATAAGCCGCATATTATTTCTTCACAAATTTGGAAATAATGATATATCCCAGCATCAAACCGATAATGCCGCAAACGGTTACGTGCAGGGCAATCGGATGCACGCCAATAGCATATACACGCGTAAGCGCACCGTCCATTTGCTGGGGCAAAAAAGAAGCCAGTTTTTCCAACCCGAGGGCGATTAAAGCCCCCACAATAAGCGTTAGTACGGCAAAAACAATTCCTCTCATACTATCTCCTGACTAATTTAAAGTGATTGTATCTTTTTTAATCGGCACAGGCACATTGGTTTTTCCGTCCTCTTCCGGTGTAAGACTGCGGCGCATAGACCAAAACCCGATCCCCGCCAACACCGCCACCGCCCCCACAATTAACCACGGGCCGGCCAGTAACCGCGGCGCTACATAATCGCCCAACAGTCCCGCCCCGAAAAACCCCAGCGAGGACCCCAAATTATAAAACACCATCAGCATACCCAAATACCGCCCGCGCGTATCGCGCGACGCAATGTTGGACACCATCGTCTGTTCCCCCGGGGAAACAATCAATTCTCCCACGCCGGCTAAAAATACGCCCACGGCAATCAGCGCAAACGTATCAAAAAATCCCACCGAACCAAACCCGACGGCATAAAGCAAACAGCCGATCAGCATAGCCGTAGACAGCCGCATTTTGGCCATAATTTTGGTAGCCCAATACTGTAAAAATACAACGACAAGCCCATTGATGGTAAAAAACCAGCCGATATAATTTTCCGGCATTTGCAAATACTGTTTACAATGAATGGAAAGCCCGACGACCAGCTGCGAGTTGACTGCCGTAATCAGCACCACATACAAACAAATTTTGGCAAGGCGCGAATCTTTTAAAGACGTCAGCGCGGAAACAAAACTCGGCTTGCGGGATTTGCACGGCACGTGCTTGTCCGTAATCAAACGGCCCAAATACAAAATGGTGGACGCATACAAAAGCGCGGTAAAGAAAAATGCCAAGCTGTACGAATACCGCACCAAAAAGCCGCCTGCCGCAGGACCGAGCGCCCAGCCGATATTCAGCCCGATACGCAAAATACCGAACGCTTCCACGCGTTCTTTGGGGGAAGTGTTGTCCGTCACCCACGCGTTGGACGCCGGACGGAAAAACGCGCCCAAAAACGTAGTTAAAAAATAACACGTCAGCATCCACCCCACTTGGGCGTTAAACTCAATACACAGCCCCAGTGCAAACATCGCCACAATTTGAGAGAACAACCCCCACATCATCACTTTTTTACGGCCAAACGCGTCGGCCAGTTCGCCGCTGATGAAGCTGGAAACACAGCGGGAAAGACCGGCCAAGGCAATCACCAGCCCTGCCATAGCGGGCGACAGGTGGCGCTGGCTGATAAGATAAATGGTAAAAAAAGGCAGCGATAAGCCGTATCCAAACAGCAA
>NZ_JBJEGE010000010.1:0-17476 GCF_051874775.1 Candidatus Avelusimicrobium sp.
GCCGACTTTAAAAATAAACGCCCAAGCCCGCGCGCTTAAGGCTTCGGGTCAACCTGTTATCCATTTGGGCGGAGGCGAGCCCACCTATCCCGCTCCTCAGGCGGCGGTTGAGGCTATTATTGAAAAAGCCCAAAGCCGTAAAATCAAGTACTCGCCCAGCTCCGGTACACCTGCTTTAAAAGAAGCTGTTTTAAATTATACCGCAAAATACTACGGCCGCCGTTTTCAGGCTGGCAATGTACTTGTTAGTGCGGGGGCCAAACAGGCACTATTTAATTTTTTGTTGGCCGCTATCAATCCAGGTGACGAAGTTCTTTTTGCCGCGCCTTACTGGGTCAGCTATCCGGAAATGGTGCGGATGGCGGGGGGAACTCCTGTCATCGTGCGGCCGGAAAAAGAACTTCAGATAACCGCGGCGCAACTGTTGGCCGCCGTTACGCCTAACACTAAGGCGATTATCATCAACAGCCCGTGCAACCCGTCGGGCCAGATTTACGGGGAAGATTTTATTAAAACTGTTGTCGAATTTACCGAGAAGGAAGATATCTTTTTGGTAATGGACGATATTTACCACCAACTTGTGTTTGACGGACAAACCGTTCCCAATCCGTGCTCGTATGCCAAAGAGGGAAAAAATCTTGTCATCATTAACGGCGTATCAAAGCTATACGGACTGACGGGGCTGCGTATCGGGTGGGCGGTGTCGGCAGACAAAGAACTTATTGCGGCTATGTGCCGTATGCAGGCGCAAAGTACGTCCTGCAACAGCGATTTATCCGAAGTTGCTGCCGCGGCCGCTTTAAACGGCGACCAAAGCTGTGTTTCGGATTTACGGAAGATACTGGAAGAAAACCGCAACGTGCTTTTGGAAGAATTAAATAAAATTCCAAACGTGCGGGTTGTTAAACCGGCGGGAACTTTCTATTCTTTCGCGGATTTCAGCCACTATAACGCAGATTCCAACGCGCTTGCGCAGTTTTTGTTGGAAAAAGCATTAGTGGCCGTAGTGCCCGGTCGGGCGTTTGGGGCCGAAGGGTATTTGCGCATCAGCTACTGTGCGGACAAGGCTTCTATTATAGAAGGCATTCGCCGCATCCGTTGGGCGCTTGATAAAACGGCTCCGAACGAAATTAAAATCGGGGATAAAATTGTAACGAGGGATTAATAATGAAAACAGTAAATGCTAAACCGGATTTTTTTAAACCGGACTTTGGACTTGAGAACGCGGGACTTAAAACCGACAAAACCGTGTATTGGAACTACTCCACTCCGGCCTTATATGAAGAAGCTTTAAAACGCGAAGAAGGTAACATCGTCTACGGCGGACCTTTGTGCGTCAGCACCGGCAAACACACCGGCCGCAGCCCCAATGACCGCTATTTTGTGGAAACCAAAGACGTGGAAGGTAAACTTTTTTACTGCAAAAGCAATAAAGGTATTAAGCCCGAATATTTCGACAAAATTTTTGCCAAAGTACAGGCGTATGTGCAGGATAAAGAACTGTTTGTGCGCGATGCGTATGTGGGATCCAGCGAAGCTTCCCGCTTAAAAGTGCGCGCAATTACCGAATGCGCTTGGACGAACCTGTTTGTAAAGAATATGTTTATTGAACCCAAACAGGAAGAACTCAAATCGTTTGTGCCGGAATTTACGCTCGTCTGCCTGCCCAAAATGAAAGTGGATCCGGCCACCGACGGTACTGTTTCCGAGACCGCTATTCTCATTAACTTTGAAAAGAAAATTGTGCTTGTGATTGGTTCCGAATACGGCGGTGAAAATAAAAAAGCGCTGTTTACTATTATGAACTTCCTCTTGCCGCAGAAAGGTATTATGACGATGCACTGCTCCGCTAACGTGGGCGACAAGCAGGACAGCGCCATTTTCTTCGGTCTTTCCGGTACGGGCAAAACCACCTTGTCTGCCGACATTACCCGCGGTCTTATCGGAGACGATGAACACGGTTGGGATAATGACGGCGTATTTAACTTTGAGGGCGGCTGCTATGCCAAAGTAATTAAACTGAGCAAAGAAGCCGAACCGCAGATTTTTTCCACCACGCACCGATTCGGTACCGTGTTGGAAAATGTGGTGTTTGATCCGGAAACCGGCAAGCTTGATTTGGATGACGATACGCTGACCGAAAACACCCGCGCCTGCTATCCGCTGAATTTTATTGACAACGCGGTGGAAAGCAAACGCGCCACGCACCCGAAAAACATCATTTTCCTGACCTGCGACGCTTTCGGCGTTATGCCGCCCATTTCCAAACTCAGCCCCGACCAGGCTTTGTATCACTTCATCAGCGGTTACACCGCCAAAGTGGCCGGTACGGAAAAAGGCGTAAAAGAACCCACCAGCACGTTCTCTACCTGCTTCGGCGGTCCTTTTATGCCCTTGCACCCGTCCGTGTATGCGGAACTCTTGAAAAAGAAAATTCAGGAACATAATGTGGATTGCTGGCTCGTCAACACGGGGTGGATTGGCGGCCCGTACGGCGTCGGCCACCGCATCAGCATTAAATACACCCGCGCGCTTTTGAATGCGGCGTTGGAAGGAAAACTGGCGAAAGTAAACTTTATTACCGATCCGGTGTTCGGCTTCCAAATCCCGACCGAATGCGAGGGCGTACCGTCTGAAATTTTGAACCCGATCAACTCTTGGACCAACAAGGACGAATATATGGTAAAATATGAAGCCTTGGCCAAATCGTTTATCGAAAACTTCAAAAAGTATGAGGACGGCTGCTCCAAGGAAGTTTTGGCCGCTGCGCCGAAAGTAAAATAATCCGTCTGACGGAATTTAGCAACGGGGCCCTATGTACAATAGGGTCCCAAATTTACTAAAATAAAGGAAATAACATTTCATCTTACTACACAGGAGAATTAACAATATGGCAAAAGCTAACGCTAAATTTATGGCCCCTTTAACCCCCAGCGCCGAATTGGCCGTCGTGGTGGGAACTGCTGCGTTGCCCCGCACCGAAGTCGTGAAAAAAATGTGGGACTATATCAAGAAAAACGGCTTACAGGATGCCAAAAACAAACGTATGATCAACTCTGACGCTAAACTTGCCCCGATTTTTGAAGGCAAAAAACAGATCAGTATGTTTGATATGAGCAAGTATTTGTCCAAACACCTCGCTAAATAACGACCGGTGTTGTAACGGCTGTACTTAACTTGCGATTTACGTACAACGGATAAGAATGAGAATTCTTATCCGTTGTTGCTTGTTTGGGCAACTATTTGCCAAATTCTGTTATCTTGCGCGTGCCTTGGGCTTGACGTGCCATTCAGGCACGCCTATGCGCCCAACTTGCCCGCACAATCTAAAGCGAATTTGACAAATCAGCCGGAGTAACGCAGTGTTATTCTGCCCTGTACGGCACTTGTTTAACGGCTGTACTTAACTTGCGATTTGCGCACAACGGATAAGAAAGAGATTTTCTTATCCGTTGTTGCTTATCTGGGCAACAATTTTCCATATTTGGCTAACTTTGTGTTCCCTTGCCCTTGACGTGGCTACAGCCACGCCTATACGGGCAACTGGCAACGCAAATTTAGCTCAAATCTGAAAAATCAGCCGGAGTAACGCAATGTTAGTCTGTTCTGCACGGCGAGTTTCTTTTGGCCGCTTTTTACTTTCGTCATTCCCGAAGGGAAGCGGCGCGCAGCGTTCGGGAATCTGTTGTTTCGCAACGGCGAGATCCCGTACTGCAACTTTACGGGATGACGTAATTTTTGGTTTAAACGTCCAAAATAAAGGATAAACAATTTTCCAAATCCTGTTTTTGTTGTTATTCCCTGCCTTAACCCGTTTTTTTTTTTTGATATCATAGGTCATTCCAAGAAGTTTCTGCTCGGAATCTCCATTTTATGGTTTATTTGCTTAAAAGCGGTAGATCCTGAACAGAAACCTTTCAGGATGCCTTTTGTTTGATAGAAGAAAATAAAATGAAAGGTTTTACGCTTATTGAGCTATTAGTCGTTGTGTTAATTATCGGTATTTTAGCCGCCGTTGCATTTCCGCAATACCAAGTAGCGGTAGAAAAATCCCGCGCAACGGAAGTAATGGTCCTTTTGCGTAGTATGCGTACGGCGATAGAGTCTTATCAAATGGAGACGGGGCTTCCCCCAGTTCGCTTGATGATTTGGATATTACTTTCCCAGGGGTAAGAAATGATTCTACTATTCCTGGACAAAGTTTCTTTTTTACGCAGCATTTTCATTGTCGCTCCTGAGGATCGTGCCGTTCGTTCAATAAGAATTTTGATTATTATATTTATTTGGAAAAGAGAACCGGCACATTGAGTTGGCAGTGCTGCGTATCTATAGACAACGAAAAAGCACACAAATTTTGTACCTTGCTCTATCCGTCTGGGGAGGAAAGAAATTTAGGTGCTCACTGGTATGCTTCCGGCGAACGGTGTATTGTTGCTCCTGCATAATTTTTGCGAGAATGACGAACTTTTTGTTGGTATATTTTTTGTCTACTCCCGCCTTTTCTCCTTACCCGCTAAATTGCTACAATATAATATATGATTAGTTTTTCCAACGAAGGTATGCGCCGGTTGTTGGCCGGATACCGTAATTTTTTTAACGGAAATCCCGTTCGCAAAGGTTTTTGTGCCCTTCACGCAGAACAGATTGCCGATACGCAAAATCCCCATTCCATGGTGGTAAGCTGTTTTGACAGCCGCGTCTGCCCCGAAGCTATTTTTGACACAAATGATGGTCATATCTGCGTCCACCGCAATATGCTCAACCAGATAGACAAAGAAGATTTTTCGATGGTGGCTTCTTTACGTTTTGCGGTCAAAAATCTGCAGGTGGAAAATATCGTCATTTTAGGACACAGCGATTGCAACGCCGTAGCCAAATTAAAGCATTTGGAAGAACTCCCGCCCGAACTGCGGGCGTGGTTAGACCGTACCCATACCTGCTATCGGGGGGAAAGCTTGGAGGCAGCTGTTAAAAACAATGTGTTGGATCAGTTAGCTCATTTGCATTCTATTGATTTTGTGGCTGAGGAAGAAGCTTCCCGCGGTTTAAAATTGGAAGGATTTTATTTTCACATAGACGACGGACGAATGGAACGCTGGAACAATGCTGACAGCGTTTGGACTTTCGTGCCGACGGAGGAAAAAGATGCCTGCTGATTTAAAATATATGTATGAAAAAATTTTGGAAGCCGCCGGCGGCGCGGATAATATTTCCGCACTGGGCTGTTGTATGACGCGGTTTCGTTTTACGGTAAAAAACGAAGAGTTGGTTAAGGTGGAGGCTTTGCGCCGCATAAGAGATGTGGCGGGGTATTTTTATTCCGGCGTACAGCACCAGCTGATTGTCGGACCGTCCACCTCTACCAAATTGGTTGCTTATTTTAACGAACGTCATTCCTTTAATACGTTGGACGGCAAACCGCGTGCGGGCATAAAAATCAGTCCGGATGATTTCGCCGCCGCCGCAAAAGCTTCCGTCAAACGCAAGTACTCCAGCCGTATCAGCCGTGCGTGCGGGAAAATAGGTAATATCTTTTTGCCGCTTATTCCGGCGTATATCGGCTGCGGGTTGATTATCGGTATCGGCAATTTACTGTCCAAAACACTTTTGGTAAATGATCCCAATGTCGTTGCCCTGCTGGAAATTTTGGGTAGAGGTATTTTCTTTTATTTGAGTGCGATTGTGGGCTATAATGCCAATAAAGAATTTGGCGGTTCTCCCGCGCTCGGCTTGGCTTTTGCAGGTATTTTGAATGCGCCGCAGCTTTCGTCGGTAACTCTTTTCGGTTCCACGTTTGTAGCGGGGAAAGGCGGCGTGCTTGCTGTGTTATTTGTCTGCTGGGTGGGCAGTATGCTGGAAAAGCGTCTGCGTTCGTGGATTAGAGGCAGTATGGAAATGTTTTTAACGCCTATGCTGACGATTTTGATTGTAGGTCCATTGGCGCTTCTTTTTATCCAACCGCTTGCCGGATGGCTGTCGGACGGGCTCTCATCGGTTACGCAGGAACTGTTAGCGCGCGGCGGCGTGCCGGTGGGTGCTGTGCTTGGCGGTACTTTTTTGCCGCTTGTGATGTTGGGCGTACACCAAAGTTTGGTTCCCATTCACCAGCAGTTGATGGATTCTATCGGCTCTAATCCGTTATTTCCTATTTTGTGTATGGCGGGTGCGGGGCAGGTGGGCGCGGCATTTGCTGTATTATTTAAGACGAAAAACGCCCGTTTTAAAACGCTGATTAAAAACGCGCTGCCTGTAGGACTTTTGGGCATAGGCGAGCCGCTGATTTACGGGGTAACGCTTCCGCTTTTTAAACCCTTTATTGCAGCGTGTATCGGCGCGGCGTTTGGCGGAGCCGTAGTGGCGTCCTTTCACGTGGCGTCGGCGATTCCGTTTGGCGTATCGGGGCTGGTTCTGTTGTTAGCACTTGCCAACACGCACAGTGTGGTATTTTATGCGGTTGGTTATTTAACGGCTGTCTTGGCGGGTTTTACGTTTGCGTGGTGGCTGGGATTTGACGATCCTCCAGCAGAAGATGCAAATTAATTTTATCCAAAAAACCCGAAGCTTTAAAAAGCCTCGGGTTTTTTGTTGAGGTGACTTTTCGCGCGCATTTAAACGAATAGGTTTCTTTATTTCAAACGAACGGCTTGGAACGTGAAAAGTAAACTTCCGCAGGAATGTTTTGTGCTTGGCAATACTGTGTGATTTCTTGTTCCAGTTTTGTCCAATAAGAGGTTTGCTCTTTTAAGTAAATGTCGGCATAGAGTGACAATAAATCCGGATAATGCGTGCCGATGAAGGCCATTACTTTTTTTTGGTAAGCGGGGCGCATATTTAAGCTGTCAAAACCGTAACGGTCAGCATATGGGCGGGTGGCCTCAATAATGGACTTCCAGTCACTGATAGCAGGCAGCAGCGGGGCGGCCATAACGGCGGTTTTAATTCCGTTTTCGTGCAGTGTTTTCAACGCGTTGATTCTTTCCGCTATATTAGACGCGCCGGCTTCAGCCAATTCGCGAAATCGCTCGTCCGTAGAAGAGAAGGATATGGCCACTTCTGCTTTGGGCATTTTTTTAAGCAGGTCGATATCGCGTAGGACAAGCGCAGATTTGGTTAAAATATATACATAGGCTTGACAGTATTCTAACTGTTTTAACATATTGCGCGTTTGTTCATATTGCTTTTCATAAGGATTATACGGGTCGGTAACGGAACTGAGCATTACTCGCGTGTGAAACAATTTGGCGGGTTTTAAAGGCGCATCACACGTTTTAACGTCTAAGAAATCACCCCATTCTTCAGAGTGTCCGGTAAACTTACGCATATATTCAGCATAACAGTATACGCATTTATGCGGACAGCCGATGTAGGGGTTGATGACATAATCAAACCCTGGTATTTTTGATTTAGACAGGTATGTTTTGACTGGTGCGTCAGCAATGGCAATCATAAGCGGTGTCTTTCCTCCCTGGCGAAAATTATTTATATAGTGTACAATATCTTTAATCCATATGTTGACCGATTGCGGTAAATTACCTGCAAGGACGAAAGGTATGAAGCTGACTTGGAGCGGTATCAAAAACGAATATAGACGTTTATTGGACTTTTCCGGCCGCCGCAGTGCGCGTTACGCCGCGTGGGAGAAGCTGGCCGAGCAAGGCAACGAAGAGGCCCGTTACCGCTTGCTGATGTTGTATTCGGAAAAGCAGAAAGAGTTTTATCCGTTGGCTTTTAAATGGACGTTGCGCGTGGCGAAAGAGAGTGCAAATTGTGCCGTTCTCTTGCAGGCGGCGCAAATGTTGGAAGCAGGTCACGGCACCGTGCAGGATGATTCCCAAGCACTTGTATGGTTTGAGCGGGCGCTTTCGCTTCATATTCTGCAGGGAAAGAATTCCTCTTTGTCAGCAGAGAGGTTGAACTATATTCAAGAACATATTCAGTCGTTGCGCGCCAAATTGGGCAGAGAATAGTTGTTTTCATATCAAAGTGTAAAGATTGCCGGAGCCTTACAGGCTCCGTTTTTGTTATATGAAGCGTCTGTATACGGTTGCAGTCCTGCTTAGTAGACTGGCACGGCTTACGCGCGAAACTTTTTTGCTTCTTCAATTTGCTATAATTTGTATATGAGGAGATATCTCTTTTTCCGGCTTTTTTTAACAGTGTCGTTTTGCTTGTGTGGCGTTTTTGTTTTTGCACAAAACGCGGCGGATTCTGCTTTTGCGGCGCAAGCGGACCGTACCACTACAAAATCGTCCTTATCCGCCACCCGTGCAGGCAGCAAACTCAACGAAACCATTTTGCATAAAAGCGTACTTAATTATACGCTGCCGGCCGATATTGCCGTCGTCGCCAAGAAGTGCGCAGCGGGAGAAGCCGACGAATGTTATTTTTCTTTTAAGACGTTTGAACATTCTCCCGATGTCAAGACAGCCGCCGCGGCTAATTTGGAACTGGCCGTGCTGTCTATGCAGCGCGGGTTAGTCAAACAGGCGTTAGCTTATATTGCACGAGCCTCCGCCCTTAATCCGGACGATCCATTTATCCAGCTTACGCAAGGGTGGATGTTGCTTTCCGCCGGAAAATATAAAAAATCCCGTCAGGCATTTGCCGAGATGATGTATCTGACAGCTGATTTTGAATATGTTTCCTCCGCTAAACTGGGGACTGCGCTGGCGTGGTATTTGGGGGGGAACAAGGAAGAAGCCGCGCAGGAACTTCAATATCTTTATACATCTAATCCATATTCTATCTCGTTTACGGCGTATATGCTAGGGCGGATTGCCGGCGAAAGCAAAGCGTCCCGAAAATTGGCTTCGGTGTTTTTGCAACAGGCTCTTTCCCACGATGAAAAAAACTACGCCGCGGCGGAATTATTTGCGCGCCTAAGCGAGAAAGAAAAAGACAACCTGCGTGCGTGGCAATACTATGCCACCCTGTATAGTTTGGATCCGGACAATAAAAAACTGGCTAAAAAATTGGCTAAATACTCTAAACAGCTGGGTGATAAAAGTATTGACTATTTGTTTTATCTGCGTTTGGAGCAGCCCATTGTGCACGTAATGGAGTCCACTCCGTCGCCTGAAGTAAAAATGGCTCTTTACGCCAACCGCGAACAAATTCCCCAGCCGTTAGTTTCCGTTACGTTGGTGGGATCCGGCACGGTGGCCGTGACGGACGAAAAACTGGGCGAAGTGCTTCGCGTTCCTTCGTACGTGGAAAAAACAGTGGTGTTTAACGCCGAAACGGGCGGCGTAGATTTTAAAGACGCCAAAGGCCACGTGGAATTCTCAGCTAAGCGTCCGTTTACGTTGTCTCTGGAAAATCCGTCCCGTACGCTTTTGGTGCGCAGTGTGCGCGCTGAAAATATTTTTGCGGCCGATTTAAGTGATAAAGAACTCAAAGGCGCCCTAACTGTTATCCCCGCCAAGGATGGTTTTACGCTCGTCAATACCGTATATGCGGAAGATTTGATTCCCGCGCTTTTAGCGACGCAGGCGCAGAACGTAAAAGAGCCGGCCGCTTTAAAAGCACTTGCGGTGGTGTTTCGTTCAGCTCTCTTGCAAGCGGTGCAAGATCACGCAAATAATGCATACCATATTACTGATAATGACGATTCGTTTAAATTTAAAGGAATCAATTTGATTTTTAAAGATTTGTTGGAGGCATCCAAACGCTCCGGTCCTATCCGCCTAACCGAAGCGCAGGCCGGTTTTTATGCCAGCTGCGGCGTGCTGACGGCAGATTCGCTGGGAAATTCGTCCGTTCGTCCGGATTATGTGTACTCACCCGCCAACGTCGGCAAATACCTGCTGTCCAATCCTCCGGCGGATTTGTATTCCCGTCCGCAGGATCCCACCCAATGGGCGGATGTAAAGTGGATTTACTTGTACGATGCAAAAGAGATACAAAAACGCCTCGCCTACAAACAAAACATAGGCCGTTTGCGTGCGATGATTCCCGTGCGGATGACCCCTCAGGGCCGTATTTTGACTATGCGTTTTGAAGGAAGCAAGGGCTCGTATGAAACAAACTCCCCGCAAGAGACCGCGTTTATTTTAAGCGCGGGGACAATGCGTTCCAACCTGTTTGATATAGTGCCGTTTTACAAGGGGAAAAATATCAAAAGCGTCTTGGTGCGCGGGTATGACACGGGGCTTGGCAACGGACTTTGCCTGCGCGGGGCGGACGGACTTGCCAAAGAAGGCGCGGACTATATGGACATTATCAAGTATTATTTTCCCAATGCCCGCATTCTCAATACTACCACAGGAACGGTTAATTAAATGGAAAAGACAAAAATTCTGTATTTCATTACCCGTCTGGATCAGGGCGGTGCCCAAGCCAGCGTGCTGATGACGTTAAAAAACCTAAACAAACAGCAGTTTGAAACGTACTTGGCCTGCGGCGTTGGCGGCCGTTTAGACGGAAAAATAAAGAGCGATGCGAAAAATATTTTTTTTCTTTCGGCTCTTCGCCACGATGTGCGGCCTAAAAACTTTTTTTACGATTTGTGGACCGTATTCCAAATGGGGCGCGTACTGCGCCGTGTAAAGCCCGACATTGTGCATACCAACGCGCCTAAAGCGGGCATACTCGGGCGTTTGGCCGCACGGATTTTTTGGCGCAAAGCTAAAGTGGTGCATACATTCCACGGCCTTGGGTTTGCCAAAGAACACGGCGAAAAACGGTTTAAATTTTTTGTGGCGGTAGAAAAATTTTGCGCCAAATTTACGGACGTTTTAGTATTCGTATCGCGCAAAAATGCCGCCGAGGCCAAACAGCTGGGAATCGGCAAAGGCGTGCGTACGGAACTGATCCGCGCGGGGGTAAACTTTAATCCCATTCTGCCGTTAAAGTTTGATCCGGCCGCTAAAAAAGCTTCTTTAAAAATTCCCGCCAATGCCAAAGTGGTACTGTCGCTTTCCAATTTTAAGCCGCTGAAAAATCCGCTTCATTTCGTGCTGGCCGCCTATAAGGTGCTTAGCCAAATGAAGAATGTCTATTTCATTTTTACGGGAGAAGGCCAACTGAAACAGACGGCGGAAACCTTGGCTAAAAATCTAAGCATTGAAAAACAACTGCTTTTCCTCGGCTGGAGAAGCGATGCATTGGAACTTCTGGCAATCAGCGACGTGTTTGCCAGCGTATCTTTGCGCGAAGGGCTGCCGATGTCTTTGCTAGAGGCAATGTCTATGCGTATTCCTGCGGTTTGTTACAACGTGGATGGTATCAGCGAAGTGGTAACGGACAATAAAACAGGATTTTTGGTTAAACCCAACGACATTAACACGTTTGCCGACAAATTAAAAGTGCTTTTGCGCCACGCTGCGTTGCGCGAACGGTTTGAAGCGGCCATCGATCACCGCGATTTTTCCGAATTTACGTCTTCTACGATGATTAAAAAACAGGAACGGCTGTACAGAAGCCTTGTTCCGCCCACGAAGAAAAACGGCGGGAAAAGACGTTTTTTCAGAAAACGCAAAAATTTCAAAAAATCTAACTCGGGAGTAAAAAATGGATTACGCAATTAATGAACTGGAGCAAGAGGTTCTCAATACTACGCGGGAACTGGCCCAGAAAAAAATAAAACCCTTGCGCGCTGAAATGGATGCGAAAGAAGAGTTTTCCAAAGAAATGTTGGAAGAATATAAGAAATCCGGCATTTTTGGCCTGTGGCTGCCCGAGGAATACGGCGGTCTGGGCGGCGGTATTACTTGCTTGGCTATGGCTTTTGAAGAATTATCCCGCGCCTGCGCCGGCCTTGCGTTAACCCCCGGAACGTCCGCCTTGGGTGCGATTCCGATGTACTTGGCCGCCACCAAAGAACAGCGCGAACGTTGGTGTCCCGATTTGGCAAGCGGCAAAAAGCTGTGGGCGTTTGCACTCACGGAGCCCGAAGCCGGATCCGACGCCACTGCTTTAAAAACCACCGCCATCAAGGACGGCGATTATTATGTGGTCAACGGAGCCAAACATTTTATTTCCACCGGTAAAGAAGCTGATTTTTACACCGTGGCTGTTAATACCAATCCGTCCCGCGGCGCGCGCGGCATTTCGCTCTTAGTCATTGAAAAAGGAACGGAAGGTTTTTCTTTTGGCAAGAAAGAAGAAAAAATGGGTATTCGTTCCAATCCGACGTATGAGCTGATTTTTGAAAACGTCCGCGTACCGAAAGAAAACTTGCTCGGAAGCGAGGGCCGCGGCCTTCTCTACTTGCAGGAAACGTTAGATTATTCCCGCCCGGGCGTAGCGGCGCAGGCTGTAGGTATCGCGCAGGGCGCGCTGGATGTAACCATTCCATATTTGCGCACCCGCAAACAATTCGGCCAACCGATTATTACGTTTCAAGCGCTGGGTCATAAAGTGGCAGAACTCGCCGCTAAAACGGAAGCCGGCCGTGCAATGGTATACAATTTGACGCACCGTATGGATGAAGAGTTTCTTCCTGCCGTTAAAAACGCGCTTGCCAACGGTACCCCCGTACACGACGAACTTAAAAAGTTAAAAGGAGCACGCTGGACTAAATACAGCGCCGAAGCCAAGTTGTTCTGTTCCAATGTAGCGATGGAAGTGGCCGACGAATGTGTGACCCTGTGCGGCGGTATTGCATATATGCGCGATTTCCCGCTTGAAAAATATATGCGTGACGCCAAAATCACCCAAATTTACGAAGGAACCGTGCATATTCAAAAGAATGAAATCATCACGGCGCTGATTAAAGAATACGCCTCTAAAGAAGGCGAGGAGTAATTATGCATATTGTAGCTTGCGTGAAGCAAACCCCTAAATCCGATAATGTGAAAATTGATCCTGCCACCGGATGTCTGATTCGTTCCGGTGCGGCGAGTGCAATGAATCCCTTTGATGAATACGCGCTGGAAGAGGCCGTTATGCTTAAAGAGCAGTTGGGGGGTAAGGTGTCTGTCATTACAATGGGGCCGCCGCAGGCCGAGGCTGTCTTGCGCGACAGTATCGCGCGTGGGGCGGATACAGTCTACCAGTTGGGCGATATGGCGTTTGCCGGTTCGGATACGTGGTCGACGAGTTATGCGCTGTCCAAGGGTATTGAAAAAATCAACGAAATTGAACCAGTGGATTTGATTATTTGCGGCAAACAAACTAACGACAGCGATACCGGCCATATCGGCCCGCAAGTTTCAGCTTGGATGAAATGGCCAAACGCCGCATTTGTCAAAAAAGTGGTTTCGGTTAATGAAAAATCCATTACCGTAGAGCGCCTGACAGAGGACGGAAGCGAAATACTGGAGCTGCCTTTTCCGTGCGTGCTTAGCGTGGTAAAGGATATCAACAGCCCGCGCGTACGCAGTGTAAAGGGACGTATTGCGGCCAAACGCGCCGAAGTGACCAAATGGACGGCTGACGATGTCGCAGCGGATAAAAACAAACTGGGAATGAAAAACTGCCCGACGCGCGTAGTCAAATCATTCGTACCCAAGCGCGAAGTCTGCTCTGCGTGCGTGGAAGGCGCCACCGCCAAGGAAAAAGCCGCCAAACTGGTGGAAATCCTCAAGGAAAATAAATACATTTAAGGATTAGCAACGATATGAAAGATTTTAAGAATGTTTGGATTTTTGCACAAGCCCAGCGTGGTAAATTGAGTCCTACGGCCTACGAACTGCTTGGAGCGGGCCGCAAACTGGCTGATGATTTGGGTGAACAACTGTGTGCTGTTTTACTCGGGCATCACGTAGAAGCGTTTGCCAAAGATTTGTTTGAACACGGGGCGGATACCGTGTATGTGTGCGATGATCCCGTGTTGGAAAATTATGTCGATGACATATATGCTAAAGTACTTGCCGATATGGTTGCCGAATATAAGCCGAATAAATTTTTATTGCCTGCTACCAACTTAGGGCGTTCTCTGTCAGCCAAGGCGGCCGTGTTTATCGGCACGGGGCTGACCGCCGACGCGACCGAAGTGATAATTAACAAAGAAGACGGCCAATTACACGCCACGCGCCCAACATTCGGCGGTAATTTGATGGCGACCATTACCTGCGCGCATACGCGTCCGGAGATGTGCTCGCTGCGGCCGATGTCGTACGAAAAAGCTCCGCTTGAGGCCGGACGGACGGGGAAAATGGTTAAATTCGCGTTTGATCCCGCCAGACATACATCTTTGGCCAAGTTTGTGCAATTTATCAAAAGCGAAGGAGACGGGCTGGATTTGTCCGAAGCCGAAGTCATTGTGGCCGGCGGACGCGGTGTGGGTAAGGCGGAAGGATTTGCTCTCTTAAAAAAACTGGCGGACCGTTTGGGCGGTGCGGTGGCCGCATCGCGTGCGCCTGTGGATAACGGTTGGATTGATTACCGCTACCAAATCGGGCTGACGGGCCGTACCGTAAAACCAAAACTATATATCGCGTGCGGAATTTCGGGCCAAATTCAGCATTTGGCTGGAATGAGCGGATCGGACGTGATTGTTGCCATCAACAAAGATGCTCAGGCGCCGATTATGAAAGTGGCTAACTATGCGGTGGAGGGGGATTTGTATGATGTAATCCCCGCGATGCTGGAGGCGCTTAAATAGTAACGGCTGATGTTAACTGATGTTTTACGCATAAAGGATAAGAAAAAATTTCTTATCCTTTATTGCTTGTGTGGGCAACAATTTTCCATATTTGCCCAACTTTGCGTTCCCTTGCCTCTCAGTGTACCTAGCAGTACTTCCTCGGGCAACTGGCAACGCAAATTTAGCGCAAATCTGAAAAATCAGCCGAAGCTATACAATGTTATTCTAATCTGCACGGCACTTGTTTAACGACTGATGTTAACTGATGTTTTACGCATAAAGGATAAGAAAAAATTTCTTATCCTTTATTGCTTGTGTGGGCAACAATTTTCCATATTTGCCCAACTTTGCGTTCCCTTGCCTCTCAGTGTACCTAGCAGTACTTCCTCGGGCAACTGGCAACGCAAATTTAGCGCAAATCTGAAAAATCAGCCAAAGCTATACAATGTTATTCTAATCTGCACGGCACTTGTTTAACGGCTGATGTTAACTTGCAATTTACGTAAGCGGAACAGAAACAGTTTTCAGTTTCTGTACTTTGCACACATTCCAAATATGTGAATTGTTGAGATTAACAGGCAAACATATTTTTTTGTCCGCTTTTAAGCCGTATGGGGCCAGTGTTATAGGGTCAAGCATCATTGGCCAATAAGCGGATACAATGTAAATCGGTCCGTCGTGGGCGGAAATGGTGCGCAAAATATCGTCTTTAAATTTATGTTGGTGGTAAGCCTGTGAAAACCAATTGAGTTGTTCTGCCTGTTTTTGGTATTCCGTCGGATATTTTTCTACAGGAAAGGTAATCCCTCCGACAAATTTCGTTCCTGGCGTAAAAAACGGAGAAAGAAAAGACATCTCTTGTCCAAAATACACTACCAATGCGTTGTTCTCCAATTTCGGCAGTCCGTCTAGGTCAATAACTTTGTCTGCAAAGTCGGTTTTGCCCCAATTCGGAATGCTTGTCATCTGCCATATTAACGCTGCCAGTATGACGCCGGCGACAACTGTATGCTTATAGGAAAGACCCGATTTGAGGGCGCCTAATAGTAAAATTCCGCTAAATAGTTCAAGCGGTACCGCGTAGCGCAGTGTAGCGTAAAAATGCAGCCAAAGTAGGTAAGCCGTTGCTGTAAAAACCAAGACGGAGAGCCAGATTTGTTTGTCTTTTACCGCTTTGCCAAAAACAAGTTTTACGGCTACGATAAAGAATGAAACCAATCCTAATGCCATACGCGGGTCGGACATTTTGATTTCTGTTGTTGCGGTGGAGGGAAAAATCCAAAAGAAGGGATAAAACAGCCATTGGAGAAGCGAACGCGGGTAAAAGCGAATTTCATCAAAATTTACATTTTCAAAAAACGGAGATTGAAACAGGTGGTTAAAAAATGGGAATAAGGGATTTTTGTATTCTTTCCACAAATGCCAAATAAACCAACCGTCCGTCACTAGAAAGCCCGTCATTCCACCAAGGGCGAACAGAGTAAGGTTTTTAATCGGTTTTTCCGTTTTGAATACATTTAACAAAAACACCGCCGTAAGTGCCAGCGTAAACGGTGCCGCCGTATATTTAAGTCCGACGGTTGCGCCCGCCAAAAATGCAGAAAAGAAAAGGATTTTCCCCGTCGGATTGGGGCGAAAGAAAAAGCGGAATACGCCGTAAACGGCCCCGACGACTAAAGCTGCCAAAGTTACTTCGTTACTGGACAAGCCTGTTTGGGATAATGTCATACTGCCTGTCATACCGACAATCGTGGCAAGTAAAGCTATTATTTTTCCTTCTTTTTCTTCTAAAAACAGCAGGCAGGTTTTGTATCCTGCAAAACAAAAAACGCCAAAAGGCAAACCCTGTAAAAAAGCGGTCAGCTTGGGGTAGTCGTTTAGATATACAACCATTAGGTAGTATGGTACGTCAAGCAAAGGGTTTAAAAAAGTATGAATCCCTGCGGGCATTAGATCTATGCCCCAACGCCCATTTAAGAAAGCGAAAGAAATATATAAATGATAATTGCGCAAGTCCCAAAAGGAGTCTTGCCCTTCTGCTAAGCTGAATAATCCGCCCAGCAAACACAGCAGGAGAAGCACAAGGATATTTTTAACCAGGGGAGAGAATTTCATATTTTTAGCCTCTGCCGCCTTAAAGCGGGCTTTGTATATCATAGCACATTGTTAGGTGGAGAGTCTGTATCGGTTACCGTTCAAACAGAGAAACTGTTTCCGAAGTTCCTGTATAGTCGCACGCTTGCCCGGCCTCTGGGCCTTGACTCGTTTTTTTTTTTTGATACAGTGAGTATACGTTGTGCTTTGGGGTTGATAAGTATTAAAATAATAATAAGCCGTAAAACAACACGATAAGGAGGATTTTATGCAAAAAGGGTTCACATTGATTGAATTGTTGGTCGTTGTGCTTATTATCGGTATTCTGGCGAGCGTTGCGTTGCCGCAATACCAAAAAGCCGTACTCAAAAGCCGCACGGCGGAAGCGTGGGTAAATTTGAAAAACATCAATACGGCGGTAAATTCATATTGTTTGGAAAACCCGAGTGCGAGTGAGAGTTTTACTATCGGAAGTTCCAGCCCTTTGTCCATTGAGGTAAAAGATTCTAAAAACTTCACTTATGAGGGGGTGATTCGGTGCGCTCACCAGACGAATCCTCATACTGTTAAAGCGCAGTGGGCCGGTGGCGGAAATAGAAGTTTCTTTTTGGGGATTCATCCTAAGTCGGGCCGCCGTTCTTGTTATGGAACTTGTCAAGATTTAGGATTTACCAAATATACGACGGATGATAACATTTGTTTGTGTGGCGGCGGAAGCAGCTGTTACTATGCAGATTAGTTCTCGGGTAATAAAAACGCCTCCGGCTTGTTTGCGGGGGCGTTTTCGTTTTGCATAGCCAGAACAAGATGTTTAAAAGAAATTTTTTCGCTTGGCTTGGCGTTTTTCCTTTT
>NZ_JBJEGE010000011.1:0-136651 GCF_051874775.1 Candidatus Avelusimicrobium sp.
CCTTGCACCTGCTGAGGCCTCCCGACGTGCTCCCAGTACGGCGGGACTAGCACATACCAAACTTGTTTCAATTCCAGCCAGCGTGTATAACGGGATAAAATCCAACCCCGCTTACAAACAGTATTTGTCGGGAAATAAAAAGTATGTGGTGCAAATAATGAACCCTACTTGCCCTTATGCTCGCGCACTGCGGGCACGCGTATGGCAGTTACTGCGCGATGAATACGGGGATTATTATGACGAAGGAGTAATTAAAGTGCGCGGCGCGGTATCTTTGTCTTGCAACGGTGCAGAGAATTGCCCCACGTTTTGGATTTTTGATCATTGTTCCGGTCTGTGCCTGATTAACCCGAACACCCAGCAGGCGGTGGTGTATTCTTCCCGCGAAACACAACCGGTAGAAGCAATATTGGAACGCTTTAAAAACTGGTAAGTATTCAACAGGAAATTCCAGGGACCATTTTACTTTCCTTTTAAATAGTCGCCGTGGAAACCGTAGGAAAAATTGACGGTGCGGCCGATGCTTTCTATCTTGCGCTGAATGCACGCGCGGCATTGTTCCGGCGCCTCCCCTGTGCAGATTTTCCCGGGATATAATTCATACTTGATACGCGCGCTGCCTTCCGTGGCGTTGGGCATTACCACATTGGCCCCGCACGCAAGCGCAAGCAGCCGTCCGCGCGGGTGAAGTGTTTCCATCGCCGTGGTGGCGGGGATGTTGATGTCGGGCAGTAACAGGCGCATAACGGCCATCATTTTTAAGGAAAGTTCAAAATGTCCTTGTGTGTTTTTGCCGGAAAGCGGCGTTTGCGGGTGGGGGATAAACGGCCCGATTCCCGCCATATCCACGGGCAGATTTTTGAAGAAAATTAAATCGTCCGCCAAACTTTCAAGCGTTTGCCCCGGCAGACCGACAAGCGAGCCGGAGCCGACTTCGTAGCCCAATTCTTTTAAATCGTACAGACAGCGCATGCGGTTGTCCCAGCTCATAGCGGGATCCAATTTTTCATACAACGCTTTATCGGTGGTTTCAATGCGCAGCAGATAGCGGTCCGCACCCGCCTGACGGTAAGCGGCGTATTCTTCGCGCGTTTTTTCGCCGATACTCAGCGTAACCGCCGCGCCCAGTTTTTTGATTTCGCGGATGATATGGCATAGTTTATCCGCGTCAAACCATACGTCCTCGCCCGATTGGAGCACTACTGTTTTATAGCCAAGCCCTACGGCTTTTTGTGCGGTTTGGATAATTTTTTCCGGCGTCAGCCGGTATCGTTGCGCCGCCGCGTTGGAACGGCGGATTCCGCAATACAAGCAATCATTTTTGCAATAATTGGAAAACTCAATCAGCGCGCGCAGGTACACCTCATCCCCCACAAAGTTCCGGCGCACTTGGTCGGCTGCGTCAAACAGCGGGGCCGGTTCAGGAATAGAAAGAAGGGAAACTATGTCCGTTTTGGAAAGCGTTTCCTGCCGCAGGGCACATGCTAAAATGGGTTGCATATCCATCATATAAGCAGTATATCAAATTGAAAAGTATAGGTCCAAAGACCTATTGGAAATGGGACTGGCGCGGGAAATCTGGTTGGGTCCAAATTCCAGAGGTCTATGGGTCCAATGACCCTGTTTTTTCCCGTCTGTAAGCGCTATTATTCTAGTATAGAATTTATAAATAAAAGGAGGACGCCCTATGAAAACCAAAAATGCAGAAACGGTGGCTGTGCAGGCTCTTAAAAAACAGCGATTAGACAGGGAGTTCTCTTGGATTCCCCGCGAATTTAATCATTTTCGCACTTTGGCGGATTTGGATTTGGAAAATGCCCCTTATAAGCAAGCGGTTGATTTGGGGCTTGTGGATTAATTTTAAATGTGTGTTTCTAACCTCCTACAAGAAAACCCCGTGCCCGCCGGAAATTCCGGCGGGCGTTTGTTTTATACACCTTCCCTTCGGCGCTCGTCTAACGGACGAATGAAGTGATGATATACCGGCTGCAGCGCAAAAATTTTTAATTCGGTAAAATTTTATTTATTATAATACTTTATATGACCTTTTTATTTAACGCCGTAAAGTATTCGTTAAAAAGCATACTGCTGTTTTGGTATCCGTTCGGCCGCGCGAGCGCGAAGGAGTACCGCTATTGCATATGGACGATATCTTTTGTGGTGCTGTCGGCAGTACTATTCATTTGGATATTGGATTATCGGTTTCCGGACAGCAAAATCTTCCGCCTTATTACCGGTGCAATCGACCGGACGTCTCCTTCTTATGGAGTGGCGGCCCTGCTGGTTTTATTTTTTACTATGCTATCCGCCGTTATACGCAGAGGACACGATTTGGGGTACAGCGCATTCTATACCGTTACACATTCTGGCAGAGGTTTTTGGGGAATGGACTTTGCGCGGGAATTGACTTCCCAAGAGGGTTCCCCTTATGCCAACGAATACGGACCGGCGCCGGAAGAAAACCGCTGTTTATAAACCGCTTTCCCTCGGCCGGATTAATTTGTTATAATTAATATGTACTTTGGTAAGTATAAAAATTAAATATAGGAGAAGGCTGTTCTCCGGCTCGGTGTTCTTTCGGATAAAGAACGCTTGGTCGGCAGGGTTCAGTCTAAGTGTACAAAACAATGGTACTTTCGATGCAAGACAGAAAAAATATTATCAGCAAATTCCAAAATAGCGCTAACGACACCGGCTCCGCCTCTGTGCAGATTGCGCTTATTACGGAACGCATCCAATATATTTCCAACCACCTGAAAGCCAACCCGAAAGATTTTGCGGGCGAAAGAGGCCTCAATAAATTGGTCGGACAACGAAAACGTCTATTAGCTTATTTGAAAAGAACCGACTTTGAAAAATACCAAAAAGTCACCCAAGAACTTAAATTAAGGAAATAACACGTAATGCAAAATTTTAACCATAAATTCGACATTCACGAAGTGGAAGTAACCGTCGGAAATGAAACTATTAAACTGCAAACCGGTTTGATGGCCAAACAGGCTGACGGCGCCGTCGTAGCCACGATGGGCGACACTATGGTGCTCGCGGCTTCCGTTTCTACCAAAGAGCAAAAACCGGGCATTTCCGATTTTATGCCGCTTACCGTCAATTATAAAGAAAGAACCTACGCCGCGGGAAAAATCCCCGGCGGTTTTTTCAAACGCGAAGGCAGACCGAGCAAAAAAGAAACGCTCTCCTCCCGCATTATTGACCGCACCATCCGCCCGATTTTCCCCGAAGGCTTTGCCTGTGAAACCAGCGTAACAGCGATGGTTATTTCCAGCGACGAAAAACACGACGCCGACATTTTGTCCGTGCTCGCGTCTTCCGCCTCCCTGGTAATTTCCAACATTCCGTTTAACGAACCCGTTGCTGCCGTGCGCATCGGCCGCAAAGACGGACAGTACATCGTTAACCCCACCAAGGAAGAACAAGAATCCTGCGATATGGATCTGGTCATCGCCGGCTCCAAACAGGGTCTTTTGATGGTGGAAGGCGGCGCTAAAGAAGTGGAAGAAGAAGCTATCATCAAAGCGATGGAAACTGCTAAGCCGGAAATCGACAAAATGTGCGATGTGCAGCTGAAACTGCGCGAACTGGCCGGAAAACCGAAATTTGAATACGTCGTGGAAAAACTACCGCAGGAAGTGGTTGATTTGGCTAATGGCAAATTCCGCGAAGAAGCCAAAAAGATTCTGCACGCATTTTCCGACAAGCAAACCCGCGATAACCAAGTGGCCGCGTTGAAAAAGTCCTTTACTGAAGAACTTACCGCCGCTTACGGCGACAACGCCGCGATGTATGCCGGTATTGCTTTGGAAAACATTATGTATGAAGAATCCCGCAACCTCGTACTGCACGAAGGCGTACGCGTGGACGGACGTAAACCGACCGAAATCAGACCTTTGAGCTCCATGGTGGGCCTGTTGCCCCGCGCTCACGGTTCCGCGCTCTTCACCCGCGGGCAGACCCAGTCTTTGGCCGTAGCCACCCTGGGCACCCCGGACGACCAGCAAATGGTTGAAGGCCTGGACGACACCACCTACGAACGCTTCATGCTGCACTACAATTTCCCGGGTTACTCCACCGGCGAATGTAAACCGGACCGCTCCCCGGGCCGCCGCGAAATCGGCCACGGAGAACTGGCCCGCCGCGCGTTAATGCCGCTTATTCCGAGCGAAGAAGAATTCCCGTACACGATTCGTGTCGTGTCCGATATTATGGAATCCAACGGATCTTCCTCTATGGCCAGCGTCTGCGGCGGTTCGTTAGCCTTATTTGACGCGGGCGTGCCGATGAAATCGCCTTGCTCCGGTATTGCGATGGGCGCCATTTCCGGCGACGGCAAATTTGTCGTTCTGTCCGACATTATGGGCCTTGAGGATCACTTGGGCGATATGGACTTTAAACTGACCGGTTCCCGCAAAGGTATTACGGCTTTCCAAATGGACGTAAAACTGAAAACGGGTATTCCGCTAAATGTTTTGCATCAGGCCATTAAACAAGCCACCGAAGGCCGTATGTTCATTATGGATCATATGGAGAAAACGATTGCCGAGCCGAAGAAAGAAGTTTCCCGCTTTGCTCCCGTCATCTTCAAAATGAGAATCCCCGTGGACAAAATCGGCGCGTTAATCGGCCCTGGCGGCAAAAACATTAAACGCATTACCGAAACCACCGAAACCAAGATTGACATCGCCGAAGACGGAACGGTAACCATCGCCGCCGCCAACGCCGACCGTTTGGATATGGCCAAAGCCGAGATTGATATGATGACCGCGGAAGCGGAAGTCAATAAAATCTACAAAGGCAAAGTGGTTTCCATTCAGCCGTTTGGCGCGTTTGTGGAAATCTTGCCCGGCAAGGACGGACTCTTGCACATTTCCGAAATCGAAAAACACCGCATCAACAAAGTGGAAGACGTGCTACACTTGGGCGACATTGTCGAAGTAAAATGCGTGGAAATCGATAATAACGGCAAAGTGCGCTTATCCCGCAAAGCCTTGCTGAAATAGTTTCACGCAGTAAAATAAGAAACTCTCCAGACTTTTTTCGTCTGGGGAGTTTCCTCTTTTTTATTCACTAAGGGGTTTAGTTTTTATTTTATTATCCAGGAGATCCGTGATGCCATTTCACATTAATGATTGGATGGGCGAACTGACTCGCCGCCTGCAAGACGCTTTCGGCGCGCGTTTGGCGGCCGTCGGTTTGCAGGGCAGTTTTAACAGGGGGGAAGCGCACGAACAAAGCGATATTGACGCCGTCGTTATCCTTGACGCCCTATCCTCGCAAGATTTAACAGTTTATAAAAATCTGCTGGCACAAATGCCCGCTTCTTCGCACCCTGCGTGCGGGTTTATTTCCGGACGGGAGGATTTGAAAAACTGGCCGCGGGCGGAGCTTTTTCAATTTTCTTTTGACACGAAAACGCTCTACGGATCTTTTGAGGATATTTTGCCTAAACCCTCCCGCAAAGACGCTTTGGAAGCGGCACAAACAGGGGCCGGAACGCTTTTTCACTCGCTTTGCCATACGCAAGTACACAGTACAATGACGCCGGAATTTTTGGCACAGTTATATAAAGGAGCGTTTTTTGTGCTGCAGGCGGTACATTTTGCGCGGAGCGGAAGATATCTTTCTTCCAAAACAGATCTCTTGCGAGAATTGGAAGGAATGGATGCGGAAATTTTAAACATTCTTTTAGAAGGGAATTTTCCGGCCGGAGCAGATGAAAAACTTTTGGCCTGGACTCAACGCGTATTGGCGTATACGGCTGAAGAATTAAACAGTTTTTCTCTCCAGTAACGTTGCCGTGGACGGAAGCGTTTTTTGATATAATAAATTATTATGAATTTCCACGTATCCCATTTGTGCCGCGCCGTCTGCACAGTGCTTGTTTCCTTATGTTTCTTTTCGGTAGGGTGCACGTATCACGGCCGGATTCATCGCAATATCTATAAAAAGCCTCCGTTTCAAGATAAAATTGATTTGTCCGTTTTGGTAGTAACGGACCGCTTCATCCAACAAACCGTAACGATGGACGGGCTGGACCGCTATATTCCTGCCCAATATATCTTCCGCACGGATGACGGCGTAGCCGTTGCAGCTGCCGATGCACTCAGTACCCTGTTCACGCGGGTGGAGGCGGGAGGAAAACGCTTATCTTCCCAGTATGATTATGTGGCGGAAATCGATTATTCTGTAGAAGAGAATAATATTCATTACCGTTATGCCGAGGTGGAAACAGATCGTTTGGCGTGGCGCGACAAACGCTACCACCCCGGGTTCAAAACTACTGTACGCTTGACGATGCGACAGCCGGGCTCCCGCCAAGCCGCCTTAATACTGGAAGCTTCCCGTCGTCACGATGTATCCTTAAATGCATTGGCAAAAGGGCTGTATTGGTTCAACCGCGTTACGTTAACGCTGTTGTATCCGGTGCTGTCTCCGGCGTTTATGCAAAGTACCGGTTCCAGCCTGCGTAAAAATCTGGAGAAAGACTTGCGGTCTTGTTTGAGTGAAATTATGGATGATTTAGAAGAAAACCGCGCTACGCTTTCCCGTGCGCACGATCAGGAACTGCTGCCTCGTCGCGATGGCGCCTATCGGGAAATGCTGGAAAAAACCGTTTATTTAGAAACTTCGGACGCGCACGGCAGCGGATTTTTCATTAGTCCCAACGGATATATACTGACCAATGCCCACATTGTGAAAAACAATCGGGATGTGCGTTTCTACCTGTATAAAGATTTCCCTTTTACTCCTTTTCGCAATGAGCCGCCGTTCCGCTACGCGCGCGTGGTCAAAGTGAACAAACAGCGCGACGTCGCCCTCTTAAAAGCGGAGGGGAAATTTCCTTTCTTTGAATTGGACGCGGATCGTTCGCATTACAAAACGGGCGACACGGTGCTTGCGTTGGGCAACCCGAAGGATAAATTCTGGACGGTGACGCAAGGCATTATTAGTGCGCTCAATGATTACAACGGTACGGATGAAATTCAGGTGGACGCGGCGATTAATACGGGCAACTCGGGCGGGCCGCTGGTACTAAAATCTACAGGGAAAGTAATCGGTATAAACACCCGCACACTTAAACCGGAATTGGGAAGCGGTATGGGATATGCCGTGTCTGCTTACGAAGTGCGGCGCACCTTGGAAATTACGCAGCCTGTCGACGGAGAAAAGCTGGAGCGGGAAAGAATTAAAAATATGCCGGAGCAGAAGTAAACAGCCAAGCGTCTAAAAATTATGTAAAATAAATAAAAGCAGTTTTGGTTATTATCAAGGAACAGAGGTTATTTTTGTTATGAAAAAAACAGCAGCCAAAAAAACGGCTCCGGCCAAAAAAGCAGCCGCCGTAAAAGAATCTCCGATTTTGAAAGAAGTCAAGCAGCTTTACGGTTTTATGCAGGACAATAACATCGATACGATTGAATACGACCAAAAAGGTCTGTATCTGCGCCTGGTAAAAGCCAAACCCGCTGTGGTTCCGGTGCCCGTTAATGTGGGCGGTACCGCAGCCGCTTCCGGCGTAGCCGCCGGCGGCGCCGGAGCGCAAGAGCAATATAAAGAAGTAATTAAATCTTCCCTTACCGGTATTTTCTTCCGCGGCTCTACTCCGTCTGCACCGCCGTTTGCCAAAGAAGGAGCGCGCGTAAATAAAGGCGACGTAATTTGCTTAATTGAAGCGATGAAAGTATTTAACGAAGTCCGCGCCGAATTTCCCTGCATCATTAAAAAAGTGCTGGTGGAAAACGGCAAGCCGGTTAAACAGGGCGATGCGTTGTTCGCTTTCGAACGGGTATAATTATGAATCCGTTACAAGAGAATATCCAAACCGCAGTAACCCGCATCAGCGAGTTTTTAGCGCAGCACGGCAAAGCGACATCGTGGCAGCTAAAGGTGACGTTTCGTTTGTCCGCTTCCGTACTGTATTTGGCGCTCGGTACGCTGTACCAGCAGGGTAAGATTTCGCTGGAGGCGGACGGTATCAACTACCACGTTACGTGGACGAAAGGCGTTAAAGCGCCGGAAACACCAGCCCCTGCCGCTGATCAGCCACTTACCAATTAGTTTTAGCCCTTACTAAAAATCCTCCGGACGCCGGTTTTCGGCTTCGGAGGATTTTTGTTGCACCGTATCAGCCCGACTCCGCGCGGGCAGCCAAAAAACCTTACCCAAAGCTACCTAAAAAAAGGTAAAATAAGCTATATGTATAAGTATTGCTATACCGCCAAGAAAACCAGACGAAAAACGAAAAAAACATCTTCACGCACATGGATGACCGCTGTCCTTTATATTTTGGGCGGCACGCTGTGTGCGTGGCTGTTTTGTATTTTGTGGTTTAACGTTTCAAGCGGCCGGATCGGCGAAGAAGTATCGTTATATTTGTCTGCACTTTTGGGGCAGGCGGCGGGGCTCTTGCCGCTGTTATTGGCATATTGGCTGGTGCAAAGTCTGCGCAAAAAAAGCGCCTCGTTTTTATTTTTTTTGTTGGGAACAGGCTTGACGCTGGCATCGTTTTCTAGTTTACTTACGCTTTTAAAGCTGATTTTCACGGATTCTCTTATCAGCGGGGGCAAAATCGGGCAGGATGTGTTTTATGCGTTTAAAAGTGTGTCCGGCTCCGTTGGTGCGGCGCTCTTTTCGCTGGCTTTTGCGCTAGTCGGGCTGCATATTCTGTTTGCTATTCCGTGGTCTGTGCTATTATCAAAAACAGTACAGTTTGTACGCAACGATTTTAACGACTGGATGGAAGCCCGCGCAGAACTGAAACAAAAAATTAACGAAGGCCGCGTCAATATTAAAGAGAAGGCGCAACAGCCTGCCAAAGAAAAAATCGCTGTGCCCGTAGCCGAGGAAATTCACGAAACACCGGAAATCCGCCGTTCCAAACCGGAAATCCGCCGTCCGCAGACAGTGGTAGCGGAGCCGGTTAAACTGCCGCGCCGCGAAGATATTTCCGCCGCGCATTTAACGCAGGATAACTCGGAAAAATCTTCCGAAAAAGCTGTGGACGAAAACGGCGAAATAAAGAAATTTGACCCCAAAACCTTCCAACTTCCTCCGCTCGATTTGCTGGCCGATCCGGTAGGAGACGGTATTGTCGGGCCGACGGATGATGAAATCGCCCAAGCCACCCGCCGCTTGGAGGACACGCTTAAAAGTTTCGATATTCGCGCCACCGTCACGGGCGTATCGCCCGGTCCCGTAGTTACCCGTTACGAAATCAAGCCCGACGCCGGCGTGACCATTGCCTCTATTACCGCCCGCACGCAAGACATTCAGGCCAGTATGGAAGCGCGCGCCATTCGTGTCCAAGCCCCTATCCCGGGGAAAAACGCCGTTGGGTTTGAAATTCCCAATGACCGTCCCGTTATGGTTACGATGAAAGAAATTTTACAGTCGCCCGTATATGCGTCCTCCAAAGCCGTTATGCCGATTGCCTTGGGCCGCTACGCCGACGGCGATCCGGCCGGATCTGTGGCAGAAAAGTGGCCGCATATTTTAATTGCCGGTGCTACGAACAGCGGGAAATCCATTTGTCTGCATACCATTATTATGTCGCTTCTGTACAAGCACCGTCCGGACGAGGTTAAATTTCTGATGATTGACCCCAAACGAGTGGAACTTACGCTGTATGAAGGAATTCCATACTTGTATGATCCCAAAACTTCGTGTGACGACGTGGACGTAGTAACCGACGCAAACGGCGCAGCCCAGTCGTTGCAAAAATTGGTTAAAGTAATGGAAAAACGCTTGCAAATTATGCAGCTGGCCAAAGTAAAAAATATTGAGGGATATAACCAATGGGCCAAAGAACACGGCGAAGAAAAAATGTTCTATATTTTTGTTATCATTGACGAAATGGCCGACCTTATGCTGCAAACCAAAGCCTCTATTGAAGATTCTATCCAGCGTTTGGCACAGATGGGCCGCGCACTTGGGATTCACCTTATTTTATGTACACAGCGTCCGTCCGTAAAAGTCATTACGGGTATTATTAAGGCCAACTTGCCTTCCCGTATTGCGTTACAGGTAGCTTCGGGTATTGACTCCAAAGTTATTTTGGACGCAACGGGCGCGGAAGACCTCTTGGGCCGCGGAGATATGCTCTACCAGAGCACGTCTGACAAAACGCCGCTTCGTATTCAGGGGGCGTATGTATCCGAAAAAGAAATCAACGCAGTGGCTGATTTCTTGCGTGCGCAAGGCGGACCGGATTATCCTGTCCAAGTCGTCAGCGAACAACCCGCCGGACAGCGTCCGCAGGACGGGCTCGGTACCACCCCCGAAGAACTTTTACAGGCGTTAAACTTGATTAAGGAACGCCGCCGCGTATCGCAGGATTTACTGAAAGCGCACTTTGGTTCCAGCGCGCGTGCAACCAATATGTTAAGCGTACTGGAAATGAAAGGCTATATTTCCAAGCCGGAAGGCTCCAACCGTTGGGAAATCCATTACGAACTGATTGATCAAGCTATTGAAGATTTAAACAGCCTGCCGTATGAAAAAGATTATCAGGAAGAAATATATGAAACTGTCTATAAATAAACTTCTTTTAACCGCGCTGCTTGCCTGTTTTATGGCCGCTTGCTCGGATGATAAACCACAACCTGCACCCGTGCCGGAAAAGCCGCAGCAAACGGCCGCTCCCGCTGTACCCGAACTGCCAAAACCGGCGGTCAAGAAACCCGTTATAAAACCGAAACCCCAACAACAACAGAATGTTACCTATACGGCCGCACAGTTGACTGCGCGTTTAAAAGAATGGGATAAAAAACTTGATACGCTTTCCACGTTGTTTAAACAAAACACCTCTTACGACGGCGTGGAAGTCAGTCGATCACAAGGTGCGCTGTTTTATGATAAGGTTCAAAATTTTTTACGGCTAGATACCTTTGCCCGCACGGGAGAAACGGAACAGTCGGCTGTAACGAATAAAAAAGAAATTATTATTTTGGACGAAACAGGCTCAAAAGTTACCACACTTTCTTGGAAGGAGTGGCAGCAAGGCCAACCCAATCAAGCGCTTTTTGATTTTGGCAATTATACTGCGCTCGTGGATAAGCACAACGCTTCCGTGCAAAGCCAGAACACAGATGAAGCTGTACTCGTTCTAACGCCGAAAGATGGGAGCGACTATACGCTTTATTTGACGCTTTCCAAACGGGATTTTTTCCCGTTGGTTATTGCCATTGAGGCGGAGCTGATGCTGACGCGGGCGGAACTTTCCGACACGCGCAAAAATACCCCACTTGAGGCATACGTATTCGGAGGATTTTTAAAATGAAGATGACGCTTGCCAATAAAATTACACTTACCCGCGCCGCTTTGTCTATTGTAATGTTTCTGTTTATTTTATGTCCTTATGGTTGGGCGCGTCTCGTCGCCACGCTAATCTTTATTTTGGCCGCCAGTACGGACTGGGTAGACGGAAAAATCGCCCGCGAAACCAACACTATTACGCCTTTCGGCGCGATTGTGGATCCGTTTGTGGACAAGATTCTCGTTGCTGCGGCGTTCTTTGCGTTTGTGGGCATTAAGGAACTAGACGTGCCGATTTGGGCTGTATTCTTTATTCTATTGCGCGAATTAATGGTGTCCACGCTGCGCGTGATTGCCGCCTTGGAAGGAAAAGTAATGGCGGCCGAGCGGTGGGGAAAATTTAAAACTGTTATCCAGATGACGGCTATCGGTGTCATTTTCTTTGTATTGGACGTTTACCACTTATCGCATCTTTTAACGGGATGTACAAAAAGCGTATGTGTGTTTTTGTTCGTGTTGTTGTGTAAAATTCCATACGCCATTACTGTGATTGCGGCCGTAATTACGTGGATTAGTGCCGTGTCCTACTTAAAAAACAACTGGGACCTCTTAAAAAAATCGTGGAGTTTACCGTGCAAATAATTTGGCGCGCCTTCGCTACAGGATTTTTCATCAGTTATCTGCCCGCTTTGGTTATTCCGTTTAAAAAAAATACGGGAGCCGGTTTTCTGGGTACGCTTGTCGGTATTCCGCTCGTACTTATAATGCCCAAAGACCAGATGCTTTACAGTATAGGTATGCTGGCAATTTGGGTATTTGCGATACTTGTATGTAAAAAAGTACAATTTAAGGGGTACGTGGGGCACGATAACCCAAAAATCGTGATAGACGAAATGGCGGGGTATGTTACGGCGATGGCGTTTTTACCGCGGACGTGGCCCTATTTATTGGCTGCATTCGTGCTGTTTAGGACGTTTGATACGTTGAAACCGTGGCTTGTGAAAACCTTTGACCGTATGGAAAACGCGTTCGGCATAGTATTTGACGATGTAGCCGCGGGACTGATGGCAAATATTTTAGTACAGATTTTTATTATATTTTTTGTTCGGGCGTAACACCCCAAGGAGATTACAATATGGATTTTTCCAATCTAACTAACCTGCGCGAACTGCTGGCCGCCGGCGGACCGGTGCTGATTTTGTTGCTCTTGTTATCCGTTTATTCCATTTCCGTTATTTTGGAACGTTACTTTAAATTGCGTTCCGCCATCAGTTTTTCGCGCAAGCTGATTTCCTATTCCCGCCACCCGCTTCGTTCCGAAAACTACCAAAAAGTGGAAGAGGCCTGTAAAAAAGATGTGGTAAAAAATACGCCTGCGGCTCATCTTTTGTCCCATTTGGTGCAGGAACGCAACCGTCCGCAAGTCGAACTTGAAAAACTGGCTGATCATATTATTGATTGGGAAATTTCCAAACTGCAGCGCCGTTTAACCGTTCTAGGTACCCTTGGAAGCATTACGCCCTTTATCGGGCTTTTCGGTACGGTTATTGGTGTAATGCACGCATTCAAAGATCTGGCTTCCAGTGCTGCGGCCAACGCCGGTGCGTCCGTGGTGGCTGCAGGTATTGCCGAAGCGTTAATCAACACTGCCGCAGGGCTGTTTGTGGCTATTCCGGCAGTTATCGCGTACAACTATTTCTTGTCTAAGACTAATTATTTTGCCAAGGAATTGGAAAACGCCGCGAACGAATTTATCTTCCGTCAAGAAAACGGCGGTTTTTGATTGTCTATGCGTACGCACAAAAATAGAACCGTTATGGCAGAAATCAATATGGTGCCGTTTATCGACATCACGTTGATTTTGCTGATTATTTTTATGGTAATGAGCCCAATGCTGGTGCAAATGCAGTTGACGGTGGATTTGCCCAAATCAAATGCTATTAATACGCAGGCAGATGATGATGTCATCCGCGTGCAGGTGCAAACAGACGGAACAATTTCCGTAATGAATAAAAAACTGACGCTTAAAAATTTGGAGCGCGAACTTATTCTACGCTTGGGAAAAGCCAACAAGAAAACAATTTTAGTGGAAGCGGATAAAGACGTGCCCGTCCAGCAGGTAGTGGATGTGTTTGACGTAGCCAAAAAATTGGGTGCAGCCAAACTGGGAATCAGCGTCCTTTCTAAGAACTGATGATAAACAAGTATACGTTTGTTTCCGGCGGATTACACGTACTGGCGGCGCTTTTTTTGCTGCTGGCACTGTCTCCGTCCGCAAAAAAGGCTTCCTCTACGTATACGATTGATTTTATCGGCACCGGAAAAGTGATTGCCACGACCGGACAGGAGGCCGTTACCCCCAAAGTGCCCAAGGCAGCCGTACAGACCGCTGCTCCTGCCAAGGAAGCCGAAGTAAAAAAAGAAGCCCCTAAACCTTCTAAGAAAGCTTACGCTGCCAAAGAAGAAATTTCCACCAAAAAACAGCCGGCTAAAAAAGCCGCGCCAAAAGAGCTTCCCGCAGCCGAGCCGCTTGGCGCGCCCAGTGTGCTGGATGACGAACCGGCCAAGGGGGAAAACAGTTCTTCGAAAGAAGGCGAATTTGAGGGGGGAAATATTCAAACCGATTTTGCAAATTTCCCGTATCCGTGGTATATTACACAGGTGCGTAACTCGTTGTGGATAGAGTGGGAGAAGCGACGCCCCGCCGGCTCCACGCTTTCCGCGCTTGTTACATTTGCTATTGCACGCGACGGGAAAGTAAAAGATTTGAAAGTGGAACGCAAATCCGGAGATGACACCTTTGATTTTGCGGCTTCGTCCGCTGTTATTAACGCGGGGCCGTTTGCGCCGCTTCCGATGTATTACGAAAAAGACGAACTTACCGTTAGTGTAGAGTTTAAACAGGAGAAATAATTATGAACGGATGGCAGCGTTTTGCAATTTTGTTGTTGTGTTGTTTTGCGGTTATGGTATGTTATCCTAATTTTGACGCCGCTGGGTGGACGTTTATCGGCATTTTAATAGCTATGTGGACAGGGGGAATTATCATACTTTCCATCATTTCCAATATCTTCGGCATTTACCGTGTGGAAACACTCAATAAATTGATCAGCTTATTGTTTGTTGCTGCGGTAATGTATACGCTTTTGTGGTATTTTCCGCAAGAAGATAAAGTTACGCCCATTAACAAATTAAAATATGGCGAATTTCCTACTAAAGCTGATATCGATAAAGGACTTAAACGCTTCACCTTTAATTTCGATTTCGTTCGCCGTAACGCGCGCCGATCCGAAAATTTCATTAATCAAGATATGGACGGCGACAAAGTAAAGAAAGAAATCAAACAGAAAGTGTCCCAAAAAACGGATGAATTGATTGATTCCATCCAAATTGATGTGGAGTAACCTATGAAACCTACTTTACTTATTACCGGCGGAAATGGCTTTATTGGCCGCGCATTGACAGACAAGCTTCTTAAAGAAGGGTATAACATCCGCATTACCACCCGTAAGACCCCTAAACACCAACCCGCCAATCCGGCAGTAACGCTGGTGCAGGCTGATTATAATGATGTCAAATCGCTGCAAAAAGCAATGGAAGGCTGTTCGGGCGTATTCCATTTAGCGGCAGCTATATTTGGATTTAATTTTCAGGATTTTGAAAAAGCCAACGTAACCGCTACGCAACATGTAGTGGAAGCCGTCAATAAAACGCCATCTGTGTCGACGTTTGTGCACGTTTCCAGCTTGGCCGCCAGCGGGTTTGCGGCAGATAAAAATATGCCCCGTACCGAAGAAATGCAGCCGGCGCCGGTATCCGATTACGGAATTACCAAATTGGGCGGCGAAAAAGCCGTCAAAACGCTCCGCGACGGCGTAAAATGGACGATTGTCCGTCCGCCGATTGTATACGGGCGGAATGATTCGGGCGTATCTAAAATCGCGTCGTGGGTCAAACGCGGGCTGATGGTAAACACCTCCGGCAACGGGCTTTTCAGCTTTGTGCACGTGGACGATTTGGTGGAAGCGTTATGGTTGGCTTTCAGCCGTCCGGATACCGATAAAGAGACATTTTTTATCTGCGAACCGGACGTATACGGCTGGGATTATTTTATCGGAGAAATGGCCAAGGCGATGGGCGTTAAAAAACCGTTTATGCCTAGCGCTCCCCAGTGGATGATGCGCGTTGCGGCGTGGATTTACGAAACCGCCGCCCGTGTGACGGGTGCGCAGCCCGCGTTAAATTACGACAAGGTAAAAGAAGCCGTTATTCCCGGACACTGGATTTGTTCCAACGCCAAATGGGTGAAACTGACGGGACAGAAATTTACGCCGCTTGCCGAAGGGCTAAAGAAAAGTTTTTAAGCAGTTGACACAATTATAAAAGCGCCTCTCCAACACTTGATAGGAAATGAAACCTTTGCGGTTCAATATCTACAAAGTTTGTAGGCGCTGTTTTTTTATTTAAATAAGAGAAAATTCCTATTTAAAAATCTACGATATATTGGATAGATACGGCCAAGAAGCAATAATTCCTATACCATCAAATAAATATCCCCGTCGGGATAAACTCCTAACGGGGATTTTTGCATACAACGCAAAACTAAAAAACGGAGAGGGAGGGATTCGAACCCTCGATACGGGAATTAACCCGTATAACGGTTTAGCAAACCGCCGCTTTCGGCCTCTCAGCCACCTCTCCAAAATTTTGTTGTTTTCGCCGGAAATGCTGTTCCCGACATATATATTATAACAAAATTTTTAATTTATTTCTTTGTTTTACGGTATGGGGCGTTTATTTCTCGACGGCCAAACGGGAGAAATTACTGTACGTAACAAATTTTTCTTCATATGCGATAAACGCTTCCTGCAAGATTTTGATGGCCGTTTTTTTATCGAAGATTTTTTCCACCACCACCGTTTTGTTTTCCAGTTTTTTATAATCTTCAAAGAAGCTCATCGTTTCGGAAATTAAGTGTTCGGGCAGCTGGGAAACGTCCGTATAATGGCTGACGTTCGGGTCGCCCTGCGCCACGGCGATAATTTTGTCGTCGGCTTCCCCGTTGTCAAGCATTCGCATTACGCCGATAATGCGCGCCGGAACGATACACATCGGCACTACTTCGGCTTGGGATAAAATCAAGATGTCGAGCGGGTCTTTGTCGGCGCCGTACGTGCGCGGAATAAAACCGTAGTTGGCCGGATAATAGACGGATGAATATAATACCCGGTCCATTCGCAAAAGCCCGCTGGCTTTGTCCAATTCGTATTTGGCGCGGGTTCCTTTCGGAATTTCAATAATGCCGTTTACCACATACGGCAGTGTTTCTTTATCTCCCGGTGAGACGTGATGCCACGGATTAAAATTAGCAAACATTTTTTCCTCTTTATACGTAATCTTTTTATTATTATAGCAATTTAAAAGCATTAGGAGACGGCGTAAAATACGGCACTCCGTGCACCGTTTACCTTCCGTTTGCGCGGCGCTATTTTTAACTGTTTTACCATCACTAAACAGACCGGTTTTATTGAATTTTATTTGTGCCTTTTGGTATAATATACCGAGCGGTAACTTACCGCTCGGTAAGTTTTTTTCCGAACGTGACATTTTCAAGTAATCTAAACGTAAAGGATGAACGCAACAATGAAAAAATATATTTTACTCGCGGCCGTTGTCTGTATAGCTTTGCCTGCAGCCGCGTTGGATCCGCTAGGGGCTTATCATACTAAGCCGCCGGAGGGTTGCATTGACAAAAATGCGGCGCAGGAAGAATTGGAACTGGCTGATTTAATTCAAATCAGTTTGTGTACCAACCCTTCTTTAAGCGCTCAATATATGGGGGTAAAAGCGAGTGAAGCAGCCGTTGGGGCTTCCCGTTCGCAGTATCTTCCGTCCGTAACCGTTACGGGGACCGGAAACATTACCGGCGAACGTATGGAAAAACAGGACTATATCCAAAACGAACCGTACCAAGCTAAGGCGGAAGCCGCGTGGCTGCTGTTTGATTTCGGCGGACGCGGCGCGCGTATTGACGCGACGAAAGCTTATTTTAAAGCAGCCGATTATACGTATAACGCTGCGCTGCAGGAGCTTGTTCTGTCCGTGCAGACGGCCTATTTAAACTTACTGGCCGCGCAGGAATCGTGGACCAGTGCACTAGCCAGCTTAGCGACATATAAGCAATCATATACAGAAGCACAAAAACGCTATAAATTGGGTATGGTGTCACTCAGCGATAAACTGCAAGCCCAAACCAAGTACGAACAAGCTTCTCTTACCGTCGTGCAAACCGAAAATATGGTCAAACAGTATAAAGGAGCCTTGGCAGTCTTACTAAACCTTTCGCCGGATACGGAAATTAAACTGGCCAAGCCGGAACACGACAAAAAATTCCTGCAGCTTGAAAACGACGATATCAAATCCCTAATGCAGACGGCGTTAGCCGAACGGCCGGAAATCAAGAGTTCGCAAAGCGCCGCAGAAGCGGAAAAAGCGAACTTGTATACGGCTAAAACCAATGCGCTCCCGTCCGTCAGCGCGGTGGCATCCGTATCGTACAGCGACAACTGGAAACATTCCAGCCCGTACGCTACCGACAATGCCGCGGGCCTGCGTTTGTCGTGGCCGCTGTTTACCGGCTTTTCCAACATGTACAATATCCAACAGGCTTCGTACCAATACAAACAGGCGCAGCGCAATACGGACGCGCTCAAACTCCAGGTGGAAAACGAAGTATGGCAGGCCTATCAAAATTATAAAACTGCCGTCCGCTCATACGAAATCAGCCAAACTATTTTGGCCAGCGCGGAAGAAAACCACCGCGTAGCGTTCCGTTATTACGAAGTCGGCAAGGGCGACATTTTGAATTTGCTGTCCGCCGTCTCCCAGCTGGCCGAGGCCCGCCAAAACAAAATTACGGCTTTTTATGGGGTACTGCGTAACAAAGCCAGTCTGTACAGAAGTATCGGGAAATACTAATTTATGAAAAAAAGAACTGTAATTCGTTACACAAAATATATTACCGTCCTGCTTATTGGAGGACTGTTTGGGTTTGTCATTAAAGGCAAGCTGTCATCCGGCGCGCAAATGCACTTTGGCGGCGCCGGCCAAACCAGTGTGCTTACGCAGACGCTGCATAAACGCCCCGTAGTGCTGGGAAAAACCTTTATCGCAAAAGTGGAAGCCATTAACGCTTCCGACGTTACACCGCAGGTTTCGGGCTATATTGATAAAGTGCTTTTTAAAGACGGTTCGTTTGTAAAAGAAGGAGACGTTCTGTTTATCATTGACCAAGCCCGCTACAAAGCCGCCGTTACCGCCGCAGAAGCCGCGCTGGACAAAGCCGTCGCGAGTGAAAAACAAATTGCGAGCGACTATAACCGCGAACTTTCGCTGTATAACGAAAAAATGCTCTCTAAGGCTGACCTGGAAGTGGCCGAAAGCAACTTGGCTAACGCCAAGGCTAACGTGAAATCCGCCCAAGCCAGTTTAGATTTGGCCAAACTGGATTTGGAGTATACCGAAGTCCGCTCTCCCATCAGCGGCTACATCGGCAAAGCGCTTTTGACGAAAGGCAACTACGCCAATGCGTCCACCAGCAGACTGGCGCGCGTGATCCAGATGGATCCTATCCGCGTCGTGTTTTCCATTACCGATAAAGAACGCCTGTCCGGTATGGACCAACTGACGACGCACAAGCCGGATATCCAAATTGAACTGCCCAACGGCGAACGGGTGAACATTCCTGCCGCCTCCGTATTTGCGGATAATGAAATCAACGCCCAGACCGCCACGATGGCCGTTTATGCGCAGTCGGACAATAAAGACAGCAAATTAATCCCTGGCAACTATGTAAACGTAACCGTCAGCTTGGATAAATTCCGCCCCGTCATTTTGATTCCCCAGACCGCCGTGGCGCAGGATTCCAGCGGCCAGTACGTAATGACCGTTACGCCTGAAAACACCGTCCTGCAAAAATACATTACTGTAGGCGATATGGTGGAAAATAAATATGTAGTCGTTTCCGGCTTGGAAGAAGGAGACCGCATTGTTCCCGTCGGCCACCAGAAACTTCAGAACGGCCAGCAGGTAAACGTCAGCGAAGGGGACAAGCCCGCGCTGCCTGCCGCCTTATCGTCCGCCCCCGCGCAGGATAAGGCCGAAAAAACATCGGCCGACGAAACGGAAGCTCAGGAGGCGTAACCCTGTATGTTTTCTAAATTTTTTATTAAAAGGCCCCGCTTTGCAATTGTCATTTCGCTGTTACTTTGTTTAGCGGGTTTGATTGCGGTCAAATCGCTGCCAATCGCCCTGTATCCGGAAATCACTCCGCCTGAAGTAGTGGTAAGAGCCGTTTATCCGGGTGCAAGTGCGGAAGTCATCGCCAAAACGGTGGGTATCCCGTTGGAGAACCAGGTAAACGGCGTGGAAGATATGCTGTATATGAGCTCTTCCTCTACCGACGGTTCTTATATGCTGACCGTTACGTTTAAAACCGGCGTAGACCCCGATATTGCACAAGTAAAAGTGCAGAACCGCGTCTCGCAGGCCACGTCCCAGCTTCCCAGCGACGTTACCCGCCAAGGGTTGTCTATTTTCCGCCGTTCTTCCAACGTATTGGGGTTTGTTTCGTTTTCGTCTCCCAGCGGGCAGTTGTCCGAATTGGAAATCAGCGATTATTTGAACAACAACGTAGCTAAAAATATTACCCGTATTTCCGGCGTAGGGGAAGCCCGTGTATTCGGCGCCAGCAAAAGTATGCGCGTATGGCTGGACCCCGATAAAATGGCCGCTTTGAACATCTCTCTTGCCGATGTAACCAACGCCATTTCCAGCCAAAACTACCAGCCCTCTTTAGGTAAAATCGGCGCGCGCCCCAACGACGGAAATGTGCTGACGGTCTACGCGCTACAAACACAGGGGCGCTTGAATAATGCGCCCGATTTTGAAAACATCATCGTCCGCACCGACGATCAGGGCGGACAGGTGCGACTCAAAGAAATCGCTAAAGTGGACGAAGGACAGGAAAACTATAGCTACTCCGCCCAGTTTGACGGCAACGCCTCTGTACCGATGATGATTAACCTTGCTTCCGGCGCGAACGCGGTGGAAACAATGAAGCTGTTAAAAGCGGAGCTTGCACGCTTAAAACAGTTCTTCCCGGGAGATTTAAAATACGAATTTTCCGTAGATACGACGGACTTTATTTACGCGTCTATTTACGAGGTAGTGGAAACCTTACTTATTACCTTTATTTTGGTGGTGCTCGTTTGTTACGTATTTTTGCAGGACTGGCGCGCCACTTTGGTGCCGTCAGCTACCATTCCGGTATCTTTGCTCGGCACGTTTGCCGTCATGATGGCCTTAGGTTATTCCATTAACCTGTTTACGCTGTTTGCGTTGGTGCTCGCCATCGGCCTTGTGGTAGATGACGCCATCTGTGTGGTGGAACGCGTTATTTATTTGATGAACCGCGAACGCAAAGGCGCCGTGGACGCCGCTACACAGGCGATGGAAGAACTCTCCGGCGCGCTTATCGCCACTACGCTGGTGCTGTTGGCCATTTTCGTGCCGATTTGTTTTATGGGCGGCATCACGGGCGAAATTTACAAACAGTTTGCCGTGACGATTTCGGTGGCGGTGTGTTTCTCCACATTAAACGCGCTGTCCTTATCGCCGGCCATTTGTGCTACGATGCTGCGCCCCGTGCCGGAAACAAATGTATTCTTGCTGCGCTGGTTTAACGTTGCCGTACAGCGCGGCGCGCGCGGTTATAAAGGCGTAGTTAAAAAAATCGCCCGTAAAATGCTCATTATCGCCTTGTTATTTGCGGGATTTTTACTGTTGGACGGAGTCTTTGTCAAATTCAGCCAAACGTCGTTTATCCCGACCGAAGACCAAGGCGTTATTATGATGGATATCCAACTGCCGGAAGGCGCGGCTTTCGCGCGCACAAAGGCGGTGTTGGACCAGATTACCCCTATCGTGCAGAAAATGGACGGCGTAAAACATTTAACGGGGGTTATCGGCCACAGTATGTTGGGCGGAAGCGGGGAAAACGTCGCTATGGCGTTCGTATCGCTGACTCCGTGGGACAAACGCAAAGGAAGCGACCTGCATCAAACATCCATTGTAAATAAGTTGACGCGGGTTATGTCCACGATTCCCGAAGCCACGATCCGCGTGTTTGAAATGCCCTCTATTCCAGGGCTGGGAACTACGGGCGGGCTTGACTTGCGCCTGCAAACGCTCAACGACTTTGACTATCAGCAGCTCGCCGCTACGGCGGACGGTATGGCTTATAGAATGATGTCGGACCCGTCTATGATGCTGGCGTATTCCACTTTTAAGGCCGATACGCCCAACATTTACTTGGATGTGAACCGCACCAAAGCCGAAGCGATGAATGTACCCGTTTCCAGCGTTTATTCCGTACTGGAACAATACTTGGGGTCTTCGTATATTGGCGACGTAAACTTTGGCACACAGGTAAATAAAGTCATTATTCAGTCCGACTCCAAATACCGCGTCACGCCGGAAGATATTAACAAAATGTACGTGCCCAATACAAAAGGGGAACTCGTGCCCTTGCGGGCGCTGGTAGACTTGCGCTATATTTTGTCTCCGCGGCAGATTACGCGCTATAACCAATATCCGTCCGCTACGATGAACGCGTCTCCCGCGGCTAACTCCAGCACGGGAGAAGCGATGAATGCAACGGAAAAAATGATGAAAAATCTGCCCGCCGGTTACGCTTACGAATGGAGCGGTATGAGCTACCAAGAAAAACAAAACCAAGGGCAGCTGGGTCTTTTGATTCTGCTGGCGGTGGTGTTTGCGTATTTGTTCCTGGTGGCGCAGTATGAAAGCTGGACCATTCCCGTGCCAGTGCTGATGTCCGTGGTGGCGGCCGTAGGCGGAGGGCTTTTCGGGTTGTGGATTACCGACTTGCCGCTGAGCATTTATGCCCAGCTGGGGCTCGTGCTGCTTGTCGGTTTGGCTGCGAAAAACGCGATTTTAATCGTGGAATTTTCCAAAGACGAACGCGAAAAAGGCACAACCGTCTATATGGCGGCCTTGGACGGCCTTACCCAGCGCTTCCGCCCCGTACTGATGACGGCGTTTACGTTTATTTTGGGTATGCTGCCCATGGTAGTGGCCACAGGCGCGGGGGCGGCCAGCCGCCGCGCACTTGGCGTACCGGTGTTTTGGGGTATGTTAGTGGGTACTTTGTTAGGGCTTATCTTGATTCCGCTGTTCTACATTTTGGTACAAACCTATGTAGATAAATGGACGAACCGGAACAAAAATCCGGCAGGGCAAACGCCTTCCGCCCCGCAGCAAAATTAATCCTGCTTAAAAAGCAGTCTTACATACAAAAGCCCCGGATTGGAAAGTCCGGGGTTTTTATTATCATCAAGTGCGGCAAGTAAAAAATAGTCCGGCAATACGACAGAAACCGTATTGCCGGAACCGTTCATTCTGCTAAGTGCAGGAATTATTGCTCCAAAACTGCCTTGACGTCCGCGGCGATTTGGGCGGGCGTTAAGCGGCAGCGCGTAAAGATTTCTTCCAACGGCATACGGTCGGTAAATTCTTTTTTGCCTCCGCGGCAGAGTACTTTCATATCGCTGTTTCCGTAATAGCGCGCTACTTTTTCGCCAAATCCGCCGTCGAGCTGCCCGTCCTCTAACGTAATCACCACACGGTGGTCGGTTTTTAACGCGTTAAGCAGTTCTTCATCAAGGCCCGTAATAAAACGCGGGTTGATAATGGTCGCGTCCACGCCAAGCGTTTTATTAAGTTCCGCTGACGCCTGCTGTGCAAGCCCCAAAAATCCTCCCAAGCCCAGCAGAGCGACGTCTTTGCCTTGATGCTCCACGTGAAAGCGGTTGTGTTTGGCATAGTCCGTTTCGTCCTTTACGCCCGTGCTGATCACGGGGCCGGACGGCACGCGGATCGCCACGGGGCCGGAGTTCTGCGTTGTTGCGTATTCAAGCATAGCCAAATATTCTTCTTTATTGGCCGGAGCCAAATACGTTAAATTGGGAATGTTTCCCAGCACCGTCATATCAAAAGATCCCAAATGCGTCGCGTCGGCGCCGGATAAACCGCCCGCATAAATAAGCAGGGTAACGGGAGATTTGTTCAGACACAAATCCTGTGACAGTTGGTCATACGTGCGCTGGATAAACGAACTCATCACGGCCAGTACAGGGCGTGCACCCGCTTTCGCCATTGCGGAAGCGTAGGCGACGGCGTGTTCTTCGGCAATACCTACGTCCACATACTGCTTGCCGAGTTTTTGCCGGAATTCTTGGGTAAACCCGTAGGCTCCCGGGGTCGCAGGAGTAATGGCCGTAACGGTTTTATCCTGCTCCGCTTTCTTTAAAATAAAATCCGTGGTAATGGAGTGATATGTTTCCGGCGCGGGCGCGGCGGGTTGACCAAGGCGGTCCAGTGTTCCGGGTAAAATCCAATGGAACATTTCTTTGTTCTTTTCTGAGGCTTCAAATCCTTTTCCTTTCAGCGTATGAAGGTGTACTACCATCGGGCGGGGGGAATCTTTTACTTTCTGAAACGCTTCAATCAGTTTAGCCGTATTATTTCCCTCATCCACGTAAAGGTAATCAAAGCCCAAAGATTTGAAAAAGTTAAGCGCTGCCTGTCCTTTCGTTTCACGCAATAAACGCAGGTTTTCGTACAGCCCGCCTTGGTTTTCAGCAATGGACATTTCATTATCGTTTACTAAAATAATGATGTTGCTGTCCAGTACGGCCGCGTTATTTAATCCTTCGTACGCTTCGCCGCCGCTTAAAGATCCGTCGCCGATGAGCGCAAGGACGTTGCCTTTTTCACCCTTTAAATCGCGCGCTTTGGCAAGACCGACAGCCAAGCTGACCGACGTGGACGTATGCCCCACTTTAAAGCAGTCGTGTACGCTTTCTTCCGGCGCGGTGTAGCCCGTGTATTTGTTGTATTGGGCGGGATCGGTAAACCCTTCTTTTCGGCCTGTGAGCATTTTGTGCGGATAACATTGATGCGATACATCAAACACAATTTTATCTTCCGGCGAATTAAATACGTAATGGAAGGCAATCGTTGCCTCCACTATGCCTAAATTGGGGCCGAAGTGGCCGCCTACCGTATTTACTTTTTGGATAATCGCATTGCGCATTTCCTGCGCCAATACGTCCATTTCCTGCAAAGATAAATTTTTTACGTCCAAAGGCGAATTGATTTTTTCTAAAACCATATTTATTAAAACTCCTATTTATATTCTTCGTTCGTTACGGCTAACAGCCATACGGCCGTACCTGTGGACCACATGGAATGATCCCCCGTATAAATAATATTATAAACGCTGGACTTAACTCCAAGTCAAGGCCTAGAGGCTGGGCCCCCGATTCGTCCGCGATCTCATAAATAAAGATAAAACACCGTTTATGAAGGGTTAAGGTATAAGATAAATGCTTCTCTTGAAAATGATAAAATATACTTATGAACACTGTAGAAAAAGTAGTGGCCCATTTATCTTCCTTCGGTTTGCAGGACCGCTTGCAAACCTTAAATCAATCCAGTGCCACCGTGGAACTGGCCGCCTGTGCGTTAGGCTGTAAGCCTGAACTTATCGCCAAAACGCTGTCATTTGACATAGACGGCAAAGCCGTGCTCATCGTGGCGGCAGGAGACGCCAAAGTGGACAATGCCAAATTCAAAGCCTTCTTCGGCCAAAAAGCCAAAATGATAAAACCCGAACAAGTGGAAGAAATGACGGGTTTTGTAGCCGGCGGCGTCTGTCCGTTTGCGCCCAAAGAGGGGGTAAACGTATATTTGGACGTTTCTCTCAAACGTTTTGACATCATCTATCCCGCCGGAGGCTCGCGCAATACGGCCGTTAAATTGACACCTGCCGAACTGGAAATCTCCTCCCGTCCGCAAGCATGGGTGGACCTATGCAAAGGTTGGGACCAAATTCCGTTGGACAACACGACCAAATAATACTATATTAGGGTATAGCCGCCTGTTGGAGGAGGCCTTGATGAAACTGTTACCCTGCGTGCTGACTTGTATTGTATTCTCCGCCCCTGTATTTGCACAGAGTGCGTTTTCCGTCGTCCGCAAGGCGACTAAACTGGCCACCTCTTTCAAACCCATTGTTATTTCCCGTACGGTTTCGGTGTCTTCCGCCCAACTGCCTTTAGCGACACGAGTATGTATCGCAAGAATGCCGTGCACCCTCTCTTCCCCCGAAAAATTATCTATCCAGCTAAACACCATCATTTCCAAAGCGAAAATAGAAGCGCAGTTTGCCATTCCCCGTTTAAACCAGCCGGAAAATATCTACGGTGGGTATAACTATTTGCGCACGATGACAAAACTTTCTCTTAAATCACCTAACAATGTTGAAAAAGCCTATCAAGAAACGTGGCAAAAAATCAACTTGACCCGCACCTATAACGGCGCACACCATATTGTGAACAAAACAACGTTGGAGGAAATCTTTTGGAGAATGAAAGAACAAGCCCGCACCCGCGGCGAAGAGTTTAACGTCAATTTGTCGGAAATGCAAAACAATGCGCCCGCCATTTTTCACCGTTTGCACGGAGATCCGCAATTCAACTATATCTTTCATAACAGAGAACATCAGCTTCAAACTTATTACCGCTCGGGCATAAAAGCGGTAATTGAGGATTTTTTTGAACAGATAAATTCAGTAGCAGAAGAAAGCGGCGGCCTTATTCTACGGGTACCTCAGTCGGTTATTGAAGGCACTTATTTGGAAGCCGAACTGTGGTGCAAAACTTTCAATCTGCGCTGGGAATAAACACGCCAACAGAAAAAATAGAAACATCCACGCAGAAAAATTGTAAAATATATTTGGAAGTAAAAATCCTTTGGCAGTAAAAAATCTATGGAGGATGTACAACTATGACTATTAAAGTAGGTATTAACGGTTTTGGCCGCATCGGTCGTTTCGTGTTCCGCGCGGCACAAGAACGCAATGATATTGAAATCGTCGGTATTAACGACTTGACTCCGGTTGACTATTTGGCTTATATGCTCAAATACGATACGATGCACGGCAAATTCAACGGCACCATCGAAGCGGACGTTGAAAACAGCAAACTTATTGTCAACGGCAAAGCCATCCGCGTAACCGCCGAAAAAGATCCGGCCAACTTGGCTTGGGACAAAGTCGGCGCCGAATATGTAGTGGAATCTACCGGTCTCTTCCTTACCGAAGAAAAAGCTTCCGCCCACATCAAAGCGGGGGCGAAATATGTGGTAATGTCCGCTCCTTCTAAAGACGCCACCCCGATGTTCGTCGTCGGTGTGAACGAAAAAACCTACAAACCCGGCACCAAGTTCGTTTCCAATGCTTCCTGCACCACGAACTGCTTGGCCCCCATCGCCAAAGTGTTGAACGACAAATGGGGTATCAAAGACGGTTTGATGACCACCGTACACTCCACCACCGCCACGCAGAAAACGGTTGACGGCGTGTCTATGAAAGACTGGAGAGGCGGCCGCGCCGCTTCCGGCAACATCATTCCTTCTTCTACCGGCGCCGCCAAAGCCGTGGGTAAAGTAATCCCCGCTTTGAACGGTAAACTGACCGGTATGTCTATGCGCGTTCCGACCTTGGACGTTTCCGTCGTCGACCTTACCGTCAACCTCGAAAAACCGGCCAAATACGAAGAAATCTGCGCCGCGATGAAAGAAGCCGCCAACGGCGAACTCAAAGGCATTTTGGGTTACACCGACGAAGCCGTCGTATCTTCCGACTTTTTGGGCGATCCCCGCACGTCTATCTTTGACGCCAAAGCCGGTATCGCTTTGACGGACACCTTCGTGAAAGTCGTCTCTTGGTACGACAACGAAATCGGCTACTCCAACAAAGTGCTCGATCTCGTGGCCTATATGGCTTCCGTAAACAAATAAGTTTCTGGTAAACTTAAAAAGCCGTTCCGAAAGGGACGGCTTTTTTATGTTTAAAGTGACATATTATCCCGTAGCGTTTTTATGCGGAGGATCTTCCTTTTTTCCCGTAACAACGATGAGGCGGGGAAAAATACTCGAAAATAACCTCTTTTTAGAATCTGCTCCCCGCGTTAAATTCTGTCTCATATAAAACACTCCGTGCTTACACACGGAGTATTTCTGTAAGCTATTCATAAAAATACCCCGCCTTTTACAGCGGGGCATTAAACGTTACATTCAAGCGGAAATTAGAAATTTTCCGGATGAACCATAAAGTAAGCTTGCGGATGCGCGCAGACAGGGCACACTTCCGGTGCTTTTTCACCAATGTGGATATGTCCGCAGTTGGCACATTCCCACATCACAATACCAGCTTTTTGGAATACTTCTTTCGCTTCCACATTGTGCAACAGCTTGCGGTAGCGTTCTTCGTGCATTTTTTCAATCTTGCCTACGGCTTCAAACAGATAGGCCAGTTTGGTGAAACCTTCTTCTTTGGCTTCTTTGGCAAACGTGGCGTACATATCGGTCCACTCATAGTTTTCACCGTTGGCGGCGTCAAGCAAGTTTTCGGCCGTAGCGGGAATATCGTTGCAATGCAACGCTTTGAACCAGAGTTTGGCGTGTTCTTTTTCGTTGTTGGCGGTTTCTTCAAAGATTTTCGCAATCTGAACAAACCCTTCTTTTTTCGCTTTGGAAGCGTAGTAAGTATATTTGTTGCGGGCCTGAGATTCGCCGGCAAAGGCGGCCATCAGGTTTTTTTCAGTTTTAGAGCCTTTAAGTTCCATTTGTATTATCTCCTTTTACGACTGCAATTCTTCCGGTGCATTACTTCCGGCACTGTTTGCAAATTCCTTTAAACTGCACGTTTACGCGGCAGACCGCCCCAAACGCACGCGCTTCTTGGGGCGCGGCGGGTACGGCATATTGCGAGGGGAAAATATCATAAACAGCCCCGCATTCCGTGCATACAAAATGCGCGTGCGGCAACATATTTCCGTCAAAACGTTCTCTAGAAGCAGCCCCCACGCGGTTTAACAAATCCATCTGTTCCAACGAATACAGCGTACGGTAGACGGTATCAAGCGATACCTTGGGCAGCGTCTGACGTACTTGTAAAAAAATAGTTTCTGCACTGGGGTGTTCGCACGAAGCGGCTACGGCGCAAAAAATTTCACGACGTTGGTTAGTCACACGGAGCCCCCGCGCCCGACACTGGTTTTCAAATAACTCCAGCCGCGCTTTTAGTTCTTGTGCAGAAATGAGAAAAGACGAGTTTTGCATATTATTAATAATAATTCTTAATAAAGTATAGCAAATTTCAATTTAAAATCCATTTCCTTTTTTGTATTAGAAAAGGACCCGCTGTGCGCAGTGCTTTGGTTAGTTAACTTTATAACTTTCGTGCCCAGCGTCCGGTAGTTTTTCACCGTCGAAACTTTTACACAGCGTTTTCCCTGCAGAAGAATAACCCCTTAATCTCCGTGATAAATAAACGCATAGTCACTGTCTTCCTGCAGAGAATTGCCAATAACCACGTGATCCCGTTTCAGCCTCTAACGCTAATCTATAAATAATTTGATATCCTTTATATATGGAAGCAAACGAATTCAAAAATACCATTTTTCATACGGCCATTATCGGTGCGGGCGCCAGCGGATTGTTTTGTGCGGGCAGTTTCAATGCGCGCAAAATTCTGCTGGAAGCAAAAGCAAAACCCGCTTTAAAAGTAAGTGTTTCCGGAGGGGGAAAGTGTAATTTTTCCAATAAATTCGTCTCCTCCGCAGATTACCTCAGCCAAAACAAACATTTCTGCAAAAACGCGTTGGCCGCTTTTAAATCCGCCGATTTTATCTCACTTTTAGAGCAAGAACATCTTCCGTGGGAAGAACGCCAAAACGGACAGCTCTTTGCCAAAAACGCCCGCGACGTCGTACGCTTTTTGGTCCAACGCGCCCAACGAAATAACTCGCACATCGCGCTTGGCGTGCGCGCGCTCGGTGTAAAAAAAGAAAACGGCCTTTTTGTAATAGACAGCTCCTCCGGTCCGGTGCGGGCGCAATACCTCGTACTGGCAAGCGGCGGGCTTTCCTATCCCGCGCTGGGGGGGAACGGATTTGGCTTAAAAATCGCACGGCAGTTTGGTTTGTCCGAAATTGAAGAGCGGCCCGCACTCGTCGGGCTTACGCTTCCCAAAGAGCTCCGCGCACGGTTTCAACCGTTGGCCGGTAACAGCCTGCCGGCGCGCGTTTGTTGCGGTAAAAAAAGTTTTGAGGGGCCCGTCCTCTTTACGCACGACGGAATAAGCGGGCCGGCGGTATTGCAGGCCTCTCTTTTCTGGACTGCCGGCGAAACCGTACTTATTGATTTCCTGCCCGCTAAAAAAGCGTCCGAGATTTTTGCCGCTTATAAACATACGGGCAAAACATTTTGCGGCGCACTCGTCAAAGAAGGCCTTCCGCCAAAAATTGCCAAAGCCGTTTTGGGCGAACTGGAACGCGATTTAGCCAACGCTTCCCGCGCGCAGTTAGAAGCCTCCTCCCTGGCGGTAAACCGTTTTGCATTTATTCCGTCGGGTACAGCCGGACTGACAAAAGCCGAAGTAACGGCCGGAGGCGTGGAAACACGCCAAATTAATCCTACCACGTTTGAATGCCGTCAGATTGAAGGGTTGTTTATCATTGGAGAACTGTTAGATGTAACGGGCCGATTGGGCGGATTTAATCTCCAATGGGCGTGGAGCAGCGGTTTCGCGGCGGCCAAAGCATTGGAAAAGCGCTTTTAAAATACTGTTGCACACGTGCGCGTTTTGCTATAATATCAGTACAATATAATTGCTTTTGGGGAGGAGTATGGAAATTAGGAAACGATATAGTTTGCTTCGCCTTTTAGGAGAGGCCTTTGCGCTGGTTGTCCGCTGCAGCGGTGCAATCGCGGGATATATCCTTATCTTTTTGCTTTTTACAACGGCAAAATTTGCGCTGCTTTGGATGGGCGTGCCGCTGTTTATGCTTAAACTCTCTAACCTCTTTTTTTCCGCTTATATTACCGTCGGACTCTTTCGCATTTTCGCTGCAAAGGCGGAACAAACGGGCGAATCCTTTTTCACTTCCTTGTCCGCCGCGCTATTTCCCTCTTTTTATCAATTAATCCTCAGCATTTTGTACGCGGCCGTTTGGTTTATATACTCTTGGATGATTTTCTTTTCATTCAAAGACAAACTTTTTGCATTGGTCCACTTTACCTCCGTTCCGTTCTCCGAAAGTATATTTGCCGTGCTTACCTTGATTGCCACACTCGCGATTCTGCTGTATGTAACAGCCCGTCTCCTCTATGCCCCTGTTTCCATCGCGCTGCGTAATCAAGGGCCCATAGCGGCTATTTTATACAGCTTCCAAATGACAAGCGGAAAAGACATCTTTACCGCGTTGGCCGCCCTTCTGATTTCCTTTTTTCTGTCCCCCGTGTATCTTGTCACGGTTGGGTACGGCGCATATACAATGATTCCGCTTTACTTTGCCGACAGTTTTAATCTGGCCGCGCTGTCGCCCGTATGGTGGGCGGTTTTGATTGCATTGGCAGTAGGCTACTTATTTGTGTTGCTTTTGTGTCCTGCTTTTTTAACACTCGTATTTTTAAACCAAGACTATGGACAAAATCGGGATTCTTTTACCCCGCAAGCCGAATTAAACATTACCAACCGGCCAAAGCAAGTATTCGGTTCGGACAACAACATTCTGCCCCCAAGTGTAGGTAATTTGGTGCAGCAGGGGGATGTCGTCCGTGTAAGCATAACACAATCTTCTGTCAGCGCCCCACCGGATGACAGCGTAACCGAACAGCATCTGCAGCAAGTATATAAACCGAAACCCGAAGATTTGGTGCGATATACGGAAGAAGAAGACCGTATGCCCACTATTTTGTTTGATGACGATATGGCCCGCCAAATAGAAGAAGAGCGTGCCCGTTGGCAGCAGAAGCACACGCAGGATAAAATCAAAAAAGGAGAAGATGACGCGCCGTCGGTCAAAATGTCAAAATGACACTGTCCGCACGCTATTATTCCATAATTCCAATTCAACCTTGCGCCGCACAAATATCCGGCGCGGAAGTTAATTTGTTTTTGTCTAATTATTCGGGAGATTCCGCCAAACGGATTCTCCCTTTTTTGACTCATATACTTGAAAAGGAGAACACCCCCGTATGTCTACCCTGTTGACCACCCTCAATTTATTCGGAGGTTTGGCCATATTTTTATTCGGTATGAAATTGATGAGCGACGGCTTACAAAAAGCCTCCGGCGAAAAACTGCGCCAGCTTTTAAGTGTCGCTACTGCAAACCGTTTTGCCGCCACATTTTGCGGCGCGCTCGTAACGGGCATTATACAATCGTCCAGCGCTACTACTGTGATGGTCGTGGGGTTTACAAGCGCCGGACTCTTGACGCTCTATCAGGCACTGGGCGTTATTTTTGGCGCCAATATCGGTACTACCCTTACGGCGTGGGTGGTCAGCTTGTTTGGGTTCAGCGTTCAAATTTCGCTCTTTGCACTGCCTGTTATTGCTGTCGGTTTCTTCGTACAATTCATTCCGCGCTTTATTTTGTTGCGCCGCATCGGCGAAACGATGGTGGGTTTCGGTCTCTTATTTTTAGGGCTTGATATTATGAAAAACGCCATTCCTGCGGATTTTGCACAAAACCCGCAGGTGGTGGCGTGGATTTCAAAATTCCGCCCTGACAATTTGCTCAACCTGATTGCGCTGATTTTCAGCGGTACGGTGCTGACGGTTATTTTACAGTCCTCCAGCGCGGTAATGGCGATGACACTTACCTGCGCCGCTGCCGGAATTATTGATTTCCCTACGGCCTGCGCACTTGTGTTGGGGGAAAATATCGGCACTACCGTTACGGCCAATCTAGCCGCTATCGGAGCCAGCAAAGATGCCCGCCGAGCGGCATTGGGTCATTTTCTGTTTAACTTCATCGGCGTATTTTGGGTAACGTGTATTTTTCACCATTTTGTTCACTTGATTGACTGGCTGGTACCCGGCTCTCCATACACGAAAGAAACCGCCGTACTGACGGCAGTTCTGCCCTATCATATTTCCGCCTTTCACACGGTTTTTAACCTCATCAATACCGTACTGATGCTGCCGTTCTTAAAGCAGTTGGCCAAATTGACGCTTGTATTCATTCCAAAAACAAAACGTGAAGACAAAAAAGAACACGAACTCATCTTCCTTTCCACCCGCTTTACACAAACGCCGGAACTGGCGCTCATTGCGGTGCGCAAAGAAGTGGAACGTATGATGAGTTTTGTTACAAAAATGACGGATAAATTAATCCACGCCGTAAAAGTAGACGACGATAAAATGTTTGAGCGCCTAATTGAGGACGTCAAATCGGCCGAACATACTACCGATGTTCTGGAACATAAAATCAATCTTTATTTAACTACGCTTACGCACGGCAACCTTTCGCGTCACGCGGTGGCGCAGGCATTTTCGCTTTTTGACGTGCTAAACAGCATTGAGCGTATGGGCGACTGTGGTGAAAAGATTGCGCGCATTTTGGAAAAATTCCACACAAAACAACCCTTCATGGGGCAGGATGTGGACGATTTGGAAGAAATCGCCAAATTAACCAAAGACATTACAAAACGCACCCGCCGCGTGCTGGTGGATTTCCAACAGCCCACCAAACAGTGGCAAACGGCTGCGCGCTGCACATTTGTGGACGCAATTAAAGATGAAGAAAAATTAAACACGATGAGAAAGCAATTTTTGCGCGCGCGCCGTGAACGCATTTTGGCCGGAGAGTCCCAAGCCACACCGGATTCTATTACCGCATACGCCGACATTTTGAACAATTTTGAAAGAATCGGCGATTACGCAATGCGTGTCAATGAAAATCTGCTGGGCCTGCGCGCCGAAGATGTGTTAAAAGAAACGGAAGAGCCCCAAACGGCCCCTCAAGGAGCGTAAGGTGAAATTTAACCCGATTGACTTGCTAACAGACTTCGCATATTTTTTTCCTATGATGTGGAATGTTTTGCGCGGGAAATTTAAAATACCGTGGAGTACACTGTTTTGGGTTATTTTATGCTTGGTTTACGTCATTAGTCCGATTGACCTCCTTCCAGACGTATTGCCGCTGTTGGGCATAGCCGATGACGGAGCATTTATCCTATTTGTACTGTCTCTTGTACATAATGATATCCAACGTTTCCGAGGACAACCCGCCGCGCCAGAAGAAATTATTGAGGCAGAAGTCATTCACACAAACAACAACGAGAAAAAATAACCTTTTTGCGGGATGGACAAAATTATCCTGCCGTTATAAAGTAAGAATATGAAAAAATTATTTAAACTACTGTTAAAAACCGTCATCGTATTGGCGGTATTGGGGGGGGCCGCATTGGTGACACTGCGGATTATGTTTCCGCCAGAAAAAATCAAGTCAATGATACTTGATTATGCAAAAAACACGCTGCACCGAGAGATTATGTTTGACGGAGTTTCCTTCAACATTATCGGTGTAACGCTGGATCATTTTGCCCTGTCCGAAGCCGACTCGTTCCAAGCCGGCACGTTTGTTAAAGCAGATAAACTATCCGTCAAAGTGGCGCTGATGCCGCTCTTAAAAAAGCGGGTGGAAATTTCTGCCGTTATCGTGGACGGATTAGACGTTAACGTCATCAAACAAAAAGATGGTTCGTTTAATTTTGACAGTCTGATTTCCGCTGAAGAAGGAAAAACCGCGCCGCAAAATACCCAACCGGAAGCGGCCGAAGCGTCCGCGTTCGTGCTGACGGCAGAAAAAATCGCCGTAACCGACTGTAATTTCTCCTATAAAGATTTACAAACCGGTATGACCGCAGGCCTGGAACATTTAAATGTGGAAATCAACGGCTTTGATTTGGATAATCCCTTTGACGCCAAAATCACGTTTACTACGGAATTTCAACAGAAAAACGGCCCCGCCGTTTCCATTCCCGTACATATTGCCCTGCGCGTATTTCTGGCGAATTTGGAACTTAAAAACGCTTATGTAACGCTTAACAATCTGGACGCCTCTTACAAAACTGTCAAGTTCCAATTAAAGGGCGGAATGAAAGATTTTACCGCTCCAGTGGCTGATTTGTCCGGCACGCTCAGTGGTATAAACAATACTATTTTTGCGGATTTTTTACCCGATTTGCCGATTTTTTCTCTGCCCGTTATTAATATGAGCGTGCAGGCCTCGGCCAATTTGGACACCTCTTCCGCTGTTCTCCAGAACATTGCCTTAAGCGTGCAAGACAGCAGCCTTACCGCCAAAGGCTCCGTCGGCTGGGGGGCTGCCGCGCCAACGTATAACGTAAACGCAAATTTGAAAGCAGACTTAAAACAGCTTGTTCAAATGACCGACGTCGTAAACGGCTTTAATCCCGCAGGTGTAATTTCCGGCACATTCAAAGCCACCGACAAGCTGAACGGACAAGACGTAAGCGGTACGGTAACATTTTCCGATTTAAGCGCCTTGTACGAACCCGTTACGCTGTCGGAAACGAACGGCGTAATTAAAATTGTCTCTGTTAACGAGATCTCCTGTGATACACTGACGGGCCGTTTAAACGGGGAAAAATTCACAACGTCTTTTTCGTATAAGAACATCAAAGACGTAATGAATATCGTATTCAAACTCGATTTGGACAAACTGATTCTTGCTTCTTTCCCTAAGTCTGCTTCACCAGAGGAAACAACAACACAAACGGATATACCGGCAGATCAGCAACCCGCGGCGGCCGAATCTGAAATAAAGATGAACATAAAAGCCAACGTAAAAGTAGGCGAAATCCGTGTGCCGTATTTCCGTGCGGACGAGTTTAACGCCAATGCGGCTCTCACCAGCGTCACGCCTTCTATGACCCAAACAAACGGTTCTGTTTCGTTCGTGCTGCAATCCGGCGCGGTAACGGATATTGATTCTGTCGTAAAAGAAAACAAAATCGTCAAAATTCTGTTGCTGCCCATTACGATTATTCGCAAAGTGGCCGGCGTGTTAAACATTGACCTCTTCCCTGCCGAAAACAGTGCAAAACAAGGTGAAATTGCCTATTCTAAAGCCGAGGGATTGTACACGTTTACAAACGGCGTGATGAACTTGGATAAAACAGTGCTTGAATCCAAACTGACCAACATTAACGGTAACGGAAACATCAATTTCCATACCAATAAACTGGATATGAAAGTTTCCGCGACTGTGCTGACGAGCCAAACCCCCATCATCATCAAAATTGGCGGAACGATGGATAATCCCAGCGGAAAACTGGACGTGCTTAATACGGTAGGTTCCATGCTGGGAGGAATCCTCAACTACAAAACGCCGGCAAAAGTAGTATCCGGTACTACACAAACGGCGGGATCTGTCGCTGCCGGAGCTGTTAAAACCACCGGCAAAGTGACCGATGCGGGCGTGGATGCGGTAAAAGGGACTGTAAACGCCGCCAAAGATACGTTAAAAGGAATTGGCAGCTTATTTAAAAAGAAGGACGATTCTACCGATAAATAAGAGTTTTTCTCTTGCCTAAAATCCTCCGGATGCGAATGCACCGGGGGATTTTCTTATATCCTGCCGCGGAGAAGGGGGATAAAAAAGAAGGTACAAAGGCACGCAGTACGGAGGCCCGAAATTGCCGCCCTCCGTACGCCAAATATCATATAATGAATATATGGGACTTATTTTACTTATTCTTACCAATTTGTTTTTTCCTTTGGCCGCCTTGGGCATACTGTTGGGCTTTTTGTTTTCGGGCCGACGCGGATTACTCAAACATCTTTCCCAAGAACTGCGCGAGCGATTCGGGTTGGAAAAAGAGGGGGAAATTCCTCAAAACGCCGTTTGGCTGCATTGTGCAAGTGTGGGGGAAGTAATGTCTATGAAAGAGATTATTTTCCGGTTAAAAGAATTTTACGGCAAGGAGATCATCGTCACTACCTCTACCCAAGCCGGTAAAGAAACCGCCTTAAAAAACCCGCAAATTACCCGCGCCTTCTTGGCTCCGCTTGATTTTTATCCTTCGTGCAAACGCTTTCTGCGTATCGCCAAGCCTTACCGCCTGTTTGTGGTGGAACGCGAAGTTTGGCCCAATATGCTGGAAGCCGCCCGCCAAGCCGGCGTACCCGTCGCACTGATTAACGGCCGGATTTCCGCTAAGTCCGCGCGCGCATATGAGTTAGTCAAACCGCTTTTTAAGCGTGTGCTCGGGGCTTTACGTTTTGCCGCGCTCCATACACAAGCGGCGGCGGAACGGTACGAAAGATTAGGAATTAAAAAAGAAAATCTGTACATCTGCGGCAACGTCAAGTACGATACGCTGAGCGACAAGCCCGCTAAACTCGCCGAAGTTGACCATCTGCTTACGGCAATGGGGTGGAACGGAAAACCGATTTTGGTAATGGGCAGCACGCACCCCGCAGAAGAAACAATGCTACTGCGCGCCGCGCCGGAATTAATCAAAAAAGGAATTAAAATCATTTTTGCGCCGCGCCATCTGGAACGGCGCGCCGAAATTGCAGACACCCTGCGCCAAAGCGGCCTGCATTATGCGTTTGTCAGTGAAGAAAATTTTGACAAAAGTACCGATATTCTCTGCGCCGATGTAATGGGCCTTTTACAGTCGCTCTATGCGCGCGCCACGCTGACGTTTGTGGGCGGTTCCGTCGCCCCTCGGGGAGCGCATAACCTGTTGGAACCCGCCATTCTCAGTAAAGCCGTTTTATTCGGTAAACATTTTTACAATGCGCCGCTTACCGCACAGGCATTATTAGAGTCCGCCGGCGGCGTACTCGTAAACGAAAATAATTTTAAAGAGACGGTTCTGCGTCTTACGGCCGATCCGGCCCAGTTGGAAAATATGTCCCAAAATGCGCGTAAAACCGCATTAAGCTTTAAAGGAGCTACCGACAAAATTATGGAAGTGGTGAAAACTTATGAACGAAAAACAGCCTAAAATTTTAGTTGTACGCTTATCCTCACTGGGCGATATCGTATTATCCTCTCCCGTCTATAAAAACATCAAAGCTGCGTGGCCCAAGGCGCACATTACGCTGCTCGTCAAGCCGCAATTTGCCGATGTACTGGCCGGACATCCGGACATTGATGAAATTATGGTGGCAAAAAAAGGATTATGGGGCAATATTCGCCAAATCCGCGCAGGGCATTTCACGCATTTCTTGGACTTGCACGCCACGCTAAAAAGTATACTGATCGGTTTTTTCAGCCGTATTCCTAACCGTGTTCGTTATGACAAAAACTCCGTCGCACGCCGCTTGTACGTGCGTTTTCGCAAAACCTCTCCCGTACTTGAAAAACATACGCTTGAAAAATATCTTGAGGCGTTAAAAGAGTGGAACATTCCGATAGAATATAAAACGCCGAAACTGGGTGACTGGGCCTATAGAAACGTGGAAGAAAGCGGAAAGAAAGTAAATAAAATAGGCATTTTTCAAACTTCTTTTATCGGCGACAGCGTGCTGACTACGCCGCTTGTGCGTAAAACGGCTAAACTGTTTCCGGATGCAAAAATCCTCGTCATTACCCGCCCGCAGACGGAAGATATTTTTCGTCCGATGAAAGAAGTTTCCGAAATTATTTTAAACGAAAAAACGGGTTGGAACAAAATCTTCGGCGTTTGGAAAACCGCTAAAGCCATCCGTAAAGCAGGTGTGGATATTTTGCTCGTGCCGCACCGTAGTTTCAGAAGCGCGCTGATTGCGTGGCTTTCGCGCGTGCCGGTACGGATTGGGTTTACCTCCAGTGAGGGGTGGTTTTTATATACCAAAACGGTACCCTTCTCGTGGATGATTCACGATGCGGAGCGAAATCTTTCCTTATTACAAGGGATTGTCAAAGAAAAATTTACAGCCGAAAAATTGAATATGCGCTATACGACTACGGCGGAAGAAAATGTGGCGCGCCTGATGAAAGATTTTAATTTGGAAGGCAAAATTCTCGTCGGCATCCACGCCGCAAGCGCGTGGCCCACCAAATGCTGGCCGATGGAATATTTTGTCCAGCTCATCAGCCGTCTGCAAACAGAACTCGGCGTACAGGCTGTTTTGGTAGGGGGAGGCAAAAAGGACGCGGATATAGGAGAAAAAATCTGCCAGTTATCCCAAGGCCACGCCGCCAACCTATGCGGGAAAACGAGTCTGGCCGATTTAATGGCCTTTATGCAGCATTTTAAACTCTTCATTACCAACGATTCCGGGCCGATGCACATCGCCACTGCGTTTGATGTGCCGACACTGGCCATCTTCGGTCCTACCACGCGCGAATTGGGCTTTTTTCCCTACGGAGAAGGGCACAGGGTCGTGGAGGTGAAAGATCTTGACTGCCGTCCGTGCGCGTTGCACGGGGGGAAGAAATGCCCCTTAGGCCACTTTAAATGTATGAAAGATATTCACGCGGACGAGGTATTCAGAAACGCCAAAGAAATGCTGCTCGAAAACCACGTTATTGAAGATAAAAAAGACGGGAAAGAAGATAATCCACCATCGATGAAGGTGCAATAAAAATCCCGCCAAGCGGCGGGATAAATAAATGTTGATAAACGCAAAGCATTAAAATTCGTCCAACTCCGGCGGTGCCTCATTTAGGGCGTCTTTCGTAGCAGAAAAGAGTGATTTTATCTCTTTAATTTTTTCCAGCGGAATCCAAATTCCTTTTTTTGTCCGTAAGGTATCCTTTTCCCATTGGCGCAAATCTATCCCTCTGCGGCCGCGGAACGTGTCCACTGAAGCTACCACGCAAATTCCGGGCCGCTTGGCAAATTTTCCAAGTGTACCGTCTTTAATTTGTGTAGGATCATCCGGCAAGGCAGCCACCAGCGGCGCCAACACCTGCACAATTTCCGGCGTAAGAGTAATGCCGTCGCGCGTGGCGCCAGCAAAAGAATCCGTTTGAATATAACGCCGGACCGATACATAACGGTAACCGCGGTAAGCGTCAATGCTAAAACGCACCTCTTCACCGTTTTCCAATAAAAGAGAACCAATATCCCGAAGCAAAGTAAAGCTGCTTTCGCTCATTTTATTTTCCGGTCCGCTCTGCGCAAACCGCCCCCTGTTCTATATGACTAAAATATGATATGATTAAATGACAATTATATTTTAGTGTTTGACTGGGATAAAATCAAGCAGTTTTTGTATAATGTTAGAAAGATTTTTATATTATTCTTTCAAGGACGCGTATGAGCGATATTTCTTCTCTGGTAGGAACCGATATTTCCGGTTGTGAGATTTTAAATAAAGTAGCCGAAGGCGGTATGGGAGCCGTCTATAAGGCGCGGCATAAAGCCCTTAACCGCATTGTATGCGTCAAAATTTTAAGTCCCTCTCTGGCGAACGATAAAAAAGCCGTGGAACTGTTTTTGACTGAAGCCCGCGCTATCGCAGAATTGGACCACCCCAATATCGTTAACGTATATAACGTGGGCAAAGAAAAAGGATACTACTTCATTGTAATGTCTTATATTGAAGGGCAGACATTGTCTATGATGCTCAAGAAAAACAAAGTGCTGCCCATCGGCCTTGTCTTAGATTTGTTTGAAGGAGTGCTGCTGGGCCTGAATGCAGCGCACGAAAAGGGCATTATCCACCGTGACATCAAACCTTCCAATATCATCATTACCCCGCAAGGACAAGCCAAACTGCTGGATTTCGGTATCGCCAAAAAGGTAGATAAAGAAAAAGGATCTACCAAAACGACTGAACTCGCAGGGACCGCTTATTTTATCGCGCCCGAACAGGCACTGGGAAGAGACCTAGATACCCGAGCCGACTTATATTCCATCGGAGCTAGTTTGTACTACGTAGTCACGGGACATTTCCCTTATAACGGCAAAAATACGATGGACATTATCCAAAAACATATCAATGATCCTGTGCCGGATCCGGCTAAACTACGCCAGGATATTCCAGGATGGCTGTCTTTGGCTATTCAAAAATTGATGAGCAAAAATCCAGATCACCGCTTTCAGACTGCCAAAGAAACCTATGATCATTTTAAGAAAATGCGTGCGGAAGATTTGCTGCGCATTAATCTCGGCAATTCAGGCCGCGCCATCGACCTGGGAATGGAATCTTCCCTTAAAATCGTCAAAGACGACAGACTAACCACCGAATCCATCAAACGCCATCGTGTGACAGAACGTGAAGATTTTGCTAACCCCGTAACAGCTTCATCTTCCCAGCTTCCGAAGATGTCACAAATGCCGCAGCTTGACGCATTGGGAAAAAATCTTGAAGCGGATTCCGCGCCGGCACCTATGCAATCGACAAAAACGCCGTCTGTTCAACTACCCAGTGCAGAAAACGTTAAACCTGTTAACGTCTATATGCCAAATAAAAAGCCATTGATTAGACGTGGTACCATCACAAAAACGGCTACAGAAATATCTAAAAACGTTAAAACAATTTTACGACTGCTTATTTTTGTACCGTTGTTCTTAGCGTTTGCCGGAGGAATTACATATTTATTCCACGCTTTGGGAAAAGTTGCCTCCGTACACTTATCCGAGAACGCCGGTCTTATGCACAATTTAATTGCACCATTTATTGCGCCCCAATATGAGCCCAACCAAATGCTGCTGACAGTGCTTGCAGTCGCAGCGGTGGCATTGATTTTCGCACTCTCCACTATTAAAGCGTTCTCCCGTTCCACCACTATACTTTTGGCAATGGCTGTTGTCGCTTATTTGGCGGGCCTATTCACACCTAATATTCCCTTTATGGACATCTCCAACGTGGGGGAATTCATTTTCACACCGGAATACTATTTATGTTTCTTAGTGTTCGGATTGGCGTGGGCAATTTCTTTGTGTTGGACGATTAACCGTTCCTTTGCACAAGGTATTTTAGGTTCCTCGCTCGTTATGTTCTGTATGGTGATGGCCTATTTGGCTTCTCATTTAACCGTTGAGCCCAATATGACGAATATGCTCATCAAACTGATGTTATATCTATCGATACTGTTTAGTTTGATGGCCGTATATTATTTGACGTCGCGCCAGTCGAAATATTCCATCTTGGCCCCGTGTCTGTTAACGCTTTTGGGGGTATTTGGTGTATGGACGTATATGATTTCCGGTCTGGCCAGCGAAATTAACGGAACAGTAGACATTTTTATTAACCGTATAGATGTAAAAGCTTCCGATCCCGCCGCCTCTAATGCGCGTGTGGAAAAAGCATTGGGCATTAAAACGGGCAAAAAATTCTTTGTCCATTTTGATCGCACCACCGAACTGACTAACAAAAATGCCGCAGAATTAAATGCGTTTTTTGAAGAACAGACTCACCATATCGCCCCCGACTTTATTACATCGGAAAATAAATCGTTGTATTTCGATTTGTTGCGCCGTTATTATCAAGGTGGAAGAAGCAATATGATACGGGCCGTATGGGACTATGCTCTTAGCTATCCCATTGCCAATTTTAATAAAAACGCACAGAATAATAACGCTTATTCCTTTCTGTTGCTACTTTTATATGCGTTTGGCGCACTGGGTTGCGCAGGAACGATATTTTTTGGAGATGAATTATGAGCAGCTTCGATATTGAATTTGCCGCTGTAACCGATATCGGCAAAATTCGCGAGAAAAATGAAGATAATGTTCTAATTTCCTCTGACTTAGGGTTAGGTGTCGTTGCCGATGGGATGGGTGGGCACAGCGCGGGAGAAATCGCCAGCAATATCGCCGTCTCTGTGCTAGCCGAAACGGTGCGCAAAGTAAATAATGGACAATTAAAAATTCCCCAAACATTCCTGCCTAAACTGGACGATACAGAACGCAAAATTTTAATGGCGGCTAATCTTGCCAACGCCGCTATTTATTCCACCGCCCAATCTTCCGAAATTTATAAAATGATGGGTACCACGCTCACCGGCGTTATGTTTGATAAAAACTTTGCGACCGCTGTTCACGTAGGAGATTCCCGCCTGTATCTGTTTAGGGAAGATAAAATCGTGCAAATTACTACTGACCATTCGTTGGCTATGGAACACGTACGACGCGGACTTTTAACACGGGCGGAAGCGGATCATTCCAAAATCCAAAACGTACTTACGCGTGCAATGGGTATTAAAAAGAATATTGAATTTGATCTCTTAAAATTCCCCATTAAAGAGGGGGATATTTTGCTGCTGTGTTCGGACGGCCTTTATAAAGGACTCAAAGAAAGCGATATGGCCCGAATCTTACATACGGGCAAAGATATGACAATCGTTAAGTTATGCCGCAATCTAGTGCGCGAATCTAATGATAAGGACGGGCAGGACAACATATCCGCCGTATTGATTAAAATCTTGCCGCCTAAAACCATTACGTTTAAACAGCGTTTAAAACGTTTTTTCCATTACGGTTAACCTACAAAATATCTTCAAAAAACAATCTCTTTATTAGCACTCTAATAAAAGGGTTGACAATTATGTTACATATATGCTAAATTAGCATTAAGCCTGCGGGAGTGCTAACACCCCGCCGGAAAAAATGCTTTTAACTTAAAGTAAAGGAGTGAATGAAATTATGGCAGAAGTAAACTTCAAACCGTTGGGCGACCGCGTACTGGTCAAACCCATCGAAAGAGAAACGATGAAAGGGGGGATCATCATTCCTGACACCGCTAAAGAAAAACCGATGGAAGGCGAAGTATTAGCTACCGGTCCGGGAAAAATGACCGATAAAGGTGAACGTACCGCGATGGACATTAAGAAAGGTGACCGTGTGCTGTACGGCAAATACTCCGGCACTGAAGTAAAGATGGACGGAGAAACATATTTAATTATTCACCAAGACGAAATCTTGGGTATTTTAGGCTAATTAGGGGGAAAACAAAACTATGGCTAAACAAATTATTTATGGCGATGAAGCCCGCGCCAAAATGAAAATGGGCATCGAAAAAGTGGCCAATGCCGTAAAAGTCACTTTAGGGCCAAAGGGCAGAAGTGTAGTGCTGGAAAAAAAATTTGGTTCTCCGCTTATCATTGATGACGGCGTGACAATTGCCAAAGATATTGAGTTGGAAGATAAATTTGAAAATATGGGCGCGCAGCTCATCCGCGAAGTGGCTTCCAAAACCAACGATGTCGCCGGCGACGGTACCACTACTGCCACCGTACTTGCTAATGCAATGCTGAGTGAAGGCATCAAAAACATTACCGCCGGAGCCAATCCGACTTTGGTAAAAAAAGGGATAGAAATGGCCGTAGAAGCCACTAAAGAATCTTTGGCTAAAATGCAGAAACCCGTTAAAACCAAAGAAGAAAAAGCGCAAATCGCCACCATTTCTTCCAACGACCGCGAAATCGGCAATATGATTGCTGAAGCCATTGAAAAAGTAGGCGCAGAAGGCGTAATCACTGTAGAAGAAGGTAAAACCGCCGATACGCAGCTTGACATTGTGGAAGGTATGCAGTTTGACCGCGGCTACATCTCTCCTTATTTTGTGACCGATTCCGAAAGAATGGAATGCGTGCTTGAAAACCCGTACATTATTATCACGGACAAAAAGATTTCTTCGATGAATGAACTCTTACCGGTTTTGGAAAAAATTGTACAGAGCGGTAAACAGTTTCTCATCATCGCCGAAGACGTAGACGGCGAAGCATTGGCTACGCTCGTAGTAAACAAACTGCGCGGCACTTTGAAAGGCTGCGCCGTAAAAGCCCCCGGGTTTGGCGACAGACGCAAAGAAATGCTGGAAGACATCGCTATTTTGACAGGCGGAGAGGTACTGTCCGAAGAACGCGGCATTAAGCTCGACAAAGCTGAACTCGCTATGCTCGGCCAGTGTGCCCGCGTAGTAATTGATAAAGAAAATACTACCATCGTCAGCGGCAAAGGCAGCAAAGAAGCCATCGCTGCGCGCGCCGAACAAATTCGCAAGCAGATTGAAAATTCCAAGAGCGAATATGATAAAGAAAAACTCCAAGAACGTTTGGCCAAGCTTTCCGGCGGAGTAGCCGTCATCAGCGTCGGTGCGGCCACGGAAACTGAACTTAAAGCCAAAAAAGCCAAAGTGGAAGACGCTAAAAACGCCACCAAAGCGGGCGTGGAAGAAGGACTTGTCCCCGGCGGCGGCGTAGCTTTGGCCCGCAGCCAAAAGGCCTTGGACGCGTTAAAATCCGACGATGAAGATATCCGCACCGGTATCAACATTGTGAAAAAAGCCCTGACGGCTCCGTTGAAACAAATTGCCGTCAACGCCGGCCTCGACGGTGCGGTAGTAGTCGACAATGTGCTTAAAATGAAAGGCGCGGCTGATGGTTACGATGCCGATACCAATACTTACTGCGACCTCTTGAAAGCAGGCGTGGTAGATCCCGCCAAAGTAGTCCGCACCGCTTTGGAAAATGCGGCCTCTATTACCGGAACCGTTCTGCTCACCGAAACCTTGGTGGCGGACGCTCCGGAAAAAGAAGGACACTCACACGGTCCGGCTATGCCCGGAATGGGCGGTATGGGCGGAATGATGTAATTTGCTGTCCGCAAGGAAAAACCCCGCTTCGCAAGAGGCGGGGTTTTTATTTGCGGAAAACCACCAGCTAGGCCGGTGGTTTTCCGCTGACAACAAAAATCCCCGCTGATTTCTCCAAGCGGGGATTGACGCTAAAACTATTTACGCTATTTTTTAGAAAGGCCTTTACGCACTTGGGTTTGGATATTAGCCTGTTCCAATTTATCCAACTCTTGTTTAATAAGTGTCTGTTCTTCCTGCATTGCTTTAAATAATCGCCGACATATTTATATTTCAGCGCTTTATCCATATACTGCACCGCTTCTTTAGCGCGCGCTTGCTCTTTTTTTACTGCGTTGGTAAAGATAGAATTATCTCTTCCAATACTGCTGTCATACAGCGCGGCGGCAAGACCGGATTCGTACATCGTCAAATAGGCCAATCCCGCAAAGCAGGACGGGGAAGTCAGCTTTAATTTTAACGCTTCCGAAAATAACAGTTTAGCTTGTGCGGATTGAAAAATCCACACTCCGCCGTCGTCGCACTCCCCGACAGACAAAACCACGGCATAATTATAGACAGAGGCAAAATCCTGCCGATTTTTTTCGTATACTTTTTTTGCGGTATCAATTACTTTTTGTTCAATATCACAAGGTTGGGGAAAACGAAAGGCTTCCTTAGCATTTATTTTATTTAGTTGTCTTTCTGTTAAAGACTGCGCCATTACTGCGACGGAAAATAACGAGAACGCCAACAGCAATACTAAAACCTTTTTCATACACTTTTCCTTGTCATTATAATCATTAGACATAGAAATTATTGATAAAAAATCCATAGGTCTTTTGACCCACAAAAAATTCAGGTCTTTTGACCTATAGAAAATTTACTGCTAATTGTTTATAATAATAATAAAGGATACTAAGGAGAAAATATGAAAAAAACTTTCGTATGTGCCGGAATCTTATTGTTAACAGTGTGCCCGTTATTGGCAACATCCAATAGCACATTACAACAGAAAGTAGAGGCAGAAGTAAAAGTAGCTACCACGCAGAATAAAGGTGCTATTGAAAAAAATTTACGGGTCGATTTTGAAATTTCCGAATCGTTTTACGATGAAAGATACGATCAGAACAACGGCCCCTACCGAGCCGATATTGCTTGTAAAGCTTATGCGTTGGACTCCCATTGGCTGATTTTGTCCGGTACGTGTATGCGCTATAGCTCGGGCGATATCCGCGAGCTTGGGGACCACGAATTTATAACACGTTACGGTCGTGTAGTTAAAAATAAGATCAATTATACAAACAACAGTAACGTAATGTTGATTTGGACTGACGAAGATAAATATAAATCGCCTTTTGTAAATGTGTTGGCGACCTCTTCTCCCAACCAATTATTTAAGCTTAGCTCTAATCACACGGTTAAAATTAATACGGCCCGCTTTGGTACAGATTCCGTCAAAACCAGAACCTTAAAAACCGGCTCCATTAAAGGGAATTTCTTTCAGCTGGATGAAAGTTGGACCGATCTCTCCGGTACAGCAACGGACCCGTTGTTTCTTATTTCACCGGAAGAAAACGAATTTTTAGCCGCTTACAATAATGGAGAGATTGAGTACGCATTACAGATGACGGCGAATGATATTTTTAATACATTTGACGGAAAGACCTCAAAGGAGTGGTTTTCTTTAAACAGAAATGACTTGGAATTTATTAAAACAACTGTCCAAAAAAACCGTCCAAATGATTGGAATAAAATCAAACAACGTTTATTCTTCAACAACACGAAAATACCGTTCTTTTCTAAATAAAGAAAAAAACCGTTTGAAGGCCGGCCGCTCAATTAAGCGGCCGGTTTTTTTAATGCTAGTTTTCATCAATTTCCCTGCTTACGCAGGGGAATTTCATATTATTATAGGGGGGTTACAGCTTTTGACCGTGGCCATTGGCGGTCGCGGATTTGGGAGTGTGCCGCCGCACCCGCCTCGCGTTTTGGTTTCATCCGCAGCAGACATACATTATAAACATCAAACAGATGTCTCATCCCTATATGGGTAAAGCAGTTTATCTGCTCTTAGGCATAACAAAAAACCGGACTTTCGTCCGGTTTTAAATAGATTGCGCAGAGAGGGACTCGAACCCTCAAGCCTTGCGGCATGCGCCCCTCAAACGCACGCGTATACCAATTCCGCCACCTGCGCGAAAATTTTTCTTACTTCGAGGGATTGCAAAGAACCATTCGCTATTACTGTTATATTCTAGCAAAAAACAAACGTATCCGCAAGCTTTTTCAAACAAAACACTCCCCGCTTAAATTGCGGGGAGAAAAATTATTTGCCGGCTTGAGCGGGCGCGGACGATGCTGGAATTTTTACATTGTCCAACACGGAAGCAGACGATTTTTTATTGGAAGCAATCGTCAAAATGATAGACGTACACATAAGGACCAATGCCAAAATAGCCGTAAATTTATTGATCGCGTTAAAAGCGGTGGGGCTGGCAAACAAATTATCCGCACCGGAAGCGCCGAAAATACCCGCTGCAGAACCTTTACCGCTTTGCAGCAGTACGAGCAAAATCAGCAGAATGCAAACGATAAAATGCAATATCAAAATTAGAGTATACATTTAAAATTCTCCTGTAGAAATAACACCGTTATTATAGCATTTTTTTTAATGCCTGTCGCCATGTTTATTTGCCTGCGAATTAAAGTTGCAAGAGCAACAGGACAAAAGGTGTAATAAGCAGACCTATGTCCAAATACAAGCAACTCAAAGAACAAGACCGATATACCATAGAACGTATGTTGGGTCAGGGATATAACATCAGGCAGATTACACGGCCAATGGGAAAGTGATTTAATCATATCTTCCAAGGGCAACAAGCAAGCCTTGCAAACTTGTGTATAACGTAAGAGCCGATATCTGCTCATTACTCCTTTACCCGACAGAAGTGCTAACTCCAATAAACAAGCTCTGATTAACTCCCTAAAACATTTACCTTGCACTAGCATTACCTATTAAACAGAAAGTCTTTTGTCCTAACACTCTTCATCCGTTGTCCTAATCGTTGCACTTGCTCCTTTAACGCGCCAATTCAGAAGAGGGTTGACCCGTTTTTTTTTTTTGATACGATAGGGTTATCCACAGAGGTTTCTGTGAGGGTTCTCCCGATTGGGGTTTGTTCGCTTAAAATCGGTAGAATCTGTGCAGAAACATCGCAGGATGACTTTTTTGAAAGGAGAAACGAATATGAAAGGTTTTACATTTGGCCGTCATCCTGAATTTATTTCAGGATCCAATAAACAAGGTTTTACCTTAATTGAATTATTGGTTGTTGTATTAATTATCGGTATTTTAGCGAGCGTTGCCTTGCCGCAATACCAAAAAGCGGTGCTGAAAAGCCGCACGGCGGAAGTGTGGGCGAATTTAAAGACGCTTAATATGGCCGCCAATGCGTATTGTTTGGAAAACCCGAGCGGGTCGGGGACTATTAATACTTATTCTCCCTATTCGGACGATATTTCTTCGGAGTTGGCGGTTGAAGTTAAAAGTTCTAAGTATTTTTATTATTGGGGTTCTATAGCCTGTTCTTCGTCTACCCCAATAGCGTTTGGGGCTGAAGGTACGTCTGCTCTTCCTTACTACCTGCGTTTGTGGTTAAACGCTAAAACAGGCCGTCGGTCTTGCAGTGGAAGCGATTGTGCCAAGATAGGTTTTACTAAATATGCTGCTTCGAACGCAAGTATTTGTACTTGCGGTGTAAATTGCGGCACTTCAAGCTGCTACTACGCCGATTAGTTTTTACCGGTCATTAAAAGCCCCCGACATTAATCGGGGGCTTTTGTATAATACCCGCCCTCTTAACTTTAGAGAGCGGGTTTGTGTCAGATTATTTTGTATTGACAGAATTTCTTGCCGGACTATTTCGCTAACGCCACAAGTCCGGGGAGCTCTTTTCGGTATAAAATAGACCCGCCCTCTTAACTTTAGAGAGCGGGTTTGTGTCAGATTATTTTGTATTGACAAAATTTCTTGCCGGACTATTTCGCTAACGCCACAAGTCCGGGGAGCTCTTTGCCTTCCACAAATTCCATACTCGCACCGCCGCCGGTGGAAACGTGAGACAATTCTTTCTGATTGAATTTGCCTTTTTTGAGCACGTTTACACTGTCTCCGCCGCCGATAATCGTTGTAGCTCCAGATTTCGTAGCATCAATCATCGCTTGGGCAACCGCAAAGCTGCCTTTGGCAAAGTTTGGGAATTCAAATACGCCCATCGGGCCATTCCAGAAAATGGTTTTGCAATTTAAAAGTTCGCTTCTGAACAATTCAATGGTTTTGGGTCCGATATCTAAGCCCATCAAATCGGCCGGAATATTGACGTTTTCTACGAGCACCGGTTCGGTGGTTTCGGCGAATTCTTTACCGCAAATGTGGTCCACAGGCAGCAAGATTTTAACGCCTTTTTCCTGCGCCTTGGCCAAAACGGCTTTGGCTTCATTTTCTTTTTCGGCGTCAAACAAGGATTTGCCGATTTCGTGGCCCTGTACTTTCAGGAACGTGTAAGCCATACCGCCGCCGATGACAAGGACGTTTACTTTGTCCATTAAATTGTTAAGCAGCATAATTTTATCGGACACTTTGGCTCCGCCGACCACGGCCGCAAACGGACGGGAGGGGTTTTCGAGGGCTTTACCCAAAAATTCCACTTCTTTCTGTACAAGATAACCCGCGCAAGCAGGCAAATCGTTCGCTACGGCGCTGGTGGAAGCGTGGGCGCGGTGTACGGTACCAAAAGCTTCCTGCACGAACACTTCGCCGTGTTTAGCAAGCTGTTTGGCAAATTCGGGATCGTTCTTTTCTTCTTCGGGGTGGAAGCGGAGATTTTCCAATAAAGCAATTTCACCGTTCTTCGTTTCGGCTACTACTTTATCGGCTTCGGGGCCTACACAGTCAGACGCAAAATGCACCGGCACGCCAAACAGTTTTTCCACTTCGGCGGCAACAGGAGCCAAGCTAAATTCGGGGCAAACTTTTCCTTTCGGGCGGCCCAAGTGGGCGATGAGCACTACGCGGCAGTTGTTCTCAAGCAGGTGTTTGATGGTTTTTTCGGTGGCAACGATACGTTTGTTATTGTCCACTTTACCGTCTTTCAAAGGTACGTTATAATCCACGCGTACCAAGACTTTTTTGTCTTTCAGGTCCATATCCTGAATTTTTTTGATGCTGTCAAAATTCATACTTTTCCTTGACTCCTTTTTTAACTTTTTCCCGCATAAAAATACGGGTTCTTTACCTCTTAAATTTTACAAAATTTAGACGCGTCCGGCACGTCGTTTATCTGCGTTTGCTGAGCAGCCGCAAAATTTCAAGATACAGCCACACCAGGGTAACAAGTAAACCGAATCCCGCATACCATTCCATATATTTAGGTGCGGCATAATGGCCCGTCATTTCATCGATGAAATAAAAATCCATCAAGAAATTAAATGCGGCTACGATGCATATCACTACGCTGATTCCGATGGAAAGCGGCGAAGAGGACGTTAAATACGCGGTGCTAACGCCAAAGAGCGACAAAATCATAGAACCCAAGTATAAAAGCGCAATTGCAGCAGTAGCGGAAAAAATCCCCACCCTTAATCCACGTGACATTTTGATAAGCCCCGTACGGTATACAAACAACATTACAAAAAATACCAAAACAGTGGCCGCTACAGCATTAAACACAATTCCTTGAAACTGCGCGTTGTACGCGGCGGAAACAGTGCCTAAAAATAATCCTTCCAAAAATGCGTAAACAGGCGCGGTAAACACAGCGAATCGAGGCTTAAAAGAGGTAATAAGCGCCGTTACAAAGCCCGCAATAGCTACCGGCCATAAGAATCCTGCCCAGCTTTGGTAATTCGTCCAAGAAATCATTCCTCCCAATACGCAGATAAACAGCAATGCGAAAGTTTTGTTTATCGTACCTTGTACGGTCATCACTTCATAGGCGGAACGCGCGTTTTCGCGGGCACGTTCAAATGCACTTTCATTTAACATCGGATTGGTTGCCATAATTAAAACTCCCTTATATTAAGATATTTTTATTGTAGAAAATTTTAATATAAAAAACCTATTATTTTTTAATTAGTTTTTTATTTCTTTACCGATAAGGGACATACACCTTTTTCCGCCTCAATGAAGATATTTTAATTTTTGTTCCTTAAAGTTTACATTGCTATATCGGTTACCAACCCATCCTATCTATTCTCATCTAACGCTGACGGCAAAATGCATCACGCTGCTTGTTGTATAATGGGGGGAATATCACTAACCAAAACATCAATAATAAGTATCTGCACCAACAATTCTATGCTTCTTCTCTGTTAAAACTCTAGGTAAAACACAAAAGAGAATGAGATTTATGCAAGACGCTTTCCACGTTCAAATACTTCTGCATCACGGACAGAAACATATACATTTTCTCCTTATTAAAATGATAAAATGTAAAATATGAAAAACATCTTCTTTTCTCCGCTGGCCGCCGCTTGGGTTTGCTGGGCTATTGTCGGGATTTCGCCCGTAGCGGGCAAATACGCTGTCGGTGTGATCAGCCCCGCATTACTCGTTTTTTTAGGTACGCTTATCGGCGCACTTTATTTCACCCCGTGGATTACCAAAAATAAAAAATGGGGGGAATTGCTTGCCCCCGAAACACGTTGGAGATTTCTGTTCATCGGCACCTTTGGCACTGCGCTGCCGTTTACGATTTCACTGATTGCACTTCATTATACTACCGCTGGAAACGCTGCTATTTTACAGCAATCCGAACTGTTTTATTCCCTGCTTTTTTCCGCCGTATTTTTGAGAGAATTTCCCAGCAAAGCACAACTGGCCGGAAGTGCACTTATCGTGGCGGGGGTATTGATTATTCTCGTTAAAGAACAATATACGCCGCGTTGGACGGGCGATCTGCTGATTATCGGCAGCACGTGGATGCTGCAGGCGGGGTCCACCGTAGCCAAAAAACTCCCCAAGAACTTAGACCATCGGGTCATCAGTATGGCGCGCAACTTATTTGCGTTGCCTGCGCTGGTGCTTATTTTGGGAGTAATGTGGTTGTTAAAGGAAAATTTCACATTGATTCCGAACGCGCAGATGTTTTCCGTTCTGGCGTATACAGGAATTTTTAAATACGGACTTGCGATGGTGGTGTGGTACAAAGCTATCCGCGCACTGGATTTAAGCAAAGTGACAGCCATTTATCTTTCTTACCCCATATTATCCTTACTGATTTCCGCCGTACTCGGGCTGGAAACACCTACCGTTTACCAGTTAATCGGGCTGGCGGTTACATTTGCGGGGGCCTATTGGGTCAGTGCGACGGTAAAAAAAGAAGGGCATTAATTTCTCATAATGAAGTACAATATAAATGATGTTTAATATTTCACCTCTTATTGCCATTTGGATTGCTTGGTTCGCCACCGCCGCTAATTTAGTTATAGGGAAAGCTGCGGTGCCGTACGTTACTTCCGCCCTGTTTTTATTATGTGCCTGTTTAGTGTCCGGAATCTTCTTTTTGCCGTATTTACTTAAAAATAATAACTGGAAAATCTTAACGCAAAAAAACATCTGGCCCCGGTGTCTGGCGATGGGAACATTCGGCACCGCTCTGCCGATGACGGTGTTTATGATCGCACTGAATTACACAACCCCTGTCAACGGCGCGATTTTAAACCAGTTTGAAATTATTTATTCGCTTATCTTGTCCTATCTAATCTTAAAAGAACGGCCGAATTTACGGCAGCTGGGCGGCTCGCTGCTTATCATCTTGGGTGTAGGCCTTTTGCTGTGGCAGGCGGGAACGTCGCTCCAGCTCAAAGGCGATTTGATGATTATCGGCTGCCTGTGGATGTTCCAAGTCAGCCACATTTTTGCAAAAAAACTGCCGGCACATCTGGAGCCGCAGCTGATATCGGCAGCCCGCGCACTGTTTGCTGTACCGGCACTGGCGGTACTAGTGGCCTATTTGGCCGTATTTCAGGGACCGCTTGTGTTTGAAAGGAACGCTACACTGTGGAGTATGCTCGTTCTGTGCGCGTTTGTAAACTATTTTTTGGGAAACACCTACTGGTACCGTGCTATACGCAATATGGATTTAAGCAAAGCCACGGCCATTATTTTATCCTATCCGGTAATGACATTTATTTTATCCGTCTGTCTGGGGCAGGATACGATTTCCATCTATAAAGTGCTGGGGATGCTCCTCGCCGTCAGCGGGGCGTATGTGGTTACCGGCATCATCAAACAACAAGGAGAACAAAAATGAAGAAACTCGTTTTATTTGATTTGGACGGAACACTCGTCAATGCCGGAGGCTGCGGCCGCACCGCGCTTACCAAAACCATTGAAGAACTCTACGGCGTAAAACCAGAATTTGACCATTCCCTCATCTCCGGCCGCACGGATACAGACAATTTTGCCATCGTCTATTCACTCGTTAAAAAAGGCAAAAAACCTACCGCTGCCGAAATGAAAAAAATGAAAGCAAAATACTTGGAGCTTTTGCCGCAGCAAGTACACGCGTCCGTGCGCTGCAAACGGTACGATGAAATCGCCGGAGCGGAAAAATTTCTGACGTTTTTATCCAAAGAAAAAGACGTTATTTTGGGCCTCGGGACGGGGAACTTGGAAGAAGGCGCCAAACTAAAACTGGAACCCAGCGGTTTCGGCAAATTCTTTACCGTCGGCGGATACGGGGAGGACGGACATACCCGTGAAGAAATGTTACAGGCCGCCGTCAAACGCGCGGAGAAAAAATTTAAAACCAAAATTACGCCGGAAAACGTCTATGTCATTGGCGACACCCACCGTGATATCGTGGCCGCGAAAAATTGCGGATTTCATTCCGCAGCCATTACGGGGGGATTTGGTGAACCGCAAAAGCTCCAGCGCGCCGCCGCAGAACTGGAGATGAAAGATTTTAAAGACATTACTACTTTCTGCGTGTGGCTCGGCATCAAAACCGATCCCAAAGGCGTCAAACGCGGCAGCTATATTATGCCCGCAAGCGCCATAGAACACGTGTTCTTCAGCCGCACCGGAATTGACGAAGACCGTTTAAAAATGCTCCGTATCAAAAAATACGAAGATTTGGAATCCGGAACCATTATGTAAGGAGGACTGCATGGAATGGTATACTGCCGCTGATAAATTTACCGAAGCGCTGGCCTCTTCTAATCCCACCCCGGGAGGGGGTGCCGCCGCCGCGCAAACAGGGGCAATGGGCTGCGCACTGGCGATGATGGCCGTAGGCACTACACTTAAACGCAAAGCTACGCCGGAAGAGGACAAACCCTTTTTGATGCAAAGCTTAAACCGTTTGGCGTCCTTAAAAAATGAACTGAAAAACTACACTAAAAAAGACGGCGAAGCTTATGACGCATTTCTTGCCGTGCAAAAGCTTCCCAAAGACAACGCCGGCCGCGAAAATGCCGTGCAGGACGCGCTTTGGCAAGCCGCCTGCGTACCCGCCGACGCGGCTACGGCCGCCGTACGTGCGCTTAAAGAGTTGGACGCCGTAAAAGAAAAAGTGGCCTCTATCATTTTTTCCGACGTGCTTTGCGCCAAATACTTGTTGCAGGCCTGTGTACGGTGCGCGGTGGAAAATATCCGCGCAAACCAAGCCTATCTGAAAAATCCGGACCGGACGGAAGAACTCGAAAAACAAATCAATACGTTTTTAAAATCTTGTTAGCAAAATAAGGGGAATTATGAGCGATAAAGCAAACAAAAGAAGCGGTATGCTGGGCACAATCTATAATATGTTGCCCGGAATTGACGACGATTACGCCGCCAAACTGGTGTACACATTGGAGAATAAAAAATCACTTCCGCAGTTACAGCAGGACATTGCCGATATCGCCGCCCGTTTAAATTCCGATTCCCCGATGACGGATACCATCGTCGCCAAAATTTTATTGGACGAAATTACCTTAAACGCCGCTTTACGGCAGCTGCACATTTATAATAATTCCACCACCATTACCGAACTCTGCGCCGCTTTGGAAGTATCCGCCAAAGATACGTCCAAACTGCTTGACGTGTACGCCTCTTTCGCCACGCGCAAATACTTTGACGAAGAATTCGCCGCCGCGTTAAAAGACGTGCAGGACGCGGATATGCCCGATAAAGACAAAGCTCTCTTTGCCGCAAATGTACTTTTGGAAAAAGCCGATACGCTCCTCGCTCCTTCGGCCAAGAACGCCAAGCAGAACCGTAAAGAGGTTTTTAAATTCGCCGACAAATACGGCTTGTCCGTCAAACTGACGGCAGGACTGGAAGTTTTATATATGCGGCCCGCCGCGGTTTCCTTTAAACAGGAATCGCGCCGGTTAATGGAACAGCTGCTTAAGCACAATCCGGACGATCGGCTTTGCGCGGCGCTCACGGCACGCGCGCTGCTCTGCCAGATTACGCCGAAAGACGCGCAGGAAACAGCGGTGCTGTCCAAATTGTTAAACGGCCACATTTTGGAAGAGGATTTAATGATTATTGCCTGCCGCTATCTGAAGGCAAAAACGCCGGCAGATATTGCTGCCACCTTTGAAAGCGTGCTTAAAAAATTGCCGCACGTATCGGATCCATACGAAAATTTGGGTTTAGCGGTGCGCGTACTGGTGGATGGAACGGCTGAAAGCTTTGAAACCGCCACACAAAAAGCCGTACTGAGAAGGGACCGCGAAATCTTGCGTAAAAGCCTAAGCAAAAAAGAACTCTATACAGGATACGAATATGATTTGTCCGAGCGGTTTGGCGGTAAAAAAACATTCGTCCAACTGGAGAGGGAAATGAAAGACCTTCTCAAAATGTTGCCCTACTGCACCGATGAAAAAGACAATAAAGAATTGGCCTGCAAAGTACTGTTAGGATCTCTGGGATATGAAGATGCCGCCAAACAAGCCCAATACTTGCGCGACTTAAAAGCCCAAACGCTTACACAGGGCCTTGCGCCGGAACTGATAAAAAGCTATCTGGGAACAAAACCGGCAGACGAAATTTTACATTTTTTTGAAGAAAACATTGCCCCGTACACCTTTTGGAAATCCGACCGCGAAAAACATATCTTCGCGCTGCGTACGCTGGTGGGGGAACTCAACGGTACCTACAACCGCCGGATTTCACAATTTGTACTGGATATGCTGGAAAACGGCTGTTCTTTGGAACTGATGACGGATATGCTTTCCAACATTCAGACGAGAAAAGCCGGTAAAGAAGAGTTGGATAACTTGCTTGAAATGTATAAACAGGCGCGGGTGAATTCGAACCAATAACTGCCGCCGAAAAAAAAGTTGTTAAATTACGGCATAATTTGCTATGCTGTTATCGTGCCGTTTTATATTTATGTTTAAGGGTGAACAAACAATGAGATACTGGGTCTATATCAGTGACAAAGTAGAGGGTCCTTTTGAAGAGGAAAAACTGGTAACGCTGCAAGGCTTTACCCCGGACACGTTAATCTGCTCCGAAGATGCCGCTTCCGGCGGGAATCAGGAATGGGTGAAAGCGTCCTCTGTTTTTGAGTTTGACCGAGTCACACCGGAACCCGCCGACAATGCGGTGCCGGCCCAAACGCAACCCGCCGCACAACAACCCGCTACACAAACAGACGCGTTGGCAGCGCTGCTTATCTCTAAACTGGATGCTTTGACTGCCCAAATTACCGGTATGCAGACCAAACTTGACGGAATGCAGGCAAAACTGGACGGTATGCAAACCAAATTTGACGAAGCTGTTACCACCGCGCGCCAAACGGTCCAAACACCCGCTGATATTGCTTATGTTCCTCCGCAAGAAGAGGAAACACCTAATACCATTACTTTAACCCGCCACGATTTAACCCCCGAAACCAATGATGACGCCTTAATTACCAATACGGCCAGTTTGGTTTCAAAAGCCGAAGATCTCGTTGCCTCCGCTGAAAAAACCAAAGATCCGGTGGCGGATATGCTTGAACCGATGGACTTGAATGATGCCGAAAATGAAACTGATCTCGGCACAAACGGCGCAGATATAGTTCTCCGCTCGGCAATGGATTCCTTATATAATGCACAAACTCTTGCTCAAAACCAAGAGATAAACGAAAGCACTTTCCAAGACCTGTTGACTCCCGCACAAGCCAAAGCGCTTGCCGAACAAGCGGAAATTTTAAAAACCCAAACGGCCCAAATCAACAATACTCTTAAATCCACTGAAGACGCGGAAAAAGATGCACTTATTTCCCAATTTACGGTACAACCGAAAGAGGACGTGTTGGATCAGGTCATTAAAGAAAGAGAGGAGGAAAAAGCCGAGGCTATTCACGCGGTTGACACCTCCGCTGATAACCCCATTGAACTACCTTCTGTAGAAGAACCCAAACCGGCCGAACCCATTGCCCAACCCGAACAGCAAGAACAACCGGATCTTGTGACTGAAACGAAAGAAGAATCCGTTCAGCCGCTTGATTTCAGCGAACCGGAAGCTGTTCCTGTTCTAACAATTGCGCCCGATGCAAAACAACCCGAAGTGACGGAAGAAGTACAACCGGCGTCCCACATGCCCGCCGATGTACCGCAGCAACAGCCTAATCAGCCTGATCAACCCGTACGTACAACGGGTATACCCTCTTTGGACGATATTGGTGAGTCTGCGCAAAAAGTCGAACAAGATAAAAAAGAAGAAACGATGCAAGAGCTCGTTCCCGGAGCAAAGGCGGAAAAGCCCGAAGACGTTTTAATTACCGCCCAAGACTTAAAGGACGCTTTTACCGAACGTGATGCCCACAGCGACCAGACCGTTGAACAGTTGTTTGGTATTGATCAGCAAGCCAATCAGTCTGTTGAGGCCAAACAGCTGCCTGCTGAAAAACAGAAAATTCCGTCTTTGGATGACATCTCTCAGCAAACAACTGACCAACCGTTGCCGGTGGGAAATCCCAATGATTTAACGGAAATTGAACTGAAAGAAGGTTCTACCTACTTGATTTCGGATTTCGTACCGCCCGCGCAAACAGAACCTGGCGCACTTCCCCAACAGTTGAACACTTTCACAAACGCGCAAACGCAGGAGCAATCTGCCAACACGAACAGCACAGATGCGTTTACCGAAATTCTTTCCACTTCCACAATGCCGCAACCTGCAGAGTTGCGTTCAGAGGATACGCCATCTGATGTAACCGTGTCCCAAGTTATTTTGGAAAATACCATCAAAACTAAACGCGGAGCAACGTTGGACATCAAAACGGTGCCGATGGTACCGGAACCGGCTCAGTCCGAACGGTTGCAGATTGAGGGCTTGGATGATGACATCAACGCCCAGCACGATATCAAACCCGCCGATGAAAAACCCGCTAAGAATAATAAAATGATTTTGGGCATATTGGCCACCTTCGTACTGGCTGCGCTCATTTACGGAATGCTCGCATTTATGAACGTAATTCCTGCCCAGTTTAACCTCTTGTCGGGAAATAAAGCGCAGGAGCAGCAAGATGCCGCACATCAAGCCCAAATGGAAGAAATGCTTTCCGAAGAACCGGCACAACCGCAACCAGCACAAGAACCCCAACAACCGGCCATAAGCCCAATGGATGCCGCATTAACGGAAGTACAAAATTATCCACTCACAAACGGGCTGACGCTGAAGGAATTTATTGAAGCTAAACATCCCGCAGCGCAGAACTTGATTACTTGGGATATCTCCACTGCCGTTGATCCGGATAACTACTCTGTGCTCGTAAAAGTTCCGCCGGAGAATCCGCAGAGTTTTAAAATTTCCTACCGTTTTAACTATAACACGGTAACGAAAACCTTGGATCCGACAATTTCCGACGCAAAAAACCTGTTAGACCAAGCCAACCAAAGCGTTGGGGTACAGCAGCGTCCGCAGCCGGCTCCGGCAATGTAAACGAAAGCATTTGACACAAAAAACTCCGTCCCGAAAGGACGGAGTTTTTTGTCTAAAAAACGTCCCAAAGTCTTTAGTCCGTGGGTATCGAACGTACAAAAAGCTATTTTACCGCGTTTCTGGCAATGCTTTCCAATATATGGAACGCTTTCTCTACCCAATTCATACTAATCCATTCATACGGACCGTGCGGATTTTCGTATCCGGCAAACAGATTTGGCGTCGGCAGTCCGCGCAGCGATAATTGGGAACCATCCGTCCCGCCGCGGGCTTGCGTTAAGCGGTACTCCACCTTATTCTCCTTCAAGGCTTCTTCCAAAAGTTCCATTGCGCGGGGGCGATCTTTTAAAATTTCGCGCATATTGCGGTACTGTTCTTTAAATTTCACTTCGATTTTGGCAGCCGGATATTTTTTGCGTTTTTCTTCCGCCAAATTTTCCAGCATTACTTTGAAATGTTCAAATTTAGCCAAATCGTGTTCGCGCACAATACCGCGCAAGGTGGCGCTTTCCAACCCGCCTTCAATGTCTTTAAACAGAATAAATCCGTCCTCGCCGTCCGTCGTTTCCGGCAGTTTGTCCTCCGGCCAAGACGATACGATATCCGCCGCAATACGCACCGGATTGGCCATAAATCCTTTGGCAGACCCCGGGTGGCAGGATTTGCCCGTAATGTGAATGGTTACCGCATCGGCGTTAAAATTGCCACAGTCAACCTCGCCCAAGTTGGCGCCGTCAATCGTATACGCAAAATCCGCACCGAAGCGTTCCACGTCAAAGTAACCGATTCCGGTACCGATTTCTTCGTCAATGGTAAAAGCGGCTTTGATCGGACCGTGTTCAATTTCGGGGTGAGCCAAAAGATGTTCGGCCAGCGTCATAATGACGGCAATACCGATTTTATCGTCTCCGCCCAAGAGCGTGTTGCCGTCCGCAGTCACAATATCGTCCCCGATACAAAGCTTCAAATTCGGGGCGGTTTCGGGCGATAAAAACATATTTTTTTCGGCATTAATCGTCAGCGTGCCGCCGTCATAATTAGGGTGCAATATGGGACGGATGCTGTTTCCGTTATAATCGCACACCGTATCCATATGTGCCAAAAATCCGATGACGGGGGCTTTTTTGTCCGTATTGGCGGGCAGCAAGCCGGTAACGATACCGAACTCGTCCACTTCCACCTCCTGAAAGCCGACGGTTTTCATTTCGGAAGCAAGCAAATGCGCAAACGAAATTTGCGACGGCGTGCTGGGGATGGATTTGCTCGCCGGATCGCTGGTAGTTTCTACGGCGGCGTAACGGATAAAACGGTTATAAATTTTTTGTTGTAAAGGATTCATAAATTCTCCATAAATGTTTCATTTTATTATACAATTATTTTATATCCGCCCGAAAGAAGCGGAACGCACTTTGTGGAGGTTTTATGCAAAAACTGTTTTTATGCTTACTTTCCGCCCTGCTCCTTACGGCGTGCGCCGGCGTGCAGGAAGCCCAAAATTTGGCCAACTGTAAATTCGCGCTTAAAAGCGTGGAGCTGACCAATTACAATTTAACTTCTTTTGATTTTGATGTCGTCGTCGCCATTACCAATTTAAACAAAAAGCAAACCGCCGCTTTGAAACGCTTTGACGGCAAACTGACCGTAAACGACGATTATATGGCCGACATTACCCTGCGGGATATCCGCATTGACCCCAACTCCGTCAAAAACGCCAAAGCCAAAGTAAAAGTGCCGATGGCCACGTTCAGCAATAAAGTTTTGGGGCTTATCAGTATGGGCAGCGGCACGCTGGACTACCATTTGACGGGTACGATGTATTTTGAAGGCCCGCTGGGAACGGAAATTCCCCTGCCGGTGGATATCGGCCGCTACGGCAGCTATACGATTACGGACTAAGAGGATTTTTTAAGAAGGACCCGTGTATATAACACGGTAAAAATTTATCTGTTTTTGGAATCCTATGAAGAATAGGGGTATTTGGGAAACCAAATTCCAACCACGTCCAAAAGCAGCTGGTTTAGGCAGAAGATATAAACGGGTAGCTCCCGAATGTATCTTCTGCCGAATGTTCCTTGCCATTATTTATGGCAAGGAACTACGGCTGTTTGATGACGGGACCGTGGTTGGACCCTCATTTTGCAGCCGTTTTTTTGCGGCGTGTTTTCCAAAAACAGAAATTAAGGAGAACACAATGCAAAAAAATAAGAGAGGTTTTACCCTCATTGAATTATTAGTCGTGGTGCTGATTATCGGCATTTTGTCTGCAGTTGCGCTGCCGCAATACACCAAGGCTGTGGCAAAAAGCCGGTTTACGCAACTGCAAACGGCCGCCAAATCCCTTAAAGACGCGATGGAAGTATATTATATGGCCAACGGGACTTATCCCCTACACTGGAGGGAATTGGATATTGAATACCCCGGATGTACGGCAAGCATCAGCGACCGTTACATGCTGTGGTGCGATAAATTTGCCGTAGACATGTTTTCTTCCGCCAAACAAGCAAATTTAGTTTTTTGGGATACGCACGGAATCCCCGACAACGGCAAAAATGCGGATACAGACATCTTAACCCAGCAATCGCCGTCCCGTTATGTCGTTTGGCTGGATAATTCCGAAAATCCAGGGAAAACAGAATGTACCAGTAAAATTTCAGGGTTATGCAAAAGCATGGGATTTTAAAAAATAACATTACGTTACTTCAGCTGATTTTTGGCCGCTCCACACTTACGTCATTCCCGAATGACTCTATCGGGAATCTTGTTGTTACGTAACGACAGATTCCCTACAAAAACACTACGGAATGACGCAATGATTTTGTCTAAGCGGCCAAAAAACTAACGGATACGAAAATAATTTTCGTATCCGTTATATACAAAACAGGCGATAACATCTTGCATTTACATCAAAATCATTCTTAATATGCCCGCCGATACAAACGCCAGCGTCAAAGTCAGCGCAACCACTTTAAACGTATCCTTCCAGCCGCTTTCGCGCAGCATTACAAAAAACGTCGCCACGCAGGGCAAATACATCGCCATAAACACGCACGCTACCACGAGCGACTGCGGCGCAAGGTTAAACGGCTCCAACAGTGCGATAGATACGTCTTTGCGTAAAAAACCCAAAATAAGCAGAGGCGTGGTTTCCCCGGGCAGCCCCAAAAGTCTTTCTACGGGCCAGCGGGAAATTTTCGTTACAAAATCCGTCACGCCGGAAAGCTGCATTAAGTCCACAAACACAATACCGACTAAAATCAGCGGCAGCGCGTCGCCCAGATATTCCTTCATACGAATCCACAATTTACGCAGCAAAGGCCGCCATTGGGGGATTTGCCACGAAGGAATTTCCATAAACAGTTCGGGCGTATCGCCTTTCATCAGTTTATTAAGTACGGTTCCCGCCAGAATACCGTTGATAAAGAGCGCGCCGAATACAATCAGCATATATTTAAGGCCGTAGGGCGATAAAATGGAAATAATCATCGCCGTTTGCGAAATACACGGCGCAAGCGTCAAAATAAGCGCAAGCGCGATAATCCGCTCCCGCCGCGTTTCCAATACGCGCACACCCATCACGGCCGGCACTTTGCACCCAAAGCCGAGCATAATGGGCAGCGATCCGTATCCGTGCAGGCCGATTTTGTGCAAAATTCCGTCAAGGAGCACGGCAAGGCGGGGGAGATATCCCAAGTCGCCCAAGAAGCCCAAAAGCGCATAGAACGCAAGCACGTAAGACATTACGTCCACGAGCGCAATTTTAAGGCCGTCCGTCAGCACGCCGAAATAATGTTCGCCGCCGTCGCCTAACAGGAGCATACCAATCACATTGTCTTTCCACGGGCCGAACAAGTTTTGCAAAAACGGAACGTAATAATTTTCGTAGAAAGGATCTACAAAATTAATAATACTTTCGCCCACAAACCGCACCAAAAAGAACGATGCGATAAGCACCACTAGCGCAATCGGCAACCCCGTGGCGGGGGTAGTGGCCCACCCCTGCAAGTGTTCCCAAAAAGACGGGTGTTTATGCTTTACCGTCTGGACTTTTTGAATAATATTCCCGATGATATGCCATTTTTCTTCCGGCGATGCGGGAACTGCAAGCGGGCAGCGCGTTTCCTCCCGTTCGGCCACTTTGGGGGCCGCTTCGGCCAGCTCTTTGAGGCCCTCACCCGTGGACGCTACCGTCGGGATAACGGGGATTCCCAACATTTTGGAAAGCGCTTTCACGTCAATATGAATCCCTTTGCGCTGGGCTTCGTCAAATTTGTTCAAGAGTAAAATGACGGGTTTTTTAAGCGACAAAATTTCCAACACAAAATACAGGTTACGCTCTAAGTGCGACGCGTCGGACACGCAGACGATAAAGTCGTACTCCAACTCCTTAAACAAGTTGCGTTTTTTGCCCTCAATAAGCCATTCTTCTTCCAAGCGGTAGAGGCCGGGAATGTCGATAATATCGTACGAATCGCCGTCAAACTGCGTCTGCCCGTAGTTAAGCCCCACGGTGGTGCCGGGGAAATTGGACGAGATAATGCCGATTCCCGTCAGGCGCGAAAAAATCAAACTCTTGCCGACATTGGGGTTTCCCGCCAACAGAAACGTGTTTTTCTTGGCGGTAACGAGAATTTTTTTAGCGGTTTCGCGCCCGATGGCTACCTCAGTACCCGATACGCTGACCACGACGGGGGTGGAACCTTTTTTACGTGTCACAAATTGTCCGCGGACAAGGCCCATAGCCGCCAGCTTTTCGGCCATTTTGGGAGAGGTTTGAATCTCGCGGATTTGGGCGGTATTGCCCGCTTTTAATTGGTGTAAAGTGCGGAGATTTTCTTTTTGCATAAAAGTTAGTTTTTCCTTACTTTTAATTTTACCACTATTGAACGTGCTTGACAAGGGGGAGTTTATCGACGACCGCGCCGAAAATACCGTTATTTTTTGTATAATTTAAATATAATTTTACCGAAAATAGGAGACGAATTATGGCTTACAAAGTAAATCCGGATGTTTGCGTCAACTGCGGTGCTTGCGAATCTGCCTGCCCCGTGGCCGCCATCAGCGAAGTAAACGGCAAAAGACACATTGACGAAACCAAATGTATTGAGTGTGGCTCTTGTGCCGGCACCTGCCCTGTAAGCGCGATTTCTCTGTAAGAGAAGAGCGCAGGGCAGTTATGCAAGTTTTAAGCGCACCTGCCCTGTAAGCGCGATTTCTCTGTAATTAGGGAAATGTGTAAAGTTTTAGAAACCACCCCGCAAGGGGTGGTTTTTTATTGCCTTTATGCCACATAATATCCCGCCCTTAGTTCTGTTTATAAAACGCGTCCGGCGTTGTGGTTATTGCCGTTTATGCAGGCCTTCATCCTGTTTATAAAACGCCTCAAGGCGGGAAAACGTTTTTATTTGTTTGAGCGAAGCGAGTTGTAAAACGCCCCGTTTCAGGCTGCTTTTTATAGGACCCGGGCGGGCAGTCTTTTTGGTTCTTTTTCTGCTGCCAGAAAAAGAAAGAAGAAGAGTTTGGTTTACTTTTTGCCGGCACAAAAAGTAACAAAAAAATTCTTACTTGCTCTTTTCTTACAAAGAAAAAGCGCAGGGGGATGTGCCCTGCGCTTTGTTCAGAACCGTTCGGGGGGTAAATCGAAAGGTTCTGGGGGATAAATTGGTGTACCAAACTATTTGGTTATATTTCTATCATACATCGTAAATCAAAAAAATGCAAGTGTTTTTCAATAAAACTTTACTTTTTTACTGGTTTTTAACTACATTATAAAAAAATCCACAAAATTTTTATAAAAACTTTTTCCTGTTTTGCTATTATATAATCATTGGAGGCAAATCTATGAATAAATTAAGTGCCGTTTTTGTTTTAACAATAATTGCGCTTCCTCTTTGCGCGCAAAACGCCAAAAAGGAAACCGAGTATTATACAGGGTATGAAGGCGTGGTGTTGGGAGAAAAAACCCCACGCTCGGCTACGGACACCATCACGCAGCAAGCCGTACAAACTCCGGGGGATATTTACCGCGGAACCGTGTTCGGTGCGGAACAGAAAAAATACCACAGCGATACGCTGGGCAACCGTCCCCGCGCCACCACCAAATATGTTTACGACACCTCCCTGGTGCGTGCTATTAAAATCAGCGATGTGGACCGTGTCCGCACGCTTATGTATGCCAATGTAAACGTAAACGAAAAAAACTATGCGGGCATCACCCCGCTTACCATTGCCGCCGAAAAAGGCAATATGGAAATTATTAAAATGTTAGTGGAAGACGGTAATGCCAAGGTAAACGATAAATCCAGCTTCGGCATTACGCCGCTTATCGCCGCGGCAGCCGCAGGAAATGAAGAAGCGGTAACGTATTTAGTTGCCCATGGGGCCGACGCTACAGCCAAGGACGATTTGGGGAAAACCGCGCTCCTGTACGCCGTAGCTTACGATAATCCCAATTTGATTACCGGCTTAATTAATTTGGACAACAAAGCCGTCAACCTGCCGGACAACACAGGCAATACCGCCCTTATTTATGCCGCCCAGCGCGGGCAAAATGCCAACATCAAAACACTGCTCGAGTTTGGGGCCAACGAAGCCTATCGCAATCCTTCCACTGGGCTTTCCCCTATCTCGGCAGCCGCAGCGGAAGGCCACAGCGATACCATCCGCCTGCTTGCCAAAACCGCCAAAGCGGATGTAAACATTTCAGATCTGTCTGGCCGAACGCCTATTTTTTACGCCGTTGAACAAAACCGCCCCGAAGCAGTGCGTACGCTTATCAATTTGGGTGCAGATGTTAACGCGCAGGACAACACGGGGGTTACCGCTTTAATGCGTGCGAGCGCCAAAGATCATTCCGAATGTGTACAAATCTTACTTAGATCCAAAAATATTGATCCTAATATACAAGACCACCAGGGTCGCACGGCGATGACTTACAGCGCCTATGCACAAGACACCTCCGCCGCCAAAACTCTATTGGCCAGCGGAGCGGATTTGGATCATCGGGATAATGCGCGCAATACACCGCTGATGAGCGCCATTAAAGCAAAAAACGACCGCGCTGCTTTGTTTTTTATTCAGCAGGGCGCCGATTTGACCGCAGCCAATAATGCGGGCCAAAATGCGTTTACGCTGACGGAAGAATATCTGCCCAACTCCGCCACCTCACGCGTGCTGGGGGTAAAAAAATTGGCTGTCCAACAAGAAGCACTGCAAGTTCAAGCGGAAAAACTGGCCGAGGTCCGATTGCTTGAGCAAGAGCTGGCCGAACAAGAAGCCTTAGTAGCCGAACTTCAGCAAGAAAAAGCCGCTGCCGAAAAAGCACAAGCTGAAGAAGAAGCCGCTGCTTTGCGCGCCCAGCTGGAAGAAGAATTTCAAGCCAAAACGGCCCAGTTGGAAGAAGATCCCGAGTTATTGCGTTTACAGCAGGAATTGGAAGCCGCCAAAGCCAAAAAACAGGCCGCCCTAAAAGAAGAAATGGACCGCGAATTTGCGTTAAGAACGGGCCAAGTGTTACCTGATTCCTCCGCAGCAGAAGAAGAAATTGCTGAAGTCAAAGAGACCGTTTCCGCCGCCAGCACACAAGTCAAACAAAACGCTGCGTCGGCCAAAAATAACACCGCCAGACGCCGCGCCAATGCGCGTAATAAAGCTGCAGCAGTAAAAAAATCCGCAACACGCACCACTTCTGCAACCAAACAAACCGTAACAACACAGCCCTAATAAGGCAAGCTTGCTCATCAGACGTAACAACCCCAGTCAAGGCCATCTGCTTGCTGGGGTTTTCTATACAATAAAAAATATTCCTCAACCGCACCGAGGAATATTTTTTCAAAAAAGGCAAACAAGCATACCGCCTTACAGGGGATTATTTTTTGCCCACACCATAAATTCACGCCAGTTTTGGTATTCTTTATCGGCCTTTGCAGCGAAAATTTTAGGGGAAACGGTATGTCGGGCAGAAACCTCTTTCCAGCGCTCGCCAAAGCCTAATTTTTGGGCCGCTAGACGGGCCGCCCCCAATACACTACTTTCGCTTTCGTCCAACACAGTTAGTTCTTTCTGTAAAATATCGGCTTGAAACTGCACCAACGCCCCCACACGGGAAAGCCCGCCGGACACGGATGTTTTTACGGGATTGAATCCCGCTTGTTTCAAATAATATGCAACATCCGCCACCGAAAATGCCACGCCGCGCACGGCTCCGGCCACCCAGTCATCTTTTTTGGTCAGGGCAGACAGGCCACCCGCTACGGGAGAAACAGAAAAATCCCAATACGGCGCGCCCAAACCGCCTAAGGCAGGAAGCAGCCAGACAGGATTCTTAGCGGTTTGACATAACGCATCAATTTGACTATGTTCAAATGAAAATCCCTGCGCATTTAGCCACAAAAACAAGCTTCCCGCCGCATTGACGGGCCCTTCCAATAAAATATCTTCCGCACCTTCTTCGGAAGAAACGGAAAGAGAACTTAACACGCCCGCCAAGCGTTTTTGCTCCGCTCCGGCGTTGTAAAGCAGAAATGCGCCTGTACCGTAATTAATGGCGCACGTACCGGCAGTTACCCCCATTGCATACGCAGCGGCCTGTTGGTCGCCCGCGCAAGCGCGAATGGGGATTTTAAATCCTTTATAGTCATAAATGCCGTAATCCGCCGCAGACGGCAATACGCTCGGAAGTGCCTCAACGGGCACTCCGAAAGCGCGGCATAACTTGCCGCTCCAAGAACGCTGGTTGATATCAAACAATAAAGTACGTTGGGCAAGCGTTGGGTCGCACGCGAAAACTGTGCCGCCCGTAAGACGCCAAATAACATAAGAGAGCACGGGAGCGGCGAACAAATTCCCACTTTGTAAAGACGCGGCAGCCTGAGGACAATGTTTTACACACCACGCAATTTTCGGTGCGGAAAAATACGGTGTTTTATAAAGTCCTGTCAGCGCGTGAATTTCCGGTTGAGCAAGTATACAAGCCTCCGCCTCTTTGGCGGCGCGGCCGTCCTCCCACGTTAACACAGGGGCAACCGCCTTACCGGACAACTTATCCCATAACACCACGGTGGAACGCTGTGAAGATAAAGCAAGCGCCAATACGTTTTGCGGGCCGGCTTCATCAAGCACCGCATTTAAAACTTCCTGCTGGGCGGAAAATAACGCTTCCGCATCGTATTCTGACAGACCTGCCCCGCGGCGCACAGGAACCAGCACAATGCTTTTTTGGGCTTTTACAAGGCCGTCTACCGACACCACCGCCGCGCGGCAGCCGGAGGTACCCAAATCCAGCGAAACAATCATTTTTTCTGTCACGATTTTCTCCTTGCGCCAACGGCGGACGGCGCGCTATTGCGTTTTTTCCAAATTCAGTTTGACGTCCTGCGTTTTGACAATAAATGCCTGAAGCCGTGCTTTGGCCTGAGCCGAAACGGACGAATCCGTCAATAATCCCGCCACAGTGCTTTGGGTGGGAACGAGCGTTTTGGAAAGCAAATTTAATGTACGCAAAAGTTCCACCACTTTGGATTTATCGGTAAATTCCAATTTTTCAATACGGGAAAGTTCTGCCTTGTAATTTTTGCCGAAATGACGTTCAAAATTCTGCTTCCGCATTAACGCAATGATTTCTTTTTGCAGTTGTTTGGCCTCATCTAAAAGTGCGCCGCAGCGGTCGATTTTATCGGACAGTTTCTCTTGCACCGTTTGGGACTGCGCAGCAGGTACAGGCGTTGCATCGGGGGAAAAAGATCCGATGCGAGCCGCGTATCCTGTAGGGCCGTTATAGTCTTTGCCCGTAAAAACGGGGCAGATATTGCGGTAATCGCACCAACGGCATTGGTTTTCCCCGGGGGTCGGGTCGAATTTTCCGGCGCGGATATTGTCCGCCACTTTTAAAACGCCTTTCCAAAAATCAAAAATTTCCTTGTCCGGCGCACGTTCAAACGTCATCTCGTGCAGCGTAGGCAAGTGGTAAAAACTTAATTGTTCCACGCGCAATTCTTTGACGCCCGGATCTTTTTGCTGGACAAGCGATTTTATGGCGGGGGAATTTTCCACCACTTTTTGGTACATATACAGCTGATCCGGTTCGCGCTGGACAGTTTTACCCGTTTTATAATCTAAAATTTTAACTTTTCCGCCGCCCAGATAGTCAATGCGGTCCAAAATACTGATCAAACTCAGCCCATCAATATCCAAGGTACTTTTCATTTCCACCGACAAGGGATGAAAAAACGATTCCGCATTTTTGGCGTAATACGCTTCAATAATCCGCCGGCCTTCGGCATATCCGGCCAGCTCTTTCTCAACGGACGCATAGCCCTTTTGTTCAAACGAGGTTTTGTTCCAGTGATTGTCGAAAAACGCAAGAGCCTCGGGCAAGGAGGGGAAAGCGGGATTTTCGGGATTATAAATATACTCCATCACTTCGTGCAACGCAGTACCGAAAGCAAAATAATACTTAGGCTGTTCGGGCAGCATATGGACGTAACGGAATTTGTACTTCTGCGGGCATTCTTTATACATCCCCATTTTAGAATAAGAAAACGATAAATTGCGCACCATAAAACGACTCCCTGTATGAGATAAATTATTGTAGCATTTTAGAAGCTTTACACGCCCCGCGGGATTTCTATCGGTATGCGAAAAGGCAGAAGAACATATAAAAGGCGTACAAAAACATCGCTCCGTCTTTCGATTTCTGGTACTGTTTTTAAGGGGATATTTTTCCCTTGTAAATATAAGGGAAATGGATAAGAAATATATTAAAAAATATCGTCATTCCAGAGTCTTGTAATCGGGAATCTGTGGTTATTCATAAAATTCAAAAGAAAATCCACGGATCCTGCGAACAGCCGACATTCGGGGATGCGAGGGGGGGAAAGGGAACGCAAAGCAGTTTACGTTTTTTGGGGGTCAAAAAAACCGCCAGCCGGCGGTTCTTATATTTACCCCCAATAGGAATCGAACCTATATCCCCTGCTTAGAAGGCAGATGCTCTATCCATTGAGCTATGGGGGCCAAAACATTCAGTTGATACTATATTTTACAAAAAAACAATAAAACATTCAAAAATTTTGCATTTTTACACCCAAACTACTTATAAAAACGGGAGAATACTTTAAGTGCTTCTGCCATTGCCTGCGGGCTTACACCCGTTTCCGTCTTTTGGTAATTCTCATCATAATTTTCTAAGTAACCGTAATTGTCAATGACTGAAATTTTGTCGCCCTCCCGTATGGCCTTTTTATTATAGCTGGAAATAATCACAAACGGACGGGAAGAATCGTCAAATAAACTCCGGCCGGCGGCATAATCCTCCGGCGGATTACTGCAGGAAAGAGCTTGAGACATTAACGTAGGAACCACATCGTAATGCGTCGTACGGTGCGCAAGTTCTTTTCCCTCCTTTTCCGGCCACCACACAAGCATAGGTACGTGCGTCTGCCACTTAGAGAAATTGCTGTTATGCCCCCAGAAATTATTGTGCGTATCGTTAATTTCCTGCCCGTGATCTCCAGTAAGAATAACAATCGTATCTTTTTCAAGCCCCTCTTTTTCAAGCAACCTAAAGGTTTGTTCCAATAAACCGTCTATAAAATACACCGAATTCTTATAATTGTTCATATAAGGGGTGGGGTCAGTATGTTTGGTAAGCATCAAATAATTCATTTCTTCGGCTGTCGGTTGAAACACATCTCCTCCCTCAGGATACATTTGTCCGTGCGGGGAGTCGTAGAATAAAAAACCGAAGAAAGGTTTTGTTTTGTCCCGTTGTTTTATAAAAGTAGTAAAATCTTGCTGCAAATCCAAATCCCGCTCTACTTTGGTAACGCCTTTAGACCCCAGCCGCAAATCCGGTATGGACGAAAAAATATTCGAATTAAATTCCGGACTGTTCAGCCGCGCGCTGGAAAAAATCCCCAACTGATAATTTTCCTCCTGCAGGCGGCGGATAAATACGGGGGCAATCCGCGCGCCGGAAAACGCGTTCCAATAGGCGTGGGGCAGAGAATAAAACAGCGAAAATACACCGGCTTCCGTGGCGTTGCCTCCGGCTAAATGTTCGGTAAAACGCAGCGCGCGGCGGCTGCGGCGGTATATATTGGGCATTACCTCGGGCGAAAGGGAATCGGCGCGCCAAGATTCTACCAAAATCAGCAGAATGTTAAAGCGTTTCCCCTGCGCGCAGTCAAGCGGACGCAGCGGATAGTTTAGCGTTCCCGCTTTAGGCAGCGAATACGGTTCGTTTTTCGGCTCGAAACCCATTTTTCTTAGGCGGCGGTTAGCGCTCATCGGGTTGGCCCACGGCAAGTAAGACACCTGCGCCAAAACGGAAGGCACCTGCATAAATTTTCCCCACGCGTGCAACCCGTTATACCCAAGCGTGCAGCACACCAAAACGGCGGTGGATGCACAGACGGCTTTCTTTCCCCACGTAATTTTCCGCGCCAAACGCGCCAGCACAAACACCACGCCAGCCAAAAGCAGCGCCCCGGCACCAACCATTACATACATTGACGCGGGCAAAACAAAAATCTCGCGCCCTGCCGGCCCGAAAAACAACTCCAGCATCGCCATACTGATATGAAAACGGTATTGTGTATATATAAAAATATCCAACGCAAAAAAGAACGCAAAAAATGAACCCCACACCCACGCGGCCCAAAAAGCGGAGCGCGGACCGATTATCCGCCACGGAAGCACAAGCGTTAATAAACCGGCCATAAACAACGTCAGCTGCCCCGTAATGGAGAAAAAAGCGAAAAGCACGCCGGATACGTCAAGCCAAAATCCGCCTATATAAAAATAGATGAGCGCAGCCGCGCACCATAGGAGCAAATTACACACGCAAAACCAGAAGATATTCCGAATACTCATTTTTAGATTATAGCTTTTTTAAACGACTAAACGATATACGCGCGGATTTTGTATAATAAAAATAAGGTTTTATCTTTACAGGAGGGGTACTATGCCCGCTAAAAACAACGTAAAATGCGCTTGTTCCCAGCTGCAACAGCACCGCGGTAAATTTCAGCCCGTGCTGCCCAACATTCTAAAAAAAGGTCCCGCCGCCGTAAAAGCCAAACTCGGCAAAGCCACCAAATCCGTGGCCGATCAGGCGACCGTCCGCAAAATCTTCCCCAACACTTACGGACTGCCCGAAATCACTTTTGTAAAAGGCGCCAACAACGCCATATGCAAAAAAGCCGTACGCGTGGGCGTGGTACTCTCCGGCGGACAAGCCCCGGGCGGGCATAACGTCATCGCCGGCCTGTTGGACGGACTCAAAAAAGCCAATTCCAAAAACAAACTTTTTGGTTTCTTGGGCGGCCCCAGCGGCATTGTGGACAATAAATTTATCGAAATTACTCCGGCTCTGATGAAAGACTACCGCAATACCGGCGGTTTTGACCTCATTCAATCCGGCCGCACCAAAATCGAAACGGACGAGCAGCTTGCCGCGGCCAAAAACAATTTAATCGCCAACAAAATGGACGCGCTCGTCGTAGTGGGGGGGGACGACTCCAACACCAACGCGTGCGTCATCGCGGAATACTTAAAACAACAGGGCGTGGAAATCAGCGTCATCGGCGTACCGAAAACGATTGACGGCGACCTGAAAAACAAACAAATCGAAACTTCTTTCGGTTTTGACACCGCCACCAAAATTTATTCCGAACTCGTGGGCAACATTCTGCGCGACGTCAACTCCGCCCGCAAATACTGGCACTTTGTGCGTTTGATGGGCAGAAGCGCGTCCCACATCACCTTGGAAGTGGCGTTTAAAACGCACCCCAACGCCGTACTCATCGGCGAAGAAGTGCTTGCCAAAAAGATGACCTTGGCTCAAGTGGTTGACGGATTGGCTCAGCTTATTGCCAAACGCGCCAAAGCCGGCAAAAATTTCGGTGTGGTGTTGGTACCGGAAGGGTTAATCGAATTTATTCCGGAAATGAAAGAACTCATCAGCGCGCTCAACGATTCTTTGGCCGATCACGAAGAAAAACTTTCTCAAATGAACACCGTGGCGGAAAAGAAAGAATTTATTCTTTCCATTCTGCCCGCCAAACTGGCTGCGCTAATGAAATCGCTGCCGGAAGGCATTGCCGCCCAGTTAATGCTAGACCGCGATCCGCACGGCAACGTACAAGTTTCGCTCATTGAAACCGAAAAATTGTTGGTGGAAATGCTCCGCACGCAGCTTGCCGAAATGAAGAAAGCCGGAAAATACGACGGTAAATTCTCCGCTATTACCCACTTCTTCGGTTACGAAGGCCGCTGCGGCGTGCCGTCCACCTTTGACGCCAACTACACCTACGCGCTCGGCTACAACGCCGCCGTACTGGCGCTCAACAAATGCACCGGCTACCTTTCTTCCGTGCGTAAACTGACCAAAAAAGCGCAGGACTGGGAATGCGGCGGTATTCCGCTGACGATGATGATGAACATTGAACGCCGCAAAGGCAAAGAAAAACCGGTCATCAAAAAAGCGTTGGTGGAACTCAAAGGCGAACCGTTTAAGCACCTCGCCAAGAACCGCGCCGCTTGGGCGGAGCTGGACTTGTATGTATTCCCTGGCCCGATTCAATTCTTCGGTCCTGCGGAAGTAACGGATATGACAACGTATACCTTAATGCTTGAACAAGGCAAAAAAGTAAAATAAGTTGTTTTTAATACCCCACCACGGCAGACTTTTACAAGTCCGCCGTGGTTATTTTTATATACAAATATGATATAATAAGAAGCCTTTATAGAAAGGTTTAAGTCGTAGGCACACTACAATTTAATCTGTTTTTGGAATCCTATGCAGAATAGGAGGTCTTTAGGCGACTAAAGAGCTTATCAGGTCCAAAAACGGTCGTTTTAGGCACGACGCAAACGGACTAATTACCCGATTGCGTTGTGCCGAATGTTCCTTGCCATTTTATATGGCAAGGAACTACGGCTGTTTTTTGTCAAGCCCTGATAAGCCTTGGCACTGGACGGCCGTTTTTTGCATCGTGTTTTCCCAAAACAGATATACAGGAGAACACTATGCAATACACAACACAGGGCTTTACCCTTATCGAATTATTAGTCGTTGTACTGATTATCGGCATATTATCCGCCGTCGCATTACCGCAATATCAAAAAGCCGTAGCCAAAAGCCGGTTTACGCAGATGCAAACCGCCGCAAAATCACTCAAAGACGCTATGGAAGTGTATTATATGGCTAACGGGAATTATCCCAACTACTGGAGCGAATTGGATATTGAATATCCTGGCTGTAAAGACGGGGGGGATCGTTATATGTTATGGTGCGATAAATTTGCTGTAGATATGTTTGCTGCTGCACACGCCAATTTATTATTTTGGGATACGCACGGTATTCCCGACAACGGCAAAAATATGGCTTCCACCCAACTAGCTCAGCAGGCAATTTCCCAATATACTGTTTGGTTGGACAATTCCGAAAATCCAGGGAAAACGGAGTGTAGCAGTAAAATTTCAGGGTTATGCAAAAGTATGGGATTTTAAGTTAGCATTTGGCAGTTGATTATTGGGTTGAGTTGTCATTATGGGGTTATTTCTCCCCGCGTCATTTCCGAGCGGCACCTTCTTGCGTCATTCCGGAAGGCTGTAATCCGGAATCCGCTGTTATTAAATAGGATGAGATCCCGTATAAAGACTTTATGGGATGACTTTTTATTTTTTATACGCGCGCCCCGAGAGGAATAATCCGCCCGGGGCACTTTTTGAAAAACTCTTTTTATTTCTTGCGCGTCAAATACTTATACGGCCATAACACCGCATACTTTAAAAAGCGCACGGGGTGCATTTTCGGGTCCGGCGAACGGTCAAAAAAGTCCAGGCCGCCCAAGCGGAATTTTTTAATCAGCTTTAACCACCCGTGTTCCGTATCCGTATGCGGTTCGCCGCCCATTTTTAAATACTCGGCATATAATTCCTGCCAGGGAGCGTTCCACGTATACGTCCAAAACCGCACGCCGCCGCCAGCACAGTGGTAAATCAGCACGTCTTTGCGGTTTTTATCCAAAAACTTAGGGTTGGAAGGCAGACAGTTACACGTGTCTGGAAGCACTTCCATAGAAATCCCAAATTCCTGAATCATCACGTTTACGACGCCCTGATCCGGACAGACCAAATTTTCTAACCACTCCGCCGTTTTTTGGTAGCACCACATACGCAGTTTTTCGCGGTCTTTCAAATTATTGCAAAACAGTGTTACGCCCGCGTTGTAACAAGGAACGGTCATATCGTATTGCGGGAGAGGTTTCACAAAATTTTTGGTAATCAGCGTCAGGCCTTTTTGCGTATCTTTACACATCGCAATACCGCTCTTATTACCGTAGTTTTCAAAAATATAATCCAACTCGCCGCCAATCATAATATCCACGTCCATATACAGCACTTTCTTATAATGGGCCAGCAAATCAAAAATTTCGTAGCGGGCAAAAGTCAACTGGGTAAATTTCTTGAAATTGATGTTTTCAAAATCCGTATCCACCGCAAAGCGGTATTCCGTAAACTTGCAGGGAAGAATTTTATTCAAAAACGCTTGGTCCTCTGGCGTTAATCCTTGATGATAAACCAAAATATCCGCTTTTTGACAGATTTTAGGAGAGTTTTTCTTTAAACTGAGCAAGCAAACGGCCAAAGAAAAAAAGAAACGCCGGTTTGTCGCAAAAAAGACGGCATAATCCTTATGCATATATCCTCCGCCAAGAGTAATATGCTAGAATTATAACATAATTTAGGGGAAAGGTCCGATGATAAAAAATATTTCTTCCTTTAAACTAGCGGGCTTGCGGGCGGGAGAACTGGTCCGCGCCGCCGCACACGACAGTGCGCCCGTGCGTTGGGCTATGGCGTTTACGCAGCGGCGCAAACAGTTGAAAACCTACCTCAAACGGCTGTTCTACCCGCACAGGGAACCCAAAACGGACATTTTGCGCGTACTCGTGCACATTAAAGGGGGAATTGGAGACGTAGCAATGACGCGCGTTTTTATTAAAAAACTGCGCGAAACCCTGCCGCAGGCCGAAATATCCTTTTGCTATGACAGCAAACCCATAGCGGATATGATTTTTTCGGACGGACTTATCAACCGTTTTCAGGACCGCCGCTACCGCTATAAAGATTACGACCTCGTCATCTCCGGCTGCCACTTGTTAATGTTTGATTATTATGACCGCTCTCGCCTTGAAAAACTGGCGCCCGATTTTATCCCCGCCTTGGAACGCGGATTAGACGTACAATCGTGTTTTAAAGATTTTGCGCTTTACACGCCGCACTTGGACGGACAGCTGGCGGAAATCGCCATTGCCCACGGCGGTTCGCGCGTGCAAAATTTAGGCTGGTTTACGGGCCTTGAAGTGGGCCAAAACGACCGCGCGGAAATTAGTCTTTCCGCCGCAAAAGCAGAAGGAATTTTAAAACGTTTAGGAATTTTCGGTCTAAAATATATTACCATTCACGACGGGATAAACACGAATACGGACACGTCGCTCGGCCACCCCACCCGCTGCTGGCCGCAGGAACACTGGAGGGAATTTGTACGCTTATTTAAAGCTTCATTTCCCAATATAAAAGTAATCCAGCTGGGGGGCTCCAAAAGCCAAATTTTTGATTTTGCCGATATCAGTTTAGTTGGAAAAACCACCGTAGCCGATTTGCCGTATATTTTGGATAATGCCCTGTTACACGTGGACGGAGAAAGCGGTATGGTACACCTTGCCAATTTAACGCGCGCGCGGTGCGTGGTGATGTTCGGCCCCTCAAAAGCCGCCTATTTGGCCTATGCGCGCAATGTGAATATTTCTGCACCCGTCTGCGGAGGCTGTATGAACATCAGCAAAAACTGGATGACAACCTGTCTGCTGGGCTATCCACCAGACAAACAATGCCTTGCGGCAATAATCCCCCAAACAGTGTTTGACGCGGCTTGTCGCGCACTTCGCGTCTTATAGTACAAAACGCCCGTCACCAAGACGGGCGTTTTTGCAAACCGCAATCCCTTATTTTGTAAACGGTTGGACGGGATAAGCCGGCTTTTCCGCCGTATTGTTGAAAAGCGTTATGCCAAACAACACCACGATGTTATTGCCCCTGCAAAAATGAATGCGAAACCCTTTCCGCCGCCACCGCCTAAACGCCCACCAGAGGGATTTTAAACGGAAACCGAAGGAATCAAAACCGTCCGGGTCCACCCCGATACGGCGCAAATGTTTTTCAATCAAATCCACGGGGTAGCCGCTATGCGCCCGCACAAAAGCGCGCCATCCGGGCAGCCATTGGCGGTCCGCATACAGCCGTTTACGCGTAAAAATTTGGATTTTTAATACGGGAAATCCACGCCGCACATAATCCTTCCAATCATCAAATACGCTTTGCGGGACGGCCGTAAACACCCGGTACGAAAACCCGCCACCGCGCAATACCGCGGGCAGATTTTTTTCGTACTTGCGGATGACGTCGCCAACGTCCGGCTGTTTTTCCACGGACATCAAAAAAGTTTTAAACGCGTCCGACAACACGGCCCGCCGTTTGAGCACAAAGAAAAAACTGCCGAAATAATCGTTTTCAAAAGCGTTTAATCCCCACGCGTCCAAAGAAGAATCCTTTTCGGCCTGCGCAAAAACAGGTTCCAACGGAAAAAGCGGGGCGAATACGGAGTCGTTGCAGAAAATGCACTCGTCATATTCCGCCAATTTCTCCCAGCCGATTTTACGTACGATTTCCTGCCAGGAACCGAAATCGTATTTGCCGTGACGCTCACCCCACGCCCCCTTTACGTACGGGGCCAGCTTTTCCAGCTCGCTGGGGGACATCTTGCAGTCGGCCATATAATATACGTCCGCCAGGGCGGCCAGGGCTTTTATATAATACACCGCATATTCCGCCACTTCGCCGTGCGGATGATATCCGGCAAACAAACAAATCCTTTTCATAGCATTTATTATAGTAAAAAACCCGCTTCTCCCTGCTAAAATTATACTTTTCCGACGGTATTTTTTATCCAATACAATACCCTAAAAATCTAGTATAATAAAACTATATTCACTCTTGGCGGAGGAAAATATGAAAGGCATTATTTTGGCCGGCGGGACGGGCAGCCGTCTGTATCCGGCGACGTTTGCCGTATCCAAACAACTCATTCCGGTTTATGACAAACCAATGGTATTTTATCCCTTGTCAGTCCTGATGTTGGCCGGCATACGGGATATTCTGATTATCTCCACTCCCGCAGATTTGCCTTTATACAAAAAATTATTCGGCGACGGCTCTGCTTACGGCTTACATCTTTCATATATGGAACAACCCCGCCCCGAAGGATTAGCCCAAGCGTTTATTTTGGGCGAAGAATTTATCGGTGATGATAACGTCTGCCTGATTTTGGGCGACAACATTTTCTACGGACGTGATTTAAAACAGCTCGTACAAGCGGCCGCCGCCCAAAAAACGGGGGCGACGGTGTTTGCCTATCACGTTAAAAACCCCAAAGCGTACGGCGTGGTGGAAATCGACGCGAACAAAAAGGCCGTTTCTATTGAAGAAAAACCGCAAAATCCCAAATCCAACTGGGCGGTAACGGGGCTGTATTTTTACGACAACCGCGTAGTGGAAATTGCCAAAAATCTAAAACCGTCCGCACGCGGTGAACTGGAAATTACCGCAGTGAACGACTGGTATTTACAACACGGGGAGCTTTCCGTACAGCTGATGGGACGCGGTATGGCGTGGCTGGATACGGGCACCCACGCCGATTTAATCAAAGCTTCTATGTTTATTGAAGCGCTGGAAAACCGCCAAGGATTAAAAATAGCCTGCTTGGAAGCAATTGCATACAAAAACGGCTGGATTTCCGCCAAACAGCTGGAAAAGCGCGCGGCTCTAATGAAAAATACTGAATACGGGCAATATCTAGCAGAGATTCCCGAGGACCAAAAAAATGGATTTTTTTAAACCTCCTATAGAAGGACTTATTGTCGCTATTCCCAAAGTATTCGCGGACAACCGCGGCTACTTTTTTGAATCCTACAACAAACGCGCGTGGGCGGAAGCGGGAATTACTGCCGACTTTGTACAGGACAACGAATCTTTTTCCTCCAAAAATACCCTGCGCGGACTGCATTTTCAGAAACCACCGTTCGCACAGGCTAAACTTGTGCGCGTATTAGAGGGTGCCGTATGGGATGTAGCCGTAGACTTAAGAAAAAACAGCCAAACATTCGGCCAATGGTTTGGGGTGGAACTCTCCGCCGAAAACAAAAAACAATTTTTTATTCCGCGCGGCTTTGCCCACGGGTTTTCCGTATTGACGGAAGCGGCTAAATTCGCTTACAAGTGCGATAATTTTTATAATAAAGAATCCGAAGGAGCCGTCCGCTTTGACGACCCAAACCTCGGCATTGACTGGAAAATCAATCTGTCACAAGCCGTGTTATCGGATAAAGATTTAAAAAATCCGTCTTTTGCTGCCTATAAGGAGAATGTATGCTTTTAGTTACGGGCGCCAACGGCCAATTGGGAAACTGTTTAAAAGATATTTTGGGTAAAAACAATGCCATTTATACCGATGCCGCCGAACTGGATATTACCGATGAAAAAGCCGTCCGCGCGTTTGGCACGGCACACGACCTGACGGCTATTATCAACTGCGCCGCTTATACCAACGTGGACAAAGCCGAGGACGAACCCGAAACCGCCCGCTGCATTAACGCATTGGGATCAGAAAATCTAGCTAAACTCGCGGCAGAGAAGGATATTCCGCTCGTACACATTTCTACAGATTACGTTTTTGACGGAACGGACAACCACCCGATTGCGGAAACCGCCGCGCCCGCCCCGCTCGGTGTATATGGAAAAACGAAACTGGAGGGGGAAGAAAACATTTTAAAATACGCTCCAACTACCATTATTTTGCGCACAGCGTGGCTGTACAGCCCGTACGGAAAGAACTTTCTCAAAACAATGCTCTCAATCGCCGCACAGAAAAACGAAATCTATGTGGTGGCGGACCAATTCGGCACGCCTACTTATGCCCCGCATTTAGCGGAAACGATTGTACGAATTTTGCCACAAATCAAACACAGCACTAAAGAAATTTACCATTTTACGGACGAGGGCGCAGCCACGTGGTACGATTTCGCCCACTATATCTTGAAAACTGCGGGGTGCGCGTGTCGCATACGGCCTATTTCAACAAAGGATTATCCGACCAAAGCCCTACGTCCCGCATTTAGCGTACTGGACAAAAGCAAAATCAAACGCGATTTTAACATAGAAATATCCCATTGGACGAAAGGAGTGGAAGAATGTCTAACGAAACTATCTTAGTTACGGGAGGAGCGGGATTTATCGGATCTAACTTCGTACCCTATTTTTTGGAAGCGTTCCCGCAGTATACCGTTATCAATTTGGACAAACTGACCTACGCGGGCAATTTAGACAATTTAAAAGAATGCGAAAACAACCCGCGCTATACGTTTGTAAAAGGTGATATTTGCGACGCGGAACTGGTAAACAAGCTGTTTGCCGAACACGACATCCGCGGCGTATTCCACTTTGCGGCCGAATCCCACGTAGACAATTCCATTACCGGCCCGCTGCCGTTTATCAAAACCAATATCGAAGGCACGTTTACGCTGTTGGAAGCCGCGCGCAAGCATTGGATGACGGCCCCCGGCCAGGTAAAACCCGGCTACGAAAACAGCCGTTTCCACCATATTTCCACTGACGAAGTTTACGGTACGTTGGGCGAAACCGGATTTTTTACTGAAACCACACCCTACGCTCCCAATTCGCCGTATTCGGCCAGCAAGGCCTCAAGTGATTTAATTGTACGTGCTTACCACCACACGTACGGGATGAACGTCACCACCAGCAACTGTTCCAACAACTATGGTCCTAAACAGCACGACGAAAAACTGATTCCCACCATTATCCGCAAAGCCCTTTCCGGACAAGCAATCCCGATATACGGAGACGGAAAAAACGTACGCGACTGGCTGTACGTGCTGGATCACTGCAAAGGCATCGCCCTCGTATGGCAGAAAGGCAGGGCGGGAGAAACATACAATATCGGTGGACGCAACGAACGCAACAATTTGCAGATTGTAGACACCATTTGCTCCATTTTGGATAAAAAACACCCTGCGGCAGACGGGAGATCCTATAAACGGCTGATTACGTTTGTAAAAGACCGCGCCGGTCACGACCGCCGCTACGCCATTGACGCAACAAAGCTGGAACAAGAACTCGGTTGGAAAGCAGACGAAAATTTTGACACGGGCATCGTCAAAACCGTGGAATGGTATCTGGGAAAAAATAAAGCTTAATATGCGAACCACATTAAAAGACGCTATTAAACTGATTCATTTTACCGTCCGTGGAGACGAACGGGGAAATCTCATCGCTTTGGAAAACCAAAGTGCCGAGATTCCTTTTGACGTTAAACGCGTCTATTATATTTACGGCACACAGGCAGGAGTAACACGCGGGCAACACGCACATTATGCGCTCAAACAGGTGCTTACCTGCGTATCGGGATCATGCGATATTTTGCTGGATGATGGAGCCGAACGTAAAACCATCCGCTTGGACAATCCCGCAAAAGGCCTGTTGATCGACGGATTTATTTGGCGGGAAATGAGCCATTTTTCACCAGACTGTGTACTGTTGGTTCTTGCCAGTGAGCATTACGACGAAGCCGACTACGTACGCGATTACCAACGCTTTTTAACGGAGGCTACCCGATGATTCATCCGCTTGCGGACGTACAAACCAAAAACATCGGCCCGGATACGAACATCTGGCAGTTCTGCGTCGTACTTGCAGGCGCGCAAATCGGCGCGGGGTGCAACATTTGCTCGCACGTGTTTATTGAAAACGATGTAAAAATAGGCAATAACGTCACCGTCAAAAACGGCGTCAGCCTTTACAACGGCATGATTATTGAAGACGGCGTTTTTATCGGCCCGAACGCGTCGTTCTGCAATGACCGCTATCCCAAATCCAAAAATAAAAATTTCAAACTGGAACCGATTATCATTAAAAAAGGCGCCAGCATCGGGGCAAACGCCACCATATTACCTGGCGTTACCATAGGAGATAATGCCATCGTGGCGGCGGGAGCCATTGTCAGTAAAGACGTGCCCGCCAATACAGTTTTTATCAGTGCGCGCCACCAAAAGTCCTTGCACAGCCACGGAAAAAATTGTAACCGATATTAAAAATCTCATTCTATTTGTTATAAGGCAACCACTATGATTAAATTCTTAGACTTACACAAAATAAACGAACGCTTCCGCGCGCAAATCGATGCGCGTTTTAAACAAATTTTAGACGACGGCTGGTATATCCTCGGCCGCCAAAACGAAATATTTGAAAAGAATTTTGCCGCCTATTGCGGGGTAAAACACTGTATCGGCGTGGCCAACGGGCTTGACGCGCTGAACCTGATTATCAAAGCCTACGGCTTTGGCCCGGGGGACGAAATTATCGTCCCCGCCAACACCTATATCGCCACTATTTTGGCGGTCAGCGAAAACGGCGCCACCCCTGTTTTGGTGGAGCCGGATATCAATACGTACAACATCAACCCGGATTTAATCGAAGAAAAAATCACGCCGCGTACCAAAGCGATTATGCCCGTTCATTTATACGGCCAAGCCGTGCAAATGGAAAAAATTTGGGAACTCGCCAAAAAATATAATCTTAAAATTATCGAAGACGCCGCCCAAGCCCACGGGGCCGAATACCAAGGCCGCAAAACGGGAAATTTGGGCGACGCGGCCGGTTTTTCTTTCTATCCCGGCAAAAATTTGGGCTGTATGGGCGACGGCGGTGCCGTTACCACGAATGACGACGCTCTGGCTGAAAGAATCCGCGCGCTCCGCAATTACGGTTCGCTCAAAAAGTACGTCCACTTATACAAAGGGATTAACTCCCGTTTGGATGAACTGCAAGCCGCCGTACTGGACGTAAAACTCCCGCACTTGGACGCAGACAACAACCGCCGCCGCGAAATTGCCCGCCAGTACAGAAACAACATCAAAAATCCGCTCATCACGCTGCCACAACCGTATGACGAAAACGCCCACGTGTGGCACATTTTCGCCATCCGCACGCCGGACCGCACCGCCCTGCAAAAATACTTGGCGGATAACGGCATTGAAACCAATATCCACTATCCTACGCCGCCGCATAAGCAGGGGGCGTATACGGAGTGGAAAGAACAGTCTTACCCCATCAGCGAGCAAATCCACCGCGAAGAGCTCAGCCTGCCCATCAGCCCCGTACTGACGGATGAAGAAGTAAAATTTGTTACGGAGACGCTAAATGCATACAAATAAAAAGGGGCTTCTCTCTATTTGTTGTTTGGGATATAACCACGCGCGTTTTATTCCCGCAGCCATAGAGGCGATGTGGAAATTTAACGACCCGAATATAGAAATTATCGCGGTAGATGACGGTTCTTCCGACGCAAGCCCCGAATTATTGCAAAAATTGGCGGAAAAAAGCCCCGTTCCGATGAAACTTATCCTGCAGAAAAATACAGGCAATGTTGGCAAAAATTTCAATACCGCTTTTAAACAGGCGGAGGGGGAATTTGTTATTTTTGTTTCGCTGGATGATATGCTGTACGCCCCTAATATTACAAAACATCTTCAGCGTATGAGACAAAACGATACGCTGGCGTTTACAGGTTCCTCCAAAAATATTACTATAGACGCTAATGGAAACAGAGGACAAGAAATCACGCTTCCGCTTTCTTCTATGAAGAAAGTTAGCCTCAATGATTTACTGGAACTAGAATACAATTTTGGATCATTTTTTATTCAAAATGCCATATTCCGCAAAGACATAGTAGAACAAGCAGGCGCTTTTGATGAGGATATGACGGGGGACGATATTGTATTAAGAACAAAAATCTTCCGCTATATGCTTCTAAATCAAGAGAAAGATTTTGCCATTGTGAACGACGAATTTTGCCTCTATCGCCAGCACGGCGCAAATGTGCATTTAAACGGCCCCCGACAAATAAAAATCGTTACCGAATACTTGGAACGATACTGGCCGGATAGACCTGCTCCGTCCGTTTTATACGATTGGGCGGAAGGCATTCTAAATAACGAACCCTATGCAAAAATATGGGATATTTTTGCTTTAAACAAACGGGCCGCCTCTTTATTGGCATCCAAAAGAATACAGCGTGTTCTTATCAAACGCATACAAAAAGAAACCTCTCCGTGGCGTTTTATTTATAAAAAAGAAAAAATACATAATACAAGGACAATAACACTTTTTTCGTGTTTTCGCTTTACATATAAACATAAAAGGTAACATTATGTCTAAAGTGTTTATTATTTCAGTTTGTAATAATTTATCCGTATATAACCGTGCAATAGCTACCAACCCTCATCTGAAAAATTGTTTTATTACTAAATACGATAATTCACAAGAAAACCTATCCATTCCCGCACGATATAACCATTTTATAGAACACCAGCTAAACGGGAAAGACGGCTGGCTGATTTTCTGTCATCAGGATTTTGAATTTTTATGTCCGCCGGAAGAAATTCTTCATAACTTAGACAAAAGTTGTGTATATGGTCCAATCGGCGTAGCGTTAAAAACGCATAAATATTGGAAAATTCTATTTTATCCTTATAACAGACGTCCGTCTATCCGACAGGGAAAAGAATGCAAAGAATGTTACTTGGGTGAAATATATGAAGGAATGGAGCACCCCCATACAGTAGGTCACAAAATATCCAAACCCGAACCGGTGGATACAATAGATTGTTGTTGCCTGATTATTCATTCTTCTCTGTTGCGTTCCTCCGGACTTCGTTTTGATGAAACCTTTGACTTTCACTTATATACGGAAGATTTCTGTTTGGCTGCTCGACACAAAAATATTCCCGTTAAAGCCGTCCAATGCGCCTGCTGCCACTACAGCAGTGGTACGATAAATCAAAAGTTTTGGGATAAATACACTCTTTTACAAGAGAAATACCCGCATGATTTCTTTCTAACCACTTGCGTCAGCCAGCCCAAACAAGTGCTTTTTCATAAACTTAAAAATAAAGTATCCGCCGCTTGGCTAGAACAGTTTGCGGCAGAACTACTTTCCTGACACACTAGGTCCAAAAAGTCCTGCTGTTTGGGCCTTTTGGCTTATTGTGCAGCGGACGGCATTCTTTTATAATTAAAGAAGGAAGCCCAAGGACTATTATGCGCGTAAATACAATTTTTTTATTTTTCCGTCTGGCCTGCTGTGTTCTCTTTCTGTGCGTCAGCGCACTTTCGCTGCGGGCGCAAACCGTGTCGCCTTGGTTCAGGGGCGTTCCCCAAACGTGGAAAATGCTGAGGGAAACATCTTTCTCTGCCGCAAATGCAGTCAAAACGCCGCTTCTGCAGCCGCTGAGCGGACGCTATACCGGCTACGCCGTCAAAACCACCGTTCCCAACTGGCTGTTGCACCGCTTATCCCATTCCAATACGTTTAGCGCAATGGAAAAAGAGATTTTTAAAAAACACCCCGCCAACACCGTGGCCGTTACCGGCAAATTAAGTTATTTTTGGGACAGGGACGCCCTTCTCGCCGCCTCAGCTGGAAGAGGGGAAATCAACCAAAAAGCCTTTGCACGCCACCAAGAGCTTTTGCAAAACACCCTGGCGGAAGTGGAAGCGTTTGCCGGATCGGAAATTGCTTCCGCCTACAACAGTACTCTTTTTTCACCCGAAGAAATCTCCCGCCTGATGGCCGACCCCGCCCAACCGCCGGCCTTTGTGGTAACTGCGCGGGAGGCCGCCGAGTTTGCCGCCCTGTCCTTGGAAGAACAAAAAGCATTTACGCAGAACGCTTGGCAAAAAACCACTCTTTTGCAAACGGAACTGTTAAAAACGGACCCGCAAAAGCTTTCCACACAACACTTTTCCGATTATTACTATCTCAAACTCCGCCGAAATTATTTTTCTCTATTACATCGCGCGCTGGAGCACGCCGCCGCACCGCGCCGTACACTGATTATCCGCATCCGCAAACGTCTTACGTTGGATTTCCTGCCGGAAAACGATATGTTTCTTACAGATGCACAGCGGTTAGGAAAATTGTATTTTTATACCGACCACGCAAAATCCTTTGGGCTAACAATAGAAAACATCGTTGCGTTACAAACTGAAACAGCCCGACAAGAAAACCTCTACATACCATACGCGCGGGCTGAAGCCTTTGAACAGCCATACGAAAAAGCCTTGCAGCGCGGCTCCGAAAGTGACATCTTGTTCGGTGAAGAAGAAGCCAACCGGTTACGCTTGCTCACGTCCCGCCAAGCCGCAGACGAATTGCCCGCAAAAATTGCAGCCCTCCAAACGGCAATGGACAACGCACGCCCCAACGGAGCGGCAGCTGATTTTTATGTCTATTATTTTCGCTTGCACGCCCAACAAAATTATCTCCAAACCCGCTTGGCGCAAGCGCACTTCTTTTTAAACCATATTTCTTATGACAAATAATACGCTCTTGCGTCAGTCTCGCCTGATGTTGGCGGCGGAAAGACTGACGCCCCAACAAGAACATTTGTTCTTGACGCATTTTTTTGCACGAGTATGGGCACATAAAGCAACGGGCAAATCATATGAGGCGGCAGATCAAGCACTAAAACCGTTTCTGCCGGCAACTCCGCCCGACATATCCGGCGATACGACCCAACGGTTATACGCACTTTTCGAACCCGTCAAAACGGGACAAGAAGGCGAAGAAAATGCTTTCACACCCGAAATTTTATCACTGCTTCACGAAACGTCCGTTAAAAAACAGGGTGTTTTTTATACGCCTTGGCCCCTTGCCGCACAGTTGGTGCGGGAAACGTTAAACGCTTGGAAACGCATCCACGAATTTGAAAACGCACAAAACCACGCATTTTCGTACGCTTTATCCCGTTTTACCGTCTGCGATCCGGCAGCAGGAGCGGGGGGATTATTACTGCCGTTCTGGCTGGAAATGGAAAAATTGATACCGGAAAACGGCGCAAATAAAGCCGATCGCCTGACGGAGATTTCCCGACGGCTTTATGCGGCAGATACGGACGCGTCCGCCCTGCAAACCCTGCGTCTGCGCGCCGCATTAACGATTTACTCCTTAGGCAAAACACCGCTGGCGGACTTGTTTGCCCACTTACTGGCAGGCGACGCATTGGCGGGGGGAAAAAACTCCGTCTGGCAAGATAAATTTCCGTCTGTTTTTTCCGGCGGAGGTTTTGATGCTATCATTTGCAATCCGCCTTACATTGGACAAAAAGGGCACAAAGAGCTGTTTGAACCGCTGCGCCAAAATCCGCGCTGGCAGCCGTACCTAACGCCAAAAAGCGACTTATTATATTTATTTTTCCACCTTGCGTTGGAAATTCTAAAACCGCAAGGAATAGGCGGATTTTTAACAACCGCTTATTTTGCCCAAGCCTCGTCCGCCGCCAAATTGCGCAAACGGCTTAAACAAGAAACCGCTCTCTTGCGCCTGATTGATTTCAATAACAAACAATTATTTTCCCGCGCCATCGGCCAGCATAATTTGATTACCATATTTCAAAAAACCGACCGGAAAACAGCAATCTGCCTGCGGGGAAGAACACAGCAGACCGTTTTCCAGCACGAATTGTATTCAAGTTCCTCCGATTTTTTAAATACGCGCGAGCAGGACGGAGAAATCTCCGCCGTTTTACAAAAAATGGCCGCCGCGCCCTTTCGGCTAAAAGACGTTGCCCGCGTAAGCAACGGCCTGATGACGGGGTGCGACAAAATCTCCGCCGCCCATTTGTCTAACCACCCGCTTAGCGGCATACAAAAAGGGGAGGGCGTATTTATTCTTTCGCAAGCGCAGAAAGACGCGCTCGGCTTATCCCGCGCCGAAGAAGCAAAACTAAAACCTTTTTTTAAAAACTCGGATATTTCTTCCTATACGGCAAATACCGCTGCAAAATACTGGCTGATTGATTTCTTCTACCCCAACGACCGTAATACCGATATGGCCGAATATCCCCGTTTAATGGCGCATTTGTCCCGTTTTAAACCCGTTCTTTTGGCACGCAAGCAAAACAATAACGGTATAGACAAATTGCTTAAAAAAGGAATTTATTGGTTTGCGTCCGTTCGGCGGAAGTTTGATTTTGACGCCCCGAAACTGGTTGCACCGCAACGTTCCCGCACCAATACCTTTGCCTACGCTCCGGATCCCTGGTATGCCAGTTCCGACGTTTATTTTATCTCTCACCCGCAAAAAGGCTTTAGTTTGTGGTATCTTTTGGCGTTATTCAATTCCGCCCCGTATTACGCGTGGCTGTTTTATAACGGCAAGCGCAAAGGTAAATTACTGGAGCTGTATTCCCAGCCTCTTTTATCACTCCCCGTCATACGGGCGGACGGGGCGACCCAAGCTGAACTGGAAAGTTTAGCACAGGAAATATACGAGGCTAAAAAGGGCCGCCAAACGGCAAACACCGAAGAAAAACAATCGCGCATTGACGCGCTCACCGCGCGCTTGTTCGGGCTGAGCAAAGCGGAACTCGCCCGCACCAAACAAGCCCAAAAAAACGCTTAAAATTTTCTTGTAATACTGTTGCATTTTCTTGTATGATACTATTATTAGTAATTTATTATCGGAGGAATTATGAACGCTGTAAAAACGTATTTCATTGACGTAGTAAAAAACCAATATTTCAACTTTACAGGCCGCGCCACCAGACAGCAGTACTGGATGTACTTCCTGTTCTACTTCATCTTGTCCGTCGTTATCGGCATCATCGGCGCCATCTTGGGCGACACCGTGCGCGGTATTTTGTCCACCCTTTTGAACTTGGCTCTTTTGCTGCCCACCTTGGGTATCGGCGTACGCCGCTTGCACGACACCGACCGCAGCGGCTGGTGGTATTTAATCGCTTTGCTTCCTTTCATTGGCGGCATTGTGCTCCTTGTATTCTTCTGCTTGCCCTCTACGGAAGGCGAAAACCGCTTCAACCAATAATTTCCGTGTGACGCTTACCGCTCCCGTTTTGGGAGCGGTATTTTTATTTAAGGAGAAAATATATGAACCGCGACCAAGCTTTATCCCTTTTAAAAAAATACAATAAAGAACCTTTTCATCTGCTGCACGCGCTGACGCTGGAAGCCGTTATGCGCCGCTTCGCTTGCGAACTGGGATATGCGGACAAAGCCGACTTTTGGGCACTCTGCGGCCTCTTGCACGACGTGGATTTTGAAATGTTCCCAAGCGAACACTGCAAAAAAGCACCCGAGCTATTGGCGCAAATCAACGCGCCCGCCGAACTGGTGCACGCCGTGTGCGCACACGGATACGGCCTTGTAAGCGACGTAAAACCCGAACACGAAATGGAAAAAGTGCTTTTTGCCGTGGACGAACTTACCGGCCTTATTCAAGCGGCGGCGCGGATGCGGCCGTCCAAAAGCACGCAGGATATGGAGCTTTCCAGCTTAAAAAAGAAATTTAAAGATAAAAAATTTGCCGCCGGCTGCTCGCGCGACGTTATTAAACAAGGCGCGGAAATGCTGGGATGGGAATTGGACACCCTCTTGGAACGCACGTTAAACGTAATGCGCGAAACGGAAGAAGAAGTGCGGCAGAAAGCCTCGCAAATGGCTTAATAAAGGGAAGCACTTATGAACTTTTTTACAAAACAATTAAAACGTGCGTTTGATTTTAAAGGCCGCGCTTCCCGGCAGGAATTTTGGCTGTATTTTCTGGGTTTGCTTGTGGCGTTTTGGACGGCCTGTTTTGCCATTATGGCACTTACCATCTCATCTTGCTCAGTTGTTTTCAATGATATGGGTGCCCAGCAAGGATGCGGCTGGATTGGCGTATTTATTTGTATGATTTTGGGCTGGATTGGACTGCCGCTCTTACTAATAAGCGCCGGAGCGCGCCGCCTGCACGACAACAACAAAAGCGGCTGGTGGCAGCTTTTGCTTTTTATTCCGCCAATTGGGGTACTTGTTTTGGCCGTCTTAATGGCACTGCCCAGTACCCGAGGGGAAAACCGCTTCGGCCTGCCGCCCAACGCGTAATTTAAGCAGACAAAAAATCCGGGCCCAAAGGCCCCGGATTTTTTAATACCACTCATTTTAAATTTCTTTTTCCAACTCGGCAAAAAATTCGCCCGCTTTGACGGGAAAATATAAATCTGTAATCACACCCGTAAACGCGGAGGGCTGCGGGTTAACCTCAATAATTTTGGCCCCGTGTTCTTTGGCCGTCAGCGGCAGCGAACACGCCGGCATTACCTGCCCTGCCGTACCTACAATAATCATTACGTCGGCGTTTTGCGCCATTTCCGCCGATTTTTGGTACGGCATATACGGAATACCTTCCCCATAAAACACAAAATCCGGTTTTAGCACGCCGCCGCAAATACAATAGGGAGGCTCTTCGGACAAATCGATATCATCTAAACGGTATTTTTTGCCGCAGCCAAGGCAGGAAAGCGTATGAATGGTACCGTGGAATTCCTGCACGTTTTTACTGCCGGCCTTTTGGTGCAGTCCGTCTATATTCTGCGTAATAACGCCCTTTAAAAAACCTTTTTGTTCCAGTGCAGCAAGGACTTCGTGCGCCTTGTTGGGCTGAGATTCTTCCATATCGGTAAAAAAGATTTTCTTCATTTCCCGCCAAGATTCCTTCGGATGCATATTGAAAAAATTGATTTCAATAAATTTAGGGTCGTACTGGTTCCACAACCCGCCCGCACCCGTAAACGGGGCGATACCGCTTTCCACGCTGATGCCCGCCCCGGTAAACGCCACGCCGTAACGCGCGTTTTTAATTAATTCTGCCGCCTTTTTAATGTTTTGCATAGTTTTATTGTACAATTTCTAACCCGAAAAACGCGGGGGCGGGTAAAAAACGGAAAATGACAATAAGATATTTTCAGGGGGAAGGAAGAAGAGAAGGAAAAAGCAGCCCCGCCGCAGATTTAGCGGTTATTTAAACACATATCGGTCATAATCCGGATAGGTACGGACATATACAGCTCCTAAAGATTTACAAATAGAACCGGTTCCGTCGGCATTGTTGGGTAGCGTACGGCATTCACGAGGCCCGTTGTAATAATGGTAATAACTAAGGCTCGTATTTGCCATACGGCCGGAAACTACCCAATGTCCTTCATTTAGTTGATTCAGATAAAACTTGTTATAAGATACATTCAACCCATCCACCCCCCACGTTCCTCCGGAGGGAAGATCAATATCCAGCTCATCCAAACGCGGCGCGTAAGAACCGTTTGCCATATAATACACCTGTTGGGCGCGGTATACTGCGTCGGCCAGCGTCACTAACTGGACGTAGCGTGCCTTATACACCGCTTTTGTATATTGCGGCAGTGCTACCGCGGCCAATATGCCAATAATAAGCACCACCACTAACAACTCTATCAGCGTAAAACCTTTCATTTTGCTGTCTCCTATTAAAAAAGTCATTCTGGGTGATTGCCGCTCCATAATTTACCGTTTTTGGGAAAATAAACTATAAACGGAAAATCCCGTACAGAAACACTACGGAATAACCTATCGTATCAAAAAAAAAAAACGAGTCAACCCTTTTGCAAATGACCGAAAAAAGTGCCGTGCAGAATAGCATAACATTACACCGCTTCGGCTGATTTTTCAGATTTGAGCTAAATTTGCGTTGCAAGTTGCCCGCATAGGCGTGGCTGTAGCCACGTCAAGGGCAAGGGAACGCAAAGTTAGCCAAATGTGGAAAATGGTTGCCCGTACAAGACACAAGGGACGAAAAGATTTTTTCGTCCCTTGTGCGTATCACGCAACTTAACATCAGCTTTTACATTAAATACTTACAAGCCCGCGGGAGAAGACGTATACCGCCGCCACCGCCGCTATCACCAAGAGAGTCACCACCGCCATTTCCCCGCGCGTAAATACGGGCGTTCCGTCCTTTTTCTGCTTGCGCGCCCAAATAAATACCGGAATCCCCAGCGCAAGGAAAATTACCGCCAAGAACAGGTATTTAAGTCCCGCCGCATAGACGAGCCACAGCGCATACACCGTTCCCAGTGTAGACGTTATCAGCGCGGCCGCACGGCCTGTGGACGATATTTTGGCATATTCTCCGTCCTCGGTCAGTTTCCATAAATACGCCGTACTGGCTAAATACGCGGGCAGCACCATCACACCCGTAATGGAAAGCATCGTATTCCACGCGTCATTGGAAAAATACACCAGAAAAATGGCCAGCTGCATTAAACAACTGGTCACCCACAACGATACGGAAGGCGAACCGTTTTCGTTCTGCACGGCGAACTGTTGGGGAAATGTCCCATTCTCGGCCGCCGCGGCAGGAATTTCGGCAGCAATCATCGTCCAAGCCAGCCAAGACGACAGCACCGCTACCAAAAGGCCGATGTTCATCATCCATGCGCCCCACGGCCCGACGACTTTTTCGAGCACGCCCGCCGTAGACGGATTGGCAACGGAAGCGATTTCCTCCTGCGTCAGGAACCCGAACGGCAAGACGGACAGCCCAATATAAATGACCAAACACCCCAAAAAACCCAATAACGTCGCCTTGCTGACGGCAGACTGGCTTTTAGCACGGCTGGACAACACAACCGCCCCTTCAATACCGATAAATGCCCACAGTGTAACGAGCATTGTGCTCTTTAATTGGGCAGGCAGACTGCCCAGCGTTTTGCCGTTTTCAGCCATTTTGCCCCAGAAGTTAAAGTCGAACTGATCAAAATGGAAGCAGAACAGCAGAATCAGACAGAATAACAAAAGCGGCACCAACTTGCCAATTGTACCGATAACATTCAACACCGCCGCCTGACGCACCCCGCGCAAAACAACGAAATTGAACACCCAAATTAAAAGCGACCCGCATATAATGGACAGCAAATTATTCCCGCCCGCAAAATATGGGGGGAAAAAGTAATTCAGCGCATCCATCGTAATCACGGCATATCCCACATTACCAAAAATCTGGCACAGCCAGTACCCCCAGCCGATGGTAAACCCCATATATGGGCCAAAACCTTCACGGGCGTACATATAAATACCGGCAGTTAAATCCGGCTTTACGCGCGAAAGCACGCTAAACGTGTTCGCAATAAAATACATCCCGATGCCCGTAATTACCCACGCTAAAATAACGGCTCCCGCACTGGCGCCGGACGCCATATTTTGGGGGAGAGAAAACACTCCTCCCCCGACCATAGAACTGATGACAATGCTGGCCAAACCGATTACGCCCAGCTTTGATGCCGTATCGTTCTTCGTTCCCATACGCTACCCCCAAACGCGCATTACTTTGCAACCGCCGGATCGGCGAATTTAAAGTTCAAAAATCCCATTACCGTCAAACAATAAGCAAACGGCTGGGTGATGTTAACGTAATTGTGCCAAATTTGGAATTCACTATGTTTTTCCACCCCGCGGATTTCCAGCTCGTGGTTGAGCGATTTATTCAGCCACATACGGGCGTGTCCTTCGGCAATTTCATCATCAATAAGCGTATCAAAATACTCCACATACTCCGCAGCCCAGCCGCCGATCAAACGGCCGTGTTGGTCCTTGCCCCAGCATACGCCTATCCCTGTAGCGATGGCTTTATGCTCCTCCATACGCGCGCCGTTTCCGGCGATAATCACTTCCAGCACCGCGCCGTGTTTAAATGAACTTACCACTTTATCCACGGGTACGATATTACCGTACAATTCTTTTGACAGTACCGATGTATACGGAATGATGTTAAAATCCTGGATTTTGGCCTGCAGGAGTGCGGAATCGTAACAGAAGGTTTCAAACGGTTGGGGCGGAATACCGTCCGCCGCTTGTCCCGCGCCTCCGCTGATAAACGCTAATGTAGGATATCTGGTTCCCAAAGTTAAGTTGTTAGTTTCCATAATAAGTCTCCTTTTATTTTTATTACCCCTCTACAACATTACTGTTGTACGCAACCCGAACACTGTGGTTACCCCCTGATTCGGGTTGAGTGCGGCCTGCGGATAAAACTGCAAATCCGGAGTGACCGTTACAAATTTGCCAATACCGATTACCCATTGAAACTCCAACGCCGTTTCGCTCCCGCGCATTTCGAAGGGATAACCTAACCCCTTTTCGCTTAACCGGTTGTATGCTACACCCACCGTCAGCGCGTCCTGCGGATTGCGGTCAAACGGATTTAACCACGCCGCACCTATCGCATAGGAATTTTTAATCCCCGTCACGCCGCCCGTGGAACCGTTGGCGCGCCCAAATACAGCCCAGTGTCCGCCGAAGTTCTGTTGGGCATTAAATGACCATCCGTTTACGTTTTCCGGCTGCGCGGAAACTGACGGTTGGTAATAATATAAGAAACTGTACTGCCCCGAACCAATTTCAAAAGACGGCGTCCACGCCAAGGATACAAACGCGGTATATTTGCCGTCAAACGCGCTTGACAGGTGCGCTGTTTGGCCGGATACGTTGGTTGCGTCCTGATACCCCGCCGCAGCAGTAAACAAATCATTTTGCGCCTGCACATACGCCCCTAAAGAAGCCACCGGATAGGCCGAGGTTGCGTTTTGCGATAAAGAATAATTCATCAACGCGGTCTGCTGGTTGTCCAAAAAAGAAGTACCGTCAAAGTTAGAAATGGGGAACTGTCCCGCAGTAAAGGAGAGCCAATTCCACTCGTCGGGCAGTGTATGCGTGTAGGAAAGCTCAAAGAAAATTTTTTGGTTGGAGGTATAATCGTTCTGTGCGGAAGCGACGTTTAAACGCTCCTGAAGCGTTGCGCCCGAGGTTCCCCAATAATGTGACAAATTATAGCTAAAATTGATTTCGCCCGAACCCGCGGCGCGGTCTTTAAACAGCGTCCAGTTGGCATAGGGATAATAAATACCCTGAACGGAAGTCTGCTTACCGTTAGGCGCACCGCGCTGGATTAAATAAGAAACATCAAATCCCCATTGTAAACCCAATTCTTCGGACATTTGATTTTTAAAATCAATATATTCCTGTCCAAAATCTGAAAACGAATGATTTTTAAGTTGCGTATCAGCCGCCAAACGCTGTTTATGTTTGGCCTGGGATACCGGTTCCGTAGTTTCCTGAGCCCAAGCATTTGAAAGCATTCCCAACATACACCCAATAAATAAACCTGCCGCAGCCTTTATTGTGCCCGTATTCATTCCATTACCCCCAGAATTAAAATATCGGTTACCCCCCGATATGGTAAGATAGCCGCCCAAACCGTTTTTAACAACACGCAAAAAAGGATTAGTTTTAGGTACAATAAGGATATGGCTGACGAATACGCTTATCAAACTGAAGGAATCAAATATGCGGGTTCCAAACGTAAATTATTGTCCCATATTATGACGACAATCCGTCCGATTAACGACATAAAAACAGTGCTGGACGGATTTTGCGGCACCACACGCGTTTCGCAGGCGTTTGCGCGGGAAGGACTGACCGTTACCGCCAATGATATTTCCGTTTGGAGCGAAGTGTTCGCCCAATGCTATTTAAAAGCGGACAAGCCGGACGAATTTTACGAAAAAATCCTCACGCATTTAAATGCACTTCACGGAAAAAACGGTTGGTTTTCGGAGCATTACGGCGGGGAAGAAACGGACCGCAAAAAACCGTTCCGTTTAAAAAATATGCAAAAATTAGACGCCGTGCGCAACGAAATAGACCAACTGTGCCTTGCTTGGCCGGATAAGTGCGTACTGCTAACCAGCCTCATTCTCGCCTTGGACAAGGTGGACAGTACACTCGGGCACTTTACATCTTATTTAGCGCGCTGGTCGGTGCGCTCCAAAGGGGATTTGGTGCTAAAAATGCCCGTACGTCCGCCGCAAAACAAAGCGCACGAAGTTTTGCGCGGCGATATTTTTGACACAGTAAAAAACCGCCGATGGGACCTTGCTTATTTCGACCCTCCCTACGGTTCAAGTAACGATAAAATGCCCTCGAGCCGCGTGCGCTACAACGCCTATTATCACTTTTGGACCACCGTCGTAAAAAACGACCGTCCGCCCCTGTTCGGTGCGGCGGGCCGCAGAGAGGACTCGCGCGACCGCACGAAAGAAAACCCGTTTGAAGATTTCCGGCGGGGAAAAAACGGACGCTTGACGGCTTTAAATGCCGTTGACCGCTTGCTTGGGCAAACCGACGCACGCTATATTCTTTTTTCGTACGGCTCCGGCGGCAGAATTCCGCGCGAAGAGCTTTTGCAAACCCTAACGTCGCACGGAAAATTACTTACGGCAAAAGAAATTGACTATAACAAAAACATTATGGCAAAGTTAACGTCCACCAACGCGTGGACGCAAACGGACAGCAATAAAGAATATCTGTTTTTAATTGAAAAAGGAGTTTAAAATGCGTAATTTATGGCATAGTTTTTGGGATATATTTGACCCATACCGCCGAGGACCGCTTTTCCACAAATACGGTTGGAAAGGAGTTTTATTCATCGCCGCGGGCACATACTTTTTGTACCGATGGTACGTCGGCCCTCGACACTGCCCCTTTGCGGGCGTACTTTGGCTGATGACTATCGGTATTCACGAAGCAGGGCACCCCATTTTCCGTTTTATTTCAGGCGGAAATTTTGTGTGGACAATTTGGGGCGGAACGGTAATGGAACTGGGCGTACCGATTTTGGCGTATCTGTCTTTTTTACGCAGGGGGAGAGAAATTCAGGCCGATATCTGCCTGCTCCTTTTATCTATTGCCTGCTACAGCGTGGGGCATTACGCGGGATGCAGCTTGGACCCTGTCATCAGTCTCTTAAATGCCGGCCCCGAAACGCTGCCGGACTGGGATTATATGCACAAGTGGCTGGGAACGGAAGGGTATGAGTGGCATTTCCGCCACGCGTTTTACGGGTTAAGCGCGTTCTTGGCCGCGCTGGGCGTATATTTAACCGCCGTACACTTTTGGAACTGGACCAACCCCGACGGACACAACTATAACGATGACGACGACGGGCACGACCGCTTTTTTTCGCGCGGATAAAAATGATTTGTTCTTTCCCGCCACTTCCGCCGGTTTAACAGGTACCGCTTGGCAAAAGTGCGGGGAAAATTATAAAATAGAACATGGAAAAATTACAACAGGAGCATACTATGAATAAAGCTTTGGTTTTAGCCGTATTCGCCGTTTTCTTAGCCGCCGGTTGCGCCTCCACCGGAGACTCTTCCACCGCCGCCTCGGGCAACACGATTACACTTGAGGAAGCGCTTCAAAAATCAGCCGAAACCCGCCAGAAACTGATTGACGCCAAACAGTCTTACCAAAACGCCAAAACAGCCGCCGAAGTGGCTTCCGGCCAAAAAACGGCTGCCGACGTAGCTAAAGAACAGTTTCAGCAAAAAGCCGATGAGGCCAAGCAGCAAATCGAAAACGAAAAGAACGCTTGGAAAGAACTTTTGGGAAAATAAAAAGTTTACCTTGTACGCAAAAAACGGACGCTTGTAAAAAGCGTCCGTTTTTTTGTCTAAAGAAAGCCTTATTTCCCGTCCGCAGCGGGCCCGTGACCTTCGTGAAAAGGTTCCATACGCGGCCCCATCGGGCGCGGGCCGTCACCCATCATTTCCGGTTTTTCGAACAAAACGTCCAAATCGCCGTCGTCGGCAATCACTTCGTCCGTTTTTTGTTCCACCCACGCTTTTTTGGCTTCGTCGGATTTTTGCTCCTCAAGGCCCTTTTTCATCTGTTCCAAGCGTTCGGCAAATTTGTTCAGCTGTTCTTCTTTGAACTTAATCTGCTCGTCGCGGATAGAGGCCACCAGTGCGGCAATTTCGGCTTTTTTGGCGTCTTTTTTCTTGCCTGCTTTCATTTTATTGTACTCTTCCACCAAGTTTTCCATTTTATCTTCGGTGGCTTTCATTTTGGCCTTATGTTCTTTGTGGGCTTTTTTAAAGGATTCCGCACGGGCGTCTTTACCTTTGCGGTGCCCGTCACGCATTTCCGTACGGCCTTTTTTCATCATAGGACATTTGTCACAGTCACATTCCACATCTTTGGCAAACGCGGGCAAGCATAACGCGCCCGCCAATACAGCTAGTAACACTTTCTTCATTGTTCTACCCTCCGAAATCAGAATTCCGATTCCAACGCGGACAAATCATCCGCGAAAGACTGGTATTCAGCGTCCAAATTTTCGCTCATATACGCAATTACTTCTCTTGCGTCAAAAGCGGCTTTGTCCGGTTGCAGGCCCGCCCAAAAGATTAACATCCCTAATCCTAATACGGCGGCGCCTGCCAATGCCGGCTTCCAACGGAGTCCGGCAAAAAACGACGGTTTGCGCGAGGTCTTGGCAAACAGCTTGTCCACCGCGCTTTGCGGGGCGGAAGAAGGCGTCAAAGCCGCATCCGCCTTGCGCAGAAATGACAGTTCCTTTCGGCACGCTTGGCAAGAGGCCAAGTGTGTTTCAAAACGGTCCTGTTCCGGACCGGCAAGCTCTCCCTGCGCATATAATAAAACTTGTTCACATTCCTTCATAAAGATACCTCTTCGGCCAATAAAATTTGCATTTTTTTAACGGCCCTGTGGCAATCGGCCAGTACCGTGCCTAATGGACGCTGCAACATCTGCGCAATTTCTTTAAACGAAAAATACTGGCGCAAATAAATCATTTCCCGCTGGCGCACAGGTAAGGCTAACGCCGCACGGCGGATTTGTTCTTCCGTTTCGCGTCCGCTTAACGCTTCGGCGGGGGTGGGGGAAGAATCCGGCAGGGCGCTTAACAAATCCCCGCCCTCATCGTCGGTTTGATCTAACGAAAAAAGTTTATCCCTGTCCCTAAAAAAATTAAGCGTCCGGTTGCGCGCCGCCAAAAACAGCCAAGCTTTAAATTTTCCGCGCGCCTGATATTTATCCGCGTGCTTAAAGAACGAAATAAACGTCTCCTGAAACAAATCCTCCGCTGCCCCTGCGTCCCGCGTCATCGCAAAAATATATTGGTAAAGCGAGTTTTTATAACGCAATACCAATTCCTCAAAAGCTTTTGCGTCACCCTGTTTAAAAGCGTCAACTAATTCGTCGTCCGCATACGTTTGAAATCCGGATTCCATACTTATATAACCCCAAAATTTGTTATTTTATTGCATCCATTTTACTTTAGCAGATTAATCCGCACGCGTCAGTTCCAAAAAAAGATTAGAAAAAATTTTTTACAACTGCTGCAAAAATTGTTATACTTTATAAAGCTAGAGTTTACGCGCGTTTTAAACGCGCAGAGGAAAAACTGAAAAATGCACGCAAACATTAACCGTTTTTTTATGCATATCTCCTATTCTATGCTACTTTCTAAAGGTATGGAAAAGGTTTTTATTGTGCAAAAAGAAGCGGGGAAGTGTGTAAAATAATGTAATTTTTATTTTTATCATAAAAAACCCGCTCTAAAAAAGAAGCGGGTTTTTTATGTTACAAACATACAGGATAACAGGAATCACACAATATGAAAAAAATAACAGCGGTACTCGTCATTCTTAGCTTACTGGTGGGAAATTTTTCCGCAGTAGCCCAAGTACCGGGGAAATTTCTCTCGCCCCGAAACTTCAAAGGGGGAATAAAAGGACTCAAATATGTGCCGCTGGCTACGTCCTCCCCCGCACTCCGAACAGCCGAACTGTTAGCCCGTGTAGAACGCGCTTCCCGCGCTGCCACATTGGAGAAAACCTTTTCGCTCAATAAACTGCGGCAGCATATACAGGCAGAAAATATTACTTTGGTTCCCCGTGCCATTTTAAGCCATCCCATAGAGCACGAAAGAGCCACTCTCTTACGCCGTATCTTCCCAGTTTTAGGGAATAATGCTTCGTTGGAAGAGCGCAGCCAAGCCGCTGCGTTTTGGCGCGAAGATTTGTCCCGCCAAACAGTGCAAATTACCCAAAACGCAGCTGCCGCAAATGATGCTCTGGCCGATGCTGCTTCTTTGGGGCTGTTCGGCCAAAAAGAGGATATCGCTTTACTGGAGGACTTTTACCAAACAGTTAAAACTTTGCCACAGGCGCCCAAAGCCGCAGCCGTACTTGCGCGTACGCTTTTGGCGCACGGAGAGTACGAAAAACTGGAAGAATTTTTTGCTGTCGAAAACGGCCTTTATGCCGGGCTGCAAAACGGCATTGCCCAATACGTTAAGGAAAAGCAAATAAATGCCAATGTTGCCTTCGCCCCGCTGCCGGAAAATTATAAAGAACAACCGTTTCAGGCGCAGATTTCAACGGACGGTCTCTCCGCCGCACTCGCAGCAGACCCGTCCGAACAGGCTACGAGCATTTGGGTAAATTTAACGCTTTCCCGTCCGTCAGCAGCGGCGGTACCGTCAACGCCCGTCAAAAGCCTGCAAAATCCGCTTGAATTGCCGCCCTTGTCCCTTCAGGACCCGCAGGCGTTACAATTATCCGCGCAGGAAATAATACCTCCGGCCGTCGAAAAAGCGGGGGGACAAATCAGCGGAAACAATGTCCCTGCTGGAAATATTATTATTCCGATGACAGCAGAAACCGTTGTGCCCGTGCCTGAAACAGCAGTTCCGGTTTCTACTCCGTCGCAACGCAAAAAATTAATTGATTTTTTTAAGAAAAAAGCCCCGCAAACACAAGCTGCCCAACCCCATACGACAGCTGCCGCCGTTTCCGCGCCGCGCATTTCGGCCAAGACAGTATGGGGAAAAATCAAAAATTTATTCTCTAAAAAACCGGCTCCTGCACAAAATGCCGTCCCTGCGGGAAATGACCTCAATCCAAAAGAGGCCGCCTTACAGCGCGCAGGCATTTATATGGCTTCCTATGTAATGGGGCTTGAGGTGGCAACTCCGGTCATCGCCAATTTCGGAAGCAGTTTCGGGCTGTCTCTCGAAGAAAATATTTTAGTGGCCGTGGCTACCTATTTTCCTTATTCCGTAGGTGCAATTTTGTCGAATTGGACGAAAAAATGGCTGGGGAGAAGAAACTCTATGAATTTGGGGCTGGCGCTGATGGGAGGAGGCTTGATGGCGGGCGTTCTGTTTTGCGGACTCAATGGCGCGTTTGTGCCGCAAGCCGATACCTTAATGCACTTTTACAAAGCGCTCGCCTGTATTACTATAGCCAGTATGGGCGGCGTAATTGTACACAACTCCGTCGGCCCGATAATGACGGAATTAAGCAAAAACGCCAGCGAACTGGTTAAACAAAAGCGCAATTCTTACACGGAACTGAGCCGTGCGCTGGGAATGGCATCATCGTTTGCATTCCCCTACTTGGCAACTAAAGTTATGGGAATGGACTGGAGTTTGGCTTTCGCACTGCCGATTCCGCTGATTGGCGCCGCCGCATTAGGGGTTAATCTGGCCAAAATTCCTAACACTAAAACAGTTTTGAAAAAGGCAGCAAAAACAGGTATTCAACCCAAAAAGACGTTTAAAGAATTAATTAAAAACAACGAATATGTTCGTTTGTTCAAAGAAGAAAAAGGTGTGGGTGCATTTTTGGGCGGTTTAACTATTATGAATGCAGTGGAAATGTCTTACAACAACGGATTTTTATTTATGCTTCCGTCAATGACGACAGACCAGTCCTCCCAATACCTGTTCGGCCTTGCTCAGTTTGCCGCACCGTTTATTCTGGGCCGCTACTTGGCGGGGAAATTCCTGCAATGGTTTCCCCAGCATAATATGAGTGTGGCAACACTGATGGCCGCCGGAGGAGGGTTAGCGTCTCTCTTTGCGCTTGGTGACCCATATGCCTTAACCGCCGCACTGTTTTTAGCCGAAACGGGCATTTCCACCGGATTTACGCTCGGTTTTGCGCGCACAGCAAAAAATCCGGCAACGCAAGACCGTGTAGTGGCGCTCCTCGTGGCGAGTGCAATTTCGTGTGCATTCGGGCCGCTCTTGTTAACCAACTTAGCGCAGTCGTTGATTGACGCCGGCATAATGGATACTTCCACAGCCACCGCTACAGCAATGCTTGGTATTCCGTCCGCCTTGGCATTATTTTCGGCTGCGCTCTTCAAACGAATGGAGAATATGGGAGCGGTAAGTTCATCGGTACTGAAGAGAATTTACTCGTTTGTCAAAAAATCGGTATTTTTCCCCAAACAACGAAGAAAACGCTCTTAACATAAACAGCCCCGAGTTAAACTCGGGGCTGTTATATATTGAACTTTAATTATGTTGGACATTCTATAGATACTCTTTGCATCTCCAATAGATTTAAGCAGCGTTATAGCTTCAGAAGCGCGGCTTTTTTCCACTGCTTTGGTGTACTGCGGCAGCGCAACAGACGATAATATGCCTATAATTAATACGACAACCAATAATTCAATTAACGTAAAACCCTTCATATTATTTTCTCCTATTAAAAAAGTCATCCTGAGTCGCTTCTGCCCTGGACCCGCCGATTTTGGCGAAATAAACCCTAATCGGAAGATCCCGAACAAAAACCTTTCGGGATGAGCTTATGTTATCAAAAAAAAAAAACGGGTCAAGGCCTGCCAAATAATAAAGACAAATAAGCAGGAGCTCCCGTGCAAAAACCTCACGGGATGACTCCTCTTCAAAAAATAGCGACAGCAAAACCTTCTTTATTCGTAGCGCAGCGCGTCAATCGGCGTCAATTTGGAAGCTTTATACGCCGGATAATAGCCGAAGAAAACGCCCGTCGCAGCCGAAAACCCGACGGACAGCAAAATGGACCACACGCTAAGTTCCGCCGGAATAGACGAAGAATTGGCCGCCACAATAAGCGTAATCCCTACGCCAAATATCACGCCGATTAAGCCCCCAATACAGGAAAGCGTTACGGCCTCGGCCAGAAACTGCAGGCGGATGTCCGCGCTCGTCGCACCGATAGCCATACGGATGCCAATTTCCCGCGTGCGCTCGGTAACGGATACCAGCATAATGTTCATTACCCCGATACCGCCTACAATCAGCGAAACCGCACCGATGACCCCCAGCAGCAGACTCATCGTTTTACTGGCGCTTTTGGCTTCTTCCACAAACGAGGCGAAATCGTCCAGTTGGAAATCATCTTTAGCCAGCGGATGAATACGGTGCGTGTTGCGCACGGTATTTTGAATGTCCTTTTTTGTGTCCTCAATGGCGTTAAAATCTTTCACGCGGATAATCACGCGGTCCAAGGCGCGGCGGTCGGAATTGTTCCAGCCAGCGTTCATTTTTACTTTACCCGTAGTATACGGGATTAACGCGCCTTCGTCCATATCAAATCCCATACCGCCTTGGCCGGATTTTTTCATTACACCCACTACTTTAAAGGGAATTTCGTCCAAGACTACAGTACGGCCCAGCGGATCCATATCGTTAAAAATGGTCTGTGCGGCTGTTGCACCGATAACCATTACCTGCCCGTAATCGTTCACTTCTTTTTCGGTAAACTGGCGGCCCGAGCCGAGCTCCCAATCGTACGTTTTAAAAATATCCGTATCGGTAGCAAGGACGGAAAGCGAAGTGGAGGTATAGCCGTATTTGACGTCAAAACCGGAACTAATGTACGGCGCGGCAGACGTAACGCCGGGAAGTTTTCGAATAGCATAAACGTCATCCATCGTTACGTCTTTGGGGGAAGAGATGCTTTCGTCCAAATCCCACGGCTGACGCAAATACAAAATATTGGTACCAAAGCGGGAAAAGCGTTCCGCCATACTTTTTTGCGTGCCGGAACCGACGGCCAACATCGTAATTACCGCCGCCACGCCGATGACGATACCAAGGCTTGTCAGCGCGGCACGCATTTTGTTAGCGGCAATAGCTTTTAACGATAAACGGAACATTGAATAAAATGCGTCAAACATAGTTATTTCCTCTCGTCGCTGATTTTCTGCCCGTCTTTGAATTTGATGAGACGGCCGGCGTATTCGGCAATATCCGGCTCGTGCGTAATCAGAATAATGGTCTTACCCATTTCTTTATTTAAGCGCGTAAACAAATCCATTACTTCAATACTCATTTTGGTATCCAAATTTCCGGTTGGTTCATCGGCAAAGATGATGGGTGCATCACACACCAAGCTGCGCGCAATCGCCACGCGCTGCTGCTGACCACCTGAAAGTTGGTTAGGCAGGTGGTCAGCGCGCTTTTCAAGCCCCACGGCTTTTAAAGCGGTCAGCGCTTTTTCGCGCCGCAGGTGCGCCGGCGTATGATTATAAATCATTGGCAGTTCCACGTTTTCCAAAGCGGTGGTGCGCTTAATTAAGTTAAACCCCTGAAACACAAAACCGATTTTGCGGTTCCGCACACCTGCCAGTTTGGACAAATCCGTAGCAGTAACATCAATACCGTCCAGTATATATTTACCGCGCGTGGGTTTATCCAAACAGCCCAGAATGTTCATAAACGTGGATTTACCCGATCCGGACGGCCCCATTACGGCTACAAATTCGCCCTGTTCCACACTGACGCTGACATCATTCAAGGCGCGGACTTCCACATCGCCGAGTTGGTAAATTTTAAATAAATGCTGCGTATCAATAAGAGGCATTATCTTCTCCTCCCGCCCGGGCGCGGAGGAGTCATAGCAGCCGTTGCTGCTGCCGTATTATTTTCACGCACGATGACCCGATCGCCCTCTTTCACGTCGCCCGAGGTAATTTCCGTCTTGTCCTCGCCGATAATCCCAATCGTCACATCCACGCGGCGGGGTTCTTTTTTAGGCTCCAACAGCCACAAACCCGTGGTAGTATACTTCTCTGTATTGGAGGCAGGGGAAAAGCGTAAAGCTTCATTCGGAACCAAAAGCACGTCTTGTTTGTCCTGCGTACGAATCGTGATAGTAGCCGTCATACCCGGCATAAATTTGCCATTTTCGTTATCCACGTCAATGACCACCGTATACGTCGTATTGCTGGAAGAAGCGGACGAGGACGAGGAAGAATAATTCGTACGCACCTGACGTACCGTACCCTGAAATTTTTCATCGGGATATCCGTCCAAAGTAAAATCGGCCGTTTGGCCTTCTTTAATTTTAACGACATCTGCCTCGGACACTTTAGCCTCAATCTGCATTTTCGTCAAATCTTGCGCCAAGACAAACAGTTCCGGAGTAGAAAAACCTGACGTTAAAGATTGGCCTTCGCTGACAGATTTTGACAAAACCATTCCGTCAATGGGAGAAACGATTTTGGTATTGTCCAAGTCTTTTTTCGCGCTGTCCATACGGGCCTGCGCCTGAATAACGGAAGATTCCGCCGAATTGAGCGCACTTTTGGCGTTTACATACGCCAGTTCGTACTCTTCCAAATTTGATTTAGAAACATACTCTTTGGCGTACAATTCCTGATAGCGGGCACGGTTGAGCTTGGACAAATCGTACGCAATTTTGGCGGCGGCCAAATTTTCTTTGGCCGAAGAAAGGCTGGCCACGGCTTGATTATAATCCGCCTGTACCTGAGTAGGGTCAATGACGGCCATCAAATCGCCTTTTTTAACAGGCGTATTGTAATCCACCAGAATTTGCAGAATTTCACCGGAAACCAGCGCGCCTACTGTCGTTGTATTGACGGGATTAATCGGGCCGGAGGCTTCCACGATATCCGCAATATCGCCCCGTTGGATTTTAGCCGTGCGGAACGGCGGCATTTTCGGCGCGGAAAAAAAGTGCGCCTTTACAAAATACGCCGCTAGCAATACCGCCGCCAGCAGGAGGAGTTTCTTCCACCAAGAAAGCGTTTTTAGCGCTTTGTAAATACGTTTAAACAGATTTTCTTTTTTCATATTAATAAGTCCCCATAGCTTGTTTTAACTCGGCCACTGCAGACGCGTAATCGTAGCGGGCGGTCAACAGGCTCAATTCCGCGTCTGTATACGCTACCTCCGCGTCTTTTAGCTCAATGATATCCCCGATACCCTCGTTGTAACGGCCGCGGGATAAGTCCAAATTTTCCTTGGCTTTTTCTACGTTTACCTCCGCCACTGGAATACTCTCTGCTGCTTCCTGCATTTTGATATACGCGCTTTGCACTTCTAAAAATACGTCATTTAGCAGGCTGCGGTTGGAGTTGAGCGTACTTGCCATAGACAGTTTGGCCTGTTTATAATTGTTATACGTTTTAAAAGCGTTAAAAATGGGGAATTCTACCGAAGCCATCAGCTTGGTTTCTTCGTTATCCAAACGGAAATCATCACCCGATTTGGCAACCCCCGCCGAAAAAGAAAACGTAGGAAAGAATCCCGCTTTGGCGCGGTTTAACTTAATTTGGCTGATTTGTACGCCTGTACGGGCCGACAGTACGTCCGGCCGATTGGCGTATGCCGTTTCAATGGCTTTGTCAAACGGAATATCCAGTCTTTCAAAATCGGCTACTTCTTTAATGTTTAAAATATCCGAAGCAGTTACGCCCATCGCGTTGGCAAGCTGGGCCGAAGCCGTTTTGACGAGGTTCTTGGCACGGATAAGGCTTAATTCCTCGTTGTTCAAATTCACTTCCGCCGTCGTTACGTCTACTTTCGGCCGGAGCCCCAAGCGGAAAAATTCGGCCGAGCGGTTGTACTGGTCTTGATACAAATCACGCGACTGCGTGCGGATCGCCACCGCACGCTTGGCGGACAACAGCGCGTAATAATACTTTTTTACACTTCCCGTAATTTCGTTTTTTACGCCTGCCAAATCCGTTTGGGCCTGTTCAAGCGTAAGTTTACTGATTTTTATGTTGCGCGCGATATCCGTAATTCCGCTTAAAGACAACTGCGCCTGCGCGTACACGTCCGACGTTCCGTAGTCGCGGCGAGGGAACCCGTCCGTTTTCTGGTTATTGTAATTTTGGGAAGCTCCCGCCGTGGCCGTGGGAAAAAATTCCGAACGGGCCAAATTCAAACTTACCTGCGCGTCCTGCACCGCCAGTTCCGCCGCAACGGCGCGCGGGTTGTTGGATAAAGCGATGTCAATGCAATTTTCCAGCGTCAGCTCTTCTTTCAGCCGCGCGGACAAAACATCTTTCGCGCCGCCCGCAGAGAAAGATAAATCCGTTTTCCGTCCCGCAGCGGGCACCAAGCCCGACGAAGAAAATAAATCGTCCGTTTGGGCCGCTGCGCACGGCACGGCAGACAAAATCAGCAAAATAAATGAAATTCGGAAGTTTTTCATAAGTTATATTATAGTAATTTATGGGTATTTTCAGCCTGACGCGCCTCAGCGCGCCGCTTTTATACAACACCAAACCGTGCGGTTTTATTGCACTCCATATATTCCTAATTTTTTGGAATAAACCGGTGGCTGTTTAGCACAAGCCATTCAAACGCGCGGCCCGAAAAAGACCGCACGTTTTTTATCCGCCGCGACGAAACGTTCCGCTTTGTACTATAATATAAGTAATATGTGGAAACCGATTTTGCTGTTGTGCGCCTCCAACTTATTTATGACGGCGGCTTGGTACGGACACCTTAAATTTAAAAACAGTGCCCTGTGGCTGGTAATTTTAACCAGTTGGGGAATCGCGTTTTTTGAATACTGTCTGCAGGTACCCGCCAACCGTTTGGGAAATACGTATTTTTCCGTTACGCAGTTAAAAGTAATGCAAGAGGTGATTACGCTAGTTGTATTTGCCGGTTTTTCTGCCCTCTATTTTAAAGAAAGCCTGAAATGGAACCATCTGGTAGGTTTTATATTATTGGTGGCTGCGGTATTTTTCGTATTTAAAAAATGGTAAAGGATTCGTATGAAAAACAAACACAGACTGTTTATTAAAATGGCCGAACTGGTGGCCGAGCAATCCACGTGTCTGCGCTTGCAGGTGGGGGCGGTGCTCGTGAAAGACAACCGCGTCATCAGCATCGGGTTTAACGGCACGCCTACGGGGCAGCTGCATTGTGAAGAAAACTTCCGCAAAGTGTACGAACAAGAATATAAAGACAAATTCTCTACGTACGAAGAATTTTTGGCCAGCCGCACATTTTACGATTTGCACGGAAAATGGTCGATTGAAAACGAACTTCACGCCGAACAGAACGCTATTTCGTTTGCGGCGAAAAACGGGATTGCAACCCAAGGGGCGGATGTATATGTAACGTGGTCGCCCTGCGTGCATTGTGCAAAAGTCATCGTCAGCGCGGGAATCAAAAAAGTGTTTTACAAAAATACGTATGACCGCAGTCAGGAAGGGATTTTCTTTCTTGAAAAAAACGGAATTGAATGCCGGCAGCTGACCGAAGAAGATATCGCCACTGCATAGGCTGGATTTTACCTGACTGTCCATATTTACTATAATAGAATTATGACTAAGAAAACTACCGCCGTTGAAACTCAACATACTGATTTGGTCTCCCCGTTTTTAACGGGCGTTATCCAATTTTGCAAAAAGAATAAACAGGGCGTTTTAACCGCCTTGGTTATCTTGGTGCTGGCCGCAGCCATAGGTTCCTTTTATTCCGCACGCCAACAGAAACTGGCGGAAGAATCTTGGGCTGCGTACTACACGGCTCAAGTCGCTATACTGACCGAAGGAGAAGAGGCCGGATTTAAACAAATTGATGCCCTCGCTGAAAAATACAAAGGTACGAATGCCGCACAATATGCCCTCTTGTTAAAAGGTGACTTACTATACGCAAACGAAAATTTTGCCCAAGCAGCGGATGTATACAAACAGTTGTCCGACGCGAAAAACCCGACGGTCAATTCCATAGCTGCTTTATCTCAAGCTGCTGCCCTGCAGGCTGCGCAGGATTACAAAGGCTCCATTGACGTAATCAGCAAATTTATTGAAAAAAATCCCAAACACTTCGCTTTGGCTCAAGCTTATATGACGCTGGCCTCCAGCCAAGAATTGGCCGGCAATAAAGAAGAAGCTTTAGCCGCCTACAAACACTTGTTGGAAGCGTATACCAAAACCTACTTTGGCGTATACGCAAAAGACAAAATTACCGAACTTCAAAAATAGTTGAAAATACCCGCCGGACGTCCAATCTCCGGCGGATATTTTTTATCCACAAGGAAAAATTATGAAAAAATCAGCCGTACTGTTATCTCTTTTACTGCTTGCCGACTTGGCGCACGCGGCCGGCTTTGCGCTGTACGAATTCAGCGCACGCGGCACCGCTATGGGGGGAGCCGTTATGGCTAACGAAGCCGAACCCGCTTCTTTGGCTACCAACCCCGCGCTCATTACCGAGTTGGACGGCACCCAAGCCCAGCTGGGTTTGACTGCCGTTACCGCCGACGCCAAAACCAGCGTGGCGGGGAACGCCCGCAGCCTTAAAGACGACGTATGGCTGCTGCCGAACTTTTTTATTACCCGAAAATGGAGCGAGGACATTACCTTCGGACTGGGCGGTTTTTCGCGCTACGGTCTAGGAGGGGAATACAAAAACTGGCAGACGTGGACGGGCAGCGCGCTCGCGTATAAGGTAAAATTGGAAACCTTTTCTTTTACGCCTACGATTGCCGTTAAAGCCAATGACGAATTGTCCGTGGCGATGGGCTTGGAAGCAATGGTTATCGGGTTTAGCCAAAACTCCACGCTTCTCCCCGGGGCTGCGGCAGAAGCTACCGCCTACAAAATCAGCGGTTCGGGCGTAAGCTGGGGGGGAAATTTCTCTTTTGTGTACAAACCGCAGTGGGCGGAAAAATGGTCTTTAGGAGCAATGTACCGCACCAAAGTAAAACAGGAACTCAGCGGACGTATCAACGCCGGAACGGAGTATCCGGCACGCAACATTTATTCCGCCGACGCTAAAGGCTCCATCGCCCTGCCGGACAGTATCTCCGCCGGACTTTCCTTCCACCCAACCGACAAATGGACGCTGGAAGCGGGTATCATCGGTACATTCTGGAGCTCATACGACCAAATTCTTATTGAATATAAAGATATGGAAAATACGCCCACCATTCACAATAAAAAAGATTATAAAGACGCCTACCGTCTGAATTTCGGTACGGAATATCAAATCCACAAAAATTGGGCGCTGCGCGCGGGGTATGTGTACGACAAATCCCCGATTAACGAAAAAGCGATGGATACGCTAGTACCCGTGGACGACAGACATATCGCCAGTATCGGATTCGGCTATAAAAATGAACGCTGGAGCGTGGACGCGGCGTATGCGCACGTCTTCAGCAAAGATTTAACGGGTACGACTAGTTCCCAGTTCGGGAATTTGCCCGTCAAATACTCCGACGGCAGAAGCGATATGTACGCGCTGACCGTAGGCTATAAGTTTTAATACAAAAACCCGCTCGATAGAGCGGGTTTTTTGTTTATCAAAGTAAAGCGTTACAACAACTTAATCGGCGTAATAACAATCAGAGGAGCCGCAGGATCCGTGCGTACCGCAAGCAAAGGTGCAAATACCAGCACCGGAACCGGCTTTAGTAAACCCAATCTGGGAGCAACCAGTTCCTACACAAGAACGACGCCCCGTTACCGGATTTATAGATAGCTGAAACCAACCTACACTGCCGGAACTCTGCCGATACTCCGCTCGGGAAAAAATTTGCGTATTTTGCGCAGCAGCGCAGTCAACAAACAGACCATAACTAAAATTTTTAGAATCTTGTACATTAATTGCCAATTCCTCAGTAGTAGCGCCATTATGAAAATATCCGCTTGGATTTTCCAAACAGTAAGCACTAGCCGCCATATTGAGATTTTTCAAATTGGCCCACGCCTCCGCAGTGCGGCTTTTAAGTACCGCTTTCTGGTATTGCGGCAATGCAACGCTTGCCAGAATACCGATAATTAGAACAACGACCAACAATTCAATTAATGTAAACCCCTTCATATGAATTCTCCTATTAAAAAACTCATTTGGAATCTTTTCTGCTTAGAATCTGCCGATTTTTGATGAAATAAACTATAATAGGGAGACCCTACACAGAAACACCACGAGATAATCTTATCGTATCAAAAAAAAAAAACGGGTCAAGGCCCAAAGTCAGGGTCCCCGCTTGTCTGCACTCTCGTGATTAATTGCGCTACATTATTTTAGTTATGTTGCAAATGGATAGAGAATGACAAAAAGCGGCAGATTCCGAAACACTATAACTAGACCCTGTGTTACAACCCCGTATAACAACCGACCTCACGGGATGACACCAAGCGGAAAAAGAGGCTGTGCAGGATAACATCAATAATAACGGAGTATACCAACCCGCCAAAGCGGTTATAATAATCCCGCTTTTTCCAACAATTTCTGTACCAAGCGGGACACCGCATAATCTTCTACCCGCGCTTGGGACACGCGGATAAATTTCGGCGGAGTTTTTAAGGAGGGGGGAATCGTTACCTTATATAAATCGGCATAAATAATCCGGTGCGACAACACGTGCTTAACCGGTTTTACCAGCAAAACTGGTTTGTGGCGACCGAAAAGCGTTTTATATTCGGGCAAAGCGGAAAGGTCAGCCACTTCCTCCGGCGTTTCCACGAGAACAGGCTCATATAAGTTTTGCCAAACGTCTCCCGCGCTACGTTTGTAGAGCCACGTATCACGCCCCTGTTCTACATATATATAGTGAAATCGCCGTACAGCAATTTTTGTTTTCCGGCCTTTAACCGGAAAATCCGACACCCGCCCCGTTTGATACGCTCTGCAACGTCCGGCCAGCGGACAAGAAGAGCACAACGGTGTTTTGGGAGTACATACCATAGCCCCAAAATCCATTACTGCTTGGTTATAATCTCCCGCACGCTTGATATCAAGCAGTTTTTGCGCCAAAGCGGAAAATTCTTTTTTCCCAGAGGGAGAATCAATCGGAACAGAAATACAAAATACACGGGAAAGCACACGGTACACATTTCCGTCCAACACCGCATAGGGCATATTATAAGCAATAGAACATATCGCGGCGGCGGTATAGTCGCCCACGCCTTTCAGCGCACGGACGCCTTCGTAGGTAGAGGGGAACACTCCGTTCATACTTTTGGCAGCCGTATGCAAATTGCGGGCGCGGGAGTAATACCCTAATCCCTGCCAAAACTTTAACACTTCGTCCTCAGCCGCCTCTGCCAACGCGCGGGGGGAGGGGAAACGCTCCGCAAAACGCAAATAATAACTAATCCCCTGTGCTACGCGCGTTTGCTGGAGAATAATTTCCGAAAGCCAAATCAGGTATGGGTCATAAGATTTCCGCCACGGCAAATCCCGCTTATTTTTGTCATACCAATTCAGTAAAACGGAGGAAAAAGTTTTCATACTTTATTTTATAATTTTTACATAACGGCACAAAATGCGTTTTAAGCGTTTGGGGAATATATGAGTTTACTCCAAATTGTTTTTAGACATGCTTCCGTATTACAAATTTAAGCGCGATTTTGCAGACGGATATTTTTAGCCCGCTACGCAAATTGACTGTTCATTTTAAAAACCTTAATCCAACGAAATCGCAAGCAATTTTTAATTTAAAAACTCTCACCATTTTTATCAGGCAAAAAACAGGGGAAAATAAAATTTATAAAATTCCCCTTGTTTTTGATTTTATAAATCCCATAAAAACCAATGTCTTTCATTCTGATTTTGAGTTTAATTTTAAAATAAAGCTTTATCACAAATATAAGTGGAGGTGTAACAGAGGTAATTTAATGCCGCATCCTAGCATTTTTTTCTTATTTTTCAGATTATATATATGTGAAAATTTGAGCATCTTCCCGTCTGAGAAATTGTTTTGTAAACAGGTTTTGTCATAAAATGTCATATAATTGAAATATATTGACAAATGTCAGAAAAAAAATTATTATATGTCATATGCTGGGGAAAACCCAAGTGGATAACTATTTTTTAAAAGAGAATTTATTATGGCGGAAGATGCGGAAAAAACCTTAAAAATACGGCTGCGCTTCTCCGGCGGAGAAGAATTTGAAGCCCAAGGAACGCAAGAATTTATCGTACAACAACGTAACTATTTCTTGAACCTGATCGGAAAACAGGAACGGGAACTAGAGAATACTGTTCAATCCAATATGCAAAACACCGCCCCTCTTGTTTCCGCACAACAGCTTCCGCCACTGGAAACGAAGCTTTCTCCGGTTCAAGAAGCTTTTCCCGCCAAAAGACTGTGGGAAAAACTTTTTAAAGAGGAAAACGGATTGCTGCTATTGCGCAGAAAAATACGGCTGGAAGCCCACGAAGCCGCCCTTTTGTTATTGGCCGCCGCACGCGTCTTACTCAACCAGTCAGCTTGTAAAGCATTAGATTTGGCGAAAATGCTCCAGAAATCTGGATTTACCCAAACGGGAAGACTAGACCGCCTGATGCAACAGGATACAAAAAACGATTATTTACAAAGCGAGGGAATAAAAAGAGGAAGGAAGTACCGTTTAACTAACGCCGGTTTTGCCCACGCATTTGTATTGGCTGAAAAACTGGCGGGGGAGTTATTATAACAAAGCAAGCTATACGAACTCTTTTCCCAAAACAGACACACAGGCACATATCTGCCTGAGCGCTCTAATCCAATAAGAAAGCTTTTGTCCCACAGTAAGAAATCAACCCCTCTGTCTTGACTCCAACAAGCTTAAAAACTCCAAACGAGAAGCCCCAACAGGCAAGATGCCTATATTTATAGAGTTTCTTCAGGATCCGCTATTCTGGAACAATGTTAAATTAGGGGGGATAAAACTGTGCTAGAGAAAAACCAACTTTCTCACCCGTTCCCAAAGATCGCCCCTACTACTAAAACACCAACACAGCCCTAAAAGAGCACACTTCAAGAGAACAATGGGAAAAGCACGGGATAACAGAAAGAGAACATACAGAATATTGGTTATATTATAAAAAGGTATATAAGCATTAAGGATTTTACAATACTAATTTTTTTATTTTAAATACGCTGCTCAAATTATCAGCAGATGATTATTCTTTTAAAAATATAATTCGACAAATTAGATTTTATACAAACTCTAAAAGTTTACGCTTGGGGTTTATTTTACTCCACAATCTCAGCCTCGCTTAATTTTCCCACCATTAACGGAGAAAACGGAACTCCATTTTCTCTTGCGGCAATTTACATTCATTCCCGCGTGTAAATGCGGGGTTATTCTAGCAGATATCAAATAAAAATAAATTTTCATTTATTTTATTTATAAACAGGCCCTAATTCAGCACGGCATAAAATCAGCTTCTTTGTGGTAAAAAGGGAGATATTTGTCCGGCACAATTTACTAACGATAATTTTTATTATGTTAATTAAATTGCATAAAATTATTCAAATCCAAAAACTATTATTTTTATCATTTTTTATTAATTTATCTTTTAATTATAATGATTTTTTCTATTAATTTAATAAATTTTATAGATATTATTTTTTAGCATTCTTTTCTTTTAAATTCGTTAAAAAAATCACTGATTAATTTGCGTTTTTAAACTCACAAAAAAACAACTTTCCGATCCTCCGATAGAACTGTTTTTTATTTCTTTCCCCCTCATTTCTACTTCCTTTTACAAAATTGAGTAACCTTAATTTGTCTATTTTTTATAGATATAAATGCAAAATCGTATATATTTTTATATTTTATTTACAATATCTATTAAGACTATTATTAAAATATCAAAAAAAAGTTAAAACATAAAAATACTTATTTATTAAATATTTTTAAATTTAATAATATTTTTAAAAAATGCCCAAAATCAATTTTAGGGTACCTAGGGTATGGGTAAAACCAAAATAAGCCATTTAGGCCGGTTTTGTAAGTACTTATACTTATCACTCTTTAAAAGCTTCTATTTACTAACAACATTAACTTTTATAAAATTTTATGAAACTTAATGGGATTATATAGTGCTGCCCCCTTCTTTTAGGCACGGTTCAACATACGAATAAACCAGCGTCTAATTGCTCTTTTTACAGAAATTGGTCTCTTTGCAGACAATCTCACAAGGGGAGATAAGAGAAGCACTGGAACAACAAGAATTTAATAACAGGAAAAAAGTTACCATCATTAAAACCAATAAGTTCCAAATAGCCACAATTACAGAGGAGCTTATCCAAAAATAATAGTTTCAGTTGCTGCCTTTCAGACTTACAGTTCTTTTTATTCTATCAGAGGCATAGCCCCGTACAAGAAAAGGGGGGTATTCGTGTAAAGGACTTTGTTGGGGAGCGTGACAACTTAACTGCCCCCTCCCGCACAAGATACATTTGTTTTACAATCTCATTGTCGTATAATATTAGCATCAAAGCGACAACAAAGTTTTTTCTAGCAGCAGATACACAAGCGATACTTTTTTCCAGTGACATAACTACCGAAGTATATTTCCTATTGCCTCACCGGTTAACCTTTACTGAACCACCCGCATAGCAGGTGGTTTTTTGAGACAAGAAAAACCCCTGGGCTAAGGATTATGCCCAAGGGTTTGATTACAAAATACATTGTTTATTTCAATACTGCGGAAGTCTGAGTTAACCTGTGCGCCGTCGCCTCTTTATATGCAGTATCCCGATAATAACCGCAACTTCCGTCTACTTCTTTTGCTGCCACGTTTTTATTCACAAAAGCAATATCTCTATTTCTATCACTTAGAGTCTTTCTCAACACTCCCTTCAAAGGCTCATACACAAAGTTAATTCTGTTGTATAACAATAAAAGCCAACCTTACTTTCCAATTATATTTTCTAGCCCTTTTGCCACATTTGACTTATTTATACTACCCGATTTTTTTAAAATTTCTGCCAATGACGCCTCCTGCCCTTTCGGTATATTTAGCGACGCGGCGGCCGCATCTTTAGCGGCTTCATCGGTTTTATTTCCCAAGCCGCTTTCACCGCCGCCTAAGTTGGAAGCCTTAAAATTCGTCGCTTTTGGCGGCTGGTAACCGCTCATCGAAGTAGAAGAGGCAGAAGATGGCACAACATTGACAGTCGCCGCTTGCTTTCCGCTTTTAGAAGGCGTTTGATCTCCCTTGTTGGGAGATATCAGCTCCGCCGGATGCAGGGCTTGAACGGATGTAGTAGGCCGCGATACTACCGTCTGCGTGACGGGATGATACGATACAGATTCCGTCTTTGGATGATTAACCGAAACAGACGTGACTGGTTTTTCCACCCGAACTGAAGTTTTAGGATGAAATACAGTGGACGATGTTTTTGGCCGCGACACCTGTACGGAGGTAACAGGTTTTTCAACCGATATCTCCGTCTGCGGACGGGCCGCCAACGGCAAAGACGCCATTAACAGCATCCCCAAAAAAACTAAACCGTAGCAATTCATTTTCTCCCCCCGTTTATTTTTTACCGCTTGGCTGTCCGGCCGCTCCACCGCCCATTAATGCGGAGATATCGGGCATTCCGGGGATATTGGGCATTCCCGCCGGCAATCCGGCAGCTCCGGCAGAGGCATTGGTTCCCCCGCCTGCTCCGCCGCCCAAAGCTTTCATCATATCCTGCATTCCCTGAAGCTGCTGCATAGCAGCCGCAGCCTCTGCGGGGATAGTAGCAGCTTGTTGTTGCCCCTTTTGAGGCTGTTGGGCCGGCGCGGACGGCGCCGCTTTAGCGTTATCCGCAGCAGCAGATGCAGAGGCTTTTTGAATCAGTTGGGGTGTCTTTTTTTCAGCACTAATCACAGCTGCCGGTACTTCATTTGCATTTTCTTGCACGGCTGTTCCGGCCGTAGCGGTTTGCACGCCTTGGGTTTGCACACCTTTACTCCACGTATGTTTTGCAGAATAGTTAGTAAAAGTACGGGTTTTGACAGATGAATTGGCCCCGGGCACGGCAGAATTTTCTATCCCGTTTTGCTGTTGCGTTTGCTGACCGCTAAAATTGGCACGGCGCGTACCGCCGGAACGATAAGTCTGCGCAAAAACAACACAGGAAACGAATAACACGGACAAAAGTGTTAAAGATTTCATAATACCTCCCGAAATTATCTCTTTTAATAGTATATTCTTATATGGAAAAGTGTCAAGTAGAAAAAAATGTTTTTCCGCCCTTGTTTATGCTAAACTGTAAAAAATGAATTCCATTATTTATGATGTTATCATTATCGGTGCTGGTGCAAGCGGCCTTGTGTGCGCGCGGGAATGCGCGCGGCGCGGACAAAAAACGCTTGTGCTGGAAAAAGAAGCCTCTGCTGCGCGCAAAATTCTCGTCAGCGGCAACGGTCGTTGCAACTTAACTAACTCGCGCGTATCTCCAGCGTATTATTATGGCAACACGGAACTGCTACACAGCGCTCTAGAAAATTTTTCGTATCAAACAGCATACGCTTATTTTACAGACTTAGGCCTGCTGCTTGTAGAAGAAGGACTTGGACGCGTTTTCCCCGCTACGGGTAAGTCCACCGCTGTGGCCGAAACGCTAAAGCTGGCGGTGTGGGAAGCCGGTGCACAAATTCTGACAAGCACAGAAGCTATACGCGTTAAAAAAGGAGAACTGTTTACGGTAACCGTCGCAAACGGAGAACGCTTTGCGGCCCGCAAACTGGTACTCGCGTGCGGCTCGTGCGCATACCCGCAGGCGGGCGGAACGCAGAGGGGATATGAACTGGCTAAAATGCTGGGACATTCCGTCAATACGCCGCGGCCGGCGTTAAGCGGAATTTGTTTAAAAGAAACCGCTTTCTCCCGTTTGACGGGCATACGCAGCCAAGTACGCTTAACCGTATTGGAAAACAACCGCGTATTAGACTGTGCGGAAGGAGAAATTCTATTTACTAACTACGGCATTAACGGGCCGGCAGCATTAAACGTCAGCTCCACCGTATCACATACTCTGAAACACGGAAACGTAGCGATGGAGATTAATTTTTTCCCGCAGCTTGCGGACGGAACGGCTTTTCTAAAAGCGCGCGCGGAAAGATACACTAACCGCAAGCCGAAAGATTTTTTCGCCGGAATTTTACACGAAAATCTAGCCAATTTATTAATTGATTTTATCGGACTGCGCAAAACCATACCCGTAGGCAGCCAGACGCCCAATACACTTAATCAGATGTGTCGCATTCCCTGCCGATGGCCGGTAACTGCAACGGCCCTGCGTCCGTGGAACGAAGCGATGGTTGCAACGGGAGGTGTAAAAACGACAGAAATAAACTATAATACATTTGAGTCCCTTAAATGTCCGAACCTCTACATTACGGGTGAATTACTTGACGTAGACGGAAAAAGCGGCGGATTTAATTTACATTTTGCCTGTGCCAGCGGTTTTACCGCGGCGGCAGCATTGTCCAAGGAGAACTAACGTATGGCAGAAATCGTCAGAAAAACAACCAGCTTGAACGACCCCCTTCACGTGGGATTTGTACGCACGTATTATATAGACGGAAAAGAAGTGTATAACGAAATATTGGACAGAAATTTGGATATCGAAAAACATTCCGGTCATATGCCTGACGGCATTGTGAAAGAATTTTTTGAAAATGGCAAAACATATTTTGAATGCGAATTTAAAAACGGCCAGCGCAACGGTATATGTAAAATTTATTTTGACAACGGGAAAGTCAGTATTGAAAAGTTTTATGTAAACGGTCTTTTACAAGGTAAAGCCCGCGTATTCCAACCAACGGGCAGACTATATAAAGAGTTTTCCTATGTAGACGATATGCAAGACGGCAAACAAGTAAAATACTATCCCGACGGAAAAGTAATGGAAACGGCCGAATTCCACAAAGGTTACTTAAACGGCGTATGCAAAGTGTATACGCCCGACGGGGATTTGCGCTCCGAATGCACGTACAAGAATGATAAAATCGTGGGTGATAAAATCGTCTACCACCCCAACGGAACGATTGCGCTTATCTCCCCCCACAAAGACGGCAAGCCCAACGGCGTAACCAAAAAATTCAACGACACGGGCGAACTGATTGAAGAATGGTTTTTTGAGGACGGCATTTTAACCCTCAAAAAAGCGCATTAAAAACACTGATAAAAAATTATGAAAGGAATACCCCCTCCTCGAAACAATTTCGGAGGGGGTTTTATTATCCACAAAAAACTCCCTCCGGTGTTTATTAAACGGAGGGAGTTTTTAATTCTTTCTTGGTTATTCAAATTCCTTTTCACCGGGTAAAAACGGATGAATATTACTGCCGTTATCCTCCGTATGTTTCCAGTTGCTGCACGCACTAACCGTTCCAGAGGAACAGTCCGCCATCATACCACACACGGCATACTGGACCAAATACAAAGTATGTTTACCGGCTCCCCCTTCCGAACCGCCATAGCAACACTGTCCGGGAACATTGTATGGAGACTGAATATATCTTTTACCCAGCGTACAAGTATTACAGGGAGTCCCTGGCTCACATCCCGTCTCGCTAATTGAGCCATAATTGCTAGAAACAGAGTAAGGAAGGCTATGATACCAAAAATTAAACCCAGTTCCCTTTAATTTATAATCGGTACACGAGTTGTTCAAGCTATCAGTACAAACTCCTCCTATTAAATCCGCCCCAGGATTACAACAAGACTCTATAGTACCGTCAGCTCCCGTGGCATCATCGTGGCCCGCGCAGTACATTACTTTTGTTAAACATTGTTTTAAGTTGGAACACGTATTTGAGACCAGCTCATAATCACAAACGGCGGGGTCAGGATTCCACTTATAAACTTTTTTGCCTGACGACATATCGCCCTCTAATTCACACTTGACCTCATACGTTTCCTGTCCTTTATTCGTAGGCGTACCGCACGTCGCGGGAGTATCTCCGCCACACACCAAATACAGCTCTTGATTGCTTGCCCCCTGCAGCGTTAAGCTTTGCCAACTCATCTGCCCATTGCTCGCACTGTTGGCCTCTTTACAGCTCGGAAAAAGTTGGCCAAATAAGTTTAGCGTATCTACTGCCATTTTGTCCGCGTTTACGCTTTCCATATTTCCTGTAGCTATCCGCACGTTGCTAAACGATAAATGACCCGTTCCCGTATTACCGGAACCTAATGTAATACTGTTTCCCAATATACCGAGTCCGCCGTTTAACTCCAATTTTCCCGACTGTACTTTTACCGCAGAAGTTTTAAGCGGAGGCTGCGGGCTTTCCGAACACCCCAGCTTCATTGAACACCCACTCGTTGTTAAACCTACGTCAATTTGGTCCGCATTCACATGTGAATAGGCCACATACGGTACGGGAAAGTAGGTAACCATACTGATTTTATTGGTCGCCGCCATTAAAGCGCACGGCGCCAAAGTTAAACATATCGTTAATAATTTTTTCATAAACGCTCCTACACACCCTATTTAGGAGTACACCAAGCAGTACTCCCTGTTGAACTCATACCAAAAAGTTCACAATCTCCGCTTGCGCCGTTATTACAGGAGAACGAAGACGCTCCATCAGACGTAACCTCTCCACCCAAATACAAAAAGTTTGTCTTGGCCCCGTCCCCGCTGCCGCGACGGGCCGCGCAAATGCCGTTTACTGCGCCGGTGGGGTTAATGGAAAACGTAAAGTCTTTGGTACTGCATTTTATTAAATGCCCCGAGGCCGGACGGTCCTCCTCACACGGCAGTGCAAAATCCAAATTTTCAAACCCAAACTTGGAGGAATTGTAAGTGTTCATATCCATAGCGTCCATTAAACGCATTTTAGAATCAAACAGTTTTTTGGCGGTTGTACGCGCCTCGGCCAAGCGGGATTTTTCAATCGCTTTATCATACATCGGGGCGGCCATCGTTACCAAAATGGCTACAATCATTACCGCCACCAAAATTTCAACCAGCGTAAAGCCTGTGTTATTCATAACCCTCCGTTAAAATGAAACGCCGGCGGACACCATATCCAGCCCTAAAATATCGCAATTATCTTCCGTACCCTGACAGACAAGGTCCATAGTGCTGCGGTTCAGCAAAATATACGTATTTAACGGCTTTACTTTCGTCTTGGCCGCTACATATCCGTTAACGGAAATTCTATATGTAAAATAGGTGCAGCTCAATATCGTGTTGGATATTGTACAGCCAGCAGGAAGATTTCCGCTGTCAAACATATCTAACCGCTTGAATCCAACTATCGCACTCCCTTTGGCCGCGAGCAATTTATCATATGAACGGTAACCAAATTCACTAGCCAAGCGTTCGCTGGAATCATAAATTACGCGAAGCATTGCTTCCGCTTCCGCCACGCGCGATTTTTGCACCACGCGGCGATACTGTGGCAAACCTACCGCCGTTAAAATAGCGATGAGCAACACCACCGTCAAAAGTTCAATTAATGTAAACCCTTTTTTCATACGCATAACTACGCCCCGCATTCCGACCCACCAGCTCCACATTCCGACCCACAAGCTCCACACTCATCGGCGGAATCAGCCTCCATTCCAAGCAAGGCACACGCGCCTTCAATAGAAGAAGTACAAGAAACTTTAGATTTTCCATCATATTCAAACAGCGTTCCGGAATATTTGCCTTTACGCAGCTTAGCGGAAACCTTGCTGTTCCCCGAAGCAGCAAACAATTTATACTCATAATTTTCCGTCGTCCATGTATGATCATCGGAACGTTTGCCTTTAAAAGACACATCCAGCTTGGAAAAAGACATATTATTTCTATCCGCATAAGAAGACAGCGAATAGTTATTTTCCGTCATTAAACGGTCCCTTGCATCATAAATAACGGGCAACATTTGAAGCGCTTCCGCCGCGCGTGCACGCTCCACGCTCTTGCGGTACTGCGGCATTGCGACAGAAGTCAACACGGCCATAATCAGCACTACCGCCAATAGTTCAATCAACGTAAAACCTTGCTTCATAATATTTCCTCCGCTTTAGTACAGTATAAGGAATTTTTACTGTTTTTACAATAGTCATTATAGCTAAAAATACCTCTGCTGCCAATCATTTTTCGCACAATTGCGGTAAATTTTGTATGATATATTCCGGTTTGGACAGATCCTCCCGCCAAAAGATATTTTAGGAGAAAACTGCTATGAGAATTCACGACGATATCCAACTAGATTACTGCGACGTGCTGCTGCGACCAAAACGCTCCGCCTTGGCTTCCCGCTCCGAAGTGGAAGTATTGCGCGAATACACTTTCAAATGGTGCTCCCGCCCCCTGAAAGCCACAGGTATTGTAGCTGCTAATATGGCCACTACCGGTACTTTTGAAATTGCGCGCGAAATGCAAAAACAACATTTGATGAGTGCACTGCATAAACATTATTCAGCAGAAGAACTCCTCTCTTTTTTACGCCAAAATCTTCAAGATTTCGGTAACAACGAGCTGTTGTTTGTCAGTTCCGGCGTGTCGGATTCCGATTTTGAAAAACTCAAAACCGTTATGCAAAGCGGACTTATCCAAAATATCTGTGTGGACGTGGCAAACGGTTATTCTCCATATCTGATTAACTATATCCGTAAAGTGCGTCAAGAATGGCCCAACGCATTAATTATGGCGGGCAACGTAGTCACCGGCGATATGTGCGAAGATTTGATTTTAAGCGGAGCGGATATCATAAAAGTGGGAATTGGGCCAGGGTCCGTCTGCACCACCCGCAAGCTGACCGGCGTAGGCAGACCGCAGTTCTCCACCGTTATTGAATGTGCCGATGCGGCCCACGGCGTAGGCGGTATGGTATGTGCTGACGGCGGTTGTACCGTTCCCGGGGACGTGTGCAAAAGCTTCTGCGCGGGCGCCGATTTTGTAATGCTGGGCGGCCTTTTGGCCGGACACGCCGAAAGCGGCGGCGAACTGTGTACCAAATCGTTTCAAACGGGCGAAGTCAATATGCTCGATGACAAAACCTGCGCAATGCGCATTGTGGAAAAACAATATAAAAAATTCTACGGTATGAGTTCCGAATACGCACAGGACAAACACTACGGCGGAATGAAAAAATACCGCGCAAGCGAAGGCAAAGTAGTGGAAATTCCTTTCCGCGGCCCTGTGGAGGCGACGCTGCTTGCCATTTTAGGCGGTATCCGCAGCTGTATGACGTATATCGGCGCCAAACGGCTGAAAGATATGCCCAAATGCGCCACATTCTACCGCGTTAACCGTCAGCTGAACACCATCTTCGGCAACGAATAAACATTTGCGCATTTATGAAATTGCCCCTGCTTATGCAGGAGGAAATTTCAGAAATAGCATTAAAAAGTTGCTCTGGAAGGAGCAACTTTTTTATATAAAACTAATCATTTTTTCGACTTGATAGGCAGTCACTTAAAAGACATACTGATAATAACGCTGGGGAAGTCCCCAGTATATTTACGGCGCATTGCAGGCAAAGCCGCCGAATGGACCGTGGGGGACAAGCAGAAACATTTACCCCCCAACCAACGTTGGTCCCCCTGTTCTTCACGGAGCAGGGGGCTTGTTGCATTGTGGTGGTTAGGTATTAGCAAGGAATATGATTGGGAAATATCTAGCCGTAAAGAGGCAACAGGCGTTGTTCGTTTGCGGATTACTTGCTAAAAAACAGATGAGGTCTCTTTTAAGGCTATCTTTGTTTTTGCTGGTTTAGCGTTTTTTCTTGCGGAATGCAGACTTCCTTTCCGGCTTGATGATTATAATGATAACAAACTAAGGTGGGCGAACGAAGGCCGTCCTCCTTCAGCGGCGTTGCAATATTTTGGACTCTTATTGCCATTTGCCATTATTGAATTATCAATATACCCAAAACCCAAAAAGAGACCCCGTTCGTGTGTCGTTGTATGCTGATTATCCAGAGCAAAAGGCCCTTTATAAACCCAGTCTTTAGCAGGCGAAGTAATACGCAATTTCTTGCGACCGGCGTACGACTGAAAAAGTATTTTCCGTCAACAGGATTTTGTCAAAAGGAGTATCAAAAGAAGGCTACGGATAAAGGGGAACGGAGCGTTTTCCCTAAAAAATGATATAAGGCAAAATTCCACAGTATTTCTGACGGACCTCATATGGTCCGGCCGGCGGATATTTTCCTAATCCGATACCTGCTCTTGGGTATTAACAACTGAAACCAATAGGATGCTGCCTCCCCACAATAAAAACTTTTTCATACAATTAGTATCCTATAAGCAGATCCCCTACAAAAACACTCGGAAATGACATTTAAATGCCGTCTTTGTATAAGAAAACACTTTGTGATTGTACTAAATCAGCGTTTTTTTGCCGTTGTTTTTTTGGCAGCCTTTTTTTGGGTGGTCGACTGGGCAGGCGCTTTCAGCGTTTTAGCCGCCGCCGGTTTGGCTTTACATTTCTCCATTAATTCTGCAGGAGATACAAAACCAAGCAGGTTAGGCGTCGTCCGGCGGACGCCCGGACGGGCACCAACGGAAATTAAATAATCGTATATTTCTTTATTGCAATTCAACGCGGCAAAACCAAGCGGAGAAAGCGTTCCTGCAATCTGAGATTCTTTAGGCGGGACCGTTTTATATTCAAGCATCATCGCCAAGCGGCCGTCTTGACGGGAGAGTTGAACTAAATGTTTCAGCATATCTAAATTTTGCGTTTTAACGGCTATATGGAACACATTGCCTTTGGCAGAGGCTTCAAATAAACGCGCCCCGTTACTAAACAAGAAATCTACAATTTCGGTATGTCCGTTTTCCACCGCCACCAGAAGCGGAGAATCGCCCGACGCATTTTTATCCCACAATACGGCTTTGTTGGCCTCCACTACGCGCCGCGCCAGATCCACATCGCCTTTTTCGGCGGCTTTAAAAATGTCTGCATCCGTTACATCTTCCACCGGAGCTTCCGTCAGGGAAGATATATCGCGTCCTTCGGCTTTGGCCTGCGCAATCAAGGCGGCATTATCTTCTTCAATTACAGCGTTTTTAATTTCTGCTAGACTCTGCTCAAAGAGTGGCAAAACCTTGGTACGGTTATTTTTCTGCGCCACAGTATAAGGCAGTTGCCCGTTGTTGGCGGGCAGCGTGGAATCGGCCCCCGCGGCCAGCAAGCGGCGCACCACTTTATCATATCCTTTGGAAGCAGCCCAATACAAAGCTGTTTGCCCCAATTTATTTTGGGCGTTAACATCTATAGGAGCCTGTAAAGTTTGGGGTTTTAACAGTTCACGCAGCACTTCGGGATGGTTATAACGCGCAGCATAAATCAGCGGCGTATTTCCGTCGTTATTCACAGCATTGACGTCCGCACGGTATGCAAGTAACGAACGCACGCTGTTTAAATCTCCCAAAGAGGCTGAAATAATCAGCGGCGTATTGCCTTTGGCATTTTTTACGTTCGGATCAATCCCGCCTTTAAGCATAGCCAGTACGCCCACAGGATTTTTTTTGGCGCAAGCGCGGAACAGATAGTCCGTACTGAGACCTTCGGTTACGCCGCTTGTTAAAAATAAATCAATAAATTCCCCCTTTCCCTTTTCAAGCGCCAAAAACATCGGGGAATGATTATAGTTATTTTTGGCATTAATATCCGCACCGGAATAAACGAGCAGGTGGGTAATTTCCGAATTATCTCCGTACAAACTGCGCAAAAGAGCAGTATCTTTGGTAAAAGCGTTCTTCTTATTTACATCTGCGCCCGACAAAATAAGCTGTTGTACAGCTTCCAGATTGCCAAAGGTGGCAGCGGCCAACAGCAGCGTATCGCCTTTGCTGTTTACCATATTGATGTTGGAACCGACTTCATTATTTAAAATATCCAAAAAACCTTCCGTATCGCGCTTTTGCAAAGCTTCGGTAGCAGCATCGGCAATTTCGATAGGAGTCCTTACGACAACGATTTTCTCCGTTGTTCCTTTCCGGCCGGACGGAGAATAACCGCTCTTAAACGTGAATGCCAGCATAATCAGCACCGGAACCGCAGCGACCACACCCAATACAATAAACGGATTTTTCGTCAAAGCGGAAACAGCCTTAACCGGAACTTTTTTCTCCGGTTGAAAATTTGTTTTTCCGGTAGTGGGTTTCTTTGACGAAAACATATTCTTCTCCCGCTAAACTACTTTTTCATACGCTCAAAAGCGTTTTGGGCGGCAGCCTGTTCGGCCATTTTTTTGTTATGGCCTTTACCGCTGCCCAGCTCTTTACCCATCAGGCTGACGCGCACTGTAAATGTTTTATCGTGTTCGGGACCGACGGTTTGAACTACCTCGTAGACGGGAGTTTCGTGACCGCGTTTTTGCAGATGTTCTTGCAAAAGGCTCTTAAAATCCCGCACATCCTGTGTGAGCGCCTGCGTTTTAACCCAAGGCAAAATAACGGATTCGGCTGCAGGATAGCCGCCGTCTAAATAAACGGCACCAATCACGGCTTCCACTGCGTTGGAAATAATACTGTCGCGCTCCCTTCCGCCAGTAGCCAGCTCGCCGTGACCTAAGCTCATATATTTGCCCAAGTCCAGCTGTTTTCCCCACAAATACAGATTCCGCCGTGAAACCAAGTTCGATTTTATTTTAGAAAGCACTCCCTCTTCCACGTGAGGGCATTTGTTGTAGATGTAATCCGCAACAATAGCACCTAATATGCTGTCCCCCAAAAATTCCAGACGCTCATTGTGTTTGGAGCTTCTGTGTTCTCCGGCGTAGGACTTGTGAGTGAGTGCTTCCTTTAAAATGTCTTTGTTTCCAAAGCGGTACCCAATGATATCTTCAATATCCGTGTACACTTTTATTTCTTGGCGTTCTGTTCAATGTATTCGATGGCTTCACCAACAGTTTTGATTTTTTCAGCTTTTTCATCCGGAATTTCAATGCCAAACTCTTCTTCCAAAGCCATAATAAGTTCCACCGTATCCAAGGAATCAGCGCCCAAATCGTTGACAAACTGGGCCTCAGGTTTTACCTGATCAGCTTCTACACCCAACTGTTCCACCATAATATTTTTAACTCTTTCTTGCACGTTTTCTACAGACATTTTAGTCCTCCGTAATTTAAAAGGGCTTACCCTTGTTTACATTAAGTAAATCTATATATAAAGCCCGCCGTTGACGGCGAGAACGTGCCCCGTAATATACGAGGCGTCTTCGCTGGCCAAGAACATAACTGCCTTGGCGATATCCTGCGTTGTAGCAAATCTTTTAAGCGGCACATTTTCCAACGCCTTCTCTTTTACGTCTTGAGGCAAAGCATCCGTCATCGCCGTTTGCACAAAACCGGGAGCTACCGCATTTACGCGCACGTTACGCGAGCCAAATTCTTTAGCAAGCGTTTTCGTCAACCCGATAATCCCCGCCTTGCTGGCAACATAATTGGCCTGACCGGCGTTACCCATTTCCCCCACAACAGAAGAAATATTGACAATGTTGCCGCTTCTTTTTTTAAACATTACTTTTAAAGCAGCTTTAGACATCAAAAAAGTACCTTTCAAATTGACGGCAATAACGTCGTCCCAGTCCTGCTCGCTCATACGGACGGTCAAGTTGTCTTTGGTAATACCCGCATTATTGACAAGAACATCCAAAGAGCCTAATTCTTTAACCGCGCCGGCGACAAACGCGTCGCAATCTTCCGCACGGGAAACATTAACTTTTTGCGTATACACATTCACACCGAAACCCGCCAATTTTTCGGCGGCGGATTTTAACGCTTCTTCATTAGTACCGCATACGGCCAAGTTAGCTCCGGCAACAGCAAACGCTTCAGCCAAGGCAAGGCCAATTCCGCGCGTGGCGCCGGTAATCATTACATTTTTACCTTTGAAATCCATTATAAATCCTCCTGATGTATTTCCTGCTCAATCAGGTCAAAGGTTGGCTTTAGGGCGGCCATTTTGGCGGCCACGTCACCGATAAAATCTTTTTCCACCAACCGCGCTGCCGTTTTAATAGCGTTGTAAATAGCAAAATCGTTTGATTTGCCGTGCGCGATAATGGCCACCCCGTTTACCCCCACCAGCGGCGCACCGCCGTAGCAGTCGGGATTGGTATGGTCTTTTACTGCTTTAAATGCACCTTTGGATAAAATTGCGCCTAAAAGGGCAAGCGGTCGTTTTTTAACCTCGCGTTTAATCATATTAATCATCGTTTTGGCGAGGCCTTCGGCCATTTTCAGCACAATGTTGCCGACGAATCCGTCACAAACGATAACATCCGTTTCGCCGGTATTTACATCGCGCCCTTCCACAGTACCTTTAAAATTTACGCCAATATCGCGCATATGCGGAATGGTATGTTTGACGAGAAAATTACCTTTCGTTTCCTCTTCGCCGATAGACAAAACGCCCACAGACGGAGCCGGAATGTCAAACACTTTTTGCATATACGCCGAACCCATTACCGCAAATTGCAAAAGGTGAATAGGTTTACAGTCGGCATTGGCGCCGCCGTCTAAGAGCAGACTGACGCCTTGATAAGTGGGCATAGGTGTGGCGATAGCCGGACGTTGAACGCCTTTAATGCGCCCCATACCAAACAAAGCCGCCACCATAGCTGCGCCGGAATGTCCGGCAGATACAAACGCGTCCGCCTGGCCCTTACGGACCAGGTTCGCGCATACCACAATGCTGGCGCCCTTTTTGTTACGGCATTCTTTCGCGGGTTCCGCACCCATATCAATGGTGTCGGGAGCGTGAACGATAGAAATTTTTTCCGGTACATTCGCGTATCCCAACTCGCTTAACTCGCGGCGCAAGACGACTTCGTTCCCCACCAAGATGACCTCTAAGTCTAAGTTCTTGACGGCTTTCAAAGCCCCCAACACGTTGGGTTTTGCGCCGAAATCTCCGCCTAAGGCGTCCAAGGCTATTTTCATAACAGATGTTATTTGGTTTTGGGTTCTTCGGTTTTGGCTTTTTGGGCTACAACCACTCTGTCTTTATAGAAACCGCAGGTCGGGCAGACGTTGTGAGGCAGTCTGGGAGATTTGCAGTTCGGGCAGGCCACGAGCTGCGGAACCTCCACCCCAGAATTGTGGGATCTTCTCATATCCCGACGGGAACGAGTGTGTTTTTTCTTCGGATTCGGCATTTGAAATACTCCTGTTTGTTCCGGCAAAAACCGGAATGATTACTTAAATTTTCCTTTCAGCTCGGCGAAAGGCGACAAATTGTCCGGCTTGCAATCGCACAGGGCAACATTTAAATCCTGCCCGCATTTGGGACATAAACCCTTGCAATCGGGCGAACAAAGAAAACGGATTTCTTCGGTCAACGCCAGCGTTTGCCGTACAAGATACATTATATCAATTATTTCTAATTTATTGCTATATGTTTCCAAAAATTCTTCGGCAAAAGGCTGCTTGGCCGTTTTTAAACAACGGGCACACTGCACCTCGCGTTCACCGCTGACGGACCCACGGAGCAAAATTTCTTTGCTCGCCACGGAGAAAGAAAGCGTTACCGCCGCTTTAACGATTTTGTTGGGCGCGGTAAAAATATCTTTCAGGTATTTCGGACTGATTTGGGAAGAACAATCCAACCCGCCCATTCGGACAATATCGGCAGTTTTAAATGCCAAATCTTGCGGAACGTCATAATCGCGGTAAATAGAATTTTCGCTCATACGTATATTTTAGCAAAAAACGCGCGGATTATAACAGGCTCCGCTTGAAACAAAATGGCCCTGTCGATTGTCTGCACTTTGCAGACCGCCCCGCAGAAGACACAAAAACACAGTGCAATCCGATTTCCCTGTCCGATATTTTACAAGTTAATTTTCTTAATTACAGGCCTTAGCATCGAAACACACGAATTGGGCGATACCTGCAGGCAAGGCGCGGTTTGACGGCGTTTTAAATCGGCGCGGTTGACGCGAGTTAATACATCAAGGACCGTCTCTTTTTTAACACGGAATTTTTTAACGATTTCCTCCGCTGTCAAGCCGTCCTCCAGATACCCCCGCAAAATTTTATCTAACACCGTATACGGCGGCAGAAAATCCTCGTCTTTTTGGTTGGGAGAGAGTTCCGACGTTGGTGCGCGTTCGATAATGCCGCGCGGTATCAGCTCACCGTCTTTATTTAAGTATTCGGCAAGCTCATAAATTTCCGTTTTATACAAATCACCCAGCGGCTGCAAACATCCCCCCGCGTCGCCGTACAGCACCACGGAACCAACAGCGTTCTCACTCTTGTCGTCTGTCGAAATCAGTGCTGCGTTATATTCCCCCGCCAAGGCAGCTAAAATAACCGTACGAAGACGGGACTGCAGTTCCTGCGCAGTGGCGTCTTTGGGATGAGACACAATATGGGATAACGCTTCTTTAACGGAGTCCAATACCGGCCGAACGCCTACTTCTTCCAAATTGACCCCCAGCTTAACAGCCAGACGTCCAGCTAATGTTTTACTTAAAGCACTCGTAGCATACGAAGGAAGCGACACGCAGTACACGCTTTCTCCGCCAAGCGCCCGCGCGGCCAGCGCAGCCGTAAACGCCGAATCGATTCCGCCGCTGACGCCGAATACCACTTTGTCAGTTCCGCTTTTATGCACATAATCGCGCAGACCAAAGGTAAGCGCATCCAACAATTCCTGCAAAACAGGCGTTTGATAAGAAACGGGCGAGTATTTCTCCCCCAAATTCACCCGATGAACTTTCTCGCAAAAGAGGTCTGAACAAAACAATAAGACACCTTTTTTACCGGCCATTGCACAAAGCCCGTCAAAAATCATTCCATCGCCGCCGCCCAGCAAGTTACACAGTAAAGCGGGAACGATATTTTTCTTGGCAAATTTTTTAAGCGCTTCCAAACGCGGTGCAATATTTCCTTTTTGATAAGGACGCGCCAACAGAAAAATGACCGCATCCGCGTCCGGATCGGCCGTCGTATTTTGCGGGTCCTCTAATGAAATCTGCAATTTTTTACCGTTAAACGAAACCGTTTCAGTATCAAAAATTTTTGTAATCCTCCCTTTATATATAAACGCCGCGGCAGTAACGCTTTGGCCGGACTGACAATCCGCATACCCCAACACACAGGCAGCGTTTTTTGTTTCTTTAGCAATTTCTTTTAATGCGGCAACATTTTGTGCGCAAAGACGTTTGTCATCAAACAGATCAAACAACGGGCACCCGCACAAAGCGGCCTCGGGGAATACGAACAAATCTGCCTCAGGCGCGGGAGCGCGTAAGATTTCCACCGCTTTACGGGCGTTCCCCGCGGCATCAGCGGCCAGGGGATTAAAGGAAACTAAATTTATTTTCATAATCTCACTTACCAATATTTTACCACTTTGCGGGCTTTTAAAACTGCTACAATATATGGGGATTATATAAACAGGAGGAATGGTTTATGAAAAAATTAGCGGTTTTAGCGTTGCTGCTCTGCGCTACTTTTCCCGCCGCGGCCGACACGGGAGTGTTGAAACTCTCTTTATGGGACAAAACGGCTATCGCCACGCCAGCCAACACGCAAGACATCACGGGTATTGATTTTGGTATCGGATCTACGTCCGCCACCGTCACCGGCGTACAGCTCGATTTATTGTTTGCGCAAACCCAGTATGAACTGAACGGCGTAAGCATGGCGTGGGTAATCAGCATGGCCAACGAAGTGCGCGGTGCGCAGCTGGCAATGCTCACCAAATCCGAAATGATGCAGGGCGCGCAGCTGGGCCTTGTTAACATGAACCGCCAGGAACTGACGGGACTGCAGTTTGGGTTCTTCAACCAGGCCGAATACGTAAAAGGGTTGCAGCTGGGTTTTGTAAACTACGCCAAAACCATCGACGGTTTGCAAGTGGGGATTTTAAATATCGCCGAAAACGGCTGGTTTCCCGCAATGATTTTCGTCAATGGACGATTCTAACACGTTTTCCCATTTAAACGGGATATTATAAGGAGATAACCAAAATATGAAAAAACTGGCAGTATTATTAGCCTTAGCTGTATGCGCCGTCCCCGCTTTTGCGGGAGAGACCGGCGTTTTAAAACTCTCTCTGTGGGGAAAAAGATTGGCCCTCGCCGTTCCGGCCAACACGCAGGAAATCACCGGTATTGATTTCGGTATCGGTTCCGACGCCGCCTCCGTTGCCGGTGTGCAGCTGGACCTCGTTTACGCCAAATCCGACAAGGTAACCGGCGTTCAGTCCGCCCTCGTCACCCGCGCCAACCGCTTTACCGGCGCGCAGCTCGGGTATGTAAACTTTGGCGACGGCTGCTTAAAAGGCGTTCAATTCGGTTTGTACAACCAAGCCGACGAACTGCACGGCCTGCAGCTCGGGTTTGTCAACAACGTCAAAAACATTAACGGTCTTCAAATCGGTTTGGTCAACATCGCCAAAAACGGTTGGTTCCCCGTAATGGTAATCGTAAACGGACGCTTCTAAGTTTCAGTCCTTTACTAAACCGCGCTTAAAAAAGCGCGGTTTTTTTATGCTATAATATATAAGGTGTAACTTGAGCGGGAGAGCGAAAAAGTTTGTAAATCAAAGCCTGTCCCGACGACACCAACGGCCGGCACCACCAAGGGAAATCCCTTAATTTAGGCGCAGGCCACAGGAGAATATAATGAGCAACGTATCTATGAAAGCCATGCTGGAAGCCGGCGTTCATTTCGGCCACCAAACTTCCCGCTGGAATCCTAAAATGGGCCGCTTTATCTTCGGAGAAAGAAACGGCGTCCATATCTTAGACTTACAAAAAACCGCCAAAGAACTAAAAAAAGCCTGCGCTTTTATTAAAGAAGAAAGCAAAAAAGGTTCCAAATTTTTGTTCGTCGGCACCAAAAAACAAGCCCAAGAAGCTATCCAAACCGAAGCCGCCCGCTGCGGTGCTTACTGCATCCACGAAAAATGGCTCGGCGGTACGCTGACCAATTTCCAAACTGTTAAAAAATCCGTAGAACGGATGAATGAATTGGAAAAATGGGAAGCTTCCGGTGTGTTTAAAGCCATCTCTAAAAAAGAAGCCAGCCGCTTGTCCAAAGAACTCGCCCGCTTGCAAAAATTGTTGGGCGGAATCCGCGATATGAAAGTATTGCCCGATGTGGTATTTGTTATCGATCCGGTGGATACCGCCGGTGCCGTGCGCGAATCTTATGCTTTGGGTATTCCGGTAGTGGCCGTCTGCGACACTAATGCCGACCCTGATATGATCAGCGTGCCGGTCCCTGGTAATGACGACGCCGCCCGCTCCATTAAGCTTTTCTGCAGTGCAATTGCCGATTCCATTTTGGAGGGTAAAGCCGAAACAGAAGCCGTCAAAACCGCCGAAACCCAAACCGCCGACAATCCGGTAATGGCGCAAGCGTTTGAATCTGCGATGCTCGCCGCTGAAAACGCCGAACCTGCCGCCACGGAAGAAACGGTTGCGGAAGAAGTAGCCACGGAAGAAACGGCCGTAGAAGAAGCAGTCGCGGAAGAAGCAGTAAAAGCCGACGAAGCTGTAGAAGCCAAAACCATAGAAACGGTGGCCGAAAAAGCTAAAGAAGAAGCCCCCGCTGAAGAAAAAAAACCGGCCGCTAAGAAAAAAGCCGCCGCTAAAAAACCCGCAGCCAAAACCAAAAAAACCGTAAAAGCCAAAACTGAAGCCAAAGCCGATACGGAAGAAAAAGCCGCGGAAGAAGCCAAATAACTTTGCTTCGCTGGGAAGTTCCCCCCCGTGGGAACTTCCCCCCAGATTTACCTATATCAGGAGAAACAAATGTCCTTAAACGATATTAAAGTTTTAAGAGAAAAAACCGGTGCCGGTATGCTTGATTGCAAAAAAGCCTTGGCCGAATGTAACAACGATATGGAACAAGCCATCGTTTACCTGCGCAAAAAAGGTTTAGCCGCTATGGCCAAACGCGCCGAACGCGAAACCAAAGAAGGCAGAGTGTGCGTAAAAACCGACGGTAAAAACGTGGCTATGCTCTATTTGGGCTGCGAAACCGACTTTGTGGCCAAAACCGAAGATTTCATCAAACTCGCCGAAGAATTGACCGGCTACGTGCTCGCCCACCCCGGCGTAGACTATGCGGCCGACGAACACATCAAAGCCGAAATCACCGAAAAAGCCCCCAAATTTGGCGAAAACACCACTTTGAAAGGTGCTTTTAACTGGGCGCCCGCCGAAGGCTCCGTACTGGCTTACTATGTTCACTCTGACAACAAAAAAGCTTCCATTCTGGAACTCGCCGTCTCCGGCGCCTGCTCCGATACGAATGCCGTAAAAGAAATCGCCCGCGGCCTGGCGATGCACACCGTAGGTATGCAGAGCGGCTGGGTAGACGCGAAAGACATTCCGCAGGAAGTTATTGACCGCGAACTTGACATCTACAAAACCCAAGCGCAGAACGAAGGCAAATCCGCCGAAGCCATTGAAAAAATGCTCCCCGGTAAAGTGAAAAAATTCGCCAAAGAAAACTGCCTTTTGGAACAGCCAACCATTAAAGACAACAAAAAAACCGTTGCTGATTACTTGGCCGAAGAATCCAAAAAACTGGGTTGCGAACTTAAAGTCGTACGCTTTGTACGCTTCTAGTTTTAAAAAAGGGCCCCGCGTTTGCGGGGTCCTTTTTTATGTGATACTTTTTATGCAAAAAAGTATCTGCGTCTGTAAGCTCCAAATATTCCGTTTTAAAGACGGCTTTAAAAAGCCGCTGATAAAAACCACCGCTTTATTTATTTTTTGTGCTACAATAATTGAAATATATGTTTAAGGAGACCTTTATGGAACCCTGCTGCCAGCAAACGAAAAAGAAAAGAGTCCTGTTAAAACTGTCCGGAGAAGCCTTGATTAACGAAGGCCACCGCGGCATTAACCCGCAAGCGTTAAAGGAAATCGCCGAAGAAATTGCCGACGCTTACCGCTGCGGCAACTGCGAACTGACCATCGTGCTGGGCGGCGGGAACATCTGGCGCGGCGTGCGCGACGGAGGCGGAGTCATCGACCGCGTCAATTCCGATAATATGGGTATGCTTGCCACCGTTATCAACGCGCTTGCCTTGCAGTCCGCGCTGGAAGATGCCGGCGTACCGACCCGCGTGCTAACCTCTATCAACATTTACCAACTGGCCGAACCGTTCGTGCGCCGCAAAGCCGAACGCCATTTGGAAAAGGGCCGCATCGTTATTTTTGCGGGCGGCACCGGCAACCCGTTCTTTACGACCGACAGCGCCGCCGCGCTGCGCGCCTCGGAAATTAACGCCGACGTACTGTTAAAAGCCACCCAAGTGGACGGCGTGTACGACAGCGACCCGCGCAAAAATCCGGACGCCAAACTCATACACAAAATCACATATGCGGACGCTATCGCCAAACAGCTCCAGTTTATGGACACGGCCGCCCTCGCGCTGTGTCTGGAAAATAAAGTTCCCGTACAAGTATTTAACCTGCATACAAAAGGCAATATCAAAAAAGCCCTGTGCGGAGAAGAAGTCGGCACCGTTATTTATTAAACCTGCGCCCGCCGCCAAAACGGCGGGCACTTTTTATATATGGATAAACTTAAAAAACGCATTTTTATCACGCTTCTCCTGCTTCTCTTTACGGGAATGGGAGGACTTTGCCTGTTGCTTACCAATGTTCTCCGCCAACATGAATCTCCGGCGGAGGCCCCCGCGCAAAAAATCACGGAAACGGAACAAAAACAAATCTCCGCCAAGCCCGCAACACAAACCACTGCGGACATTCCGCCCTCAAACGACTCTACCTCCGCACAACTGGACGAAGAAGCCTTAACCCGTCTGGAATTGGAAGAATTGAAACCGTTTTTTCAAGATGAATCGCACCTGAAAACTGTTTGGGGCCTCAATAAAAACGCCTTTACCCGCAGGTCTGCGTATGCGGCGGGGATGAACTATTTTACCCAACAACTTGCCAAAGGAGAAATTTCCCAACCAGAATTGACAAGAAAAATACAGTCGTATAAAGAAACGCTGGACCGGATGTGGCGGCGCCGCTTGGATAATATTCCGCAAGAAGTCCCCATGCCGGAACCCATCACACCGGACGCAGACGATGAGTGGACGGAAGGCCCGTGCGAAGGAGCCGTATTTCCCGCCGGAAACCTGCAAAGTTTTACTTGCCGGACCGGAGCAAAAGGATTCTGCGCGTTTTTTGAAAATGGCGCGCCTTATTTTTGCCAAACAAAAGACGGAAAAACCGCCTACCAATTAAACAAATGGGGCTCGTCCGTTACCGTTACGCAAAAAACGCCAAGCGGAATGATTCTGGCGGAACGGTATTACGCCGACGGAAAACTCGCCCGCGCCACGGATTACGACAACGAACAAAACAGCACCACCCTCCAGTTTGACGGCGGAAATGCACTCCGCCTGACTAAAAAGGATAAAAGCGGAAAAGTGCTGGATAAATACTATTTCTTTCCCAAGAAAGCTTACGTTCACTATCCGGACGGCAACGATATGGGCGAAACCAACGGCCCGTGGATGGTGCAAAACGGACTGCTTTTTATTGACGGAAAACCGTTCTACAAGCTACCCGCGCAAAAGCTCGCGCCGGACGTATGTATGATTTTTAACGGCTACTGTCCGCTACAAAAAATACCCTATTCGAAAAATGAATTGCCCAGTCCGCAAATGATGCCGGAGAAACTATAAAAAATTTTTTGCCAAACCGCCCCGCGCGGAAAATTGCTATAATTAAAAAAATACTTCATTTAAAGAGGAAACTATGGAAGGGATTACCAATTTACTGAGCAAAACCAAAACCTGTATGGCCGAACACGTCGCCCGCTTGGAGCGCGACTTGGCCACCATCCGCACCGGCCGCGCCAGCGCGGGATTATTGGAAAATATCCGCGTAGACTATTACGGCACCCCCACCCCGATCAAACAAATGGCCGTTATCAACGTACTGGACGCCAAAACCTTGGAAGTGCAGCCGTGGGACATCAGCTCTTTAAACGATATTGATAAAGCCCTGCAAAAAGCCGACCTCGGCGCAAGCCCCGTAAACGACGGCAAAGTCATCCGCATTACGCTTCCTTCGATGACGGAAGACCGCCGCAAACAGTTGGCCAAAAACATCTCCAAAATGAGCGAAGATTTTAAAGTGGCCGTACGCAACGAACGCCGCGACGTTTTGGAAAAACTGAAAAAAGCCCAGAAGGCGGCCGAAATTACCGAAGACGATTTGAAACGCTACGAAGCCGATGTGCAGAAAGCCACGGATGCGCATATCGCCAAAATCGAACAGGTGATTAAAAACAAAGAAGCTGAAATTATGAAGATTTAAGCTGCTGATTCCATGAAACTCCCCGGGCTCACGCCCGGGGTTTCTTTTCATCCGAACAATTCCATTG